>NZ_JAMPZF010000041.1:0-55016 GCF_024747315.1 Vibrio sp. HS-50-1 | reverse complement strand
TTGAATGTGTAAGAACGAGAATTAAAAAACAGCTTTCCGAATTAAAGAATTTGCTTGGTGACCATAGCGTTTTGGACCCACCTGACTTCCATGCCGAACTCAGAAGTGAAACGAAATAGCGCCGATGGTAGTGTGGGGCTTCCCCATGTGAGAGTAGGACATCGCCAGGCTTTAAATATCGCTTTCAAGTTTTCTTTTCAATTAAGATAACTGAAGGCAAAACTAAAAATTAGCATCGATAGTATAAGACTAAATTTTAGTGACAATTTGTGGAGAGATGGCTGAGTGGTTGAAAGCACCGGTCTTGAAAACCGGCATACGTTAATAGCGTATCTAGGGTTCAAATCCCTATCTCTCCGCCACTATTCAGAAGCCTCGCTAGAAATAGCGAGGCGTTCTTCGTTTCTGACGCTTGGAAATTCGTTAGGGACTGGAATCCATCCCTTAGCTGATCGTATCCCCGGACTAGGTATCCCTGCACTATGTCACTTGAGAAGCCTTGCTTTAAGCGCGTTCTCGCTATCCACGGGTTGTGCAGCGATAGAAGTCTATAACTTCATCTTCTAACGAGAGCCATCAAGTCTGAGTATTGGCATTCCTACCTCTAAGGGTGAAGTGTTTCTGTTAACAAGAGAAGTGCCTTTACTCTTTACTCTATGTTACGTGCGTTAGCGCTCTTAGTGTTACCTAGTGGCTCTTCGCTATCTTGCCCAGGTTGGTACAATAAACACGTTCTAAGTATTGTATAGGACTGTCCTCACTAAAGAGAATGGAGAGTATCGGAGCTTATGTGCCTATTTTTTCTTCCTGCACTATTTCAAGTTACCTGTATTTTGTTAGTAGAGCTCCTTCCTAGAAACTTATATTTGGTTGTTCGCCTTGAAGAAAGTGTGCAAGCTATTTTTTAGAGGATTTTAGTGGGCTTAATGGAGTGCTGCTGGAAGCGATGAGGCTCTCAATGAGGTTTAGGCGATTGAAGGGCATTAGCTTTAGTGGATATTGCAGGTTTGTGTAGTGTTGATGAGTGACAGGCAATAAAAAAGCCGACAGTAAACTGTCGGCTTGGTTAGATGACTGCTAATTAGTCGTTCTGAACTAGCGTGAGAGCTTTACGAGAGACTTCGTGAGCGGCTTTAGTTAGATTCTGCTTCTCTAGTGTATCTGCTAGGAATGCATAATCAGAGACGTTAGAGCGAAGCTTTAAGGCGATCTCAAAGTGGTCTTGGGCTTCTTGCCACTTCTCTTGACGGAAATAGAAGTGCGCTAATGCGCTATGCGCAGCGGCGTTATCTGGCTCTTTCTTCACTACCCCCTCTAAGAAAACCACGACAGGGTGGATATCTGGCAGGTTTAGATCTGGCAGTAGTTGATAAAGCTCAGGAGCCGGTTGTTTTTTCAATGCTTCTTTTAGCACAGTAAAGGCTTCAGCATCTGCTTTCCGGGCTATCAACTCACGAGCAAAACAGGCGACTAGGTGTGTGTCTTGTTTTACTTTGCGTGCAAGGCCATTCCAATGAGAGATAAGCCCTTCGCTACCTTGCTGCTGTGCCACTTCATGGAGTAAGCCGCATTGCGCCTTTTGAATCAGCTCTGCGTGTTCTTCTTCCGTGATGAGTTTTGCTTTGGTGAGTTGTGGCAAGAGGTCAATAAGAGATTGCCACAACTTTAGCTGCATGTACGTTGTTTTCAGCAAGTTCAATACAATCGAATTACTCGCATACTGACCTTTTAACGATTGCAAAGTATCGAAAGCAGCCTCGAACTCGTTATCGCGAATAAACTGTTTAGCACGAGTTAGCTCTACTGCAAGATGAGCATTCTCTTGCTGGCTTGCTAGCTCCAGGTAGTGATCACGTTTTGCTTTATCACCTTGACCTTGTGCAGCTTCAGATGCGACTAAGTAACAAAGTAGCGGCATATCGTGATGATTCGCCCAACGAGTCACTTTTTTCTCGGCACCTTTCCAGTCTCCTTCAAGGAGTTTAATAATGCCTTCATTGGTGTATCGACGGGAATGGCGCATTTTGCGCACACTGAAGTAGTTCCATGTTGTAGAACTTGCGTAAACTAGCTTTTTAATTAGGTACTCAAGTAGAAAAAGACCTGCGAGTGCTGCGATAACGAATACGACCAATGTCGTTACGCTCATCTCGATCGTTTTCTCAGCGATGGATATGAGTACATAGCCTTGCTGACCAGAAAATTGAGTGCCAACAAATAGTCCTGCACCTAGTACAACAAATAGGAAAATAAGACGAAACATTACTTATCCTCCATACCTGTCATCGTTGTGACTTCGCGACGTAGGCGCTCACGGATGACATCTGATAGTTGAGACTGACTTTGCAGTTTCGTTGGGTATTCCACTTGAATGTTTTGCTGGCTTAACTGGTTAACAGTTTTGTTGAACTCTTTAACGGAATTATCGTCTTGGTTGAAGAAAGCTAATGCCCATTTGTCGGCCGTTTTTAGAGACGTGGTATAAATTTCACCTTGCTCTTGGTACACCGCTTTTATTGCGGTCTCCAATTTGGCTTTGATGTTTTCTTTTAGGTAAAAGTGTTGCTCAGGAGAAAGCAGTGGAATGACGTTACCATCGCGCGTGCGGAAGGTAATGAAGTTTTCTGAAAAGTCTTTCATAGAGGTCATTAAGTTATCTTGCCAGTTTGCAATATCTTCTGACACTTCAGTGTTCTCTACGGCTTCTGCTTCTGGGAGTAGTGCATTGGCGAGAGGTAGCTTGTCTACTTGCTGTTGCAGAGCAGTTAAGCGTAGTACCAATCCATCACGGTCAATCAGCGGGATAGTACGAAGTTTGGTGATATCGTTCGCCATTGCTTTGCGTAGTTTGACGAGGCTAGGGTCATTCAGTGCTGCAATGCGTTGATCAGCACTTTCCATTAGTTGAGTTGCGCTTTCTACGTCATGCTCTAAGAACAGTTTACGACCTGCTAATTTGACGAGGTAATCGGCTTCAGCAAGTAGCCAGTCGTTTGGTCGGCGACCTTTCACATCGGCAACGGCAAGCTGTAAGCTTTCAATGCTCTTCTGTTGCTGTCCAAGTACCACTTCCGCTTTGTGTGTCACGGTCGTTGCTTTCTCGATGGTTTCTTCTTGTACCCGGCTGAGCTCTTGCTTCATGGAAGCTTGAGTGCTTTCTAGCTGACTTTTTAGTTGGGCGATCTGCGCTTGGTAATCGGCTTGCTGCTGATGCAGCTTGTATGCGAGGCCACCGCCAAAAATAATCGATAAGATGATAGCGACTGTGCCTAGTTTAACTCCGCGCTTACCTTGTTTTTCTTCAAATTCGACTTTGGCTGGCTCGGCTGTTTTTGGGGACTCGGCCACTTTTGGCTGTTCTTTTTTAGGGGCCGCATCCTGCTGCGATGTGCTTTTTTCGGCTAGCGGTGCCGATGAGGTTTCTTCGGAAAGGTTTTTATCGTTATTTTTTTGGTCGTTATTTTTACTTGTCATGCCTATATCCTGTGTAGCTAGGGCTGGAGAGCCGCCAGTAATTCTTGGTTGGATGCGCTTCCCGTGCATCTCACCCGAGTGAACCCCCTTTGAAGTGCGATGTCAGCGATACGCTGACTGGGGATATACAACTCTTGTTGATTAAGCCAAGTCAATTGCTCTGACGTCAATTGGCTGCACAAATAATCCAGTTGCTCACCACTGGTGACGATGATCTGGTCAATTTGTAGGGTTTTCCATAGTGAGACACAGCTTACTGGATCGAATGGGATGAATTCTCTCTTGTAAGTCTCACTATAGTGAACTTTTGCGCCACGTCTCACCAATGCATCTTTGATCAGCTCTCTTCCACCGTTCCCACGAAGGATAAGAACCTGTTGTTGGGCCACATTATTGAGCTCTGGCAGTCGCAATAAATGTTCACTATCACTGACTTGGGGATAGTGTACTTTCTGTTGGGTACATTTGCTTAAATAGTGTGCTGTTTTTTGACCAACGGCAAGGTAAATGGCTTGTTTCGGCCATGATGTCTCGTTGCTGGCTAAGATTTGCTGTGCACATTGCACGGCATGTCGACTAACAGCGATAACAATTTGAGCTTGATGCAGGTGTTTAGAGAGGTGCGTGTCCGTGAGATCGGCGACAATGTCGATCAGAGGATGGTGATGTGCAGAAATGCCGTGCCTTTCGAGCAGAGAGCAAAGCGCGCTGCCTTGCTCTCCCGGCCGAGTGACCAACACTGCCATGATTATTCGTGATCTGCGTACAGCTTCGTTAGGATTTCACGAGCGCCGTTATCCAGTAGTTCATTGGCTAACTGCACTCCTAACGTTTCGCCGTCTTTACGATGGCCACGGATTTCACCACGAACAATTTCGCTGCCATCTGGTTCGCCAACTAATGCGCGTAGCCAAATGTTATCGCCATCTAGCAGGGCATAGCTGCCGATAGGTACCTGACAGCCGCCTTCTAGCGTCAGGTTCATTGCGCGCTCACACAAAACGCGGTCTACAGTGTCTTGGTGGTTAAGTGGCTCAAGTAGCTTAAGCAGCCTTTCATCGTCAAGGCGGCACTCAATACCGACAGCACCTTGGCCAACCGCAGGTAATGATTGCTCTGGCTCGATAAAGCTACGAATGCGCTCTTCAAGCTTCAATCGTTTAAGGCCTGCCGCAGCAAGAATGATCGCATCGTATTCACCCGCATCTAGCTTACCAAGGCGAGTGCCCACATTACCGCGGAGCTCTTTAATGATGATATCTGGACGATATTCTTTCAGTTGGCATTGACGGCGCAAACTGCAAGTACCAACCACTGCACCTTGAGGGAGTTCATCAATATTGCTATAGGTATTGGAGACGAAAGCATCACGAGGGTCTTCACGTTCACAAATGGTCACGAGGCCAAGACCTTCCGGGAAATCGACGGGCACGTCCTTCATTGAGTGAACGGCAAGGTCTGCACGGCCTTCTAGCATTGCGACTTCAAGCTCTTTTACGAATAAGCCTTTGCCGCCAACTTTTGCTAGCGGTGTATCTAAAATCACGTCACCTTTGGTCACCATGGTTACTAACTCGACTTCCAAACCAGGGTGAGCGGCTTGAAGGGCGTCTTTGACAAAGTAAGCTTGCCATAAAGCAAGAGGGCTTTTTCGAGTTGCAATGCGAATAGGTGTGGATTGTGTCATGATCTTCTCAATGCTGTTTGGATTTGGGTTTATCCTACCATTCTCATCAAGAAATGCTTACTGTTAGTTCGTTATCTCTGAGGGCTATGAATGGAATTACATGACGTTATGAAAATAGTGTGACTGGATTCTCAATTAGACTAAGGACTATTATTAGTAATAGGTAATAAGAGCGACACTACCGCGCGATTAATTTTGTGACTAAAGTATGGTTTTGCATCCTGAGTGGTGCGTGGGCGTGAAACTTTACCCGCACCAATAAAAGTGTTAAATTGATCACGTTTTTAGGCCGTTTTGGTTTAAAACGTCAGCAGATTTTCGTGATTGTTCAACCAAGGAATTCCCCTTGCAGGCTTACACCCAAAAAATCATTCAGCGACTAGATAATTTGAATCAGCAGCGAGTTGATCGCGCGCTGGCGCTTATGGATTCGCAAAGCCAGCAAGTCTTCCACTTGATTCCTGCCTTGTTGAACTACAACCACCCTGTGATTCCTGGCTATTACGATGCCGATGTTCCGTTTGGTGTGCATGGGCTTGAACTAAATAGCATTCAGCAACAATTCATAGATGATATTCAACTTGCCATTGGTCAGCCACTTAAGACGGCAGAGAAGCCGGCTATCTTGGGCTTATACACCATGGGCAGTACCTCATCAATTGGTCAAAGTACTTCTAGTGATTTAGATATTTGGGTGTGTATTTCGCCAGATATGGATTGTGACGAGCGAGAATTGCTGACCAATAAATGCTTGCTGATCACCGACTGGGCACAAAGCCAAGGGGTGGAGGCGAACTTCTTCTTAATGGATGAAGAACGCTTTAGAAGCAACCATTCTGAAGAGATGACAGGTGATAACTGTGGCTCATCTCAGCACTTACTTTTGCTTGATGAATTCTATCGTAGCGCGGTGCGTATTGCTGGACAGCGTTTATTATGGCAAATAGTGCCGCCAGAAATGGAAGAGTGTTACGACGAGTACGTTTCTCAATTGTGCAGTGAAGGTTACATTGACTGTAGTGAATGGATCGACTTTGGCAAATTGAACCGCATTCCTGCTGAAGAGTACTTCGGCTCGAACTTGTGGCAGCTATACAAAAGTATCGATTCTCCCTACAAATCGGTATTAAAAGCCATTCTGCTTGAAGCTTATTCGTGGGAATACCCGCATACGCAACTGTTAAGCATCGATACCAAGCGTCGTTTCTTTGCCCATGAACCAGACCTTTATGGCATGGATGCATACTACTTAATGCTGGAAAAAGTAACCCGCTATTTAGAGCGAATCCAAGACGACACTCGTTTGGATTTGGTGCGCCGTTGCTTCTATCTCAAAACCCATGAAAAGTTGTCGCGTGAACCAGATGTCGGTTCAGTGGCTTGGCGCCGTGAAGCGCTGAGCGACATGATTGCAAAATGGGATTGGGATGCCAGCGTTGTTGCTGAGCTCGATGATCGCCGCAACTGGAAAGTTGAACAGGTAAAAGTGGTGCATCATGCGTTGCTGGATGCGTTGATGCAGAGCTACCGTAATTTGATTCAATTTGCGCGCCGCAACGACATTACCTCCGCTATCAGCCCGCAAGACATCAGTATTTTGGCTCGTAAGCTTTACGCCGCTTTTGAAGTATTGCCGGGCAAAGTGACGTTGCTCAACCCACAGATTTCCCCTGATTTGCATGAACCGGATTTAAGCTTCATCGAAGTGAAAGATGGTGGTGTGAACAAGTCTGGTTGGTATCTCTATAAACAACCTCTGATCGCGCACCGCATTTTGGGGCAGCCATACTTAGAACATCATGAATACTTGAGCAAGTTAGTCTCTTGGGCATTCTTTAATGGTTTAATCACCGAGTCGACTCGTTTGCACGCGGTGGTGCGTGAAGCGCAACTGGATATCGATAAGTTCTACCAAATGGTGAGCGACTTACGAAATACCTTTGCGCTGCGTAAGCGCCGTCCGACGATGCAGGCATTAGCGAGCCCATGTGAGATCAGCCAGTTAGCGATGTTTATCAACTTTGAAAATGATCCCACGTCAGAGCTTTCGGGCCGTTCACTGAAAGTGGATGTGAAAAACACCGATATCTTCAGTTTTGGTCCGGAACATAAAAACTTAGTCGGCAGTGTCGACTTGGTTTACCGTAACTCCTGGCATGAAGTGCGTACGCTGCATTTCAAAGGGGAAACGGCGATGCTGGACGCACTAAAAACCATTCTGGGCAAAATGCACCAAGACGCGTTGCCACCAGAATCGGTGGATGTGTTCTGTTATGCGAAGAACATGCGTGGTGTGATGCGTAATATGGTCTACCAGCTTTTAGCGGAATGTATCGACTTACGCTTGAAGCCAGTAGAGCAAGAAAAACGCCGCCGCTTTAAAGCGATGCGCCTCGGTAACCAAACTTACGGGCTGTTCTTTGAACGTCGTGGCGTGTCGGTGCAGAAGTTAGAAAACTCCATTGATTTCTATCGTAGTATTTCTACTAACAAACTTAAAGGCTCGCCGCTATTAATGCTCGATCGTGAGCAAGAGTATCAAATGCCAGAAGCGGTGGATGGTTTTGCCAGTGAAGGTCTGGTGCAGTTCTTCTTTGAAGATAATGAAGATAATGAAGATGGCTTCAATATTTATGTGTTGGATGAGTCAAACCAAGTTGAAGTGTATCACCAATTCAGTGGCTCCAAAGACGAGATGATTTCGTCCGTGAACAGCTTTTACACATCCGTAAAAGATGACAGTCGTGTTGCGTCGAAATTTATCAACTTTAACCTGCCGCAGTACTACCAGATTATCCATCCTGAAGAGGGCAATGCTTATATCATCCCTTATCGCAATGATGGGTGCTCACCGCATCGTCCCACTAAAGCGGTAAACGCGTAATTAAACCCGTATCAAAAAACAAAAAGAGCACCTAAGTGCTCTTTTTGTTTTGGTGACGATTGACCAGCATTATGCCCAATCAATGGCTTCGCCCGCGTGCTTTTCACACTCTTGCTTCACCATTTCAAATAGCTCCATGCCCGTTTTTGAGCAGGTCCATTTATCTTCAATAAGTTTGAAGTGGAAACCACCAGATTTGGACGCTAGCCAGATCTCATGCATCGGCTCTTGGCGGTTAATGATGATTTGGCTGCGGTCTTCAAATTCCAATGTCATTACGTTGCCAGTGACTTCGTAATCAATGTCTGCGCCTGAATCATCGATGGATTCTTCGATGATTTGCATCTGCGCATCCACCAGTTGATGAAATTCAGTATCGTTCATCCGTCTATCCTATTGCTTTTCCTGAGTGTGGTGCGATTATAGGGGGCATTGATTCAATAATCACGATATGCGAAATGAAAAAATT
Source organism: Vibrio sp. HS-50-1 (assembly GCF_024747315.1). Taxonomy (NCBI): domain Bacteria; kingdom Pseudomonadati; phylum Pseudomonadota; class Gammaproteobacteria; order Vibrionales; family Vibrionaceae; genus Vibrio; species Vibrio sp. HS-50-1. The sequence goes on along the minus strand of NZ_JAMPZF010000041.1, from coordinate 46,502 downwards.
AGTTACTGTGTGGTTTGTGATGGTTGCCGCGACGTTAGCGGGATGTGGCCAGTCTGGCTCACTATACATTCCAGATGACACTCAACAGAATGAGCAATCACAATAAATAACCGCGCCTTAGGGTGAAATTAGGGTTCAGCAGTCGAATAAAATAAGGGAAGCGAATTTTGGATTACTTCAACTATCAGGATGATGGCCAGCTTTGGGCCGAAGACGTCCCACTTCAAGCTCTTGCAGAGCAATATGGCACTCCTCTTTACGTATATTCTCGAGCCACGCTAGAGCGCCACTGGAAGGCGTTTGATAGTGCTGTGGGTCAACATCCTCATCTAGTTTGCTACGCGGTGAAAGCGAACTCAAACCTAGGCGTATTGAACGCACTGGCGCGTTTGGGTTCGGGCTTTGATATCGTATCAGGTGGTGAACTTGAGCGTGTGATTGCCGCAGGCGGTGATCCGAAGAAAGTCGTCTTCTCTGGTGTTGGGAAAACACCTGCAGAAATGAAGCGTGCTCTTGAGCTAGGTATCAAATGTTTCAACGTTGAATCTGAGCCCGAGCTAGAACGTTTGAATAAGGTTGCGGGTGAGCTTGGTGTGATTGCGCCAATTTCTCTGCGTATCAATCCAGATGTCGACGCGAAAACACACCCTTACATTTCGACTGGTCTTCGCGACAATAAATTCGGCATTGCATTTGATCGTGCGCCAGATGTTTATAAATTCGCGCAAAGCCTGCCGAACTTGAATGTGCAAGGCATCGACTGCCACATTGGTTCTCAGCTGACCAATATCGACCCATTTATCGACGCGACAGACCGTTTATTAGCCCTGATTGATGATTTAAAAGCGCAAGGCATTAACATTCGTCACCTTGATGTCGGCGGCGGTTTGGGTGTGGTCTATCGTGATGAATTACCACCTCAGCCTTCAGATTACGCGAAAGCGTTACTAGGCCGTCTTGAAAATCACCAAGACTTGGAGCTGATTTTTGAGCCGGGCCGAGCAATTGCTGCGAATGCAGGTATCTTGCTAACGCGTGTTGAGTTTTTAAAACATACTGAGCACAAGAACTTTGCCATCATCGATGCGGCAATGAACGACTTGATGCGTCCTGCACTATACCAAGCATGGCAAGATATCGTGCCAGTTTCGCCACGCACGGGTGAAGCACAGACTTACGATTTGGTTGGCCCTATTTGTGAAACTGGCGACTTCTTGGGTAAAGATCGCGCACTCGTTTTGCAAGAAGGTGATCTACTCGCGGTTCGTTCAGCAGGTGCCTATGGTTTTGTGATGTCTTCGAACTACAATACTCGTACCCGAGCGGCAGAAGTAATGGTGGATGGTAAACAAAGCCACTTAGTTCGCCAGCGTGAGGAGCTGACCAGTTTGTGGCAGCTGGAACAGATTCTACCGGAGTAACACACAACAAATGCATTTCCACTTTTCCAAAATGCACGGTTTGGGCAACGACTTCATGGTCGTCGACTGTATTACCCAGAACGTGTTTTTCTCGCAAGACCTGATCCGCCGTTTGGCGGATCGTCATACCGGCGTTGGTTTTGACCAATTGCTCGTGGTAGAAGCCCCTTACGACCCTGAAACTGATTTCCATTATCGGATTTTCAATGCCGATGGTAGTGAAGTTGAGCAGTGCGGGAATGGCGCGCGCTGCTTCGCGCGCTTTGTTCGCTTGAAAGGGTTGACCAATAAATACAGCATCAGCGTGAGCACCAAAAAAGGAAAGATGATTCTCAACATCGAAGATGATGGAGAAGTGACGGTCAACATGGGTGTGCCAGAGTTTGAGCCGAACAAAATTCCTTTCAAAGCCAAGCAAAAAGAGAAAACCTACATCATGCGCGCTGGTGAAAAAACGTTGTTCTGTGGCGCGGTAAGCATGGGTAACCCGCATGTGGTGACGGTGGTCGATGATGTGGATACTGCTGATGTCGATACATTAGGTCCGCTGCTTGAGTCGCACGAGCGTTTCCCAGAGCGCGTCAACGCTGGCTTTATGCAGGTGGTGAGTCGTGACCATATTCGTCTTCGAGTTTACGAGCGAGGCGCAGGTGAAACACAAGCTTGTGGTAGCGGCGCATGCGCGGCGGTAGCGGTAGGGATTCTTCAGGGTCTGCTGGATGAAAACGTTAAGGTTTCTCTACCAGGTGGTGAACTACGAATTGCGTGGCAAGGTCCGGGTAAGCCGTTGTTTATGACCGGACCTACAACGCATGTATTTGATGGTCAATTGTCTTGCTAGTAGAAGAAAAAGGAAACGGTTTGTCTCAAGTAGAAGCAGATGCCTTAACGGCTGAAGTGGTGGCCGAGTACCTCAAAGATCATCCCGATTTTTTTGTGCAGCGTCCGGAGCTTGTGGATCGTCTATCTTTCCCACACTCAGACTTGGGTGCGGTGTCTTTGGTGCACATACAAATGAATCGCCAACGTCAGCGCATTGAAGAGTTAGAGGAAGAGATCACCACACTGATGTCGCTTGCGGCGAACAACGATCGCACCTTTTACGAATTTATGGATTTGCAGGGGCAGATTCTAAAGTGTGGTGACTTTAAACAAGTCATTCATTCTATTGAAGAGAAAGCTAAAGCACTGGGCTTACGTGCGTTTGTTCGATTGTTTAGTCAATGCGACGCATCGATTCAATTGAGTAAGGAAAGTTATCAACGTTTTGCGACCACTCACTTAAATGGCAAAGACGCGTACCTAGGACGTCTTCGCAAAGTGGATCGTGAAGCTTTGTTTGGCAATATGGATGTGCCGGAAATGGGGTCCTATGTGGTACTGCCGCTCGTGAAACAGCAAACACTGGGCGTGCTAGCGTTCTCTAGTGAGGATGGCGGTCATTTTCAACCAGATATGGATACCTTGTTTTTGCGTCACCTATCATTAGTAGTGGCACATCTCGCTCAAACATTGGTATGGCAAAGTTACGATGACGACAACTCCCAACACTCCTCTGCCAAATAGTCTGCAAAAGCCTCTTGAGCGCTTCTATGAATTCTTACGAAGCGAAAAGGGGCTCAGCCTACATACTCAACGCAATTACAAACAGCAGCTAGAAACCATGGCGCAGCACTTGGCTGAAATAGGACTTAAAGATTGGTCTCAAGTGGATGCAGGCTGGGTGCGCCAATTAGCAGGTAAGGGCATGCGGGAAGGCATGAAAGCCAGCAGTTTAGCGACGCGCCTCTCATCGCTGCGTAGCTTTTTCGATTTCCTTATTCTGCGTGGCGAGATGTCAGCTAATCCTGCCAAAGGGGTTTCAGCGCCACGTAAAAAGCGCCCGTTGCCGAAAAACCTCGATGTTGATGAAGTGAGCCAACTGCTTGAGGTCAACGAAGACGACCCGTTGGCTGTGCGTGATCGTGCCATGATGGAGCTGATGTACGGTGCTGGCTTGCGTTTGGCTGAGTTGGTGAGTGTGGATGTACGTGATGTACAACTGCGCAGTGGCGAGCTTCGTGTTATCGGTAAAGGCGACAAAGAACGTAAAGTTCCATTCTCTGGCATGGCAACTGAATGGGTTGCCAAGTGGTTGAAAGTCAGGGGCGATCTTGCTGCGCCAGGTGAACCCGCCTTGTTTGTGTCTAAACTCGGAACGCGTATTTCGCACCGTAGCGTGCAAAAACGTATGGCAGAATGGGGACAGAAACAGTCTGTGGCGAGCCATATTAGTCCGCATAAATTGCGTCACTCGTTTGCGACACATATGCTCGAATCCAGCAATAACTTACGTGCGGTGCAAGAGCTTTTAGGGCACGAGAACATTTCGACGACCCAAATCTACACGCACTTGGATTTCCAACATTTAGCGCAAGCCTACGACCAAGCCCACCCACGAGCACGTAAAAAGAACGGGGAGTGAGCCGAAGTATGAAATTTTATCGCCGTATCGAGCCTATTAAGGCCATGACCTTCGATCTTGATGACACGCTGTATGACAATTACCCGGTGATTATCCGTATGGAGCGTGAGTTGCTAGCTTGGTTGCAGCAAACACATCCAGCCGTGGCGCACATGGATAAGGCTGATTGGATGCAGGTAAAAAAACATGTGCTCCAGCAGAGACCGGATCTCAGAAGCGATGTGACGCTTTGGCGTTTAGTGCAGCTAAAGCATGGTTTTCTTTCAGTTGGCTATGATGAAGCGCAAGCTCAAGCCGCAGCTGAAGAGGGTGTGCAGCTCGCTTTGGATTGGCGCAGTCAGTTTGAAGTGCCCCAATCAAGCTTAGATGTTTTAACACAACTGGGAGAGCGAGTTCCGCTCGTGGCGATCACAAACGGAAACGTCGATTTAGATAAAATTGGCTTAACGCCGTATTTTCAATGTGTACTCAAAGCAGGGCCTGATGGGTTGGCGAAACCCGCCACCGATATGTTTGCTAAGGCGAAACGGTTCTTGGATATTCCAGCAGAGAATATTCTGCATGTCGGCGATCACCTAACCACAGATGTGCATGGTGCCAAGTCGGCTGGTTTTGCGGCTTGTTGGTTCAATGATATGAATAAAAATGTCATTAACCATTCAAAAACACGTACTTTACCTGATATTGAAATCAATAGTTTGCAGCCGTTACTCACACTTTTTTAATTGCTTTCGCATTAATCCATTCTAATCTCATTTTGTGTCTAGAAAAGCAGCGTAAAGCCACGTAAATTATTCACTATTAAGTAAAAAGAGTAACGCCACACGTCGTGGTGAAGATAGTGTTACGGCAGTGGTAGGTGCATGCGAGCTTTTTCAAAACTGGTTCATGATGTCAGTCAGTTAAATGACTTTTTAGTCACTTCTCAGTTCTCTTCAAGTAAACAATATTTGGTGCAAATATTGTCGACTCAATCACGCGACTTTACGACCACACTTGCGGACGCTGTTTTATTGTTGCTGCCGAATGCTCATGTCGTGGGGCATAGTACGCGTAATGTCATTCTGGAGGGGGAGATATTTACCTCTGGCTGCCTGATCAGTGTGACTGAGTTCGAACAAACCACGCTTACTTCTGCCGTCCAAACCTACTCTTACTCCCCCGATATTGATGGTGGAGAGCTCAAACGCTCGCTTCTGTTGCAGCATAATTCGCAAGTGATCCTCAGCTTTGCTGTGCAAATTGAACGACGTGACTATCCCTTGTTTCAAACCTTCGCTAGTGAAGAAGTCGTGATCTCTGGAGGGTTGGCGCAGAGTATTGATGATGGCTGTTGGGTGCTATATCAAAACCGAGTTTACGATAATGCCGTGGTCGCCGTAGCTTTGCACAGCGATACCTTGAAGCTATGGACGGATGCGTATTCGGAATGGAACCCGATTGGCATGCCACATAAAGTCACCCATGCAAAAGGAACGCGCTTGTATTGCTTAGGTGAGAAGAAAGCGCTAGACGTATACAAGCGTTATTTGGCGGATGGCCATGATGTGACGCTGAGTCAGTTGCTCAGCTTTCCTTTGTATCGAGAAAGTTTGGGGCGCAAGGAAGTTTGCACGGTAACGGAGCTGCACGCTGATGGCAGTATGAGTTTCGACAGGCCTTGGTGTCTTGGTGACGAAGTACAATTTTGCTATAACCACCCCTCATTAACGCTCGAACAGGTGCGACATGGTGTGGTTGAGTTAGCCATGCACCAACCTGAAGTCGTGATGATTTTTAACTGCGCGTCACGGTTAGACTTTATTGACAGCAGTGACGAAGTCCAAGCCTTCAAAGATATCGCGACGACGTTTGGTAGTTATTGTATGGGGGAACTGCATGGCGGTATTGGACAGCCAGAAATTCTTCATCACAGTCTGACGTATTTAGCGATGCGAGAGGGAGATGAAGTACAAGCATTGAACTTGCCTAAGTCGCCCGTTAGCTCCTCTATTTCACCATTGTTTAGCTTGATTCGAAATGCGATTGGCGACCTCAACCATATGAATGCGCATATGGGGTATCAACTCGATCGCCAAACGCGCAAGTTACAAGAAAGCTATCGGCGAGATAGTCGCACTGGATTACAAAACCGAGTCGCGCTGCAAGAACGGCTGAGTAGCATTGATTTGGATGAGCACTTGCTGACTCTAAAACTACTTAACTTCAGCCATATCAATGAAAAATACGGTTATAGAGTAGGGGATCAGCTACTTAAAGACCTCTCAATGCATTTTACGAATCGACTGCGAAAGCGTTTTGGCATGCCAACGGCTTTGCAGCTTTATAGTATTGGGGTTGGTGAGTGGGCGTTCATATTTAAAGCTGACCAAAGCAGTGAAACCATCAAACAGCACTTTACTCGTTTTGCCGACGCGGTAGAGCAAACTAATTTTGAGCCAATTGGTCTGCGCGAAATAGATTATCTTTCTATCTCGCTGTGCGGTGGCTTAGTGAGTCGTCGAGATTTTCCATCAGCTTCTGCGGATGAGCTATTGCTCAAAGGCATTGAAGCGAGGCGCTCCGGTGTGCGCAGTAATACCCATATCTGCAATGCGAAAGACATCGAAGTCAGTGAGGATGTGCGTAAAGAGCAGCTTGGATGGTTGAGCTGCGTCAGTAAAGCCATTCTCAAACAGAACATCATTACCTATAGCCAGCCGATAGTGCATGCGGATAGCCATAAATTGGCAAGCCAAGAATGTTTGGTTCGCATTTTGGAGGAGGATGGAACGGTGATTGCGCCAGGGCGCTTCCTGCCTATTATTTCCGATACGCATCTTTATACTCGATTGAGTCGGCACATGATCCATTCTACGTTATATTACATGCGAGATAAGCAAGGTGACTTTTCTATTAACTTATCGCCGCAAGATTTGCTTAGTGATAAAACTTTAATGCTTTTAGAGCATGAAATTAGCCAGCTCAATGACCCTAGGCGAATTGGTTTGGAAGTGTTGGAATCTGAGCAAATCAAAGACTACGGTCGAATGATCGAAGTATGCAGTCATTTTAGAAGCTTAGGAGCGCGTATCATTGTTGATGATTTTGGCTCAGGCTATTCCAATATTGATGAAATCCTAAAGCTGGAGCCGGAAGTCATAAAGCTCGATGGTAGCTTGATCCGTGATATCGATAAAGACTTAAAGCAGCGCAAAATAGCTTCTCAGTTGGTGCGTTTATGTCAGGTGTTTAACGCGGAGACGGTCGCGGAGTTTGTCCACAATCGAGAGGTGTGCAAAATCGCGCAGGATATGGGCGTCGACTATCTGCAAGGCTATTATCTGGGTGAGCCGACCCGATTATTTTAATGCTGTTTCACGTGAAACCATTCTAAATAAAAACGCAGCCTTGGCTGCGTTTTTTTATTTTGAGTAATTCGGTTTTAGTTGCGTGAGCTCGGTGATTGCTTGAGAGCGTGTCCACTTTTTTCGGCTTGAAATAGTGCAAGGTAGTGAGCAAAGAATGTGAGCATTTTTTGCTGGTTATTTTGCTCGCCTAGTTGTCCGAGTAAATGTGCGGCGACTTCAAACGTGCACAAGTTACCTTGTTGTTGGTTGCGTCGCAGCTGATATTGCGAGTCTGCCGATGCAGACAGCGCCATAGTAGGGATACTTTCTAACCAACGGCTCTTGTTGATCATCTTGCGCGCCTCTTGCCAGGTGGAATCCAAAATAATAAACAGCGGATTTTTGGTTTGTTGTTGGCTTTGGAGCGCCACATGTTCGAGTGTGACGCTTTCTTCACTTGGGAATAGAAGCACTGGATACAGCGACGGATCAGCTAATCGAGCGAGCAATTCTGCTGGTGGTTGTTTTCGGTCCCAGATTACTCGCTCAATATTGAGTTGGCACTGCTCTAGTAGCTGGCCGGTATTGGTATCACGCGTCAGTTCATTCGGATGCATCAACAGCAAGATGTTGTGCTCGCTGGTAAGTTTCGGCACCAGTGAGCACATACAGTTGAATTGAAAACCACAATTTGGACACGGTTGCGACATTACAGACGAACTCCTTCGCGCACAGGGCTAACCCCATCCGAGAACAGACGCACGCCACTGATTTGGTTTGGCGTTGCCGTTGGTGCCATGCTTGGGTTGAGTGGGTAGCTAACCCCACTGTATTGCATCACGTGTTGGGCTGCCTTAGAACCGCCACCGCTGACATTAAAAATAAGATCTCGCCAGCCATGAGAGGTTTGTTGGCCGAGCATAATTGGGCTTTGTACCAGTGTGATGCGGCTATTGAAGCGCCACTCTTTTTCGTGATGTTCAAATATCAGCAATGTACAGCCACCGGAACCACACCAATCCAGCTGTACTAATAGCTCTTCGTTACCATCGCCGTTGAGGTCGTAGGTTAGCCAACGGTACTGGTTGTTGTTGGGGTTGGTTTGGTGAATGAAGAAGTAGTTGCGTACGGCGGCATCTACTTTGGAGTCAAACTCCGCACTAGAAGGTACGTCTGCATTGCTGATGGGCTTGTTGGCGCGTTTCTCGGCTGGTTGCATCATGCCCTCATCACGAACGGTGGCAGGGTAAAGCACTAAACCACCATCGGCGATTGGGTATACCAAGTTACCGACTTTTTCTTTGGTCGCTTTGAGCTGATTACCTTCTCGCGTAAACAGTCGCTCTGACATCAGTCTTTGTTGTTGATGATGCGTCATGACGACTTGAACCTGAGACGGACTTAATTGTTGCCAGTACCCACGTTCGATTAACGGTGCTTGCCCATTGGCGTAACTGTATTTTGTTGTGGCGCTGTGGTCTGGGTTTAAGGTCATTTGCACCTCAAAACCTTGTGATTGGGTTGAAGTCGCGACATAGGTATTGGCCCAGCCAAGCGTAGCGTCCACGTTTGCAGCTGTACCACAACCTTGATAAGTGTCGCCATCATGTTTTAGCGTCGCTTTCCAGCCATACAAAGAATCACTCATCGTATCTGAGCAGAGGTTTTCTGTTAGGCGAAGTTCACCATCTTGTAGTTGATATGTGCGCTGGCGAGGTTGAAGTTGACTGCTCTTAATCGCTAATTTTGTGGTTTGTTTGCCGATTTGTTGGAATGTCAGTCCATTAGCCTCAAAGCTTGCCGACCAAGAAGGCTCATTACCAAACACGCGAGTTGGTTTGTTTGGTTGCTGACAACGGTTTGGGTTTTCCGTTGTCAGGAAGTTCACTTGTTCCACGACAAAGTTAGCATCGAAATCGGCAGAAAACCCATCGATGCCCGGTGGGTTGAGATGGCCGATAACCTCTCCATACATGGTTTGGTAAGGCTCGTTATTTAACTGAATTGCTCGTTGCATTTGCTGTGGTGACAGTTGTAACCAATATTGCTTGTCGCTGCCACAAGGCATGATGTATTGGCTCTCGTGACCGACGATCACTTTTCCACGTAGCATAAAGGTTTGAGGTTGAATGGTGTCAGGCTTATCTAAGGTGGCTGGTGGAGAAGCTGGGTCGGCAGCGCCAGATTGTGGCGGCTGCGAACTACATGCTTGCAGAACCAGCAGAGTGGCAAGCGCCACTGGGTTTTTCAAAGCCTTCATGTTATATCTTCCTCATTATTGTTACTCAATCGGCATCGGATGGCATTATGGCATATTGGTTATTTAAAACTGAACCAGATACCTTTTCTATTGACACGCTTCGAACCCAAAAGGTTTCATGTTGGGAGGGAGTTCGTAATTATCAGGCGCGCAATATGATGCGTGACCAAGTGAAGGTGGGCGATTTAGTCCTGATTTATCACTCTTCTTGCAAGAATGTTGGCGTTGCCGGTATTGCTAAAGTCGTGAGAGAAGCCTATCCCGATCATTTCCAGTTCGATCCTGAAAGCGATTATTACGATCCAAAGTCAGACCCAGATAACCCGCGTTGGATTATGGTGGATGTCGAGTTTGTGCGTAAAACGGCGCGATTGATTCCGTTATCGGTGATGAAAGCGATGCCAGAACTTGAGAACATGCCATTGGTGAAACGTGGAAATCGCTTGTCGATCATGCCTGTGACAGAAGAAGAGTGGGAAGCGATCCTTGGCAAAGAGAAGTTGCCAAGTCAGCGATAAAAGAAAAGGGCTGCGAATGTGCAGCCCTTTGTTATTGTTTGGAGTATTGCAGCTTACAGCAAGTGATCTTGTAGGTAGTGTGCAACCGCATCTTCTGCATTGCTGCCAATCACTTCGTTATTTGGCAATGCTTTCATCACTTTCTCGTGTGATGTACCCATGACCAATCCTTTACCTGCCATCGACAGCATTTCTACGTCATTCATGCCATCACCAAATGCCACGCAATTTTCTAACGTGAGGCCGAGTTTTTTCGCTACCGCTTCAAGAGCATGGCCTTTAGACACACCTGCACTCATTACTTCCAAGCACCATGGTGTTGAAAACGCAATATTCAGCTTATCGCCAAATTGTTCACGTAGTTTGTTTTCAAACACCACCAAGCGTTCGTGATCTTGTGCCGGATGGGTGAAGAAGATTTTCGCAATACCGTCAGTTGGCGCTTGGTCTTCATCGAATAAGACGTATGTGAATTCGTCATGGAAATCACGCAATGTTTCGTCGTCTTTGTTCATCAACCAACTGTCATTTTGATACATGTGGATAAGTATTTCTTGATCGTGCTTGATCGTGTCGATCACGCCTTGAACCAGTTCTGCAGGGACATTCTCGCTGTACATCAGCTGATCTTCCTGGTCATGCACACGGGCACCGTTCGAGGTGATCATGTAAGCCGGAATTCCGACCTGACGACGGATGCTCGCAACGTCTACGTGGTGACGGCCTGTTGCAAAGACAAAGGTGTAACCCTTTTCATGCAGCGCTTTTAGCGTCTCTTTTGAGTAAGCACTGAGCTGATGGTTTGGTGCGAGTAACGTGCCATCCAGATCAGAGGCAACGATTTTAGTGATCTCTTTGCAAGGTAGCGATGTGCTCATGAAGTCCTCGTAAACGGTTTGGATAGTGTGGAACAGGTGATTGCAAACGGAGTACAGCAGACTGACTAGATCATGCTGCTCCGAATGTGGGGGAACTTTGGTCGGTTGCATCTGCATGGTTCAACGCAGCCAGACCCAAGCAGTGTACGTCAAAATGAGGATGAAAAAGAGGGTAAATCAATGTGCAGACATTTCCTCTTTAATCATGGCCGTGAAATGGTCGCCTAGAGTTCTTATTATGTTTTTTCGTTTGGCGATGATTTCGGGTCATTCATAAAGCGGAAGATTGCATCGAGTGCTTGATTACGATACTGGTCGGTCTCGAATAAGATCTCATGCTGAGCGTCTTCGATAGAAAGTAGCTCCGCATGTGGGTTGGTTTTACGCAATTTATCGATAAAACGTTTTTGTGCCAGATTGCTGACAATACGATCGTTCCCAGCTTGAATCAGGAGCACCGGTACTTTTACTTGGCGAGTCAATAAAAAGCATTGTTTTGCTGCCATTAGCCCTTGCCATACCCATCGTGTGCTCGGTCCACCGACTTGCAGTTCCGGTTTTTCCGTATAGAGATTTCGGAACCATTGGTAGCGACCATAGCTTTGGCTGAGCGGGTTATCTTCAAAGGGCTTAGGAAAGTAGGCCTGATGTCCTGGCGCATAACGTGGCAAAGTCGATACCGCTGACATAATCTGTGTCACTGGAATCGCTATTGGCGATAAGTACCATGGCAGATTAATACCAAACATAGGCGCACTGAGAATCAAACCAGTAAAGGGATGTTCTGGGTGAGTTTGCAGATAACGTGTAGCGATTGCGCCGCCCATGGAGTGGGCAATGATGAAACATTGCTGATAGTCGCTAAGGTCGTGTTTGTTTACGACCACGTCCATATCGTCAATATAATCAGTAAAGTCATAGACGTGACCCATATCTGAGTCAGACAATAGACGATCTGATAAACCTTGTCCGCGGTGGTCAAAGGAATAGACGTCGAAGCCTTGGCGATAGAGATCGTAAAACAGTTCTTGGTATTTCCAGGAAGACTCAATGCGCCCATTAACGATGAGCACGGCTTTTTTATGTTCTGGGTTGGTCAGTTTGCACCAGTAAATGTTCTTTTTCTCAGTTCCTTTAACAAAGCCTTCTTGGCGAGTTTGCCAAAGTGCCGCGATCGGACCACCAATTGCTTGCTCAAATAATGACTCTTGAGTATAAGTCAAAGGTGAATGGTTAGTAGCCATTAGTCGATTACCTGAAGATACGTTGTTTACGCGATGTATCATCGAAGAATTAGTGAGGAAATGCAATGGATACCCACGTCTGGTTAGCTTATGTAGTAACTGCAATCGTTTTTAGTTTGGCTCCGGGGTCTGGCACGGTGAACTCAATCAGCAATGGTTTGAGTTACGGTACTCGCAAATCTTTGGGGGCTGTGATCGGTCTCCAAATTGGTTTGGCCATTCACATTGCGTTAGTTGGGGCGGGAATTGGTGCGCTGGTCGCACAGTCGGCAACGGCATTTTCTGTCATTAAATGGGTTGGTGCGGCTTATTTAGTTTGGTTGGGTATCCAGAAATGGCGAGACACCTCCAGCTTGGTGGCGGCTGAGAGCCACAAAGACATGTCTGGCATGGCACTCTTGTACAAAGCTATTTTAATTAACCTGACGAACCCTAAATCGATTGTTTTTCTGGTGGCGTTGTTTCCACAGTTTATTGACCCGGCACAAGACCAACTGACGCAACTGTTGGTGCTTGGTGTTACGACTGTTGTGATCGACGCGTGCGTGATGTTGGGTTACACCACCTTGGCGGCGCAAATGGGACGTTTTATTCGCTCCGATAAAATCATGGGGAAAATAAACAAAGTCTTCGGTTCAATGTTTATGGGTTGTGGTGCATTATTAGCAGCTGCAAAGTCATAAGCCATTTATAGGTCCTTCTTTAGCATGAATACAACGTATGTTGCTCGCCAGCCGATCTTTAACCGCAAAAGACAGACGCTGGGTTATGAATTGTTGTTTCGAGATGGTGAGAGTAACGCATACCCTTCGCATATTGATTCAAACCGGGCAACATACCGATTAATTGTCGAGAATTTCCTATCACTGGGCACTAACCCAGTGATTGCTTCTTCGCGATGCTTTATCAATTTTCCTCATCAAAGCTTGGTGCGCCGCTTACCGCGCAGCTTGCCAAAAAACAAAATCGTCGTCGAAGTCCTGGAAACTTGCCAGCCGACCGATGATCTTCTCGATGCGATTCGCGAGTTGTATCGAGAAGGTTATTTGATCGCGCTGGATGATTTCACCTTAACGCCGGAGTGGCGTCGCTTCTTACCTTACGTGCACATCGTTAAACTCGATATCATGGCAATGGGGCTGGAAAAAGCGTGTGCGTTGGTCAAAGCTCACCTTGCTAAACGCGTCAAATACCACTTTTTGGCGGAACGTGTTGAAACCGCAGAAGAGTTTGAGCAAGCCAAAGCGGCTGGCTTTAAGTTTTTCCAAGGCTACTTTTTTAGTAAGCCATTAGTTTCGCAAACAAAATACGTGAGCCCTGAGCAAGTGTTAGCGCTACAGCTTTTTCGTGAAGTCTGCTCACCAGAGCCAGACTTTACTCGTATTGAAACCATCATTACGCAAGATGTCGCGTTGTCGTACAAATTATTGCGCTTTGTAAATACGCAAGCGCCGAACCTCGCTGTCGAAATCAGCTCGTTTCGTCAGGCCTTGATCTACCTTGGTCAGGATAATCTTAAGCAGTTTGTCTCCTTGGTCGTGGCGTCGTATATCTCTAGTAACAAGCCTCGAGAACTGTATCACCTTTCATTACAACGAGCGCAGTTCTGCCAATTAATGTCGCGTTATCAGCCATTTTCCCACCTCAACGAACAAGGGTTTATGGTCGGTTTATTATCGATTTTAGATGCGATGCTTGATTTGTCGGTGGAATCTTTAGTCAAGCAATTGCCACTTAGCGAATCTGTACAACAAGCCTTATTACATCGCAAGGGGGTTTATGGTGCGCTGATTTCTCTGGAAGAGTGTTACGAGCGTGCCGACTGGTCAGGCGTCGAAAAAATCACGACGCAGTTGGGGTTGTCTTTGGAAGAGGTCAAGCTCTCGTTAGGTGAAGCGGTTCGCTGGAGTCAAAACGTCGCAACTGCGTAAATTTCTGCCGTATCTTTATTCTCTCTAACCGTTCTTCTCTCAATCTTTATTAGCTGTTTCGATGTGAAACTTTTATGACGATTCTGGGATCACTCTTGACGACATCCTAGAGTTAAATAAGTATATACGCATATCCATATATAGGTATGTTTATTATGCTTCCACATCAGTTTTTCAAGCTGTTATCCGATGAAACGCGCGTACGTTGTTTAATGCTGGTGGCCCGTGAAGGCGAAACTTGCGTGGGTGATTTGGCGTTTGCGTTGCAAGAGAGTCAGCCGAAAGTTTCTCGTCATCTTGCTCAGTTACGCTCCAGTGGCATCTTGGTGGATAAACGCCGAGGGCAATGGGTGTACTACGAGTTATCGCAGCAATTACCAGGTTGGATGCGTAAGCTGATTGAAGACTTAGTGGCATCAAACTGTTTGAAGCAAGAGTACCAAGACGACATCACACGCTTGCACGATAAAAGTCGTGAGGCTTGCTGTTAATAGCAAACAGAGATCCAAGGTAGAAGATTAAAGGGTAAAACTATGACAATTAAAGTAGGCATTAATGGCTTTGGCCGAATTGGTCGTTTAGCACTGCGAGCGGCATTCGACTGGCCAGAGTTAGAGTTTGTGCAAATCAACGATGTCGCAGGTGATGCAGCGACGCTTGGCCACTTATTAGAGTTCGATTCAGTGCAAGGTCGTTGGCACCATGAAGTGCAGGTTGAGGGCAATGAACTCGTCATCAATGGCAAGCGCATCGCCACGACTCAGCAACGTGATATCGACGCTGTGAACTGGTCTGGCTGCGATGTTGTGATTGAAGCAACAGGTGTACACCGCAAAACCTCGTACCTAGACCAATATCTCGATCAAGGTGTGAAGCGCGTGGTGGTGAGTGCACCAGTGAAAGAAGAGGGCATTGCGAACATTGTAGTTGGTGTGAATGACCACATCTTCGATCCTGAAAAACATCGCATTGTGACAGCCGCTTCATGCACAACAAACTGTATTGCGCCTGTGGTGAAAGTTATTCATGAGAAGTTGGGCATTGAGCAATCCTCTTTCACGACAATTCACGATTTGACCAATACGCAAACCATTTTGGATGCACCGCACAAAGATCTGCGCCGTGCTCGTGCGTGCGGCATGAGTCTTATCCCGACCACTACCGGTAGTGCGACTGCGATTGTGGAAATTTTCCCGGATTTAAAAGGCAAGATTAACGGCCACGCGGTACGTGTACCGTTGGCGAATGCGTCATTGACCGACATCATCTTCGATGTAAAACGCGATACCACAGCAGAAGAAGTGAACGCTTTGCTGAAAGAGGCGTCGGAAGGGGAGCTAAAAGGCATTCTTGGCTTTGAGGAACGTCCGTTAGTGTCGATCGATTACAAAGGCGACCAACGCTCAACCATCGTTGATGCACAATCCACCATGGTGGTTGGCTCACGAATGGTGAAGATTTACGCCTGGTACGACAATGAAATGGGTTACGCAACGCGCACCGCAGAATTGGTTCGAAACGTTGGTCTGGCATAACAGGAGTTCACAATGTCTCATCCTACATGGCAATTAGATTTGGACTCCGGTGCATTAGTTCTGACACCGTGCCCGGGCACCAAAGGCGTCGAGTTGAAAGGGTCGTTGGAACAGTTGAAGGAGCAGGGGGTTCAAGCGGTCGTTACCGCATTGGACGATAGCGAGTTAACAGCGAAAGACGTTGCGGCTTTGGGTGACACCACTCAGCAGCTGGGCATGAAATGGTTCCAGATCGAGATTGAAGATGACTGCGCACCAAGTGACGAATTTGCGGCGAAGTGGCAACAAGCTAGTCCGGAACTGCATGCGATTCTTGCTCAAGGTGGCAAAGTCGCGATGCACTGCATGGGCGGCTCGGGTCGCACAGGTTTGTTCGCGGCTCACTTGTTGCTAGAGAAGAAATGGCAGTTAGAAGATATCGTGCGAGAAGTGCAGGCGCTTCGCCCTGGTGCGTTTACAAAACCGGTGCAGCTTGAGTACATCGAACGCGTGGCGCAAGACGCTTGATCAGCTTAAATAGCTTTTGGAACATCATGATCCAAAAGCTATTTTCCGGTTTATATAATGGAAAATAGGTCAGCAGTAAAACTAAAGATATCGATATAACTTTTTGTTTTTATTGGTTATATTTGTCTGTTTATAAATTTCGGTGTGTTTGTGAATTCGAATTAAGGTTGTATCGCCTTATGGTTGGTGTACAGGTTAATAAGCATTTGGCACATGATGATCTAAATGCTTTTATCGCTGTACATAAGAGGTCAATATGATTTCTCAATTGAGCAAAAGTATTCGTCAGTACATGTTAGTGACGTTTAACTATTGGAACTTTACCGTGACCGACGGAGCGCTGCGTATGCTGGTGGTGCTCTATTTTCACGACTTGGGTTATTCCACGTTAGCTATTGCCTCACTGTTCCTTTTCTATGAATTTTTTGGTGTGGTGACCAATTTGATTGGTGGTTGGTTGGGCGCAAGGTTAGGCTTGAACAAAACCATGAACATTGGTTTAGCGATGCAAGTGTTTGCGTTGTTGATGCTGGCAGTACCCAACGCATGGCTGACGATTCCTTGGGTGATGGCGGCACAAGCTTTGTCGGGGATTGCCAAAGACCTCAACAAGATGAGTGCCAAGAGTGCGATTAAAACGCTAGTGCCAGACGAGCAGCAAGGCGCGCTTTACAAATGGGTGGCGATTTTGACGGGCTCGAAGAACGCGCTCAAAGGAGCGGGTTTCTTTGTCGGTGGCTTGTTGTTGTCTTGGGTGGGTTTCCAAAACTCGATGTTTATTATGGCGAGTGTGCTTGCATTGGTGTTTGTTTGCAGCATGATCTGGCTAGAAGCTGACATGGGTAAAGCAAAGAGCAAACCTAAGTTTCGCCAAATTTTCTCCAAATCCGAATCTATAAATATTTTATCTGCGGCACGTATGTTCTTGTTTGGGGCACGTGATGTGTGGTTTGTGGTCGCTCTGCCTATTTATCTCGGCAGCGTGTTTGGTTGGGATCACTTGTGGGTCGGTGGCTTTTTAGCCGCATGGGTCATTGCTTATGGGTTTGTGCAAGGCTTTGCGCCGCGTATTACTGGTAAAGCGCAAGGTCGCGTGCCTGATGGTAGTGCAGCATTAGTATGGGCAGGAATTCTTGCGTTAATTACGGGCGGTATTGCTTATGGTGTGCAAATCGGCTGGCAGCCTGAGTTGGTGATTGTTGTGGGGTTAATGATTTTTGGCGCTGTGTTTGCCATTAACTCTTCGCTGCACTCGTACTTGATAGTGAGCTACGCTAAAGGCGATGGTGTGTCTCTGGATGTTGGCTTCTATTACATGGCCAATGCAATGGGGCGTTTGATTGGCACGGTATTATCGGGTTGGATCTATCAAGAGGCTGGTCTTGCGGCGTGCTTATGGGTCTCCTTTGCTTTCTTGGCGCTGACGACGTTGATTTCGATTAAGCTGCCAAAAGCTAGCGTTGCCACAGCGTAAATTTTTCCCGGTGTTTTTATCTGTAGATCGTACAAAATGGCTCCAACTTGGAGCCATTTTTGTTTCTTATGCGCCGTTGATGTAATCAAACTGTGTGGGTTTAGCATCGAGAGTGAATGCTGATGTTTGGTTCTCGTTAATTGATTAGAGTGGTGATGAAATCCCCGTTGTAGGTCATTGTTGCGTTAAAAATAAGCAAAAACAGATTGTTAACCATTTCACTGGCTGAGATTTACCCTATGCTATAAACGATAAGCGACTCAAAGTAGGGAAAGGTATGAGAGAAAGGGTTCTGTTTTTTGATTTATTGCGCTGCTTTGCTGCGGTGGCAGTGATCGCCATTCACGTCTTGGCCCCTTATCGAAATGAGTTAGGAGTGATCCCGTTTGACCAATGGTTGACGGCGGTAGGCGTTAATAGCGTTACCCGCTGGGCGGTGCCAGTTTTCATTCTGATCACCGGAGCGCTGATGCTCAGTGACACTCGACCATTTGACGGTAAGTATTATATCAAAAGGCGTTTAGGCAAAGTCTTAGTCCCATTTCTTATTTGGTCGATGTTTTATGCATACCTCTCTGGCTGGACGGCTCAAGGGTTTGACTTTGAAACCGTAAAAGAGGTATTGAGCAATAGCTCATTCCACGCGACGTATTACCACCTAGGGTTCTTCTATTACTTTATACCGCTGTATTTTGTGATTCCGTTGTTCCAATGGATGGTACGCAACGTTGATGACAATGTGTTGTATACCTATCTCGCATTTTGGCTTTTCACCAGCACGCTGTTTTTGTTCAAGATTGATGGTCCGTGGAGTAACCAAATGTGGCTCTACATGGGTTACCTTCCTCTGGGTTATGTTCTATTTCAAAAAGTGCCTTTGAACCGCTCTATGGTGACCTTATTTACAGGGTTTGGCCTCGTCGCGTTGGCTGTGACATTTACTATGGTCGTGACGAACAGTTTAGAGGCGGAGAAGTACACGGTTGGACGCTGGCTTTCTTACAAAACACTGAATGTCATTCTAGCGGCTTCGATGATTTTCATGATCGGTCGTTACTTTGGGGAAGGCTTGTCACCAAAAGTACAAAAAGTGGTGAGTGTGATCAGTCAGCACAGCTTGGGGATTTACTTACTTCACCCAATTTTCTTATGGCCGATGAAAGCGTTTGGTTGGTACACCGGACATCCCGCATGGGTGATTCCAGTCTGGATCATTATCAGTGGAGCTGGAGCCTTGGCGATGAGCTATCTCTTTTCTCGCTCTGCCAAGACTCGTTGGTTACTGCCTTAACGTTTGATGGCGAAGTGAAGGAATTTGTTACCACGATAGGTTAGCGTTCCTTTATCTCCAGGGTTGAGTGCATGGTAGTAGTGCACTCCAATTTGGAACTCTCGTTTAGGGCCAATAGAACCGCGTTGGACATAAATCCAATATTCTTGGTCGTCTTGGCCTGGTGGTGCATCTGGGACGTCGATAGCTTGCTTATCTAAAATAGTTACCTGTGCACTTTGTTCTGGAGCGTCTTCGCCCACATAGTGCTTGCTATAGAAACGAAAAAATACCCATGCGCCCAAAGCAATAAGGGCGAACAGGGCGACAATAAGTGAGATTGGCATGTTAACCTCCGATGTTTCATTGAGCTCTATTCTACAGAACTCATTGATGAAACGATGAGTTGAGATAACTTATTCATAATCTAATGAAAGGGACATGAATTTTATTCGGCGCACTTCACGGTTTACCTCAATGGGGGGGCGATGAAATCGTTGCTTCATCTGCAAGCTACGTCACTAAAGCTGAACTAAGCAGCTTTCACTTGTCTGGCTATATGCGCTCAAGGGCACAAATTGAAAGTAAAATTGCACTTAACGGCTCGAAAAAGCTCTAAATTTATAGAAGAATAAAAATAACGAACACGGGAAGGGTCTGGTAAGGAGGGTTACGATGTCAGATATTGAAAAAGTAGTCATGCGTACCCGAACGATCGAAAAACTTTTGCGTACTCAGTACCATGCAGAAGGGAAAGGGTTACACCAACTTATTAATAGTTGTGAAGAACGTTTACCACATGACGTGATAGCGAAGCTTCGTTTTATCGCTACTGTGCGTAATAAAGTGGTTCACGAAGACGATTATAAGCTGGATGATCGGAAAGGCTTTATGGCGGCATGTGACGCTTGTGAAAAAGAGCTAACGCCAAGAAGCTCTCGTTTTATTTGGCGTGCAGCAATTTTGCTAATGACGTTGATTACGCTCGCCGCTCTTGGTTTCTACTACATGCATTGGGATATCTTGTCCAAACACATACAGTAGAAAAGCACAGATAAATAAAAAAGGACGCATTTGCGTCCTTTTTTATTTTTAATCAGTAGGTTAGTACATCATTGGCAGTGTCATTAAACCCACAACCACTGCAATCATTACCAGCCCTTGTTTTTGAGAAGATGAAATCATAACACTACCCCTTAATCTTTGATGAACTCGATGAATTTAATATAGCACTGTTTTTGGGGTTTGATCAACATATGATCGATAATCTTTTCAAAAAATACACTTAACTTGTCTTTTTTTACGTGTTTTTGACTAATGAAACTGTGTTTTTTGTGTTGTATTTAAAATGCTCGTATTGTGTGATTGTTGTTCGTATTTCATTTAAGTATATGATTTTAAAGTGTCAATCTTGATTTGTTGTTGGCTTGGAAATTGTTTTTTGTTTCGGTTGGTATGTTGATTGCCGATTTTGTCTGTGTTTCTCAAAAATTGAGAAAATAAAAAGATGTGCTATGGAGGTGCATCATTGAGTTGAGGTGTGGAAGGGGAATTTTCTTATCTAATGAGAAAATATGGGCTTAAAAAGTGTTTAGTGATTTGATGGTTTATGAAGTCGGTGTTTTCGATGGTTATTGAGAATGTGGCTTTATTTATCATTAGCTTACGTTCGTTATTTGATGTTTTTGTTATTGAGTTAAGTTTGATTTTTCATGTTGTTTTAATCTGTTCATCGGTGGTTTCTACTATCTTAGCTCGCTACCAAGACGATTTTCTATTTTGTGTCTGTTATTTATTCTTGTTGCCTGTGATGTATACAGTCTGATGGTTTAGTCATCAGTTTTTGACGTGATGGGTTACCAAGGCCATTGGGCTGCTTTTTAGTTAAATGGCCTGACTAAGCGCGGGTTATTGTGCCGTGTGATTTGATGAACTTGGCTCATGGGATAGGGCTCTGCCCCATATTTATGGCCGTCATTAAGGCTCATCGACTTAATTGTTGTGCAGAGTGAGGGTTACAAAATGTTTCGAATCGCTAGCGAGATCCAACTTTCGCAGATTGTGTCTTTACATCAAAACTGGTCTACCTAGACTAGCGGCGAGTTTAAGTAAAAGGTGTATACGGCATGTGGAGTTGGCTGGCGATAGGGCTATCAGGTGTGTATTCCGTGTTGGGAGCAAAACAAGCTAACCCGACACAATCCCTCGTGTTTAAAATCTTTACTCTGCTACTTCTTCTTGTGTTGGTGTTAACTCAAGGCGCATCCGCAACATATACCTACTGGATTGCGGGTGGGCTTATTGTGTCTATGGTGGCAGATACGCTGCACTCGTTTAAAACTCGCAAGCTAATTTACTTTGCTGCGTATTTACTTGCTCAGGTGTGCTACAGCAAGTCATTTTGGGTGCAGCTTAATGGTGAGATTGTCTGGTGGCTGTTGGCCCTACTGCTCGCAGCGAGTATCGTGGCGTTCTTTTTGTTGCTACCTCAACTCGACTCTCTGGTGTTTCCTGTTGTGATCATGGGGATGATGTTGGTTCAGCTTGCTTGGGCGGCGGGTGAAGTTTGGTTGCAGGCCCCGAGCTATGCCAATGCTATCGGTTTCAGCGGAACCCTAGTTTTGATCTATTCGGCGTTGGCGTATGCGATACACGGTTACCGAAAACCGATGAAACACGCCTATTTGTGGGTAAGTGGTAGCTACTTCTTTGCCCACGCCCTCATTGTTGCCTCTATCATTTACTAATTTAAGTCAAAGCAGCTCACGAAGATTTCAGTAAACTGGACGTATTGTTCTTGATGACTGGAGTCAATAATGAGTGAAATCCATGCCCACGAGCTGCTAAACCTACTTCGAGAAACGCCAATGGATCGCGAAGCGCTGGCACAGCACTTTGGCAACACCGTTCGCTTTCACACCTGTAAACTGAATGATCTAGACTTAGATACATTGCTAGCATTTTTGCTCAAGCGCGACAAAATCCGTGAGCTTGAAGGTAAGTTTGTGGTCAATATGGCGCGTGTCTGCAATCACTAAGCGGCGGCTATGATGCGAGGGTGAATATGCTGTTTTCGCCCTCAGCCATGTACTCACGTTGTCAGTTTGCTATACACTGGCCGCCATTTTTTAGGTGAGGCCAGAATATGGACATTCTTTCTGCAGCGACCATGCTGTTTCTAATCATGGACCCTCTCGGTAATTTGCCGATTGTGTTGTCTATTCTCAAGCACATCGATCCTAAGCGTCGCCGTAAGGTATTGATTCGTGAACTACTGTTTGCCTTACTAATCTTGATGTTGTTTCTGTTTGCAGGACAAAGCATCTTAAGTTTTTTGCATGTCCAGCCAGAAACGCTCAGCATTTCAGGTGGCATTATTCTCTTCATTATCGCGATTAAGATGATCTTTCCGAGTGCTGGCAGCATCACTGGACTGGCGGCAGGCGAGGAGCCCTTTATTGTTCCGATGGCCATTCCTATGATCGCGGGCCCTTCAGTGATTGCAGCATTGCTTTTGCTATCTTCACAGCATCCAGAAAAAATGTTGGAAATGTCCGCATCAGTTGTGATTGCGTGGGGCGCAACATTTTTTATTCTAATGTTTTATGGCTTCTTTAATCGTTTGTTGGGCGAGCGTGGTCTAAAAGCGGTAGAGCGTTTAATGGGCTTGTTGCTGGTGATGATCTCCACTCAAATGTTTTTGGATGGTGTTAAGAGTTATCTTGGGTGACGGAATAAACGCAATAAAAAAGCCGCTCTTGAGAGCGGCTTTTTA
The DNA here is from genome assembly GCF_024747315.1 of Vibrio sp. HS-50-1. Classification (NCBI taxonomy): domain Bacteria; kingdom Pseudomonadati; phylum Pseudomonadota; class Gammaproteobacteria; order Vibrionales; family Vibrionaceae; genus Vibrio; species Vibrio sp. HS-50-1. The sequence continues at coordinate 23,896 of NZ_JAMPZF010000041.1, read as the reverse complement.
GTATTTGGGCGATTACATCATGTGTTTACGACGAATATCGAGCAGGGCAAAAATACCAAAGATCAGGATGGAATATTTTTCCCAACTGCTCATTTTAATTTTGTCGCCAAATGCGCCAATGAAGATGGCCATTTGTAAACCGTGCATGATGAACAAAAAAGCGGTCATGATGTACAGCGCAATCGCGGCATTACCGGGAAACGGCATAAAGATATTGAGGATCAATACTAACCAAACAAAGGCGATAGCCGCTTTGGCCAGCAGAATTAATGCTTTCATTTAAGTGTCCTTTTAAATCGAGGCGTTATGCGGAGGTACGTTCATACAGACGGTAACTCACTTGGCCTGCTGTTTTTTCTCGATGTAACTGCCAGTTTTCTGGTAAGTCGGCAATATTGAGTTCTTTTTCTGTTTCAATATAAATCATCGCGTCTTCCGCGAGCCAGCCATTTTGTTCTAGCAGAGCCACGGTTTCATCCAATAGTCCCTTACGAAACGGTGGGTCAATAAACACCACATGGTGCGCAGTACCCGGCTGTTTTAAAAAGCTCAGTGCGTCGGTATTTACCACTTGGATGTTGTTCGCGTTAAGAGAGGCAACATTCTTTTGTAACTGTTGGAAAGCTTGTGGGTTCAGCTCGACCATGGTCACTTGCTCTGCTTGGCGCGAAGCCGACTCAAAGCCTAAGCCGCCGGAGCCGGCAAATAAGTCGAGACATTTTGCTTGCGGCACATCTTGAGCCAGCCAGTTAAATAGCGTTTCTTTGACGCGATCGGTCGTTGGGCGTAAGCCTTCAGCATCGTGTACAGGAAGTTTTCTGCCTCTCCATAAGCCACTAATAATGCGAACAAAGCCTGTTGTTGGCTTTTTTTGTGATGAGTTTTGCTGGCGACGTCTTACCATAGATTTTTTGACCGCTAATAAAGTGATACTATATCTAATCGCCCAAGCCGTGAGCTTGGAGCTTGGATACAGCCCAGAATATTCAAGATGACAGAGTGTAACACTAATAAGATTAGAATTACCTAATCGGAAAGTTTTCACAACTTTGTCATTAGCCTTTTTTAGACAGATAATAATCTTGTCAAAAAAGAGTCATTAATAGATAAAAGAACAATCTAGGATAGCCCCAGATGACGGAAAAAAAGAAGCGCGGATTACTTTCGTGGCTAGGTTTTGGTGACGAAGAACAAAGCCCAAAACCAAAAACTGAAGAAACAGTAAAAGAAGAAGCAGTGGAAGCGCCTTCTGAAGAGCAGCAAACCGACGCGGCTGCTGAGCAAGCGGAAGCAACGCCAGAACTTGAAGAAGAATCGAAAAAAGCGGAGGCTGCCCCAGCAGAAGCAGAAGCAGAAGCAGAAGCAGAAGCAGAAGCAGAAGCAGAAGCAGAAGCAGAAGCAGAAGCAGAAGCAGAAGCAGAGGAGCCAGAAGTCGTATCGGCCGCGCCTCGTGTTCAAGAACAAGAAAAGCCAACAGAAAGCTTTTTTGCTCGTCTTAAACGTAGCCTAAGCCGAACAAAAGCAAATATTGGTGCTGGCTTCTTCGGTCTATTCAGCGGTAAGAAAATCGATGAAGACTTATTTGAAGAGCTAGAAGAACAACTGCTTATTGCTGATGTGGGCATGAATACCACAACAAAAATTATCAACAACCTGACAGAAAAAGCCACACGTGGCGATCTGAAAGACGGCGAAGCCCTTTATGGTTTGTTGAAAGAAGAAATGGCTGAGATTCTTTCTAAAGTCGAACAGCCACTAGAAATCGACAGCAACAAAACGCCTTACGTCATCTTAATGGTTGGTGTAAATGGCGTGGGTAAAACCACGACCATCGGTAAGCTTGCCAAGCAGTTCCAAACTCAAGGCAAAAAAGTGATGCTAGCGGCGGGCGATACCTTCCGTGCGGCGGCGGTTGAACAGCTACAAGTGTGGGGTGAACGTAACAACGTTCCTGTGATTGCCCAGCATACTGGCGCAGACAGTGCTTCTGTTATCTATGATGCGATTGAAGCGGCAAAAGCACGTGGTGTGGATGTTGTGATTGCCGATACCGCGGGTCGTTTACAGAACAAAGCGAACCTAATGGAAGAGCTGCGTAAGATTGTACGTGTGATGAAGAAAATTGATGACTCTGCACCACACGAGATCATGCTGACGCTAGACGCAGGTACAGGGCAAAATGCCATCAGCCAAGCGAAACTTTTCAGTGATGTTGCCCCTCTAACCGGGATTACCTTGACTAAGCTGGATGGTACAGCGAAAGGCGGCGTAATTTTCGCTATTGCTGATCAGTTTGGTATTCCAATTCGTTACATTGGTGTGGGTGAAGGTATCGAAGATTTGCGTCCATTTGAAACTCAAGAGTTTATTGACGCACTGTTTAGTCGTGAAGAATAAAAAGAGTTAGAGGAAATCAACGGTGATCAAATTTCAGCAAGTAAGCAAAGCTTACCGAGGTGGTCGACAAGCACTGCAAAAAGTCGATTTTCACCTGAGGCGCGGTGAAATGGCGTTTTTAGGCGGGCATTCCGGGGCTGGTAAAAGTACCTTGCTGAAATTGATCTGCGCGATAGAGCGACCAACTGATGGGAAAATCCATTTTAATGGCCACGACATCACGCGTATTCCAAGCAAAGACATCCCTTTTTTGCGCCGCAATATTGGGATTGTTTTTCAAGATCATCGTCTATTGATGGATCGCAGCGTATACGACAATGTCGCTCTGCCGATGCGCATCGAATCGATTTCTGAAAACGAAATCAAACGCCGCGTTTCTGCGGCGTTAGATAAAACGGGCTTGCTTGATAAGGCTCGTTGCCTGCCGAGCCAACTCTCTGGTGGTGAGCAACAACGCGTCGGTATTGCTCGTGCCGTAGTCAATCGACCAACGTTGCTGGTGGCTGATGAGCCGACAGGTAACCTCGATCCCGAACTATCCAATCGCGTATTGCGGTTGTTCGAAGAATTTAATCGTGCGGGAGTGACCATCTTACTCGCCACGCACGATGTGGGGTTAGTAAACACTCGCCCACAGTATCGTCATTTTGAATTAAACCAAGGCTTCCTAAGTGAGGTAGAAGACTATGGCAGGTAACAAGCACTCCCAAAAGAAGGGGAAAGGCCGCAGTGCCAAGCGTGCAAATACCGATGGTTTTTTCTCTGTCCACGCAAAACAAGCAAAATCCTCTTTTAGCGCCTTATGGCAACGACCTTTAGGTAATATCCTGACCCTAGCCGTGATTTCAATGGCACTTGCTATGCCAGCTTGTTTGTATCTACTGGGCAAAAACGTCGCGGGTGCCGCGGAAGATGTGGCATCTCCCTCGCAAGTTAGTGCTTACTTGGTAGAAGGCATGCCGGATGCACGTGTGATGGTTCTCAAAGATCAAATTGAAACTTGGCCTTTGGTAAAAGAGGTGGAATATATTTCACCGCAACAAGGTCTATCTGATTTAAGTCAATATGCAGGATTCGATCAGGCTATCAGTCTTTTAAGTGGCTATGCGCTACCCGGTGTGTTGGTAATTACGCCAGCCTCGGAGCTAAAAAGTGATATTCAGTCATTAGCCAAAGACGTTCGAGAGCAACAAGACGTGACCGACGTGAGACTTGATGAAGATTGGCTGGCGCGTCTTGATGCGATCAAAACTCTCGCGAGTATTATTGTCATTACTCTGACAGTGTTGATGCTCGGTGCGGTATTTTTAATCGTTGGCAACACGTTGCGATTTAATGTGCTGGCGAATAAAGAAGAGATTCAAACCATGAAACTGATCGGTGCGACGGACAGTTTTATTCTGCGTCCTTATTTGTACACGGGGATGTGGTTTGGCGTATTAGGTGCCACCATCGCGTGGTTGGTAACGGCTTTAGTGACCATTGTTATGAATAGTGCGGTGGAAGATCTTGCTGCGTTGTACGACAGCCAGTTTCGCCTGATTGGTCTAAGCTGGGATGAATCTTTGCTATTAATCATCATTGGTAGTCTTTTGGGATGTATTGCGGCGCGCTTTTCTGCGCAACGACATTTAAAAGAAATTGAACCAGTTTAAGTGATGGCGGTCTTATTACTTGGATTTTATTAGCACTAGCTAATCTGGATCCCTTGTTTAGACCGAATGTTTATGGATAATTGCTTCCCCTTCTTGAAACTTGTTCATTTTGAGTTCAAGATATCGAAGCTAAATTTGCAATGTAATGCTCCAGATCAGAGATTGATGAGGAATTGAATGACAAAAGAAGCGTATCCGATGGCTCTAGTCACGCAAGATAGCCTTGATAGCTATATTCGCTCAGTAAACAGCTACCCAATGCTGACTGCAGACGAAGAGCGTGAGCTGGCAGAACGATTACACTACAAAGGTGAGATTGAGGCTGCAAAAGGTCTAATTCTTTCGCACCTACGATTCGTTGTTCACGTTGCTCGTGGTTACTCTGGCTACGGTTTGCCAATGGCGGACCTTGTGCAAGAGGGTAACATCGGTCTAATGAAAGCCGTTAAGCGTTTTAACCCAGAAGTAGGGGTTCGCTTGGTGTCTTTTGCTGTCCACTGGATCAAAGCAGAGATCCACGAATACGTGCTACGTAACTGGCGTATCGTGAAAATTGCGACCACTAAAGCGCAACGTAAGTTGTTCTTCAATTTGCGTAAGTCGAAAAAGCGCTTGGGTTGGTTTAACAACGGTGAAGTCGAAACCGTTGCGCGTGAGTTAGGTGTTGAGCCTTCTGAAGTTCGCGAGATGGAATCACGCTTAGCGGCGGTGGATTCAACCTTTGATATGCCAACTGATGAAGACGACAGCTCAAACGCTTACACAGCGCCGATGCTGTACCTAGAAGACAAATCGTCTGATGTGGCTGACAACATCGAAGCTGCAAACTGGGAAATGCACACCAACAACCGCTTGGGTCATGCATTAGCGAGTTTGGATGAGCGTAGTCAGCGCATCGTGCGTTCTCGTTGGTTAGATGATGAGAAAGCAACATTGCAAGACTTAGCTGATGAGTTCGGTGTTTCTGCCGAGCGTATTCGTCAGCTAGAAAAAAACGCAATGAAGAAACTAAAATTGGCTGTGGGTGAATTTTAAGTTCTACTGCTAATTGAAAGTAAGATTTTCATAGAAAGCCGAGATCATGTGATCTCGGCTTTTTTATTGTCGATCGAAAATCGATAGCGTTTGCGATCCGGATTTTATGTGCTACCTGTGTATAACTCTGTGAAGTAATTATTTATCAACTGTTCGAAACCCGGACAACATAAGGGATTCAAGCACTTTTCCATCTGGGGATAGTTATAGATATACACACAGTTAGATCAGGATCATCACTACATATTGTGGATCAAAAGATCCAAATACACTTTATCAACGCAATTCACAGTTTTATCCACAAATGGTTGGAATGTGTACACTTTTGAAAACCCTGATTATCCATGTGTCTAAGTTTGCCGTTGGATAGGTTACAATAGCGGCAGTATACCCAAGCAGCTTCAAATATGGATTTTATTCTGTACCACGGGTGCTGATTAGCACGTTAGGTTCGAGGTTGCTTGGGTATATTCATAAGAGAATGAGAAAGTAAATGGATCAGTTTAAGCATATCGATGTACAAGGTGCGCAAGCGCTGCTCGAGCAGGGTGATGCAAAGCTTGTAGATATCCGTGACCCTCAATCGTTTGCCGTTGCGCATGCGGAGTCCGCGTATCATTTAACTAACGATACGATCGTTGCGTTTATGGATGAAGTGGAGTTCGAACAACCTATTCTAGTGATGTGTTACCACGGCATTAGTAGCCAAGGTGCGGCGCAATATTTGGTTAACCAAGGCTTTGAACAGGTGTACAGTGTGGATGGTGGCTTTGAAGCCTGGCATCGAGCAGAACTACCGATAGTGAGAAGTTAATGAAGAGATTGGTAACGTTAAATAATCCACGTATGGCGCAAGCCTTTATTGATTATATGGCCTCTCGCCAAATTGACATCGAAATGATGCCAGAAGGAGATGGGCAGTTTGCGCTGTGGCTGACGGATAGCCAGCATGAAATAGAAGCGGAAGCCGAACTTAAGCAGTTCCTTGCTAATCCGTCTGATTCAAAATACAGCGCCGCCTCGTGGGACGTTGCCGATACTCGTAAGAGCACATTTCATTATTCCAGCCCGAGTATCATGAGCATGGTCAAAGCGAAAGCTGGCCCCATAACTTTGCTGATCATGACAGTCTGTATCATCCTCTACTTGTTACAAATGTTTGGCTTTGGCAATGGCGTGTTTAAGTTGTTGCACTTCCCGGCTTTTGAGGGGCAACAATGGCAAGTGTGGCGATGGCTAAGCCATGCGTTACTGCACTTTTCAGTGACTCACATCGTGTTCAACTTACTATGGTGGTGGCAGTTGGGGGGCGACATCGAACGTCGTCTCGGTTCCGGTAAGCTATTGCAACTCTTTGTAGTATCAGCAGCGCTTTCTGGGGCTGGCCAATTCTATGTTGAAGGGGCAAACTTCGGTGGCTTGTCTGGCGTGGTCTATGCACTGCTTGGCTATTTGTGGATATTGGGTTACCGCTTGCCACATTTAGGCCTTACGCTACCCAAGCCAATCATCGTTTTTATGTTGGTATGGTTAGTTCTTGGTTTTGTGCAGCCGTTCATGGCGATTGCAAACACCGCTCACTTAGTGGGTTTACTGTCGGGGATGGCGATTGCGCTGTTTGATTCAGGCAAGATGAAATACCAACAGCAAGCCTAAAGCTGAAATGAAAAGACCGCTCAAGAGCGGTCTTTTTTATGTTCAAAACGATTTGGGTTTATTGGTAAAGGTATTTTGTAAACAACAAATCGGCAATGATGGTTTTACCTGTTTCGGGCAAAAGTGTTTCGTTGAGGGTCGTCACTAAGGTTTTGCGCAGATCTTCTCGGCCAGAAAGGGACTTAATAGTATCTTCTGTTTGCTTACCCAGTAATTCAATTACTGCATCGCGAATCAAAGGTTGGTGATGCTCAACAATCGATAAATCTTGTTGGCTCATTACCATGATGTCGATGCGCACTTGCACATAACCTAACTTTTTGCCTTTGGTGTAAAAGTTAGTAGTGAGATCAGGCTCAAGGGTAAAGTATGCCAACTTAGGTCCAGCTTCTTCCGTTTCAGCCCAACTTGGTGCGGCGAACAGTATGGTTAACGCAAAAATAATTTGGGCTATATAACGTTTGTACATATTTCTAACTTTTCTTTCTCTGGATCGCGATATTCGAATCGCTTCAGTCTTGATACAATGGGCCGTCTATAACAAATAACGGAACTTACGGTTACATACATTACTATGGACGGTAAGTTGTTGCTTTATTGTACGCATAAAGCCTCCAATTGAATACTAGTATGAATCAGCCAACATCACTCTATCTTGCTTCTTTATTGGAAGTAGAGTGGCAAAACCCCGACGAATTCGAATTTCCAAATGAATTTGCCAAGCACTGGCTTGAAGAGCAAGGGTCTTTGTCACGTCGTTTAAAGCAACACTGCCAAGCATTAACGGTAGAATTGCTACAAAATCAGATCGTCACTGCGGCGACGTTAAAACAGGACGAAAGCCAGCTATTGTCCGAACAAGATTGCTTACTGCGAGAGGTAATTTTGTGTGGTGACAATGATAACTGGGTTATCGGACGGACATTAATTCCTCGCTCAACCTTAGTTGATCAGCAGTATGATTTGGCTCAACAAGGGGATATCCCATTAGGACTAACAGTGTTCAGCGCAGACAACGTTGAGCGAGACTCTTTGCAAATGGGATGGGTAGCCGTACCAGAAGGACGTTTGTTAGCGCGACGCTCAAGGTTGTGGATGAATCACAAACCGATGCTGGTCGCCGAGTTATTCTTATCTAATTCACCAGTTTACGCTAAGGAGACAGTGTAAATGTCCGCAGAAAAAGCCAAAGCATATTGGCAACTGATGCGCATGGATCGCCCAATTGGTTCACTGTTACTGATGTGGCCAACGATTTGGGCGCTAATTATCTCAGCCCAAGGGATGCCGAGTTGGGATGTATTTATCGTGTTTGTATTGGGTGTATTCCTAATGCGTAGCGCGGGGTGCGTGATTAATGATTTTGCTGACCGCAAAGTCGACGGCCATGTAAAACGTACCAAGCAACGCCCACTGCCATCAGGGAAAGTGACAGCAAAAGAAGCGATTGGATTATTTTTGGTTTTGGGTATCAGCTCATTCTTGTTAGTGCTGACCATGAACCCGTTGACGATTAAGCTATCCTTCGCTGGCATCGTGTTGGCGTTCATTTATCCATTTATGAAGCGTTACACTCATATTCCACAGCTCTTTTTAGGCTTGGCGTTTAGCTGGGCAATTCCAATGGCGTGGGCTGCACAAACTGGGGAGCTACCACTGATAGTTTGGTTTGTGTTTCTGATTAACGCTTTATGGACCATTGCTTATGATACTCAGTATGCGATGGTCGATCGCGATGATGATTTAAAGATTGGCATTAAATCGACGGCAATTTTGTTTGGTCGTCATGACAAACTCATCATTGGGGTCTTGCAACTGATTACGCTCGCGATGTTGGTTTGGTTAGGGCAGTTCTACCAATTGGGGCAAAGTTACTACTGGACCCTTTTGATTGCAGCGTCGTTGTTTGTTTATCAGCAGCACTTAATTCGTCACCGTGAGCGGGAGTTGTGCTTTAAGGCTTTCCTCAACAACAACTATGTTGGCATGGTGATAGCGATAGGGTTATTGGTCGCATTTTGGTAAGGGAAGAAATAGCAAAAAGGCATCCGATTGGATGCCTTTTTTCTTATTTTGGAAGAGGGTAAAACGGTTACGACTGAAGTTGATGAATACTCTCTTCGATCGTCAGTTTCACTTCTGGATAAAGCAGAGTGAATAGTAATCGTGCAAATTGCTGCGTTTTCTTCGTGTCACAGTTACCATCGTTATCGAGGTATTTTTGCTGTTTGAGCGTATTGAACATAGCGGTAAACACACCTTTATCGAAGAATTCTGGCGCATTAATACCGTGTAAGCGTCCTAAACGTTGAGCAATATCTTGGCTCTTCTGTTCTAGGTCCGATTTACCGAGCTCAGGGTAAGCAACAAGCAAGTTCATCGCGATAGAGTAGCGCTGCAGTGTTTCCGTGATTGTACGACCTAGCAGAACCAAAGGCTGGTTGTTCGACTGATTGATCTCCAGCTTATCACCATCGAGGCTAATCATTTTCTGATCGGCAAACTCATGCAGTGTTTTAACGACCAATTCATCCAACTCGTCTTCTTGATAGCTTAAGAACAACTCTTTCTTCAAGAATGGGTAGATTTGCGCGACATTCGCTTGAATCTTTTCTACCGAAAGGTTGCGCTGACGAATGATCATCTGAGCAATTAATGATGGCAGAGCAAACAAGTGGATGATGTTGTTGCGGTAGTAGGTCATCAGGATCGATTGGCTACGATCCAGCGAAATGATGTCCCCCATGCTATCGGTTTCAATCACGAACTTATCAAGTGAAATCGCATGATCGACCAACTCCTCAGCACTTTCGGTAGGGATAGTGGAGGTGCTTGAATACGGGTTGTTTTTGAGTAGCTTTAAGTAACACTCAATCTGGTTGATCAGCGAGTCACGAGAAAGTGCACGTTGACGAGAAGCAAGCAGTGCGGTTGCACACAAGGTCAACGCGTTTGCTGCCGCCGCATCGTTGATGTGCGTCATCATCTTATTAGCAAGGTCGTTGACCACAGGGTTCATCCATTGTGGTTTGTTACCACCCATGCTGTCGATGTCTTTCGTCCATTCAGGAGCGTGCTCGTTCAAGTATTGGTTGAGCTGAATTGGCTCACCGAAGTTCACATAGCCCAAACCAAAGTTACGCAGTTTACGCAGAGTACGCAGTACAAGCCCTGCGTTTTCTTTCTCTTTGCGTTTGCCACGCAGCTCTTTCGCGTAAGTGCCTACTTCCATTACGTGCTCGTAACCGATGTAGACCGGCACTAGTGTTACTGGGCGGTTTAAACCACGCAGCATTGCTTGGATGGTCATAGCCAGCATACCCGTTTTCGCTTGCAGTAAGCGACCTGTACGTGAACGACCACCCTCACTGAAGTACTCGACTGAATAGCCTTTGGCAAACAGCTCAGCTAGATACTCGCGGAAAATGGTTGAGTACAGTTTGTTACCTTTAAAGCTGCGACGAATAAAGAACGCCCCACCGCGACGGAAAAGAGGACCGGCCGGGAAGAAGTTCAGGTTAATGCCTGCCGCAATGTGCGGAGGCACCATGCCTTCATGGTATAGAACGTAAGACAACAGTAGGTAGTCCATGTGACTACGGTGACACGGAACGTACACAATTTCGTGGCCGTCTTGCGCTAAACGACGCACAGTCGAGGCGTTATTGATGTGCAACCCTTGGTATAGCTTTGTCCATAGCCAACTCAGGATGCGGTCGCCGTTTTTCACTAGACCGTAGGAGAAGTCGGCGGCGATTTCATCCATGATGTCGTGGGCTTCTTTACGTGCCTTATCAATCGAGATATTTTTGCTCTTGGCTTCGTCAGCGATCGCCAGTTCAATAGCTGGGGATTTTAATAAACGAGCAAACAACACTTGGCGTTGTGGCAGGTTTGGGCCTGAAGCAGCCAGTTTCTGGCGTGAGAAGTGGATACGCGCCACGCGAGCCAATTTGTGCGCAATTGCGCTGTCGGTACCGTGAGAGTTTGCCATATAACGCAGAGATACCACGGGACTAAAGCGAACTAAGCAGTCGCGTCCTGCCGCCATTACCGCTTTGGCTTTTTGCGGACCATTCATCGGTTGAAGGTAAGGCTTTTGGTTCTCTTCTTTACCTGGCTTACGACCCCAAAGCACGGTTGCAGGGATCATTTGAACATCCAACTCACTGTCCAGTTTATGTAGTTCCAGTAAGTCAGTGAACAGAGAGACAGAATCGGTTGGGACATCATTATCGTTGTTCATCACAGTTGGACGCGCAGCGATAAAGACGAAACGGTTCAGCGTTTTGCCATTGATTTCCAGCGGGCTGAGCGGGTCGGGTAGACCAAGGCTCATGGCTTGTTTTTGCAGTGTCAGCAAATCCACGTTCGAGCGGAACGGTAGGGCATATACAATCGGCTTAGCGAGGTCGATATTCAGATCTTCAATCGGGTTCGACGGGATTGTGGTGCCCTTTACCAGTACCGATAAAGGTAGTTTTAGTAATGAACGTGAAAATGATTGTCCAGAAGACATAAAGTTCACAGCCTCAATAGGTATTCAAACAGGCCTAACCTTATTTCAGTGTCCGCTTTGCATGTCTTCTATAGAAAAAGAAATGAGTACGGCAAAAGAAATAAGCCTAGGCGATAAAATTTAAGCGCAGCAAGGATACCAGAAACTGGTCAAACCTTTTAATTTTATTGGCTGTAAATTAGTCGAACTCCTAAGTTGTTGCTTTACTTTGATTAACTGAAAAGGCGGTGTTTTAAACGCATGAATAATGAACTTAGTCAGCAAACGAAGTGCACTCCACAAATAAATTAAAAAACAACCAATTGGGTTTTCATTTGAGCATTTACTGGATATACTCACAGTTAACTGTATAAAAAGACAGGTGAGACATGAAGCCGTTAACGCCACGCCAACAACAAGTCTTCGATTTGATCAAAAGTAAAATCGATGACACCGGAATGCCACCAACTCGTGCAGAGATTGCGCGTGAGCTTGGCTTCCGCTCTGCGAATGCCGCAGAGGAACACCTAAAAGCGCTTGCTCGTAAGCAAGCAATTGAAATTATTCCAGGTGCATCGCGTGGGATTCGTATCCTACTTGATGACTCTGCCGCTAATGACGAACAGGGCTTGCCTTTGATTGGTCAAGTTGCTGCGGGTGAGCCCATATTGGCTCAGGAACACGTAGAAGCGCACTACCAAGTCGACCCTGCGATGTTCAAGCCGCAAGCGGATTTCTTACTTCGTGTAAATGGCGAAAGTATGAAAGACATCGGGATTATGGATGGCGATTTGCTCGCTGTGCATAAAACCCAAGACGTGAGAGACGGTCAAGTTGTCGTTGCGCGCGTTGATGATGATGTGACAGTAAAGCGTTTAGAGCGCAAAGGCTCAACCATATTACTGCATGCTGAGAATGAAGAGTTTGCCCCAATCCAAGTGGACTTGACGTCTCAGCATCTTACGATTGAAGGCTTAGCCGTTGGTATTATTCGTAATACCGATTGGATGTAAGTGTATTTAAGCAGCCCAGTTCATCTGGGCTGTTTTGTCTTTTCTCTTCTTTTCTCTTTTTCTACTTCCTCCAAAAGCTTGCTTATCATCTTGACCTTGTTTGTTTTGAGCAATTTATAAGCTTGATAATGTAATTGATATTCATTATCATCTATTTCAATGTCTATGTTTTCTCTCTGGCGCAGGAAATGCCCATGTCTCAGTCTAAACATCAAGTTCCTAACCATTTATTAAAGCCACTGTTATTGCGTAGCCGTGAAAGCATGGTCGACAATGGCTTGGTGTACGATCCGATTGCTGCTAAAGCGTGTTTGAGCTGTAAGATGGCGCCGGATTGTTTGAGTGGTGATATTGCGCAGAAGCAATTGCTGCACGTGACGCTGACCCAGCTTTGTGACCAGCAGGTTAGTCACTTCTTACAGCAGTATCCCGATGCTTGGATTATCAATGTCGGAGCTGGGCTGGATACCCGCTTTTATCGTTTGGATAATGGACGCTGCCATTGGATAGAGCTGGATGTGACGGAAAATTTGGTATGGCGTCAGCGCTTGTTCCACAAAAATGAACGTTATGAACATCGCTGTGGCAGTGTGGATGAAATGTCGTGGCTAGAGACGTTAGCCATTCCAGAGCAAGCACCGGTACTCATTTTATGTGAAATGGCACTGCTCGATTGCACAGAGCGTCAAGTCGCGAAATTTATTCAAACCTTGGGTCGACATTTTGTCTCTGCTGAACTGTGTATGGTGCTGGCAGGAGATTTAACGGAAACCAAGTGGGGACAAAAGCTTGGCTCTGATCGCTATGCACATGGCTTTGAAGCGCCCGCAGAACAGATATTGCAATGGTTACCATGGGCACAGTGGGTGAAAGCTTTTTCGCCATTCGATCGATTCTGTTCTCGTTGGAAAGCTTGGCAGCGTTGGCTTAATAAGATTCCAATGTTGAAGCATCGCCTCACGCCAGTCCTCGTTCACATCAAGTGGTAATTGGCTAGTCGTTAAGCGCTCAGGTACACTCGTCGATCTTACTGATGAGGTGCCTGTGACAAATTCAATCTTCTCTCCTTTATCTAACCCAAAAGTTCATCGCCAAGTCTTAGCTTTAGCGATACCTATGGTGCTGTCGAATATTACTGTTCCATTGCTCGGTTTGGTCGATGCTGCGGTGATTGGTCATCTAGACCACGCTTGGTATTTGGGCGGTGTTGCGTTGGGCAGTACCATGATCAGCGTGACATTTTGGCTGCTTGGTTTTTTACGTATGTCGACTACTGGGTTGGCGGCGCAGTCCTATGGCGGTGAAGACCGAAAGCAACTTGCCTTGGTGTTTATGCAAGGCTCATTTATGGCACTGCTGTTTGCGTTAGTCTTCTTTATTGCCCATAACCCGATTGCTGATTTGATCTTTGGCTGGAGTGACGCCAGTGCTGAAGTGAAGCACTACGGCATGCAATATTTCTCTATCCGAGTGTGGAGTGCCCCCGCCGCGCTAATGAACTTTGTGTTGTTGGGATGGTTGCTCGGAACGCAAAATTCCAAAGCACCAATGTGGATGGTGATCATCACCAACGTGACTAATATTGCTCTCGATTTGTTGTTTGTGATGGGTTTGGGGTGGAAAGTAGAAGGCGCTGCGCTGGCATCGGTGATTGCTGACTACTCAGGCATGGGCTTTGGTCTCATGTGTGTCTGGAAAACCTGGCTAGAGAGGCAATTACCATCACCTCAAAAGCTGCTAGCCAGCACTCAACACGGGTTAGGGCGCTTCGTGAAATTGAATCGCGATATTTTCTTACGCTCTTTGTGTCTGCAAGCGGCTTTTAGCTTTATGACGTTCCAAGGCGCAAGCTTTGGTGATGAGGTTGTCGCTGCAAATGCGGTTCTGATGAGCTTCCTGATGATTATCTCGTATGGCATGGATGGCTTTGCTTACGCAATGGAGGCCATGGTCGGGAAGGCGATTGGTGCCAAAGATAGGCAACAATTGAGTGCATCGCTTGTCGGCACTTTCTTTTGGAGTTTGGTTATTTGTTTGGGGCTGACCGCGCTCTTTGGTTTGGCGGGATCGCAGTTGATCGCCATGATCACTTCAATTGAGGCGGTACAACAGCAAGCTGCTGTGTATCTACCTTGGCTGGTGGTGATGCCACTTGCGTCGATGTGGTGCTTTCTATTGGATGGCATTTTTGTCGGTGCAACCAAAGGCAAAGACATGCGCAATAGTATGTTTGTCGCGACCAGCAGTTTCTTCGCTGTCTTTTACTTATTCGCCGAGTGGGAAAATCACGCGCTGTGGTTTGCAATGACGAGCTTTATGTTGATGCGGGGTATTGGTTTAGGGGTAATCTTTCTCTACCAATGGCACAAGGATACCTTCCTAGCACAATGTTGATATAAAAACAGCAGGTCCAAGCCTGCTGTTTTTCTGTCTGCTATCAAGAAGCATAGATTAGAACAAGCGGTTCAAACCATTCAACGCAGCGACACGATACGCTTCGGCCATTGTTGGATAGTTGAAGGTGGTATTGACGAAATACTCGATGGTATTCGCTGAGCCTTTTTGCTCCATAATGGCTTGACCGATGTGGATAATTTCCGCGGCACGTTCGCCAAAACAGTGAATCCCTAAAATTTCTTTGGTTTCACGATGGAACAATATCTTCAAGCTACCGATGTCTTTCCCTGCGATCTGTGCACGAGCTAGATGCTTGAACGAAGAGCGTCCTACTTCATACGGTACTTTCGCAGCTGTTAGCTCTTGCTCGGTTTTACCCACAGAGCTAATCTCAGGGATGGTGTAGATACCCGTTGGAATATCATCAATCAGATAGTTTTCTGCCTGACCTTTCGTAATGGCTTGTGCGACAAATCGCCCTTGGTCATAAGCGGCGCTTGCAAGGCTAGGGTAACCGATGACATCGCCTACAGCGTAAATGTGCTCAATATCGGTTTGGTAGTTACGGTTTACTTTTAGTTGTCCGCGAGAGTCCGCTTCCAGACCCACAGCACCCAAATTCAACTTATCGGTGTTACCTGTTCGACCATTCGCATACAACAAGCAGTCCGCCTTCATCTTCTTGCCAGATTGTAGGTGAATAATCACACCATCTTCTGTGCCTTCGATTTTTTCATAGGTCTCATCATTACGAATTACCACACCGCTGTTCCAGAAGTGGTAAGACAGCGCATCTGACACTTCGTTATCCAAAAACTCCAACAAGCGGTCTCGGGTATTGATAAGGTCGGTTTTCACTCCAAGTCCGCGGAAGATAGAAGCGTATTCACAACCGATAACGCCCGCACCGTAAATGATGATATGGCGAGGGTCGTGTTTCAGGCTCAAAATGGAATCACTGTCGTAGATGCGCTCATGCAAGAAATCTACGTCGTTAGGCTGATACGGACGAGAACCCGTCGCGATGACAAACTTATCTGCAGAATAGATTTCTTCTGTACCGTCGCTTTGCATCACTGCAATTGAGTAGTTATCGATAAATCGCGCGGTTCCGAACAAAAGTGTGCATGAGTTACGGTCATAAAAGCCCTGACGAAGTCGAGTTTGCTTATCAATGACCGATTTAGCATGACCTAAAATGTCAGAAAATGTTGCATGAACGCTGGTGTTGTTTCGACAAAATAGCGGGTTGCTATTAAATTCGATGATGCGGCTAACGGCATGACGCAGTGCTTTTGATGGAATGGTACCCCAGTGAGTACAACCGCCACCGACACTGCTTTCTTTCTCGACAATGGCAACATTCAGTCCCGCTTTGGTTAATCCCATTGCAGCCCCTTCTCCGCCAGGGCCACTACCGATTACGATCACGTCATAGTGATTAACATGCGCCATGATGCCTTCCTTGTTATATTTGCTTAACATTGCTTTAGCGCGATTTTAACTCATTTACTCTATTGGTACACGTCATGCCTGTTAGAGAGTGGAAGTGATCACGCAGAATCGACCAAAAGGGTGATTTGGTATGTTGTATGTCTATAAATTGCATCGAGAACATTGCAATTAGATGCATGCCAATAGTAACGTTCTCGGCGCTCAGAGCGAGCGAAGCAACATATCTTTCTCCGTAGGAGCAAATTGCGTTATATTGAGGCTCTTGTACCCTACAGAAAAAGAGCAAGTTAAGAATGAAATCGATGGGAATCCGCGCACAGCAAAAAGAGAAGACACGTCGATCATTGATCGATGCGGCATTTAGTCAATTAAGTGCGGATCGCAGCTTTTCCAGCCTTAGCTTGCGAGAAGTCGCCCGAGAGGCAGGGATTGCACCGACTTCTTTTTACCGCCACTTCAAAGATATGGATGAGCTAGGCTTAACTATGGTCGATGAAGGCGGTTTGCTACTACGTCAACTGATGCGTCAGGCGCGTCAACGTATTGTGAAAGAAGGTAGCGTAATTCGTACCTCGGTCGAAACCTTTATGGAATTCATTGAAAGTAGTCCGAACGTCTTTCGTTTGTTGTTGCGTGAGCGCTCCGGCACTTCTGCTGAATTTCGTACCGCTGTTGCTCGAGAAATCCAGCATTTTGCGGCAGAATTAACCGAGTATTTAATGAGCACCGGCGTGACCAGAGAAGAGGCGTATACTCAAGCAGAAGCGTCTGTGACTTTGGTTTTCAGTTCGGGGGCTGAAGCTTTAGATTTAGATCGACGTGAGCGCGATGAACTCGCCGAGCGATTGATCATGCAATTGCGAATGATAGCCAAAGGGGCCTATTGGTATCGCAAAGAACGTGAACGTAACCGATTAAAAGGCGGGATAGAATAATGTCGAATGGAAATAAATCTGAAAAGAAAACGCTGATTTTGGCACTGGTTGCAGGTATGTGTGGTGATGCTTTGTTGTCATGGTTGACCATGAGTGAAGTATCGTTTTCAATCTTCCCATTGATTGCACTCGTACTGGCTGTACAAGCTCTTTACCAAGAGTACCTAAATAATCCGGTATCAGAAGATATCCCATTAGTTGGCTTGGCGTGTTTCTTCGTAGGTGCGTTTGGCCACTCTGCGTTTATTAAAGCGCAATACCCAGAAGCAGGCTCAAACTTCTTTGCGATCATGGTTTCAATGATCTTACTCGCATGGATTGGTAAGAAGCTAGGTTTTGTCAGCAAGAAGACTTCTGCGGAATAAACAAAACGAATCAAATTAAAAAAAGCGAGCCATTGAGCTCGCTTTTTTTTGTCTGATGCTGGTGGACTAAGCTTTACGTTCCAATAGCACGCCAGCTTCCATATGGTGGGTATAAGGGAATTGGTCAAACAGAGCAAAACGCGTTACGTTGTGTGTTTCGCATAGAATGTCCAAGTTCTCTTTTAGAGTCTCAGGGTTACAAGAGATGTACATGATGCGCTCGTAACCTTGCACCATTTTACAAGTGTCGACATCCATACCAGAGCGTGGTGGATCGACAAAAATCGTATTGCAGTTGTAGCTCTTCAGATCCACGCCTGCATCTTGTAGACGACGGAATTCACGTTTACCTTCGATTGCTTGAGTAAACTCTTCTGCTGATAGACGTAGGATTTGTACGTTATCAATCTTATTGGCGGCGATGTTGTACTGTGCAGATACAACCGATGGCTTAGCTAGCTCAGTTGCCAGGACGCGGTCGAAATTCTGTGCCAACGCCAGCGAGAAGTTACCGTTACCACAGTAAAGCTCTAGTAGGTCGCCAGTGCTTTCTTGGGTACAGTCGACCGCCCATTCCAGCATCTTCTCTGCGACTTTGCCGTTCGGCTGAGTGAAGCTGTTCTCAACTTGTTGGTAGATGTAGCTCTGACCATTTACATCGAGCTTCTCGATCACGTAGTCGCGGTCTAGGACAATCTTCATCTTACGAGCACGACCAATGATGTTTAGGTTGAAGCCTTCATCATTTAAACGCTGTTTAAGGGCTTTCGCGTTTTCAATCCACTCTTCATCAAGCTGGCGATGGTAAAGCAGTGAAACCAGAATCTCACCACTTAGCGTCGATAGGAAATCCACCTGGAACAGTTTACGACGTAGTGAGTCGTTGTCTTTCATCGCTTCAACCAATAGCGGCATCAGGTCGTTGATCAGACGGCTTGCTGCAGGGAATTGGTCAACACGGTACTTCTCACGAGTTTCTTGGTTGAACATGATGTAGTAAAGATCTTCGCCTTCATGCCAAACACGGAACTCAGCACGCATGCGGTAATGCTGCTCTGGTGATTCAAACACTTCCAGTTCTGGCATGTTGTATGGCGCGAACATATCCGTGAGACGTTCGACTTTTTCAGCCAGTTGTTCTTGGTAGCGTTGTGGGTTTACATCAAGAGTAGCCATGATCTTACCTTTTATGGTGCATTCAATTTAAGAGCGCAGATTTTATTCAATCTCAATAGGATGTCCAGTTTTGTACTGGAATTGATTTAAAGATAGTGCGTACAGACAGAGTAGAAAGCAAAATCAATCAAAACGTTACAACTTGTAAGGGCAATATTGGCTGGACAAATAATCAATAGCTGAATAATATTTGCCTCAAGTTGGTGCTATCTAGCAATCTAGATGGCTGAAATGGGAATCTGGTGTGAATCCAGAACTGACGCGCAGCGGTAAAAGAGAACGAACGCTCATCAGACACTGCATTAGTTTATGTGGGAAGTCGAGCAAGTAGGCGGTACACCCGTGCTCTTGAGTCCGAATACCTGCCAACAACTGAGCCACAGCACTGGACTGTCATGACGACAGGGCTCGGAAGGAATTACGCGATTTAGGACAATACAATGAGAAAATCCGCACTGGCGATCACTTTGGCATCGCTGCTTTCACCTGTCTCTTATCTACAGGCCCAAGAAACCTCCACTGACGAAACCATCGTTGTGACTGCAAACCGTTTTGAGCAAGCCGAAAGCCGTACGTTGGCAGATGTCGAAGTGGTTACTCGACAAGACATCGATCGCATTCAAGCGAAAACCCTACCAGATGTATTGCGTCGTCTTACGGGGATTCAAATTTCACAAAATGGTGGTCGTGGTCAGTTAGCGTCTTTATTTGTTCGTGGAACCAGTTCCGACCAAGTTTTAGTACTGGTTGATGGCGTACGTTTTGCACGAGCAGCGAAGGGCGCTGTGGACTTTAACCAAATCCCACTTACTTACGTTCAACGGATTGAGTACGTGCGTGGTGCGCGTGCGTCACTTTATGGCTCAGAAGCGATTGGTGGCGTGATCAATATCATCACCATTGCGCGTGCTGACGAAGAAGGAACGAAGTTAAGTGCGGGTTTAGGTAGCTTAGATTACCAAGAATTGAGTGTGGCATCTGGCATTAAAGTCACAGAGAGCGGCCAGCTGAATATCGCGCTTGGTAGTGAAAGTGATGATGGTTATAACGTTCGTCCTGTACCGGGAGTTAATGACGGCGATCGCCATGGCTTTGATACAAAGAATGGTCTGCTAGGTTACGTGCATAACTTCAATGACCAGTGGTCTGTATTTGGTAACCTACGTGCTTATGAAAATGTTTATCAATATGACAGCAGCTACGGCAGTCGCGGTTATTACGAAGCAGAAAAAGACGACCTTTCTGCCACTCTGGGCGGTAAGTATCAGTCTGATAATGTGATGTCAGAACTACAAGTAACGGCACAGAAACAGAAGTCTTGGAACTATGAGCAAGCAAAAGGCAAACACTCAGGTACTGAAGATGAACTTGAGCAGCAAAATGTCCAGTGGACCAACAGCTACTTGCTAAACAACAATACGACGTTTGCTGGTGGTGTTGACTGGCGTAATGAGTCTTATAAAGACAAGAGTGCGAATAAAACGTTTGATCGTACCAATGGCGCTCTGTTTGGTATGGCAACCACCAGTATTGATAAAGCAATGCTTGAGGGCAGTGCTCGCCTTGATGATAACGAAGAATACGGTAGTGAGTTCACTTACAGCTTAGCGGCTGGTTACCAGTTTGTGCCAGAGTTTGGTATTAAAGCTTCTTTTGGTACTGCGTTTAAGGCTCCAAACCTATATCAACAGTATGACCCAACATACGGTGAGAAAGATCTGAAGCCGGAAGAGTCAGATGCTTGGGAGCTAGCATTCAGCGGTGATGTCCAAGGCGTTTTTTGGTCCGTCACGGGTTATGACTATAAAATCACGAATCTTATCGATTACCATCCAACCACATACAAATATTTGAATGTCGATGGTGAAACACATATCCAAGGTGTGGAGCTTGTTGCTGAGTTTGATACAGGGATTGTGCAGCACCAGTTGAGTGCGGATTACAAAGATGCTGAAGATGATAAAGGGCATCAGTTGCAGCGCCGCGCTAAAGAAATGTATAAGTGGAACGCTTTAGTGAGCTTCGATAAAGTGGACTGGTCGGTTAGCTATCAGTACGTAGGTAAGCGTCCAGACGTGGATTACAGCACTTGGCCTTCACAAGATATCACGCTTTCTTCTTACTCGTTGGTTGATACGGCTGTGACTTACTATCCGAATGAGTCGACCTCTATTGGCGCTCGTATCGATAATCTATTTGATGAAGAGTATGAGATGGCAAAAGGTTACCCTGCCGCGGAGCGAGCGTACTATCTAAACGTTGGCTACGAATTCTAATCGTGAATGAACACAAACCGCCTTCGGGCGGTTTTTAATATTTTTGTGATGGAAAATCGAATGATGAAACCTAAGCAAGTGGTGATCAGTTGGTCCAGCGGTAAAGATTCGACATTAACGCTTGAGCGCCTTAACGAGAATCCAAATTATCAAGTTGTCGGTTTGTACACGACTTACGTAGGGAAAGAAGTCCCTTTCCAAGCAACTCCGCTTGAGGTTGTACAAATGCAAGCAGACTTACTTGCGCTTCCGCTTATTACTATCGAACTGCCTGAAGTCTTTCCGAGTAACGACATTTATCAATCGACCATCGTTAATGCATTACAAAGTAGTGGTCTGAACATAGAAGCTGTCGCATTTGGCGATATGTTTTGCAATGGCATTGCCGAGTACCGACGCAGCTATATTGAACCTGCTGGCTGGGAGTGCGTCTTTCCTCTATTAGGGGAGAGCAGCGAAAAACTAGCGATGGAAATCATAGAGCGTGATATTCAAACTATGTTGATCACCATCGACGGAAGTGTTCTCCCTCCAGAATGGTGTGGTCGCTGGTATGACAAAGTCCTAATAGCGTCATTACCAAGTCAAATTGATCCCTGTGGGGAAAATGGTGAATTTCACACACTGGTCACGTCTTCGCCGTCTTTTCAAGGGCATATCGAGCTAACGAAGCGAGATGTAGAATCTGGAGATAGATTCAGCCATCAAAGATACCATGCTAAAGCATTGCCAAAACAAATCTAAGCAGTATGATCGCAACGTTTCTGTTCTTTAGGTAAGGCTCGTGCGAGTAGCAAGTAAGAAAAAAGTCCTAGTTTTTGACTCCGGTGTTGGTGGTCTTTCTGTATTCCAAGAGATACATCGCCTATTGCCGCATCTTGACTACTTATACTTATTCGATAATCAGGCTTACCCTTATGGTGAACTCGATCAGGCGGTACTCATTTCACGAGTTAACCAACTGGTCTCTTCATTAGTCGAAGAACACCAAGTCGACATTGTTGTCATTGCTTGTAATACGGCAAGCACCATAGTGCTTCCTTCCTTACGTGAAAATCTATCGATTCCCGTTGTTGGTGTTGTCCCTGCGATTAAACCCGCATCGCTTTTGGCATCAAAAGGGGTAGGGCTGATCGCCACTCCGGCGACAGTAACACGCCAATATACTCACGAGTTAATACGAGACTTTGCGCAAGGCAAACCAGTTGAGCTGTTGGGATCAACTCGCTTGGTGGATATGGCCGAAGAGAAGTTGCGAGGCAACAGCGTTTCTCTAGACGAACTGACAAAAATCCTGCTTCCGCTTCGCGATAAAGTAGACGTTGCGGTGCTCGGTTGTACTCACTTCCCTTTAATCAAAGAGGAAATTCATCAAGCTTTAGGTGGGGACGTTACTTTAATTGATTCGGGTGCAGCCATTGCACGTCGAGTAAAAGCATTACTATTAAGTGATGAAATTGAGGATACGGAAGAGGGAAGTAAGTCGATTTATGCCAGTGCAACTCCTTGGCAGGAAGATGCACTGAACATTTGTTTAAAGAAGCTAGGTTTTAATCCTGTTCTGGTTTACTACCATCCGGGTGTTTAGGATCGTTCGCAATTCTCACTTTTAGCGTTCTCTCCATATATTCCTTTTCATTCAGTTTAGCGATAGCTGGCTTGGCATCTGCCGCAGCCATCACGACAAAACCAAACCCTCTTCTTTTTCCAGTGCGCTTATCTTTCATTAAGCGTACTGCATAGACCTGTCCATATTCAGCAAACAAATCGCGAACGTGACTCTCATTGGCCTTATAAGGAAGGTTGCCGACATACAGAGTTTTAGTTGATGGATCCGAGTCTGTTGATTGAATAGAAGGTGTCTGGCTAGAAAATGAAAATAAAAAAGCAGTAGCGATAACACCAATGAGAAAACTCAAGGCTGGTGGGATGGTGACTTGAGAGAAGACGATTCCCCCAACGACGGCCAGCCCAGCACATAAAATCAGATTTTTTTTAGACGTCATTTTAATTACTACACATAGTGATAAAGAGATCGATTGTCCATTAACAGAATAGACACATGAATCTTACGTATATGGTTGGTGTTTTTCCAACCAATTGCTGTGATATGTCTCAAATGTGACGAAGAAATATGCAAATATCACGCTTTTGGCTAACTAATGACCTGTTGAAAGTTTTTTTGCAAAAAACGCTTGTACTAATTTCTCAACTCCCTATACTGCGCATCCACCGACACGGAGTGAGACGAAAGTCACACAGCGAGTCGGAAGTGAGAGAAAAAGAAATTTGAAAAAATGCTTGACTCTCTCACGGTGCGGAGTAAGATACGCACCCCTAACGATGAGCAACTAAGTTGCTGGATAAGTTAGAAAAGCTCTTTAAAAATATAAACCTATCAATCTGTGTGGGCACTCGTTGATGATAATCCAATTAGAAACTTCGGTTTCAAATTAGGTTTCAATGAAACGAAGTGACCATTGAATCGAAAGATTCAGCACAGTCAATTCAAACATTACTTTATGTAATGTTCAGTATTCATTGAGCCGAACAAAATCTTAAATTGAAGAGTTTGATCATGGCTCAGATTGAACGCTGGCGGCAGGCCTAACACATGCAAGTCGAGCGGAAACGAGTTGTCTGAACCTTCGGGGGACGATAACGGCGTCGAGCGGCGGACGGGTGAGTAATGCCTAGGAAATTGCCCTGATGTGGGGGATAACCATTGGAAACGATGGCTAATACCGCATGATGCCTACGGGCCAAAGAGGGGGACCTTCGGGCCTCTCGCGTCAGGATATGCCTAGGTGGGATTAGCTAGTTGGTGAGGTAAGGGCTCACCAAGGCGACGATCCCTAGCTGGTCTGAGAGGATGATCAGCCACACTGGAACTGAGACACGGTCCAGACTCCTACGGGAGGCAGCAGTGGGGAATATTGCACAATGGGCGCAAGCCTGATGCAGCCATGCCGCGTGTATGAAGAAGGCCTTCGGGTTGTAAAGTACTTTCAGTCGTGAGGAAGGCGGCGTCGTTAATA
>NZ_JAMPZF010000040.1:0-82713 GCF_024747315.1 Vibrio sp. HS-50-1 | reverse complement strand
TACGCTATTAACGTACCCGCCTTCCTCACGACTGAAAGTGCTTTACAACCCGAAGGCCTTCTTCACACACGCGGCATGGCTGCATCAGGCTTGCGCCCATTGTGCAATATTCCCCACTGCTGCCTCCCGTAGGAGTCTGGACCGTGTCTCAGTTCCAGTGTGGCTGATCATCCTCTCAGACCAGCTAGGGATCGTTGCCTTGGTGAGCCCTTACCTCACCAACTAGCTAATCCCACCTAGGCATATCCTGACGCGAGAGGCCCGAAGGTCCCCCTCTTTGGCCCGTAGGCATCATGCGGTATTAGCCATCGTTTCCAATGGTTATCCCCCACATCAGGGCAATTTCCTAGGCATTACTCACCCGTCCGCCGCTCGACGCCGCTATCGTCCCCCGAAGGTTCAGATAACTCGTTTCCGCTCGACTTGCATGTGTTAGGCCTGCCGCCAGCGTTCAATCTGAGCCATGATCAAACTCTTCAATTTAAGATTTTGTTCGGCTCAATGAATACTGAACATTACATAAAGTAATGTTTGAATTGACTGTGCTGAATCCGAAGATTCAATGGTCACTTCGTTTCATTGAAACCTAATTTGAAACCGAAGTTTCTAATTGGATTATCATCAACGAGTGCCCACACAGATTGATAGGTCTATATTGTTAAAGAGCTTTTCCTGTTGAGCTTTGCTCAAAACAGGACGGCCATTTTAGCGAGTTAAAGTTTAGTGTCAATCACTTTTTTCAAACTTTCTTCAAGCGTTTCCGCTTGGCTAATTTGGCTTGCTAACCTCGACTTCGTTTCTTTCGAAGCGTTGCCGTGTCAGCGAGGTGGCATTATAGAGATTGCGATCACATTGGCAAGCCCTTTTTCACGTTTTTCTTGATTTTTTTATCGTTCGGATAAATTTGCATCAAAAGCGGTCAAAAGAGCACGTTATTTCTACAGTTCTCTGAATTTATCTGCGAAAAGAGCCACTTTTTCCCAATTGGTGTATTCCACTTCTTTGGTCGTATCAGTTTCGCCACCTGTCATCGACATAATGAACCTAATCATAGTTCTGTCGAACCAGCTGTAACGTGGGTAATAAAGTGCACCAGCAAAAACACCGATTAGCGTTGGTTTCCAAGGCGACTTAATTAGGAACTTGCGAATGTAGGCACTACCTTCAGGTGTATCCTTTCCTTGGTCCTCTTTACGAGCGGTTAGGTTTACGCAGAAAAATGCCACTTTATTTTGCTCCAATTGATTGAGGTTTCGCTCAATAAACTGGTATAGCTTTTTATTAAGATGGCCATAGCGAATAGAGGCGCCTATCAATACTCTGTCGTATTGGCTGAAGTCAATCGTCTCGATATTATGTAAATCCACCAGCTCACAATCGAAGTCTGGAAGTTGTTCATCTATATAGTGGAGAATTTTTTTAGTCTGCCCTTCGCGGGAAGAGTATAGAAATAATGCTTTTGCCACGATTTCCCCTTAGCTACGCCAAAACGTCGGCGTAAGTAGAATAAGTAAGGTAAAGATTTCCAAACGACCAAACAGCATAGAAACTATCAATACCCATTTTGCTTTGTCGTTAACATCACCAAAGTGAAGCGCCACTTCTCCCAAACCAGGACCGAGGTTGTTCAGAGTCGCAGCCACCGCAGAGAACGCACTGAGCTCATCCATTCCTGTTGCAATTAACCCCAACATACAAACCACAAATACCAATGCGTATGCGGAGAAGAAGCCCCAAACCGCATCGACAACACGTTGCGGTAGGGCACTGCCACCTACTTTGATGGTGTAAACCGCGCGTGGATGGACTAAACGTTTTAGTTCACGCGCACCTTGTAAGGTAAGAAGCAGGATACGGATCACTTTCATACCGCCACCTGTTGAACCAGCACAACCACCTATAAAAGAGGAGAACAATAGCAGTACAGGTAAGAAGAGCGGCCAATCTGCAAAACCTGTCGTCGTAAAGCCCGCAGTTGTCGAAATTGACACGGTTTGGAAAAGTGCCTGATCGAAAGCATCGTATGTCGATGTGTAAGAGTGATGTTTCAGTAATAATAGAAAGCAAATGACAAATAGTAGCACTTGAATAAACAAGAAGGCGCGAAACTCAGGATCTTTCCAGTAATACTTGGGATGTACACCGCCTGATGCAAATGCAGCAAAGTGCAGTGTGTAGTTACATGCAGATATAAGCAGAAAAACCACGGTAATTAGGTTAATCGCGTAACTATCAAAGTATCCGATGCTGGCATCGTGGGTAGAGAAGCCACCAATGGCAATGGTTGAAAAGCTATGACTGATGGCGTCAAATGGCGTCATACCAGCTAACCAAAAAGCCGAAGCACAGGCGATAGTCAGGCTCAAATAGATGTACCAAAGCGCCTTAGCAGTTTCTGCTATGCGCGGAGTCACTTTAGTGTCCTTGACTGGACCAGGGATCTCGGCGCGGTAAAGCTGCATACCACCAATGCCAAGTACTGGCAAAATCGCCACCGCTAATACGATGATTCCCATACCGCCGAACCACTGCAGTAACTGTCGATAGAATAGAATCGCTTTAGGTAACTCATCCAAACCAACAATAACGGTCGCCCCGGTCGTAGTGAGAGCAGAAAATGATTCAAAAAACGCATCCGTGACTGAGACATTCGGGTTGTCAGCTATTAGAAAGGGGATCGAGCCTGCGCTGCCAAGTACTGTCCAGAAAAGAACGACAATAAGAAAGCCATCGCGAGCTTTAAGCTCGTGCTTATACCTGCGGTTTGGGTACCAACAAACGGCCCCGCAAAACAGCAGAACAAAAAATGTCGTGACAAAAGGCACACCTGCACCATCTCGATAGATCAGCGCAACGAGTGCTGGCGCAAGCATAGTGACACTAAAGAGTGCGAGCAGTAGCCCGACGATTCGAATAATTGAACGAAATTGCATGGATAAATTGACTAGCGAAGCTGTCCCTGTTGCTTCCTGTTTTTCATTATTGTCCGTCTAGCGGAGTGACAATTGCCTTTGCCCCGCTTTTATTGATGATTGCTTGGGTAAACGCGCTCACTTCTCGAAGCTCAATTTCCACCACTAATACGACCTGATCGCTGTATTCAGCCTCGACTTCTATCGCACCAAATTGCGGCATGATTGACTGTGCGATCGGCATAAACCCATAGTCTAACGTTAGTCTGAGCTTTGTGGTTATTTTTTTCTCAATAGTTTGAAGCAGCTTGAGTGCTTGTTGTACCCCACCCCCATACGCTTTAACCAAGCCGCCTGTACCTAACTTGATTCCACCAGAGTATCGCGTGACCACTGCCGTGATCTCCCCCACCCCAGAGCCAGACAGCTGCGCCAGGATCGGTTTGCCTGCAGTTCCGGATGGCTCCCCATCATCACTAAAGCCCCATTTCATTGAATCTTCCGGGCGACCAGCAACAAAGCCCCAACAGTTATGTCTGGCATCAGCGTGTTTAGCTTTGATTTGATCAACAAATGCTTTTGCTGCTTCGATACTTGGCGTGTGTGCCAAATAAGTGATGAAGACGCTCTTTTTAATTTCTTCTTCAAATTGAGCGGGCTCTGCTGGAATCAGATAAGGCTTGTCATTCATAGGATTATGGATTCAGGTCTATTTGCCTGAAGTCTATCACGAGTGTGATTTACCCGTCGCATAAGATCTGCCACAGCGCACAATGTTAAACACTTGTTTAAAAAATGTATTGAAATTAGACAATCCACGATCCAAACTAACTTTACTGGTCAAACCAGAACAAAAATAAAACGACTTCCTCGATACCTATTTGCCGAGGTACACGGCGTCGTTGAAATAGGTATACAGACAATCCACGATTGTATGTCATGGAGATAGACAATGATTTACCAAGCCGAAACCCTACAGGTAAAGGAAATACAAGATGGTATTGCAGAGCTAAGCTTCTGCTCTCCAAAATCCGTCAACAAACTCGACCTAGCGACATTAGAATCGCTAGATAAAGCTCTTGATGCGCTTATTGCCCATCAAGGCCTCAAGGGGTTGTTGCTCACTTCAGATAAAGACGCATTCATTGTAGGCGCAGACATTACCGAGTTTTTAGGTCTGTTTGCTAAAACGGATGCCGAGCTCGACCAATGGCTGCAATTTGCTAACAGCATCTTTAACAAATTAGAAGACTTACCCGTTCCGACCATCTCGGTGATCAAAGGCCACGCTCTTGGTGGCGGTTGTGAATGTGTGCTAGCAACAGACATGCGTATTGGTGACATAACCACCAGCATCGGCCTACCAGAAACGAAACTGGGAATCATGCCGGGCTTTGGTGGTTGTGTACGCTTACCTCGCGTTATTGGCGCAGACAGCGCAATGGAAATCATCACACAAGGCAAAGCATGCCGAGCTGATGAAGCATTGAAAATTGGCTTACTCGATGCTGTTGTAGAGACTGATGCTTTATACGAATCGGCACTACAAACGCTGAACTCTGCAATTAATGAGAAACTTGACTGGCAAGCACGCCGAGCACAGAAAACATCCCCGCTAACGCTAAGTAAGCTAGAGTCGATGATGAGCTTCACCATGGCGAAAGGTCTAGTGGCACAGAAAGCCGGTCCTCACTATCCTGCCCCAATGACAGCCGTTATCACGATTGAAGAAGGTGCTCGCTTTGCACGTAATGAAGCGTTAGACATTGAACGTAAGCACTTCGTGAAATTGGCTAAATCGGAAGAAGCAAAATCACTCGTTGGCCTATTCCTTAATGATCAATACATCAAAGGCATTGCGAAAAAAGCAGCGAAGTCAGCAAGTAAAGACACGCAACGTGCAGCCGTGTTAGGTGCAGGTATCATGGGTGGCGGCATTGCTTACCAATCAGCGCTAAAAGGTGTGCCTGTCTTAATGAAAGACATCGCGCAAGCGTCGCTCGACCTAGGCATGGCTGAAGCATCTAAGCTGCTGAATAAACGCTTATCTCGCGGTCGCATTGATGGCTTTAAGATGGCGGGTATTTTAGCGTCAATCACACCGAGCCTACATTACGCAGGTATTGAAAACTCTGATGTGATTGTTGAAGCTGTCGTTGAAAACCCGAAAGTAAAAGCAGCAGTTTTAAGTGAAGTTGAATCCCATGTCGGTGACGACACGGTTATCACCTCAAACACCTCGACGATTCCTATCAACCTATTGGCAAAATCACTAAAACGCCCAGAAAACTTCTGTGGTATGCACTTCTTCAACCCAGTGCATCGTATGCCTCTTGTTGAGATCATCCGTGGTGAGCACACCTCTGATGAAACCATCAATCGTGTTGTGGCGTATGCTGCGAAAATGGGCAAATCACCAATTGTCGTTAATGACTGCCCAGGGTTCTTCGTTAACCGCGTATTGTTCCCATACTTTGGCGGCTTCAGCATGCTACTTCGTGATGGTGCTGACTTTACGAAAATCGACAAAGTCATGGAGCGTAAGTTTGGCTGGCCGATGGGACCGGCGTACTTGCTTGACGTAGTCGGCATTGATACCGCGCACCACGCACAAGCTGTGATGGCTGACGGTTTCCCTGAGCGTATGGGTAAACAAGGTCGTGATGCGATTGATGCACTGTTCGAAGCAGACAAATATGGTCAAAAAAATGGTAATGGCTTCTACAGCTACACCATAGATAAAAAAGGTAAGCCTAAGAAAACCTTCTCCGAAGCGATCTTACCGGTACTTGCTGACGTTTGTGCCGATAAGCAGGACTTTGACGATCAGACCATCATTCAACGTATGATGATTCCAATGATCAACGAAGTGGTGCTGTGCCTACAAGAAGGCATCATCGCGACTCCGCAGGAAGCAGATATGGCATTGGTTTATGGTCTTGGTTTCCCTCCATTCCGCGGTGGCGTATTCCGCTATCTAGACAGCGTGGGTATTGCTGAATACGTTGAAATGGCAAAACAACACGCCGAGCTAGGTGCGATGTACCAAGTACCGCAAATGCTGATTGATATGGCGGCGAAAGGTGAAAGCTTTTACGGTGCACAACAGCAAGGTTCTATCTAAGGAGGGATTCTAAAATGACTAATCAAACAAGAAATGTTGTCGTAGTCGATTGTCTACGTACTCCAATGGGTCGCTCTAAAGGTGGTGCTTTCCGTCATACACGAGCAGAAGATCTATCTGCGCGCCTAATGACAGGCATTCTTGCGCGTAACCCACAAGTGAACCCAAGCGAGATTGAAGACATCTACTGGGGCTGTGTACAGCAAACACTAGAGCAAGGCTTTAACGTTGCACGTAATGCGGCGCTGCTTGCTGGTCTGCCGATTGAAATTGGCGCCGTGACGGTGAACCGCTTGTGTGGCTCATCAATGCAAGCGCTTCACGATGGTACACGTGCCATCATGACTGGCGATGCTGAAATCTGCCTAATTGGTGGTGTTGAGCACATGGGGCATGTGCCAATGAACCACGGTGTAGACTTTCACCCAGGTATGTCAAAGAACGTAGCAAAAGCTGCGGGCATGATGGGCTTAACGGCTGAAATGCTTGGTAAATTACATGGCATTAGCCGTGAGCAACAAGACGAGTTTGCCGCTCGCTCTCACGCTCGTGCGCACGCAGCAACCGTAGAGGGTCGTTTTAAAAACGAAATTCTACCAATTGAAGGCCACGCTGCAGACGGCACACTGTTCACTCTGGATTACGACGAAGTGATTCGCCCTGAAACATCCGTTGAAGGTCTATCTCAACTTCGCCCAGTGTTCGACCCAGCAAACGGTACAGTAACAGCCGGTACATCATCGGCTCTGTCCGATGGTGCATCAGCGATGTTGATCATGAGCGAAGAGAAAGCCAATGAGCTTGGCTTGAAGATTCGTGCACGTATTAAAGGCATGGCCATTGCGGGCTGCGATCCTTCTATTATGGGTTACGGTCCTGTACCTGCGACGAAAAAAGCGCTCAAGCGTGCCGGTCTTTCAATTGAAGACATGGATGTGGTTGAGCTAAACGAAGCATTTGCCGCGCAGTCTCTGCCGTGTGCTAAAGACTTAGGCCTGCTTGATGTTATGGATGAGAAGGTCAACCTTAACGGTGGTGCGATAGCATTGGGTCATCCACTAGGCTGTTCTGGTTCACGTATCTCAACAACGTTGATCAACCTAATGGAAGCGAAAGACGCGAAATACGGTCTGGCCACCATGTGTATCGGTTTGGGTCAGGGCATTGCGACAGTATTTGAACGACCATAACAGTTCAAGACGTTGTTGTAGTGATCGAGCCAACAATCATAAGCAAATGAACTAGTACTAAAATTTTTAGTATTACACTTAAGGGCGGCAATTGATGTCGCCCTTTGTTTTACATCAAACATGCATGAAGAGCATACATTAAATGCTCAAGTTTCATTTTATTCATAGACAAAGAAGACATACACTTAGACCAGTTGATATCTTGCTGCATGTGACCCAGAGTCATGCTACCGCACAATCGGAGAACCTTATGTTTAATGCTCTAGTTCTAAATCAAGAAGACAAACGCACTATCGCTAGTATCGAGCAAATCGATGAAACACAACTGCCGGAAGGTGACGTTCTGGTTGAAGTCGATTACTCATCGTTGAATTACAAAGATGGTTTGGCGATCACAGGTAAAGGTAAAATCATCCGTAACTTCCCGATGGTACCTGGCATTGATCTAGCAGGTACGGTTGTAAGTTCTGAAGATTCGCGTTACCAAGCTGGTGATAAAGTGGTCTTAACTGGCTGGGGCGTGGGTGAAAACCATTGGGGTGGCATGGCTCAACGTGCTCGTCTAAAAGCGGATTGGCTAGTGCCACTACCAAAAGGTCTAGACAGCAAGAAAGCAATGATGGTTGGTACTGCTGGCTTCACTGGTATGCTATGTGTTCAAGCACTGCTTGATGCAGGCATCAAACCTGAAGCTGGTGAAATCCTAGTAACAGGCGCAAGTGGCGGCGTAGGCTCGGTAGCAGTAACGCTCCTAGCGCAGCTTGGCTACAAAGTTGCTGCAGTGACAGGACGTGTAGAGAAAAACGGCCCGCTACTTGAAAAACTAGGTGCTAGCCGCATAATCGACCGCACTGAATTTGAAGAACCAGCACGTCCACTTGAAAAGCAAGTATGGGCAGGTGCGGTAGATACCGTCGGCAGCAAAGTACTAGCAAAAGTACTGGCGCAAATGGATTACAACAGTGCAGTCGCCGCTTGTGGTCTTGCAGGTGGTTTTGATCTACCAACTACAGTGATGCCGTTCATCCTACGTAACGTTCGTCTACAAGGTGTGGACTCAGTAATGTGTCCAACAGAGAAACGCATCGCAGCATGGGAAAAACTGGTTGAACTACTACCAGACAGCTATTTCGAGCAAGCGTGTACTGAAGTAGAACTAGCAGAAGCACCAAAATACGCAGAAGACATCACTAACGGTCAAGTAACAGGTCGTGTGGTTATCAAACTATAAACACTGACTCAGCGTAAACAGACGAAGAGCCGGCATTGCTGGCTCTTTCTGTTAGCAGTTTAGTCCCATATCTTCGATACGCTTAGCTATTAGACGGCTACATTCTTCACGCACAATCGTTCTTAACCATTCTTGAGCAGGAGAATGCTCGCAACGCGCATGCCAAATCATCGAGTATTCAAATGGAGTAAATTGGAATGGTAATGGTTTCACCACCAAGTCATAACGCTCGGCAACCAGATACGCCAAGTCCGCTGGCACTGTGATGATAATTGGCAAGGTATCCATGATCGCCAATGCGGCTTCTAAATGATAAGCCCGCAGAACCATTTTACGCTTAGGTTTCTCCATCAAAGCTTGCTCGATCAGTGCCTTAACACCATCACTGATGGCGATCATGGCATGTGGATGGCTCAGATAATCATCCAAGCTCATTTCTTTATCCGCTAATGGATGCTGCTTTGAAAGCATACACAGCACCCCCACTCGCCCCAACACTTCACTGCGTAGCGGCTCCACCGGACCTGTCGGGCGACAAATCGCTAAGTCTGCACCTTCATAAGTGAGCTGATCTGATAAACGGTCGTGTTGCAGTGGTAAGAAGTTAAAAGACACGTTTGGCGCTTCTTGGTAAATTCTCGGCAAAGCAAACGGCAGAATGGTTTGCATGGCATAGTCGGTGGTCACGATGTTGAAAGTCTGTACGCATTGCAATGGGTCAAACTCAACCGGAGATAACAACTGACGTAAAGACTCTAATGGCTCGCCTAATGAGCGATCGATCTCTAACGCTTTCTGAGTTGGGATCAAATGCTGCCCCTGACGAGTAAACAGCGGGTCTCCCAATAAGTCACGCAGACGACCAAGCACACGACTCATTGCCGATTGACTCAAATTCAGACGTGTTGCCGCCTTACTGACACTGTTTTCTTCTATCAGTACTCGCAACGCAACCAGTAAATTTAAATCTCGGCGATAGATGTCTTCCAGTTCCACGAATTAGCCACTTATTTTGTATGTGTTTGGGTAAATTGTACTCTTCAGGCAAAAAAAATCCCGCCTTTCAGCGGGGAAGCCCAAGAAAAATGGGGATAGTGTCGGAATGAAGTGTCGATAAAAATAGGTGAGCGTTATTAAAGTATTCTGATCGAAGCAAAAAGCGCTAATTTTCTTGCTCAGATGCACCTGACCATTTGCGCATCTCGATCCAAATCCCAATAATAGTGGCAACCATGCCTACAAGAGGCGTCAAAGAGGTGTCAGCTGGCGTTCTGAGTACCAAAGCACAAAACGAGACAAAACAAAGTACGAAGTAAATCGTAAGTCTGTCTAACGCTGTTAACATTGCCTCTCCCTCGCCAGTTGTTACCAAATTGTTAATTTAAGGTAAAACAAAAAATTCCGTTTGCCAAGTGGTTATTGAATATTTTTTCAACGAACGTAGAATTCACCGCTAAGTTAGTTACGAGAATCACACTATGAGCTTTAATCCTGAACTGGCAACAAAGACATTAGAGGCGGAAGGACTGCGCTGCCCAGAGCCAGTGATGATGGTCAGGAAGACAATTCGCAACATGCAAGATGGTGAGATTTTGCTGGTTAAAGCAGATGACCCATCCACGACTCGAGACATTCCGAGTTTCTGCCGTTTTATGGATCACCAATTAATTGCAGCACAAACGGAGCAAGTTCCGTATCAGTACCTGATCAAGAAAGGATTGGAGTAATCTGGTCGAATTAAAAACGGCAGCCGATTGGCTGCCGTTTGTTTATTCATCGTATTCGAGTGTGCGAACTTCTGATTGGAGCTTGTTGAGTTGTTTTTTCATTGCCCGCATCTCTTCATGCATAGGAATGATGTGGGCTACGCGAATCCACGCCTCTACTGTTAATCCAGTAAGAACGAACGATCCTGCCACAATCGGCAACCACATATCAGTCAGTACCATCGCTAACAAGCACAGCGCCAAACCAAAGGTGAATAAATAACTCTGACTCTTTGGGGTCATCCCCATGTAACGTGTAAGCATAAACTTGCCCTCTCGCTATCATTCACACCATTAAACTACCATGACAAGTATGACACTAATATGTCATCCGTCACGCTACGGAGCGATTTTAAGTCAGAGTTTGAGCTACGCCACTAATTCGCTAGTTATTGATTATTTGCATCATTTTAACGATTGTTCGCGGATAACATTTTCCATTTTCAGGCTGCGTTATCCGCCTAAAAACATTAAAAGAAGGCCGCACCAATCGCCAACAACACGAACAAAATAGCGGTGACTTTACGAATCAACCCCAGGGGCATCTTGTCTGCTGAAAGCTTACCAATTAACACCACAGGCACATTAGCCAACAACATACCAATGGTCGTGCCAAGTATGACCCAACTCAGCGCATCCGCGTATTGCGCGCCTAGGATAGAAGTGGCGATCTGAGTTTTATCACCAATCTCAGCCACAAAGAAAGCAATAAAGCTGGCAATGAAAGGACCTCGGTTTGAAATCTGTTCGTCATCATCCAACTTATCAGGAATCAACACCCAAGCCGCCATCGCGACAAAACTGACCACCAGCACCCACTTTAAAATATCAGGTGATAAATAGTCAGCGACAACCACACCTAACCATGCAGCCAAAGCGTGGTTGGCAATGGTTGCCAAAAAGATTGCTGCAATAATTGGTATTGGTTTGCGGTAACGACTTGCGAGTAATAGAGATAGCAATTGGGTCTTATCGCCAATTTCTGCTAACGCTACAGTAGTAATTGAAATAGCTAAAACGCTCACGACATGCTCATTGGGGCAGGGATTATTATTTTTAACCGAAGACAAACCTCACGCCCCTACCCCGGTTCGTGATGATTTGTCTAAGGTCTTGCTAAACTTGAAAGGCTTCAAGTCTCGAACGCCATGGTGATTTTGCACCAATTATGTTGACGGACGAACCAGATGAAACAGAAACTTCATCAGGTAAGCTACTCCCCAAAGACAGCCGCAATTCTAGCCACCTTTGTTGCGCTTCTCAAGAGCCAAAGCAGGCAAAAACTCCCTTTTAAGAAAAATACAGCAGATAACGCGGTAAAAATTCATTAAAGGAGAAAATCGCCCACGAATTAATCAAGATTAGCTCTACTCCCATGCTCAATATCTGGTTATACTAGATTGTTAATTTATTCAACCGTAATTACTCTTTATCGCCGTTGTTAGAGTTGAAAAACTCGGCATAGATGACGAATTAACGAGTAACAAGAGAATCGCGCGAACCTGACTTATGCAAAAATACGATATCAAAACCTTCCAGGGAATGATCCTCGCGCTGCAGGATTATTGGGCTCAAAATGGTTGTACCATTGTTCAACCGCTAGATATGGAAGTGGGTGCGGGTACCTCTCACCCAATGACCTGTCTACGAGCGCTTGGCCCAGAGCCAATGTCGACAGCTTACGTACAACCTTCACGTCGTCCTACTGATGGCCGTTACGGTGAAAACCCTAACCGTCTTCAGCACTACTACCAATTCCAAGTAGCGCTAAAACCATCGCCTGACAATATTCAAGAGTTGTACCTTGGCTCCCTTGAAGTTCTTGGTATTGACCCTCTTGTACACGACATCCGTTTCGTAGAAGACAACTGGGAAAACCCAACACTAGGCGCATGGGGTCTAGGCTGGGAAGTTTGGCTAAACGGTATGGAAGTGACTCAGTTTACTTACTTCCAACAAGTTGGCGGCCTTGAGTGTAAACCAGTCACTGGCGAAATCACTTACGGTATCGAACGTCTAGCAATGTACATCCAAGAAGTAGACTCGGTTTACGACCTAGTTTGGAACATCGCACCAGACGGCAGCAAGGTGACTTACGGTGATATCTTCCACCAAAACGAAGTAGAGCAATCGACTTACAACTTCGAGCACGCAGACGTTGAATTCCTATTTGGTTTCTTCGAGCAGTGTGAGAAAGAGTGTAAAGAGTTGCTTGAGCTTGAAAAGCCACTGCCATTACCTGCTTACGAGCGCATCCTAAAAGCAGGTCACGCATTCAACCTACTAGACGCGCGTAAAGCGATCTCAGTAACTGAACGTCAGCGTTACATCTTGCGCATTCGCGATCTGACTAAGTCAGTAGCAGAAGCATACTACGCATCGCGTGAAGCTCTTGGCTTCCCAATGTGTAAGAAAGAACAAGCGTAAGGGGTAGAGAACATGGCAAAAGAATTTCTAATCGAGCTAGGTACAGAAGAGCTACCACCAACGCAACTTCGTACGCTAGCTGAAGCATTCGCAGCAAACTTCGAAGCAGAACTAAAAGGCGCTGAGCTAGCTCACGAAGGCGTGAAATGGTTTGCGGCTCCTCGTCGTCTTGCACTTAAAGTCGCGGCACTAGCAGAAAGCCAATCAGACAAAATCGTGGAAAAACGTGGCCCTGCGGTTTCTGCAGCGTTTGACGCGGAAGGCAACCC
This sequence comes from Vibrio sp. HS-50-1, assembly GCF_024747315.1. Lineage (NCBI taxonomy): Bacteria > Pseudomonadati > Pseudomonadota > Gammaproteobacteria > Vibrionales > Vibrionaceae > Vibrio > Vibrio sp. HS-50-1. Next base: position 69,794 of record NZ_JAMPZF010000040.1, on the reverse strand, counting down.
AACAAAAGCGGCTCAAGGCTGGGCACGCGGTTGTGGTATTTCTGTTGACCAAGCAGAGCGCATGGTTACAGACAAAGGTGAGTGGCTACTGTTCAAACAAGAAGTGAAAGGTCAGCCAACGTCTGACATCGTGGTTGAACTTGCAGCAAAAGCACTAGCAAACCTACCTATCGCAAAACCAATGCGCTGGGGTAACAAAACGACTCAATTTATCCGTCCAGTGAAAACGCTAACCATGCTGATGGGCAGCGACCTAATCGAAGGCGAGATCCTTGGTGTCGCTTCTGACCGCACTATCCGTGGTCACCGCTTCATGGGTGAACAAGAGTTCACTATCGATTCTGCTGAGCAATACCCTGCAATCCTAGAAGAGCGCGGTAAAGTTATGGCAGATTACGAAGCACGTAAAGCCATCATCCTAGCTGACGCACAAAAAGCGGCAGCAGAAGTTGGCGGTATCGCTGATCTAGAAGATGACCTAGTAGAAGAAGTCACGTCTCTGGTTGAATGGCCCGTAGTACTTACAGCGAAGTTCGAAGAAGAGTTCCTAAAAGTGCCTTCTGAAGCGTTGGTTTACACCATGAAAGGTGACCAAAAATACTTCCCTGTTTACGACGAAAACAAGAAGCTACTACCTAACTTCATCTTCGTATCGAACATCGAATCAAAAGAACCTCGTTACGTAATCGAAGGTAACGAGAAAGTGGTTCGTCCTCGTCTTGCTGACGCAGAGTTCTTCTTCAACACAGACCGTAAGCGTCCGCTTATCGACCGTCTTCCTGAACTAGAGCAAGCGATCTTCCAAAAGCAACTGGGTACGATCAAAGACAAAACAGACCGCATCACTGAACTTGCTGGCTACATTGCAGAACAAATCGGTGCTGACGTTGAAAAATCAAAGCGTGCTGGTCTACTAGCAAAATGTGACCTAATGACCTCTATGGTATTCGAATTTACGGATACTCAAGGTGTGATGGGTATGCACTACGCGCGCCACGACGGTGAAGCAGAAGAAGTTGCAGTCGCACTGAACGAGCAATACATGCCTCGTTTCGCAGGTGATAAACTGCCATCAAACGGCGTTTCAACCGCAGTTGCAATGGCAGACAAGCTAGACACAATCGTCGGTATCTTCGGTATTGGTCAAGCGCCAAAAGGCAGTGACCCATTCGCACTACGTCGCGCATCTCTAGGTGTACTACGTATCATTGTTGAATACGGTTACAACCTAGATCTTGTTGACCTCGTTGCGAAAGCGAAATCACTGTTTGGTGACCGCTTAACTAACGACAACGTTGAGCAAGACGTAATTGAATTCATGCTTGGTCGTTTCCGTGCTTGGTACCAAGACGAAGGCTTCAGCGTAGACATCATTCAAGCGGTTCTAGCTCGTCGCCCGACGAAACCAGCTGACTTCGACCAACGAGTTAAAGCGGTTTCTCACTTCCGTGAACTAGAAGCAGCTGAGTCTCTAGCAGCAGCGAACAAACGTGTAGGTAACATCCTAGCGAAATTCGACGGCGAACTAGCAGAAGAGATTGACCTAGCACTTCTACAAGAAGACGCCGAGAAAGCGCTTGCAGAAAGCGTTGAAGTTATGACAGAAGCGCTAGAGCCAGCATTTGCTACAGGTAACTACCAAGAAGCCCTAAGCAAGCTAGCTGACCTACGTGAGCCAGTGGATGCGTTCTTTGATAACGTAATGGTAATGGCAGACGACGAAGCACTTAAGAAGAACCGTCTGACACTGCTAAACAACCTGCGTAACCTGTTCCTACAGATCGCAGACATTTCTTTGCTTCAAAAGTAATTCATTACTCTTCGAAATGATTAAGAGATAAGTAAAAGGGAAGCGTCAGCTTCCCTTTTTTGTTGCCATCAAACGGAGATAACCTGTTCTTATTATTCATTTTGTGAACAAGGCAAAAATTTGTAGGGTGAGACGCGTTGAACTTGTTGGTGCAGAGCTCGGATTGTAGAGGCACAGTTTTGCTATAACTGGGTTGTTTATTCGGGGGAAGGACACAATGAAAAAAACAATTCTCGCACTCTCTATTGGACTATTGAGCGCCTGCAGCCAGATTCCAGAAAATGCTATCGTACTGAGCGTTGGAGACGATACAGCCGTCTTCGAACCAAACTCTAACGGCTTACTTGTCGCCGAGCAAAAACTCGAAAAAGGCAGCTATACCTTTACCATTGCTGACAGTAACACAACCTGCGGCAGCAGCTTTGCTCTAGCAGAAGAAGATCGCATCAAATTCAATCGTCCATTAAAAATGGATAATTGTGCCACAGATGCCCAAATGCCGCTGCGCATCTTCAAAGCCAACACCTATCAGTTTACGCTCAACCCAACCACTAACGAGCTAACTGTTAGGCTCAAACCCAAACAGAACCAAGACATCACCTACTCTTGCCCTGTCGCAACCGATACGCCAAAAGCCATCAACGTTGCCCAAACCTTTAATGATGGCACTGTCGTTCGCGATGCCTTAACCGGACAAGAAACTATAGTTACAGATGGCAGCGTAACCATGCAGCCGGGCCCTATGAGCCAAGGTCTGTTGTTACTAGAAGAGGTTGAGCAACAAGCAGAAAAACCTTTCAGCTGGGATAACGCGACGGTGTACTTCGTCATGACTGACCGCTTCTATAACGGCAACCCAGACAACGACAACAGCTACGGTCGCAGCAAAGACGGGAAATACGAGATTGGTACCTTCCATGGTGGTGACTTAGCGGGTCTGACGAAAAAACTCGATTACATCGAATCACTTGGTGTGAATGCTATCTGGATAACCTCACCACTGGAACAAATCCATGGCTGGGTTGGCGGCGGCGATAAAGGCGACTTTAAACACTACGGCTACCACGGCTACTACCATCAAGATTGGACCAAGCTTGATGCCAACATAGGTACCGAAGATGAACTCAGAACCTTCGTCGATACCGCGCATAAGAAAGGCATCCGCGTGATTTGGGATGTGGTCATGAACCACACTGGCTACGCAACATTAGCAGACATGCAGGAATTCGGCTTTGGTCAACTTTACCTTGATGACCAAGAAGCCAAAGAACTCCTTGGTGAAAAATGGACCGACTGGCAGCCAAAATCAGGACAAAGCTGGCACAGCTTCAACGACTACATCAAATACGGTGATAGCGAAGCGTGGGATAAATGGTGGGGCAAAGATTGGATTCGTACCGACATCGGCGAGTACGATGCGCCGGGATACAACGACATCACCATGTCTTTAAACTACCTACCGGATCTCAAAACCGAATCGACTCAGAAAACCAGCTTACCGAACTTCTTCCGCAATAAAGACACTAATGCGCAAGATGAGCTGCAAACCCCGCGTGAGCATCTGATTACGTGGTTATCCGACTGGGTACGCGACTACGGCATTGATGGCTTCCGCGTCGACACGGCCAAACACGTTGAAATGGAAGCGTGGGCAGAGTTGAAAGCCAGCACCACCCAAGCGCTTGCCCAGTGGAAGCAAAACAACCCAGACAAAGCCTTGGATGATTTACCTTTCTGGATGACAGGTGAAGTGTGGGCGCACAGCGTGGTGAAGAGCCCGTATTTCGATAACGGCTTCGATTCCATCATCAACTTCGAGTTCCAATCTGATGTGGCACCAAAAGCGCTGAAATGCTTCGCTCAACTCGATAGCGATTATCGCCGCTACGCGGAACGTATTAACTCCGATCCTGAGTTCAACGTGTTGAGTTACCTGTCTTCGCACGATACTCAACTGTTTTGGTCGGCACGCAGCCGCAGCTTCGATGACCAAGCACGCGCTGCCAATGCACTAATGCTGACGCCGGGTGCAGTGCAAATCTACTACGGCGATGAGATTGCTCGTGATTTTGGTATTACCGGTTCCGACCCTACTCAAGGTACTCGCTCTGATATGCCATGGGATAAGATTCATGGCGAACGTGAAGACTTGCTGCAACATTGGCAAAAACTCGGCGAGTTCCGTCAACGCCACCCAGCGGTTGCGCAAGGCAAACACATTACTCGCAACCAAGAAGGGTATTACGCATTCGAACGCCAATACCAAGACGACAAAGTGCTGATCGTCTACACTGGCGAATAGCCGATTCACTCCACCAGCAAGGGAAGCATTTCGCTTCCCTTTTCTGTTCACTGCTCATATCCCCATCATCTGGTCTGATGACAAACTTTTTTCTTCTTCGAGTAAATTCACACTTTGCGTCGTAATAACATTAGGGTAAGGTCAAGTATTACTCTATAAGATGATGTTTCATCAGCATTCAATACACATAAGCAATCACAATGAATTAGGTATCAGTCAGCATGCAGTTCTCAAAGTTTGGTGAAAAATTTAATCAGTATTCAGGTATCACGCAGTTAATGGACGATTTGAATGATGGTCTACGCACACCAGGTGCCATCATGCTCGGTGGAGGTAACCCAGCCGCCATTCCTGCCATGCTCGATTACTTTCACCAAGCCAGTGAGGAAATGCTCGCCAGTGGCGAACTCGTCGCCGCACTCGCCAACTACGATGGGCCGCAGGGTAAAGACGCGTTCGTGAAAGCGCTGGCTCAGTTATTCCGTGAAACTTACGGTTGGGAGATTTCAGAGAAGAACATCAGCCTAACTAACGGCAGCCAAAGTGGCTTCTTCTACTTGTTCAACTTACTCGCAGGTAAACAGCCTGACGGTTCGCATAAGAAGGTGCTACTGCCTATCGCGCCTGAGTACATCGGCTATGGTGATGCTGGCATTGATGAAGATATTTTTGTCTCTTACCACCCAGAAATCGAGCTGTTAGATAACGGATTGTTTAAATACCACGTCGATTTTGAACAGCTCACCGTCGATGATTCTGTTGCGGCAATCTGCGCATCTCGCCCAACCAATCCAACGGGTAACGTACTGACAGACGAAGAAGTGCGTAAACTGGACAAACTCGCACGTGAAAACAACATCCCACTGATCATCGATAACGCCTACGGCTTGCCGTTCCCGAACATCATCTTTGAAGATGTCGAACCGTTCTGGAATGAAAACACCATCTTGTGCATGAGCCTATCCAAACTTGGCTTGCCTGGCGTGCGTTGCGGGATTGTGATTGCGAGTGAAGAAATCACTCAAGCGTTAACCAATATGAACGGCATCATCAGCCTAGCACCAGGCAGTGTGGGTCCAGCGCTGGCAAACCACATCATCGCTAAAGGCGACCTGCTTAAACTGAGTTCAGAGGTGATTAAGCCGTTTTACAAGCAGAAGTCGCAACGTGCGGTTGAACTGCTGCAAGAAGCGATTACCGATGAGCGCTTCCGTATTCACAAACCTGAAGGGGCTATCTTCTTGTGGTTATGGTTTGATGAACTGCCAATTACGACAATGGAACTTTACCAACGCTTGAAAGCGCGTGGGGTTTTGATTGTTCCGGGTGAATACTTCTTTATTGGCCAGAAAGACGAATGGGACCACGCTCATCAGTGCTTACGCATGAACTACGTTCAAGACGATGAGATGATGCAGAAAGGTATCGCGATTATCGCGGAAGAAGTCGAAAAGGCTTACCAACAAGGTCTGTAATACGAAGCAATCGATTCGGCTACTCCAATTAAAAAGAGCGCCACTTGGCGCTCTTTCTCACTCTATAAGCAAATTACTTGCTGATTAGTTATTTTCTAGCAGGTTGTTGCCACCGATAGCAATTTTACGTGGTTGCATTGCTTCTGGAATTTCACGAACCAAGTCAATGTGTAGTAGGCCGTTTTCCATTGAAGCGCCAGTCACTTTTACATAGTCCGCTAGTTGGAACTTACGTTCAAAATCGCGCTCAGCAATGCCTTGGTACACGTAGTTTTTGCCTTCTTCTGCTTTGCGTTCGCCCTTCACAATCAACATGTTTTCGTTTTGAGTCAGATCGAGTTGGTCTTCAGAGAAGCCAGCAACTGCCATAGTAATACGGTAGTTATGCTCGTCTTTTTGCTCAATGTTGTACGGAGGGTAACCGCCAGAAGTATTTTTCGCTGTATTCGCTTCCATCAGGTTTAGCAGACGATCAAAGCCAATTGCATTACGGTATAGTGGTGAGAAATCTACGTTACGCATAAATCTATCCTCTTAATTAAGCAATAGTCTTAGCTCAGATGACCTTCATCTCACAGGCGTGTTTATGCAAAAACCAACGCCGAGCTAAGAGATTCTTATCATTCCGCAGGCCATCATTTGGCTCGGAGACATGATAGGAAATCTAAAGGTTTAAGTTGTGTGCTAAAACGCCATATCCTCTTTTGAGCGATCTCGTTTTAGCGATTCCAGAGGGCTGTCTTCTAGTCTCTAGCAAGCCAGTCATCCTCTTCACAACTAGATATAAGGTCGTCAAAAATGACTTTCAAGGGAAAAAATAAAAAATTTTAAGTGCGCTCGCTATCTCCCCAGAAAGGTCAGTTTACCCTCGCTTTGCAATCGGTATTAAAAAGCCCACCTTTCTGGTGGGCTCAATCTGCACTCTACTTGCGGGAGGATTTACGCGCTTTTACAACGCTCTTTTCTGCCGCTTTTTCCTGTTTTAACTTACGCTTTTCTTTCAGACTCAACTGCGGTTGTTTCTTGTCTTTCTTACTCATGACTTCACCTCTATTTATTGACACAACAGACAGCCACACAGCATTCTCTGCGCTGGTGGCTGCGATTGATGAACAATTTCAGTAATCACAAAGCAGCGTCGCTGATTAAAAATTTCCACTTCGAGCGCATCATTTTTAGCTCGACCTAACAATCGAGACCCCAAATAAGAATCGACCGCGAGCATACCTGTCATCGGTTGCCCCTTGCGCGAGCTGACTAACGTCATGCGATATTGATAAGCACGCTCAACATCCACTAAGCGAACCGTGTCCCCAACCGCAATACGAGCTCGGTTACGGCAATGGGCTTGTTGCTCGTAAGTTTCAAAGAGTGACAACAACCTTAGTGGTGATTGATAGGTTAAAAAGCGACTGGTTAACCACCAAGTTCGCAGCGCCAAACAGTACGCCGAGAACCAGCGTTCAAACATGATTATTTCCTTCTTAATGCCTTGTCTTACAAATAAATTCAGTGCATTGAACCGGAAGTGCATCACCTCCGGCTTAGTTCAGGAAAGTCATCACCATTTTCTCAACCTCCTTATTCATCAGCTCTTCAGCACTATAGCGAGCAGAAAAAAGAAAGCAAAAGCGCCCAAGCGAACAAAATGGCGAGAAAAAAAGAAAACAGAAATAAAATGGCAAGCTTGATCAGGTTATTGGCAGTTAGCACCAGAAAAACCAAAGTCTTGGCAGAAAGTGGCGATTTTCATTGGTGGTTAAAACAAAAAAAAGCAGCGATTTCTCGCTGCTTTTTTCTATTAAGACAAGTTGTCGTTACACGTCTAAGTTCGCTACTTTCAGCGCGTTTTCTTCGATGAAGTTACGACGAGGTTCTACTTGGTCACCCATCAATGTTGTGAACAATTGGTCTGCGCCTACCGCATCCTCAATCGTTACTTGCATCATGCGACGCGTTTCTGGGTCCATAGTCGTTTCCCACAGCTGATCTGGGTTCATCTCACCTAGACCTTTATAACGCTGACGACTCAGACCACGCATTGACTCTTTAACCAACCAATCAAGCGCTTCTGCAAAGCTTGCTACTGGCATCGTACGCTCACCACGTTTGATGTACGCGCCTTCTTCCAGAAGCCCATCCAGTGCTTCTGATAGATCAGCCAATTTGCCGTACTCTTTCGAGTTTAGGAAATCGATGCTAATTGCATGTTCGTGCGTCACACCGTGAGTACGAACCACGATCTTAGGCAAGTTTAAGCCTAGTTCTTCGTGCTGTTCAACTTCGTAGCTGTATTGGCTCGCACCCACTTCTTTCGCATTCAACTGCTCAATAAGCTGCTTCGTCCACGCTTCAACAACTGATGCGTCATGGCATTGCTCAGGCGTTAGACGAGGAGTGTAAATCAGCTCGTTTACCAAAGCACTTGGGTAACGACGGCTCATACGTTCCGCCAGTTTAATCCCCGCATTGTACTGTTGAACAAGCTTCTCTAGTGCTTCACCTGCCAATGCTGGTGCTTCTGCGTTTACGTGTAGCGATGCATTATCCAGAGCCAATGATACTTGGTATTGGTTCATCGCTTCTTCGTCTTTGATGTACTGCTCTTGTTTGCCTTTTTTCACTTTGTAAAGTGGTGGCTGAGCGATGTACACGTAACCACGCTCGATAAGCTCTGGCATTTGACGGTAGAAGAAGGTCAATAGTAGCGTACGGATGTGCGAACCATCGACATCGGCATCGGTCATGATGATGATGTTGTGGTAACGCAGCTTGTCCGGGTTGTACTCGTCACGACCGATACCACAACCAAGTGCAGTGATCAGAGTGGCCACTTCTTGCGAAGACAGCATCTTGTCGAAACGTGCTTTTTCTACGTTAAGAATCTTACCTTTTAGCGGTAGGATTGCTTGGTTCTTACGGTTACGGCCTTGTTTTGCGGAGCCGCCTGCCGAGTCACCCTCCACTATGTATAGTTCAGAGAGTGCCGGATCTTTTTCCTGACAGTCTGCAAGTTTACCTGGAAGGCCAGCTAGGTCTAGTGCACCTTTACGGCGCGTCATTTCACGAGCTTTACGCGCTGCTTCACGTGCACGTGCTGCATCGATGATTTTCGAACAAACCATCTTCGCTTCTGTCGGGTTCTCAATCAGGAACTCAGACAGTTTTTCACCCATTGCTGATTCAACCGCTGATTTCACTTCAGAAGAAACCAGTTTGTCTTTTGTTTGGCTTGAGAACTTAGGATCTGGCACTTTCACCGAAACAACCGCAGTTAGACCTTCACGCGCATCGTCGCCTGAAGTCGCTGTTTTTGCTTTCTTAGAGAAACCTTCTTTATCCATAAAGCTGTTCAATGTACGTGTTAACGCAGCACGGAAACCAGCAAGGTGAGTACCACCATCACGCTGTGGGATATTGTTGGTAAAACAGAAGATGTTCTCTTGGAAACCATCGTTCCATTGCATCGCCACTTCAACTGAAATGCCGTCTTCACGCTCTGAGTTAAAGTGGAAGATTTTTTCGATGATTGGCGTTTTGTTGGTGTTTAGGTGATCAACGAACGCTTGAATACCACCTTCATACATGAAGTGATCATGTTTGTCCGCTTCACGCTCATCAACCAATTTGATCGATACACCAGAGTTCAGGAATGACAGTTCACGCAGGCGTTTCGCCAGAATGTCATAGTGGAACTCAGTGTTAGAGAACGTCTCGGCACTTGGCCAGAAACGAATTTGTGTACCGGTTTTATCCGTATCACCTACAACGGCTAGTGGCGCTTGAGGCTCACCATGGCGGTAGGTTTGCGTATGGATATGGCCACCACGATGAATCGTTAGCTCAACTTTCTCTGATAGTGCGTTTACTACTGAAACACCTACCCCGTGAAGACCACCCGATACTTTGTATGAGTTATCGTCGAACTTACCACCCGCGTGAAGAACCGTCATGATTACTTCTGCTGCAGAGACATTTTCCTCTGAGTGGATTTCTGTTGGAATGCCACGACCATCATCGCTAACGGAAACCGAGTTATCCTCATGAATTGTCACAACGATGTCTTTACAGTGACCTGCCAACGCTTCATCAATTGAGTTATCCACCACCTCGAAAACCATGTGGTGAAGGCCGGTGCCGTCGTCCGTATCGCCGATGTACATTCCTGGACGCTTACGTACCGCATCCAGACCCTTCAGTACCTTAATACTCGATGAATCGTAATTTTCAGACATGAGTTTCTCTCTTCTAGTTTGACTCTATCCTGCCATGTTCCACATGAAACAATTTACCGTTATCGTCCAACATATCGGCGATTTGGCTTTCAGTGATAGAGCTTACAAATACTTGTGCGCCCGTCTCTTTTAAGCAGTCAGCAAGACGCTTGCGACGTTGGCTATCTAATTCCGACGCGAAGTCATCAATTAGGTAAATGCATTGTTTACCGGTCATCTCTGTCAGGTGTTGCCCTTGCGCGACACGCAATGCACACACCATGAGTTTTAATTGACCGCGTGACAGAACATCTTCAACGGGCGTTCCGTTCACTTTAATGCGCAAATCAGCTTTGTTTGGGCCACTAAAGGTGTATCCCAATGCCTGATCACGCTCAAAATTCTTTTCTAGTATCTCGTGGTATGGGGTGTCTTTATCCCAGCCACGATAATACTTCAATTGGATCTCAAATTCTGGCAAAAATGTCTGACAGATAGTTTCTGCGACGGTTTTCATCTGCTCGATGTAACTTGCTCGCCATTGGCTGATGCTTTCAGCCAATCCTGCCATTTCCTGATCCCAATAACTGAGCTCACGATAACTATTGGCGGTTTTCAACAACGCGTTGCGCTGCTTGTTCAGGCGTTTGAACCTTCCCCATGCTTGATAAAAAGCGGGCTCGGTATGAAACACGCCCCAATCAATAAACGCACGACGATGTTTAGGGCCATCTGTCAGTAAATCAAACCCTTCTGGGTGTATCAACTGCAGAGGCAGAACTTGTGCCAACTGCGCTAATTTTTGTCCAGATTGACCGCCTATTTTAACCTCTGTTGAGCCATCACGCTGCTTATTAATGCCGATAGGTAGCTCAAATTGATCCGAGTTCAAAAAACGACCATGAACAAACAGTTCATCACACTCATTTTGTATCACTCGTCCGGTGAGAGAGCTCTTGAATGAGCGGCCATGCCCAAGCAGGTAAACCGCTTCTAAGACACTGGTTTTACCGCTGCCGTTCGGCCCGATAAGAAAGTTAAAGCCTGCTGATAACTCAATATCACAGGCTTTAATGTTTCGAAACTGCTGAATGATGAGACGAGAAAGAGGCATTCAGTTGGCTTATAGACGAATTGGCATCACCACGTACATGGCACTGTCATCGTCGGCATTTTCAATCAATGCGCTAGCGTTAGCATCCGACATCGACACACGTACATTTTCACAACGCAACGTGTTCAGAACATCAAGCACATAGCTTACGTTAAAGCCGATTTCGATGGCGTCACCTTCAAAGGTTACATCAAGCATCTCTTCCGCTTCTTCTTGTTCTGGGTTATTCGCGGTTATGCGCATTTCAGTATCAGCCAGATTCACACGCACGCCACGGAATTTTTCGTTGGAAAGAATCGCAGCACGAGAAAAGGCTTGGCGCAACTCGTCACAACTTGCTATTAGGGTCTTATTGGTGCTCTGAGGCAATACGCGGCGGTAGTCAGGGAAACGACCATCAACCAACTTAGAGGTAAAAGTAAAGTTATTCACCTCAGCACGAACATTGGAGCTACCGATCTGAAGTACTACGGGCTGCTCTGGCGCATCCATCAACTTCACTAATTCTTGCACACCTTTGCGTGGCACGATGATTTGCTTCTGCGCAAAATCCGCACCTAGCTGAGTTTGCGATACCGCCATACGGTGGCCGTCCGTCGCCACGCTGCGTAGCGTGGTACCGTCAATTTCAAACAACATACCGTTGAGGTAGTAACGAACGTCTTGATTCGCCATCGAGAACTGAGTTTTGTCGATCAGCGTACGTAGATCAGCTTGGCTCAGTGATACTTCCACTTCGCTTTGCCAGTCTTCAATATTAGGGAAATCGTTCGCAGGAAGCGTTGCCAATGAGAAACGGCTGCGACCAGAGCGAACTTGTACGCGATCACCTTCTAAAACAAATGTGATGATCGCATCGTCCGGTAAACCACGGCAGATATCGAGAAACTTACGCGAAGGAACGGTAATGCTGCCCGCTTCAAAATCACCTTCTAGCGTCACTTTGCTTACTAACTCTACTTCAAGATCGGTTGCCGTCATCGACAATACGTTCTCTTCTACTTTAAGAAGTAGGTTACCTAGGATTGGCAGAGTTGGTCGGCCACCTAAAGCGCCCGAAACCTGCTGTAGCGGTTTGATTAAATGACTACGTTCAATGGTAAATTTCATGCTTGGCTCTTTACGCTGTCAGCTCAATAAATGATTTGCTTAGAATACCGTTATTCTAACCGATTACGAGGACAGGGTGCGAATCAAGTTAGAGTAATCTTCTTTAATATCGTGGCTCTCTTCACGCAGCTGCTCAATCTTGCGACACGCATGAAGTACGGTCGTATGGTCACGGCCCCCAAACGCATCACCGATTTCTGGCAAGCTGTGGTTGGTTAGCTCTTTTGCTAACGCCATGGCCAGCTGACGAGGACGCGCTACGGAACGAGAGCGACGTTTGGACAGCAAGTCCGCCACTTTTATCTTGTAGTATTCAGCCACGGTCTTTTGAATGTTGTCGATAGTAACCAGCTTCTCTTGCAGAGCAAGCAGATCGCGCAGCGCTTCACGCACAAAATCAATCGTGATTGGACGACCAGTGAAATTCGCATTAGCGATAACACGGTTCAGTGCACCTTCTAGCTCACGAACGTTCGAACGCAGACGCTTGGCAATAAAGAACGCCACTTCATCAGCAAGGTGGATTTGGTGATCTTCGGCTTTTTTCATCAAGATCGCCACACGCGTTTCAAGCTCAGGCGGCTCGATCGCAACAGTAAGACCCCAACCAAAGCGAGATTTAAGACGATCTTCAACGCCATTAATCTCTTTAGGATAACGGTCAGACGTTAAGATGATCTGCTGGTTACCTTCCAATAGTGCGTTGAAGGTATGGAAGAATTCTTCTTGCGAACGTTCTTTATTAGCAAAGAATTGGATGTCATCGATAAGGAGTGCATCCACACTGCGGTAGTAGCGTTTGAATTCTTCAATCGCATTGTTTTGCAGCGCTTTTACCATGTCTTGCACAAAACGCTCTGAGTGCATGTAGACCACTTTCGCGTTCGGGTTGTTATCCACAATCGCGTTACCCACCGCATGCAATAAGTGGGTTTTACCCAAACCCGTGCCGCCGTATAGGAATAGTGGGTTGTAAGCTGCACCTGGGTTATCCGATACCTGACGCGCCGCAGCCAAACCCAGTTGGTTCGACTTACCTTCAACAAAGTTGTCGAACTTGTGTTTTGGGTTCATGTTTGAGCGGTGATTGATCGCCGCAATCGCTTGAGCGTCGTCATCCCAGGTTTTGTGTACTGGCTTACGTGCCTGTAATTGCGCAGGTGCAGATGACTCCGCAGCCACATCTGCAGGCGTACGTGTCGGCGCTGGTTTTGGAGCAGAGACAGGTCGACTCCCCACTTCAAAGCGTAAGTTAGGAATGTCGCCACCACAGTATTCCTGTAGTAAACGAGTAATATTGTTCAGATACTTATCACGCACCCAGTCCAACACAAAGCGGTTTGGCGCGAATAGAGTGAGAGTATTGTCATTGAGCTCCGCTTGTAGCGGACGAACCCACATGCTGAATTCTGTAGCTGGTAGCTCTTCTTGAAGCTGCTGCAAACATTGCAGCCAAAGCGAAGATGACACGGTGCCCCCACTGAGTAATTGAATTATCGGAAAAGACTGGCAATTTTACCTGTTGATAACCAAGATCGCCAGCGATTGATCGACGATCCAGTGAATAAGATCCAAGTTATTCACAATTATTTCTGTAAACTTGATGAGATCAACACACCTTGCCCCAAATTTGCCCACACAACGATCCACAATTGGGCAAAATTCACAAGATCGAGTGATTGGTGATAAGTCTGTGTATTATTTTATTCCCAATGCTGATTTTGTCGATCATTTCCCCTGGTTCAGTTCGCATTTTCGTCACATTTAACATTCTTCTTCTATTATCTAATAACTCACAGGTCTAGGTTATTGCTCTTGGTTATTTATTTAATTGAGCTAACTAACAGTAGTATTTCCAACCATAAAATTATGGAGATGTATTATGAAAAACTGGATTAAGGTTGCCGTTGCAGCCATTGCACTGTCGGCAGCAACCGTACAAGCCGCTACTGAAGTCAAAGTTGGTATGTCAGGTCGCTACTTCCCGTTTACTTTTGTAAAGCAAGATAAGCTACAAGGCTTTGAAGTCGACATGTGGGATGAAATCGGCAAACGCAACGATTACAAAATCGAATACGTAACCGCTAACTTCTCTGGTTTATTTGGTCTGCTAGAAACCGGTCGCATCGATACGATCTCCAACCAAATCACCATGACTGATGAGCGTAAAGCCAAATACCTATTTGCTGACCCTTACGTTGTAGATGGCGCACAAATTACCGTGCGTAAAGGCAACGACAGCATCAAAGGTGTTGACGATCTCGCGGGTAAAACCGTTGCGGTGAACCTAGGCTCTAACTTTGAGCAACTGCTTCGTCAGTACGACAAAGATGGCAAGATCAACATCAAAACGTACGATACAGGTATCGAACATGATGTGGCACTCGGTCGTGCAGACGCGTTTGTAATGGATCGTCTTTCTGCATTAGAGCTGATTAAGAAAACTGGCCTTCCTCTGGAATTGGCAGGCGAACCGTTTGAAACCATTCAAAACGCATGGCCTTTCGTGGACAACGAGAAAGGTCGTAAGCTGCAAGAAGAAGTAAACAAAGCACTGGCTGAGATGCGCGCAGATGGTACAGTAGAGAAAATTTCCGTGAAGTGGTTTGGCGCTGACATCACGAAATAAGAACTCTTTGTACTTTAAGCCGCAAAGTGGTATCACTCTCGGACTAAAATAAACTTACGTAAAGGTGGAACTTGTTTTCCACCTTTTCTTTTCTCTAGCCTTTAGGTAAGCCGTATGGGATTTGACTTTAATTACATGTTGGAACTGCTGCCGATATTGCTGAAATATCTTGGCACTACCATGGAAATGGCGACGTGGGGATTGGTGTTTTCACTGATTTTATCCGTCATTTTAGCCAATATTCGCGTATTTAAACTGCCAGTTCTGGATCAATTAAGCCAACTGTACATCAGCTTCTTCCGTGGCACCCCTCTCTTAGTTCAGCTTTTCCTGCTTTATTACGGCTTACCACAAATTTTCCCATTGATGGTGGGTATCGACGCCTTCTCAGCAGCGGTGATCGGTTTAACGCTGCACTTTGCCGCTTATATGGCGGAAAGCATTCGTGCCGCCATTATTGGTATTGATCGCAGCCAGATGGAAGCCAGCTTATCGGTGGGTATGACGACATCCCAAGCAATGCGCCGAGTGATTTTACCTCAAGCAACGCGTGTCGCACTGCCTTCATTGATGAACTATTTCATCGATATGATCAAGTCAACGTCTCTCGCTTTCACGCTTGGTGTGGCCGAAATCATGGCGAAAGCACAGATGGAAGCCTCATCAAGTTTCCGTTTCTTTGAAGCTTTCCTTGCGGTTGCTCTTATTTACTGGGGCGTGGTGGTGATTCTGACTCGCGTACAAATCTGGGCAGAAGCAAAACTGAATAAGGCGTACGTACGATGATTAAGTTAGAAAATATTCACAAACGTTTTGGTGAGACTGAAGTGCTGAAAGGCATCGACCTCGATATTAAGCAAGGCGAGATCATCGTGATTATCGGCTCAAGTGGCACGGGTAAATCAACCTTGCTGCGTACGGTGAACTTTCTAGAACAAGCAGATGAAGGTCGTATCACGATAGATGACATCTCCGTTGATACTCAAAAACACACTAAAGCCGAAGTATTAGCGCTGCGTCGTCGAACTGGCTTTGTGTTCCAAAACTATGCCCTGTTTGCCCACATGAATGCGCGCCAGAACATTGCCGAAGGTCTAGTGACCGTTCGAGGTTGGAAAAAAGCCGATGCTCTCAAACGAGCGCAACAAATTCTGGATGACATTGGCCTTGGGGATAAAGGAGATAGTTATCCAGCGGCATTGTCTGGCGGCCAACAACAACGTGTGGGTATCGGCCGAGCGATGGCGCTGCAACCAGAACTGCTGTTATTTGACGAACCAACTTCTGCGTTGGATCCTGAATGGGTCGGTGAAGTTCTCTCATTAATGAAGAAGTTAGCTAATCAGCATCAAACCATGCTGGTGG
Organism: Vibrio sp. HS-50-1; assembly: GCF_024747315.1. Classification (NCBI taxonomy): domain Bacteria; kingdom Pseudomonadati; phylum Pseudomonadota; class Gammaproteobacteria; order Vibrionales; family Vibrionaceae; genus Vibrio; species Vibrio sp. HS-50-1. The sequence goes on along the minus strand of NZ_JAMPZF010000040.1, from coordinate 53,775 downwards.
TGACGCACGAGATGCAATTCGCGAAAGAAGTCGCTGATAGAGTGATCTTCATGGCGGAAGGCAATATCGTTGAGCAAGGTTCTCCACAGGATATCTTCGATAATCCACAAGATCCTCGTTTGAAAAAATTCCTTAACCAAGTAGGAATAGAGTAACGATCAAGCATCAGGATCGATTGATCCTTGAGATTTTACTCACACTACGTATAATCGCCCGGCCGGAATTTCGTACTCATTGAGTCATTGACACATTATGTGAGTGTGATTACAATTCCGCCTCTTTGTTGAGAGGCGTCGGTTGTCCTTCTCTATATAAAGAGCTTCTTTATATAAGAAAGCAAATACCCACGCCGGGTTTAACAAGAACCTAAAACTACTGATCAGTAAAGGTAATTATCATGAAACGCACTTTTCAACCTACAGTTCTAAAGCGCAAGCGTACTCACGGCTTCCGTGCTCGCATGGCAACTAAGAACGGTCGTAAAGTTATCAACGCACGTCGTGCAAAAGGCCGTGCGCGCCTATCAAAATAATCGCTAGTTTATTTTGAACACGTACGCGTTTAATCGGGAGTTACGTTTGTTAACTCCCGAGCATTATCAAAACGTCTTTCAGCAAGCTCATCGAGCTGGCTCGCCTCATTTCACCATCATTGCTCGCAATAACAAACTTTCTCATCCACGATTAGGTTTAGCGGTTCCAAAAAAGCAAATCAAAACGGCTGTCGGTCGTAACCGATTTAAGCGTTTGGCTCGTGAAAGCTTTCGTAACAATCAACATCAGCTTCCAAACAAAGATTTTGTTGTGATTGCGAAGAAAAGCGCGCAAGATTTAAGCAATGAGGAAATTTTTAAGTTGTTTGATAAGCTATGGCAACGCCTGTCTCGCCCTTCACGTGGATAGCCATTGGGCTCGTTTATCTGTATCGCTGGTTTATCAGCCCTTTGATTGGTCCTCGTTGCCGGTTCACACCAACCTGTTCCACTTACGCGCTAGAAGCTTTGAGAGCTCACGGTTTTGTAAAAGGATGTTGGTTATCAGGCAAACGTCTATTAAAATGCCACCCTTTGAATGAAGGGGGGTATGACCCCGTTCCACCAGTCCAAAAACAAGACAGAGATAACTAACGATGGATTCTCAACGTAATATCCTGCTCATCGGTTTGGCCCTGGTTTCTTTTTTGCTGTTTCAACAATGGCAAGTTGCAAAGAATCCAGAACCTCAAGCAGTTGAACAGGCTCAATCAAGCAGCACTCTACCTGCACCATCTTTTGCTGATGAACTTGACCCAGTTCCTGGTCAACAGCAAGCTTCTGCAAAAACTATCACAGTAACGACTGATGTTTTAACTCTGTCGATCGACACCGTTGGTGGCGATGTGGTACATGCCAACCTTAACGAATACTCTGCTGAGTTAGATTCATCAGATTCCTTTGTTCTGCTTAAAGACGCTCAAGGTCACCAATTTATCGCTCAAAGCGGTCTAGTGGGTCCTCAAGGTATCGACTTGAGCAGCACAAATCGCCCTCACTACAACGTAAGTGCAGACAGCTTCACAATGGCTGACGGTCAAGATGAACTTCGAGTTCCGATGACATTCACTGCAAACGGCATCGAATACACCAAAACTTACATCTTTAAACGCGGCAGCTACGCGCTTAATGTTGAATACGATGTAGTGAACAACTCAGGCAACAACGCAACATTTGGTATGTACGCTCACCTACGTCAAAACCTAATGGACGATGGTGGCAGCATCACAATGCCTACTTACCGTGGTGGCGCATACTCAACAGAAGATACGCGTTACAAGAAGTACAGCTTTGATGATATGCAGGATCGCAACCTGTCTCTTAACCTAGCCGATGGCCAAGGTTGGGCAGCAATGATTCAGCACTACTTTGCCGCAGCTTGGATCCCACGTAACGAACCAGGTACTAACCTATACACTCGTGTAATTGGCAACCTAGGCGACATCGGCGTTCGTATGCCAAACAAAACTATCGCAACAGGCGATCAGGCTAAGTTTGAAGCAACACTTTGGGTTGGTCCAAAACTGCAAGATGAAATGGCAGAAGTGGCACCTAACCTAGACCTAGTAGTGGACTACGGCTGGTTATGGTTCATTGCGAAGCCTCTTCATATGTTGCTTTCATTCATCCAGAGCTTTGTTGGTAACTGGGGTGTGGCAATCATCTGTCTGACCTTCATCGTTCGTGGTGCAATGTACCCACTAACAAAAGCGCAATACACGTCTATGGCGAAAATGCGTATGCTTCAGCCTAAGCTGCAAGCAATGCGTGAGCGTATCGGTGATGACCGTCAGCGTATGAGCCAAGAAATGATGGAACTGTACAAGAAAGAGAAAGTAAACCCACTAGGTGGCTGTTTACCTCTTATCCTACAGATGCCTATTTTCATCGCACTATACTGGGCGCTAATGGAATCGGTAGAGCTTCGTCACTCACCATTCTTCGGTTGGATTCATGACCTTTCAGCACAGGACCCTTACTACATCCTGCCGCTATTGATGGGTGCGTCTATGTTCCTAATCCAGAAGATGAGCCCGACAACGGTAACGGATCCAATGCAGCAGAAGATCATGACCTTTATGCCGGTTATGTTTACCTTCTTCTTCTTGTTCTTCCCATCAGGTCTCGTTCTGTACTGGTTGGTGTCGAACATCGTAACGCTTATCCAGCAAACTCTTATCTACAAAGGGTTGGAGAAAAAAGGCTTACACAGCAAGTAACCTTTTAGGAAATGATTGAGAAAGGCGGCCAAAAGGTCGCCTTTTTGTTTTTGGCTGATTACAATTCAGCTAACTAAAGTTATGGCTCAATTTGAGCCCAGCTCAAAAGGCAAAATTATGACTACAGATACGATTGTCGCTCAAGCGACCGCACCTGGTCGTGGCGGTGTCGGTATTATTCGAGTATCAGGCCCTAAAGCCAACCAAGTGGCGTTAGAAGTCACGGGTAAGACACTAAAGCCCCGCTATGCAGAGTACCTGCCGTTTAAGTCAGAAGATGGCACTGTGCTTGATCAGGGCATCGCTCTGTACTTCCCTAACCCGCACTCATTTACAGGTGAAGACGTACTTGAGCTGCAAGGCCATGGCGGCCCCGTCGTGATGGATATGCTGATAAAACGCATTCTAGGTGTTAATGGTATTCGAGCTGCTCGCCCTGGTGAGTTCTCTGAACGCGCGTTCCTGAACGATAAACTCGACCTCGCTCAAGCAGAAGCAATTGCAGACCTCATTGATGCAAGTTCTGAAGAAGCAGCAAAATCGGCGCTGCAATCCTTACAGGGCGCCTTTTCAGGGCGCATTAATACCTTAGTTGAGTCGCTGATTCATTTGCGTATCTATGTTGAGGCAGCCATCGACTTCCCAGAAGAAGAGATCGACTTTCTGGCCGACGGCAAAGTGGCTGGTGACCTACAAGCCATCATCGACAACCTAGATGCGGTGCGCAAAGAAGCCAACCAAGGCGCGATCATGCGTGAAGGGATGAAAGTCGTGATTGCTGGTCGTCCAAATGCGGGCAAATCAAGCCTACTGAACGCGCTATCAGGCAAAGAGTCTGCAATCGTAACCGACATCGCAGGTACCACGCGTGACGTCCTACGTGAGCATATCCACATTGATGGAATGCCACTGCACATCATTGATACAGCAGGTCTGCGTGATGCCTCCGACGAAGTCGAGAAAATCGGTATCGAGCGCGCGTGGGATGAAATAGCTCAAGCAGACCGCGTCTTGTTTATGGTGGATGGCACCACAACCGATGCCACCGATCCGAAAGATATCTGGCCAGACTTTGTGGATCGCCTCCCCGACAATATCGGCATAACCGTAATCCGAAACAAAGCGGATCAAACGGGTGAAGAAATGGGGATCTGCCACGTCAATAACCCTACCCTCATCCGCTTGTCAGCGAAAACTGGTGCAGGGGTTGAAGCTCTGCGTGAACACCTAAAAGAATGCATGGGCTTCTCAGGCAACAGTGAGGGTGGCTTTATGGCTCGTCGCCGTCACCTCGATGCGTTGGAACGCGCCGCACAGCACCTTCAAATAGGCCAGGAACAGCTTGAAGGCTATATGGCTGGTGAGATACTGGCAGAAGAGCTGCGCATCACCCAGCAGCATCTCAACGAGATTACCGGCGAGTTCAGTTCTGACGACTTACTGGGCCGAATCTTCTCTTCATTCTGTATCGGGAAGTAAATAATCGAACGCGCGGTGCTGAGCTTAACTCACACCGCGTTTCTTTTTGTACGGCAAGCCATCCTGAGCTTTAGCCGTCGCATTCAATAAGGAAGAAGTATGATCCACATTATTACAGGCAGCACGCTAGGTGGCGCAGAATACGTAGGGGATCACCTGAGTGATCTACTCAACGAGAATGGATTTGAAACAACGATCCACAATCAGCCATCTCTTGATGAGATCGAAAATCAAGGAACGTGGTTGGTGATCACCTCAACCCATGGGGCTGGTGAGTACCCTGATAATATTCAACCTTTTATCGCGGCATTACAAAATACCCCGCCGAAAATGACCGACGTAAAGTTCGCAGTGATTGCGATTGGTGATTCAAGCTATGATACGTTCTGCGCCGCTGGTCAACACGCTTATGATTTACTAGAGGACATTGGTGCCACACCGCTCGCTGATTGTCTTAAGATTGATGTACTGAGCCATGCTGTACCCGAAGACGCCGCAGAGGCATGGTTAAAAGAAAATATCGAACGCTTTTAAGCTCCCCGCTTTCCCTTCAACAGAGTCGAAATTCGGCTCTGTTTTCCCCAATGTGAATAACTCCCGTCAAATTATTTTGTTTAACTGCTCAAAAACCAACCAAACGAACTGTGGATAACTACGATAAGATCCAGTGATTTTCCTTTAGTTATCCCAATAACAACTTTGATCAATTTTACCCCCTGTGTATAACTACCACTTTTGATCCCAGGTAATCCTCGATCTGATCCAGTCATGATCACAAGATATGATCTAAAGAAGATCCATGATCTTGTTGATCATTTTTAGGTTATCCACAGAAATGGTCGATCCTAATAGTAGATCTAATAAAAGATCATATATATAGATCTTATATATATTTATCTTGAAGCTTAAAACGGATAAAACGAGAAAACGTTTTTCTCTGTGGCATAAAGCAGGTAAAATACTGCTCCTTTATCTGTCCATTAAATCCCTTTGAATACCTGAGGTCAGTTCATGCTTTATCACGAAAACTTTGACGTCATTGTTGTCGGTGGCGGACACGCAGGAACGGAAGCCGCGCTCGCATCTGCACGCACAGGACAAAAAACGCTTCTCCTTACCCATAACATCGATACATTAGGCCAGATGTCTTGTAACCCGGCGATTGGTGGTATTGGTAAAGGTCACTTAGTAAAAGAAGTGGATGCTATGGGCGGTTTGATGGCTGAAGCCATCGACCATGCAGGTATTCAATTCCGTACACTAAATGCCTCCAAAGGTCCTGCAGTTCGAGCGACTCGAGCTCAAGCGGATCGTGCTCTGTACAAAGCGTACGTCCGTAACGCATTAGAAAATGCACCTAACTTAACGCTGTTCCAGCAGTCAGTGGATGATCTGATTGTTGAACAAGACCGCGCAGTTGGCGTGGTGACTCAAATGGGACTTCGCTTCCATGCGAAAGCCGTCGTACTAACGGTAGGTACGTTCCTTGGTGGTAAGATCCACATTGGCATGGAGAGCTCTTCAGGCGGACGTGCAGGAGATCCACCGTCGATCGCATTAGCGGATCGATTACGTGAACTGCCATTCCGTGTGGATCGTTTAAAAACGGGTACCCCACCGCGCATTGATGCTCGCACCGTTGATTTTTCAGTGCTTGAAGCTCAGCACGGTGATAACCCTACCCCTGTATTTTCATTCATGGGTAAACGCGAACAACACCCGCGTCAGATCCCATGTTTTATTACGCACACCAATGAGCAAACGCACGATGTGATCCGTAGCAACTTGGATCGCAGTCCGATGTACGCGGGTGTGATTGAAGGCATTGGTCCGCGTTACTGCCCGTCGATTGAAGACAAAGTGATGCGTTTTGCGGATAAAAATAGCCACCAAATCTTCATTGAGCCAGAAGGTTTAACGACGCACGAGCTATACCCTAACGGTATCTCGACTAGCTTGCCATTTGATGTGCAAGTACAAATCGTTCGCTCAATGAAAGGCTTTGAAAATGCGCATATCGTTCGTCCTGGTTATGCGATTGAGTACGATTTCTTCGATCCACGTGATTTGAAGCAAACGTACGAAACCAAGTTTATTCATGGTCTGTTCTTTGCCGGTCAGATTAATGGTACGACTGGCTACGAAGAAGCCGCAGCGCAAGGCTTGATGGCCGGTCTAAACGCAAGCTTGTACAGCCAAGACAAAGAAGGCTGGAGCCCACGTCGTGACCAAGCTTATATGGGCGTATTGATTGATGATTTATCGACCATGGGTACGAAAGAACCGTACCGCATGTTCACTTCTCGTGCGGAATACCGCTTGTTGCTACGTGAAGATAACGCCGATTTACGTTTAACGGAAAAAGCACGCGAGTTAGGCTTGATTGACGATGTTCGTTGGGCTCGCTTTAACGAGAAAATCAATAACATGGAAACGGAACGTCAGCGTTTGAAATCAACGTGGATGAATCCGAAGTCAGAAGGCGTGGATGAGCTGAACAAGCTGCTGAAAACCCCAATGGCACGTGAAGCTAGTGGTGAGGATCTTCTGCGTCGTCCTGAGATCACTTATTCGCAACTGACGCAACTTGAAGCGTTTGCTCCTGCACTTGAAGATCAGCAAGCGGCTGAGCAAGTTGAAATTCAAGTAAAATACGATGGTTACATCAAGCGTCAGCAGGAAGAGATCGAAAAATCATTGCGTCACGAAAATACCAAGCTACCCGCAGATTTGGATTACCGCGATGTAAAAGGTTTATCAAACGAAGTCGTTGCTAAACTGAGTGAAGCCAAACCAGAGAGCATCGGTATTGCATCGCGCATTTCTGGTATTACGCCTGCTGCAATTTCTATTCTACTTGTTCACTTGAAAAAGCATGGTTTGCTGAAGAAAGGTGAGGAAGAATAATGAGCGCATTGCGAACAAAGCTGGATTCACTGATCGCGAAAACCGATTTAGAAGTGTCAGAGCAACAAAGAGAGCAATTGGTCGGTTACGTCGAACTGCTCGATAAGTGGAACAAAGCGTACAATTTAACATCGGTACGTGATCCGCTTGATATGTTAGTGAAACATATTCTTGATAGCATCGTGGTGAGCGCACACCTGCCCGGTGAGCGCTTTATTGATGTTGGTACTGGTCCGGGCTTACCGGGCATACCTTTGGCAATCATGAACCCTGAGAAGACCTTCTTCTTGCTCGACAGTCTTGGCAAACGCATCCGTTTTATCAAGCAAGTCGTGCACACATTAGGGCTGAAAAACGTGACACCAATTCAAAGTCGCGTCGAAGAATTCCAACCTGAAGAAAAATTTGATGGCGTTTTGAGTCGAGCTTTTGCTTCAATGACAGACATGGTGGAATGGTGCCACCATTTGCCGAAACAAGAGCATGGGGTGTTTCTAGCGCTGAAAGGACAGCACCCTAAAGATGAAATGGATCAGCTTCCTGAATGGTGCAGTGTGACAGAGATCATATCTTTAGCTGTTCCTGAGTTGGAAGGTGATCGTCATCTAGTAATCTTATCGCGCAAGGAAAATTAGCGAGGTAATCGTGGGTAAAATTGTAGCAATCGCCAACCAGAAAGGTGGGGTCGGCAAAACAACAACGTGCATTAACTTAGCGGCTTCGATGGCGGCAACAAAGCGCAAGGTTTTGGTGATCGATCTCGACCCGCAAGGCAATGCTACGATGGCCAGTGGCGTGGATAAGTATATGGTCGATGCCACCGCATACGATCTTTTGGTCGAAGATACACCGTTCGATCAAGTCGTATGTACCCAAACCACAGGGAAGTATGATTTGATCGCGGCGAACGGTGACGTAACCGCGGCAGAGATCAAATTGATGGAAGTGTTCGCTCGCGAAGTGCGTTTAAAAAATGCATTGTCGTCAGTTCGCGATAACTATGATTTCATCTTTATTGATTGTCCTCCTTCTCTAAACCTTCTTACAATCAATGCGATGGCAGCAGCTGATTCTGTGCTGGTGCCGATGCAATGTGAATACTTTGCGTTAGAAGGTTTAACTGCTCTTATGGACACAATCAGCAAGTTGGCGGCTGTGGTAAACGAAAACCTCAAGATTGAAGGTTTACTGCGTACGATGTACGACCCGCGCAACCGCCTATCGAATGAAGTGTCCGATCAACTTAAAAAACACTTTGGCAATAAAGTTTACCGTACCGTCATTCCGCGTAATGTGCGTTTGGCTGAAGCGCCAAGTCACGGTAAACCAGCGATGTACTACGATAAGTACTCTGCAGGGGCCAAAGCGTATCTTGCTCTAGCGGGCGAAATGCTCCGCCGCGAAGAAATCCCAGTTTAACTCTAACCTAAGGAATTCAATCCCATGTCTAAGCGTGGTCTCGGAAAAGGACTGGATGCGTTATTGTCGACCAGTTCGTTTGCTCGTGAAAAACAGCATATTGCATCGCATAGCCAAGAATTATCGGCAGACGGTGAGTTAACCGACTTAGCGATTGGTCACTTGCAACCGGGCGTATACCAACCGCGTAAAGATATGGCGCCTGAAGCGCTAGAAGAATTAGCGGCTTCGATTCAGTCACAAGGCATTATTCAGCCAATTGTGGTTCGCCAGGTTGAAAACGGCCAGTTTGAGATCATCGCAGGTGAGCGCCGCTGGCGTGCGGCAAGGCAGGCTGGTTTAAAACGCGTGCCGTGTTTGGTGAAGAAAGTCGAAGATCGCGCGGCGATTGCCATGGCGTTGATTGAGAACATTCAACGTGAAGACTTGAATGTGATTGAAGAAGCACAAGCGCTTGAGCGCTTACAAGACGAATTTACGCTTACGCATCAACAAGTCGCAGAAGTGATTGGTAAGTCGAGAACGACGGTCAGTAACTTGTTACGTTTAAACCAGCTTGAGTCCGATGTGAAAAGCTTGGTTGCGGATAAATTGCTAGAAATGGGTCATGCGCGAGCGCTATTGGCCTTGCAGGGTGAGCAGCAGGTTGAGGTTGCTCAACAAGTCGCGAAAAAGCAAATGACTGTTCGCCAAACCGAACAGTTAGTAAAAAAGTGCTTAGCCCCACAAAATGAGCAAAAAGGGCAACAAGAAGATACCGAAGCTGAGCAAATGTCGCATAAATTGAGTCAGCTGCTTGATGCAAAAGTTTCTCTGACCCGTTCTGCAAACGGAAAAGCGAAATTGACGATAAGTATTGATGAGCCTCACAAATTGGACCAACTAATTGCCAAGCTTGAGGCCTAGATGAGATAATTGATTTAGGTCAATTAATCTAATTAATCGAATTTTGTGCGAAAGTTGTCGTTTTGTAAACAAAACTGTAAGTTTTTGATGCAATCGAATTGCTTTACGTTGAACTGAACGTATAATTTTCGCCAATTTCCCAGCACAGAGAGTTTAGTGCGAAGTGGATATTACTAGAGGTACGAATACATGGTAGCTGCGTTAGCTAGACCAGGACGAGAGCTCGCAAGGCAATTGTTAATGATCCAGTCTGGCGCGGTTATTTTTGTGGCAGCAGGAATGGCGGTAGCCATAAATCCTGACTGGGGATTTTCAGCGCTGATTGGCGGAGGCATTTTTGTTGTTGCCAATGCAGTATTCGCGCTGTGTGCTTTCATGTTTAGTGGGGCTCGCGCTGCCAAGCGCATCGCGGCTTCCTTCTATACGGGTGAAGTACTGAAAATTCTCATCACGGTTGCACTGTTCTATGTTGCCTACATGTATATGCAGGTGGAACTTGTTCCCCTCAAACTAACCTATTTGCTGGTACTAGGTATTAATATCTGTGCACCAGTGCTATTCATTAACAACAAAAAATAGGATGAGTTATGGCTGCGCCAGGTGAAGCGCTAACATCGTCCGGTTACATTGCCCACCACCTTTCTAACCTATCGCTGTATAAGTTGGGTTTAGTAGGGTCGGAGACAAGTTTCTGGAACGTACATATCGATAGCCTGTTTTTTTCTTGGTTTACTGGTTTAATCTTCCTCGGAATTTTTTACAAAGTAGCGAAGAGAACAACAGCGGGTGTACCGGGTAAGCTTCAGTGTGCTGTAGAAATGATCGTTGAATTTGTCGCCGATAACGTCAAAGACACGTTCCATGGACGCAACCCACTGATCGCGCCTTTAGCACTGACTATCTTTTGTTGGGTATTTTTGATGAACGTGATGGACTTAGTTCCTATCGACTTCTTACCGTACCCAGCAGAACATTGGCTAGGTATCCCTTACCTTAAGGTTGTACCGTCTGCTGATGTGAATATCACCATGGCTATGGCTCTAGGCGTTTTTGCATTGATGATTTACTACAGCATCAAAGTGAAAGGTCTAGGTGGATTCGCAAAAGAACTTGCACTACATCCATTCAATCACCCACTTATGATTCCGTTTAACCTACTGATTGAAGTGGTATCGCTACTGGCGAAACCTCTATCACTTGGTATGCGTTTATTCGGTAACATGTTCGCGGGTGAGGTTGTATTCATTCTTTGTGCGGCAATGCTACCATGGTACTTACAATGGATGGGTTCACTACCGTGGGCAATCTTCCATATCTTGGTTATTACGATTCAAGCCTTCGTATTCATGATGTTGACAATTGTTTACCTGTCAATGGCACACGAAGATCCTGATCATTAATTTTTTTAAAGCTTTTTATTTGGGCACTAAGCCAACAACTATAAATTGGAGATAGTAATGGAAACTTTACTGAGCTTTTCTGCAATCGCCGTAGGTATTATCGTCGGTCTTGCTTCTCTTGGTACAGCGATTGGTTTCGCACTGCTAGGTGGTAAATTCCTAGAAGGTGCTGCACGTCAACCAGAAATGGCTCCTATGCTACAAGTTAAGATGTTCATCATCGCGGGTCTACTTGATGCGGTTCCAATGATCGGTATCGTAATCGCGCTACTATTCACTTTCGCAAACCCATTCGTTGGTCAACTAGGTTAATCACCTTTAACTCGGGACGAGCGATTAGCGCTTGTCACTGATTAACACTAAGTCCAAATAGAGGGGTAGCTGTTGTGAACATAAACGCAACTCTGCTAGGTCAAGCAATCTCGTTTGCACTATTTGTGTGGTTCTGCATGAAGTATGTATGGCCACCATTGATGAAAGCGATCGAAGAGCGTCAGAAGAAAATTGCTGATGGCCTTCAAGCAGCAGAACGTGCTGCGAAAGACTTGGATCTAGCACAAGCCAACGCTTCTGATCAATTGAAAGAAGCGAAGCGCACAGCAACTGAGATCATCGAACAAGCGAACAAGCGCAAGTCTCAAATTCTTGATGAAGCTCGCGAGGAAGCTCAGGCAGAACGCCAGAAAATCCTAGCGCAAGCAGAAGCAGAACTTGAAGCTGAACGCAATCGTGCGCGCGATGACCTGCGCAAACAAGTTGCTACTCTGGCTGTAGCTGGTGCTGAGAAAATCCTTGAGCGTTCTATCGATAAAGATGCGCAAAAAGATATTCTCGACAACATTACTGCAAAACTTTAAGTCTGGGGGCGCATATGTCTGATTTGACTACTATCGCACGCCCCTATGCTAAAGCAGCCTTCGACTTTGCTTTAGAGAAAGACCAGTTGGACCAATGGGGCCAAATGTTATCTTTTGCTGCTGAAGTGGCCAAAAACGAACAAATGAACGAACTTCTAACCGGTTCGGTTTCTGCTGATAAAATGGCAGAGATTTTTGTTGCAGTTTGCGGCGAACAAGTTGATACGCACGGTCAAAACCTTTTGAAGGTGATGGCTGAGAATGGTCGTTTAGCGGCCCTTCCTGATGTTTGCACAGAGTTTTACACTCTGAAGAAAGAGCATGAGAAAGAAATCGATGTTGAAGTCATTTCAGCAACAGAACTTTCTGATGAGCAACTTGCAAACATTGGCAGCAAACTTGAAAAGCGTCTTGAACGCAAAGTGAAGCTGAATTGCAGTGTAGATGAGACCCTACTTGGTGGGGTTATTATTCGAGCCGGAGACCTAGTCATCGATGACTCAGCGCGTGGTCGTTTGAACCGCCTGAGCGATGCATTGCAGTCTTAATGGGGATTGGAGCATGCAACTTAATTCCACGGAAATTAGCGATCTAATCAAACAACGCATCGAATCTTTCGAAGTTGTTAGTGAAGCTCGCAACGAGGGTACTATCGTATCGGTAAGCGATGGTATCATCCGCATCCACGGCCTAGCGGACGTGATGCAAGGTGAAATGATTGAATTACCGGGTGGCCGTTATGCACTGGCACTTAACCTTGAGCGTGACTCGGTTGGTGCGGTTGTAATGGGCCCATATGCTGACCTTAAGGAAGGCATGAAAGTTACAGGTACTGGCCGCATTCTTGAAGTGCCAGTTGGTCCAGAACTACTAGGCCGCGTAGTAAACACGCTGGGTGAGCCTATCGATGGTAAAGGTCCAATCGAAGCGAAAATGACTTCGCCTGTAGAAGTGATCGCACCAGGTGTAATCGACCGTAAATCGGTAGACCAACCTGTGCAAACTGGTTATAAGTCAGTTGACTCAATGATCCCAATCGGTCGTGGTCAGCGTGAGCTTATTATCGGTGACCGTCAGATTGGTAAAACAGCACTGGCGATCGACGCGATCATCAACCAGAAAGACTCTGGTATTTTCTCTATCTACGTAGCAATTGGTCAGAAAGCATCGACTATCGCTAACGTAGTTCGCAAACTAGAAGAGCACGGCGCACTACAAAACACGATTGTTGTAGTTGCATCAGCTTCTGAATCTGCAGCGCTGCAATACCTAGCGCCATACGCAGGTTGTGCGATGGGTGAATACTTCCGCGATCGCGGTGAAGACGCACTGATTGTTTACGATGACCTATCTAAGCAAGCGGTAGCTTACCGTCAGATCTCTCTACTACTTAAACGTCCACCAGGCCGTGAGGCATTCCCAGGTGACGTATTCTACTTACACTCGCGTCTACTAGAGCGTGCAGCTCGTGTAAACGAAGAGTACGTAGAGCGTTTCACTAACGGTGAAGTGAAAGGTAAGACTGGTTCATTGACTGCTCTTCCTATCATCGAAACTCAAGCAGGTGACGTTTCAGCATTCGTACCGACTAACGTAATCTCGATTACCGATGGTCAGATCTTCCTACAAACTGAGCTATTCAACGCCGGTGTTCGTCCAGCGGTTGACCCAGGTATCTCAGTATCTCGTGTAGGTGGTTCAGCTCAGACGAAAATCATCAAGAAACTATCAGGTGGTATCCGTACAGCACTAGCTGCATACCGCGAACTAGCAGCATTTGCTCAGTTCTCTTCTGACCTTGATGAAGCAACGAAGAAACAGCTAGACCATGGTCAAAAAGTAACAGAACTAATGAAGCAGAAGCAGTACGCTCCAATGTCTGTATTTGACCAAGCTCTAACTATCTTCGCGGCAGAGCGCGGTTACCTTGATGATGTAGAACTTAACAAAGTTCTAGATTTCGAGGCGGCTCTACTATCGTACGCTCGCGGTCAATACGCTGAACTAGCAGCTGAGATCGACAAGTCTGGCGCTTACAACGATGAAATCGAAGCTCAGTTGAAGAAACTGACTGACGACTTCAAAGCAACCCAAACTTGGTAATTAGGTCGGTGGCAGTTTCTGCCACCAACTAACGGAGAGTAACGATGGCCGGCGCAAAAGAGATACGTAATAAAATCGGTAGTGTTAAAAGCACGCAGAAAATTACGAAAGCGATGGAAATGGTAGCAGCTTCAAAAATGCGTCGTTCTCAAGATGCAATGGAAGCTTCTCGTCCATACGCTGAAACAATGCGTAAAGTGATCGGTCATGTGGCTAACGCAAACCTAGAGTACCGTCATCCGTACCTAGAAGAGCGTGAAGCTAAACGTGTTGGTTACATCATCGTTTCGACAGACCGTGGTCTGTGTGGTGGTTTGAACATTAACGTGTTCAAAAAAGCCGTTACAGACATGCAAGCATGGAGAGAGAAAGGTGCTGAGATTGAGCTTGCCGTTGTTGGCTCAAAAGCAACAGCTTTCTTTAAACATGGTGGCGCAAAAGTTGCGGCACAGGTTTCTGGCCTGGGTGATAACCCAAGCTTAGAAGACCTAATCGGTTCTGTTGGCGTAATGCTGAAGAAATACGATGAAGGTGAACTGGACCGTCTATACGTAGTATTCAACAAGTTTGTGAATACTATGGTTCAGCAACCAACGATCGATCAATTGCTACCTTTGCCTAAATCGGACAGCGAAGAGATGCAGCGTGAGCACTCATGGGACTACATCTATGAGCCTGAGCCAAAACCTCTACTGGATACGCTACTAGTGCGTTACGTAGAGTCTCAGGTATACCAAGGTGTGGTTGAGAACCTTGCTTGTGAACAAGCGGCTCGAATGATTGCGATGAAGGCTGCAACGGATAACGCAACCAACTTGATTGACGATTTGGAACTTGTGTACAACAAAGCCCGTCAGGCTGCGATCACACAAGAACTATCGGAAATCGTTGGTGGTGCAGCTGCGGTTTAAGCTTAGGTAAAACGAAATAGTTTAGAGGATTAACGATGGCTACAGGTAAGATCGTACAGATCATCGGTGCGGTAGTCGACGTAGAGTTCCCACAGAGCAATGTACCTAGTGTATATGACGCTCTAAACGTAACGGACTCAAAAGAGCGTCTAGTTCTTGAAGTTCAACAACAGCTAGGCGGTGGCGTAGTTCGTTGTATCGTAATGGGTAGCTCTGATGGTTTACGTCGTGGAGTTGAAGTGGTTAACACTGGCGCTCCAATTTCAGTACCAGTCGGTACTAAAACTCTAGGTCGTATCATGAACGTCCTAGGTGACGCGATTGATGAGCGTGGTGAAGTGGGCGCGGAAGAGGTTTACTCTATCCACCGCAGCGCACCAAGCTACGAAGAACAATCAAACGAGATCGCACTTCTAGAAACGGGCGTTAAAGTAATCGACCTAATTTGTCCATTCGCTAAGGGTGGTAAAATCGGTCTATTCGGTGGTGCAGGTGTAGGTAAGACCGTTAACATGATGGAACTTATCAACAACATCGCACTACAGCACTCAGGTCTATCCGTATTTGCGGGTGTTGGTGAGCGTACTCGTGAAGGTAACGATTTCTACTACGAGATGCAGGAAGCGGGCGTTGTAAACGTTGAGAAGCCTGAAGAATCGAAAGTAGCGATGGTTTACGGTCAGATGAACGAGCCACCAGGTAACCGTCTACGTGTTGCACTGACTGGTCTAACAATGGCAGAACGTTTCCGTGACGAAGGTCGTGACGTACTACTGTTCATTGATAACATCTACCGTTACACACTGGCAGGTACAGAGGTATCGGCACTGCTAGGTCGTATGCCTTCTGCGGTAGGTTACCAGCCAACTCTTGCAGAAGAGATGGGTGTACTTCAGGAGCGTATCACGTCAACGAAATCAGGTTCTATCACGTCTGTACAGGCGGTATACGTACCTGCGGATGACTTGACTGACCCGTCTCCAGCAACAACGTTCGCGCACTTGGATGCAACGGTTGTACTTAACCGTAACATCGCTGCAATGGGTCTATACCCTGCGATCGACCCACTAGATTCAACATCTCGTATGCTTGATCCACTAGTAGTTGGTCAAGATCACTACGAAGTTGCTCGTGGCGTTCAGCAGACACTTCAGCGCTACAAAGAGCTGAAAGACATCATTGCTATCCTAGGTATGGACGAGCTATCTGAAGAAGATAAGCAAGTTGTATCTCGTGCACGTAAGATTGAGCGTTTCCTAACTCAGCCTTACCACGTAGCAGAAGTATTTACAGGTGACCCTGGTATTTACGTACCTCTAAAAGAGACTCTACGTGGCTTCAAAGGTCTACTAGCTGGTGAATACGACGACATTCCTGAGCAGGCATTCATGTACTGCGGTAGCATCGACGATGCTATTGAGAATGCGAAGAAGCTATAAGGCTAACTAGGAGGCGATATGGCAGCAATAACCTTTCACCTAGACGTAGTAAGCGCTGAGAAGAAAATCTTCTCTGGTCGTGTTGAAACGTTTCAGGTGACCGGTAGCGAAGGTGAACTTGGTATTTTCCATGGTCACACACCGCTGCTGACCGCTATCAAGCCTGGTATGGTGCGTATTGTGAAACAGCACGGCCACGAAGAAATCATTTATGTTTCTGGTGGTATGGTAGAGATTCAGCCTGGTACAGCGACTGTACTGGCTGATACCGCTATCCGTGGTGAAGAGCTAGACGCAGCGAAGGCAGAAGAAGCCAAGCGCCGCGCTGAGGAGCAAATCCAGAATCAGCATGGTGACATGGACTTCGCACAAGCGGCCAGTGAACTGGCTAAAGCCATTGCTCAGCTACGAGTTATCGAGCTGACAAAAAAGCGTCGCTAAGCTCAATTAGCAACGTTGCATGACAAAAGGCGGCCAAATGGTCGCCTTTTTGATTAATTTTAGTTGGAAATTTACCTTACTCCATTAACTATTTTAAAAGAGCTGTTTAAAATAACGGCCAATTAACATAAAACGTCAATAGGTTCTCAATGAAATTCAGTGCTGTGATTCTTGCTGCGGGTAAAGGTACCCGTATGCATTCGAACATGCCTAAAGTGCTACACACTTTGGCAGGGAAGCCAATGGCAAAACATGTGATTGATACATGTACTGGTCTTGGTGCACAAAATATTCACTTAGTATTTGGTCACGGTGGTGATCAAATGCAAACCACTCTTGCTGAAGAGCCAGTAAACTGGGTGCTGCAAGCGGATCAGTTGGGAACTGGCCATGCAGTTGACCAAGCATCTCCTCGCTTCGAAGACGATGAGAAAATCCTCGTGCTTTATGGTGATGTGCCATTAATCTCAGCTGAAACCATCGAGAATTTGTTGGATGCTCAACCAACTGGTGGTATTGCACTGCTTACAGTGATGCTTGATAACCCAACAGGTTATGGTCGTATTATTCGTAAAAATGGTCCTGTTGTTGCGATTGTTGAGCAAAAAGACGCAACGGAAGAACAAAAACAAATTAAAGAGATCAACACTGGCGTGATGGTTGCGACTGGTGGGGATCTTAAGCGTTGGTTGTCTGGCTTAAACAATAACAACGCGCAAGGCGAGTACTACCTAACTGACGTTATTGCAGCCGCACATGATGAAGGTCGTGCCGTTGAGGCAGTACACCCAGTAAACGCGATTGAAGTGGAAGGGGTCAACGACCGTGCACAGCTTGCTCGTCTAGAGCGTGCCTTCCAATCAATGCAAGCTCAGAAGCTACTAGAGCAAGGTGTGATGCTACGCGATCCAGCACGCTTTGATTTGCGTGGTGAGTTGCAGTGCGGTATGGACTGTGAAATTGACGTGAATGTTATCATTGAAGGTAAAGTATCACTCGGTGATAACGTGGTTATCGGTGCTGGCTGTGTACTGAAAGATTGCGAAATCGACGACAACACCATCGTTCGCCCTTACAGTGTGATTGAAGGTGCAACGGTTGGTGAAGAATGTACCGTTGGTCCATTTACTCGCCTTCGTCCTGGTGCTGAGATGCGTAACGATTCCCATGTGGGTAACTTCGTAGAAGTGAAAAATGCGCGCATCGGAGAAGGCTCAAAAGCGAACCACCTAACTTACCTTGGTGATGCTGAAATCGGTCAACGTACGAACATCGGTGCCGGTACGATTACTTGTAACTACGATGGTGCGAACAAGTTTAAAACCATCATCGGTAATGATGTATTTGTTGGTTCTGATAGTCAGCTGGTGGCTCCTGTCACTATCGCTGATGGCGCAACCATCGGTGCAGGCACGACGCTGACAAAAGATGTTGAAGAAGGCGAGTTAGTGATTACTCGCGTCAAAGAGCGCAAAATTAATGGCTGGCAACGCCCTGTAAAACAGAAATAAGCAGTACCTGCACTCTGTAGATATATTGTCAAAGCCGCTCAACAAGAGCGGCTTTGTTGTTTCTAGCTAAAGGCTTCATCGTTAGTAACTGGGAATGGCGATGCGTTTTTCGAGCCAACGAACGGCTTGGGATACGAATAGAATGAGCAACAAGTACTCCAAAACGAGGAAGGTATAAATCTCTAGGGGTAAGTACTCATGCACCACCAGCTCATTGGCACGGCGAGTGAGATCGCTTAAACCAATCACACTGACTAAAGAGCTCATCTTGAGGATGTAGACAAATTGATTGCCCAATGGTGGGAGAATTTGTCGAAACGCTTGGGGAAGAATTACCAAGTGCATCTTTTGCCAATAGCTTAAGCCCAAAGATTCAGCCGCTTCATGCTGGCCACGACTGATGGCTTGGATTCCGCCGCGAAACACCTCCGCCATAAACGCACTCTCAGCAATGGTCAGGGCAATAACACCCGCCCAAAAGTGATTGAGTGAGACATCCAACAGCGTTGGCATGCCGTAATACACCCAAAGTAGTAAGACTAAAACAGGCACTGAACGGACTACCTCGACATAAATGCGGTTGATCCACTTCAAGTAGGGAGAGTTCGACAGAGCCGGTAGGGCGATGATTAAACCTAAGGTCATCGCAAATAACATACTGAGGAGTGATACTTGGATGGTGTCACTAAATCCGGCGATTAAAAACTTCAGATTGGTGAGTCCTTGCTCCGTGGAGGGATCGAGCACATACCAGCCCCATTGATAATCTGAGCAACCTGTGAGCAACAGCAGCGAAATCAGCCATAGAGTTCGAAAGGTCACATTTACTCCCTGAATTAACTAAAAAACTTCCATTGTTGCTGCTATGTTATCAATAGAGCTTTAATAAAGGTTAATCATTAAACCGCATAAGGTCATTATTTTTAAGGGAATAAAAATGAAAAAGATTTTACTAGCGCTAGGAATGTGTTTACTTGCTGCAACTCAAATTGCTCATGCTGAAAGCCGTCTTCAATCCATTTTAGACAGTGGTGTACTCCGTGTTGGAACGACGGGAGATTGGAATCCGATGACGATGAAAGACCCTGCAACCAACAGTTATCGTGGCTTTGATATCGACGTAACGACAGAGCTTGCTAAAGATCTCGGTGTAAAAGTAGAGTATGTAGCCACGGATTGGAAGACGCTAGTCAATGGCATTACCGCCAACAAATACGATATTACTGGCAGCGCGTCCCTGAATATGTCGCGCGCGAAAGTCGCTGGATACAGCCAACCGTATTTCTACCTTGCCTTTGTACCTGTTGTGCAAAAGAAAGATCTCGCCAAATTCTCTGATTGGGCAGATTTTAATACGCCTGATGTGAAAGTCGCGGCGACACTAGGAACGGTGCAAGAAAAAATGGTGAAAGAGTTTTTCCCGCTGGCTCAACACATTGTGATTGAAGCGCCAGCGCGCGACTTCCAAGAATTACTAGCTCGCAGGGCCGATGTATCGGTGACGTCCAATGTGGAAGCAGCGACGTTGGTGGACAAGTTTAAACAACTGGCGATAGTACCAGTGACCGCTCCGCGTAAACCGACACCAATTGCGATGCTGTTGCCGCAAGACGATCAAGTATGGATTAATTACATCAACCATTGGGTTGAGCTGAAAAAGACCCAAGGCTTTTTCAAGCTGACTGCCAAGAAGTGGGGGTTGAAAAGCTTATAAACAAAAAGAGCCGCATTACGCGGCTCTTTTTTATTATCTGAACAATTAAAGTTCGTCTTCACTCACTACACGAGCATTGTCTGGAGTCGTGAAGTGCTGAGACAATTCACGGTTAGATAAGATGTAACCCATCCAAAGACCACCCATACAGATGATGATTGCAACGCCCGTTACCATTTGAGCTTGGCTTGCCATTGCAGCAACTAATGCGCTTGATAGACTGCTCACAGTAATTTGTAAGCTGTTTTGCAGGCCTGCAGCTGTTGCAGGGCTTTGCTTAGCACTTGCCAACGCGCGGTTTACTACGATTGGGTATAGCGCACCATTGGCTACCGCAATTAAACAGAAAGGCGCTAGAATTGGCCAGATAGAAGACAGTTCCCATTGTGAGGCAATGAATATCATTATTGCCGCGACACTAAATAGTCCAATCAATTGACGTAGAACTTTTTCATCACCAAATTTACGAACGCCGACTTTACCCAAGTAACCACCAGCCATAAACGCGATAGTTTGTGGGATAAAGCTCAAACCAATATCTTTTGCTTCATAGCCTAGTTGCGCCATGATTTCTGGCATACCAGTTAGGTAAGCAAAGAATGCAGCCGAAGCCGTCGCAAACATAAACACGTTGCCAAGGTACTTTTTAGAACTCAGCAGCGCTTTGATGTCGGCAGACATACTGGTTTGTTTGATTTCTGCTTTCTCGTCTTTTTGGGCCATTGTCGCAAAGACCAAGAAGACACCAACTAGTGTTAGCGTAATAAAGATACTGTGCCAGCCGAAGTTATCTGCCAACACTACCCCTAATTGAGGTGCTAGCGCTGGTGATAGCGCGACTAACGGCATGATCGTTGCGAAAATTTGCTGACTGCTGCTTGAGTAGCGTTTAATGACCATAGCTTGCCAGATCACGGCTGGTGCACATACACCGATAGCTTGGATAAAGCGCAGTGTCAGTAGTTGCCATACTTGGTCACAGAAAGCCAAACCGAATGACGCGATAGTAAACAGCACTAACCCGGCCGCGAGTGTATTGCGGTGGCCAAATTTATCGGATGCCAATCCCCACATTAGCTGGCCAACCGCCATACCAACTAGGAATACTGTTAAAGAGAGCGCTATTTGCTCAGGGCCTGTTGCAAAGTCGATTTCCATCGCTTTGAATGCTGGCAGATACATATCGGTAGCAACGAAGCCAAGCATCGATAATGCTGCCAGATAAATGAGCTGTAGTTTTGATATTTTCATGATTCAACCAGTCAAATTATTTAATCATTTTTTAATCAACATCAGTTGGCGCCAACCCTGATTTATTTACCTTATTATTCTATTTTTCGATTTTAAGAAAATAAAACGCTAAAATTGTTGGTTATCAATCAAATTTTTTGAAAGGTTAAATCATGTTCTCTAAAGCGTCTCTGGAAATGCTGGATACGGTTGCCCGTTTAGGCAGTTTCACCGCTGCGGCTGAGGTGCTGCATAAAGTCCCTTCAGCCATCAGTTATGGAGTAAGGCAGGTCGAGCAAGATTTAGATGTGGTGCTGTTTCGACGCTTACCGAGGAAAGTGGAGCTAACTCCAGCGGGTGAACTTTTTATGGCCGAGGCGCGCTCTTTGCTGCGTCAAATGGAAGAGGTGAAAGCACAAACACGCCGAGTCGCTCAAGGATGGAAGAGCACGTTAAAACTGACCTTAGATAACGTGGTGAAGTTAGAGAAGCTCAAGCCTTTGGTGGAAGATTTTTATCGCGAGTTTGAATTTGCTGAATTGCAGATCAATATGGAGGTCTTCAATGGTTCTTGGGAGGCTATAGCACAAGGACGAGCTGATATAGTCGTTGGAGCCACGTCTGCGGTTCCCGTTGGTGGGGATTTTGAAGTCAAAGATATGGGCGTATTGGATTGGGCATTTGTGATGTCTCCCGCTCATCCCTGTGTTCGCCAACAAGTGCTTACTGAAGAGTTTGTGAGTCAATTTCCGGCGATCTGCCTTGATGATACTTCGAACGTGCTGCCAAAGCGCCATACTGGCCATTATCCGCAACAACGCCGATTGTTACTACCCAACTGGTACAGTGCAATTGAATGTTTGAAAAATGGAGTTGGCGTGGGTTATATGCCACGTCATATTGCAACGCCACTGATCAATGATGGTGTGCTGGTGGAGAAGGTGATGCCAGATGATAAGCCGCTCAGTCATTGTTGCTTGGTCTGGCGCAAAGATGATAATCATAAATTGATCCAATGGATGGTGGATTACCTAGGATCGCCTAATCAACTACATCAAGATTGGTTACAGTCATAAAAAAACACCTCGCAATAGCGAGGTGTTTTATTTGATATGTTTGGAGCGTGGCGTTTTATGACAGGAAGAACTTGTAAGACGGGTTGTCTGTTTCGTCTTTGCATTGATAGCCAAGTTCGCGCAAATGTGCCGAAAACTGAGCTAAATCTCCTTCATCTAACTCGAAACCACATAAAACGCGTCCGTAGTCTGCGCCGTGGTTACGGTAGTTGAACAAGCTAATATTCCAATGGGTACCAAGAGTGCTTAAGAATTTCAGCAAGGCACCTGGGTACTCTGGAAATTCAAAGCTGTAGAGTCGCTCTTTGAGTTGCTTCGATGGCTTCCCGCCGATCATGTAGCGAACGTGTAGCTTCGCCATTTCATCGTCAGAAAGGTCAACCACCGGATAGCCACCTTCACGTAGATCGTGAATGATGTTTTCCAACTCTTCTTGACCGCCTTGCAGACGGACACCGACAAAGATATTAGCGAGTTCGTCATCGTTATAACGATAGTTAAACTCCGTAACTGCACGGCCGCCAATCAAGTTACAGAACTCAAAGAACGCTCCTTGGCGTTCAGGGATCGTCACTGCCAATAAACCTTCACGTTTTTCACCTAGCTCGCAACGTTCTGACACATAGCGTAACCCGTGGAAGTTGGTGTTTGCGCCAGACAGTACCGTGCCTAGGTTTTTGTCTTTCAGCTTGTTCTGTTCAGCAAATTTCTTCAAACCGGCCAGAGCAAGCGCACCCGAAGGCTCAGCAATCGCACGGGTATCTTCAAAGATGTCTTTTACGGCTGCGCAGATTTCATCACTAGAGACCGCAATATGGCCATCAATGTACTTCTGGCACAGACGGAAAGTCTCTTCACCAATGCGCTTTACTGCGACGCCATCGGCAAACATGCTGACTTGGTCTAGTACGACAGGTTCACCAGCATCCAGCGCGGCTTTAAGACAAGATGAGTCTTCCGGCTCTACAGCAATGACTTTGATTTCTGGCATTAACTGCTTCACGAGTACCGCAACACCAGCGGCCAAACCGCCGCCACCGACAGGAACAAAGATGTAATCAAGGTGACCATTTTGTTGCAGCATTTCCATACCGATGGTGCCTTGACCTGCGATCACCAGTGGGTGATCAAAGGGGGGCACAAAAGTATAGCCATATTGCTCTGACAAACGTTCGGCTTCTGCTTTTGCTTCATCAAAGTTGCTGCCGTGTAGTACCACATTGCCACCAAAGCTGCGTACTGCGTCGACTTTGATATCCGGCGTGGTCTTTGGCATCACGATAGTGGTTTTGATTCCCAGCTTAGTGCCAGACAGTGCCATGCCTTGAGCATGGTTACCTGCCGATGCAGCGATGACACCAGCGGCTTTCTGCGCTTCAGATAAACTTGCCACCATGTTGTACGCACCGCGTAATTTAAATGAGTGCACGGGTTGGCGATCTTCGCGCTTGATTTGCACATTGTTACCAATACGCGCAGATAAACGAGGCATTTCTTGCAGTGGTGTTACTGTTGCGACTTCATACACCGGAGCGCGGAGGATTTGGCGCAGATAGTCTGCGCCAGTTTGATTTACTTTCTTTTCGGGTTGAGATTCCATCATTGCTAGCCCTCTAGCTTCGACTTGTCTCGTACTGCACCCTTGTCAGCACTGGTGGCCATGCTCGCGTACGCTTTAAGTGCAAAGGAAACTTCTCTTTGACGATCAACAGGTTTCCAGCCAAGTTCATCTTGTTTTGCACGGCGCTCTGCAAGTTCTTGTTCAGACACTTCGAGTGAAATTGAACGGTTCGGAATATCAATCGCGATCATATCGCCCGGTTTCACCAGTCCAATAGCACCGCCGTTAGCGGCTTCAGGAGAAGCATGGCCGATAGAGAGTCCTGATGTACCACCAGAGAAGCGACCGTCAGTCAGCAGTGCACATTCTTTACCAAGGCCCATCGATTTTAGGTAAGTGGTTGGGTAAAGCATTTCTTGCATGCCCGGACCACCTTTAGGGCCCTCGTAACGGATAACAACCACGTCACCTGCTTTGACTTTGCCACCCAAGATGCCTTCCACCGCATCTTCTTGGCTCTCAAATACCACAGCTGGACCAGTGAACTTAAGAATGCTTTCATCAACACCGGCTGTCTTAACGATACAGCCATCCAATGCGATGTTGCCTGATAGAACGGCTAGGCCACCTTCTTGGCTGAAGGCGTTGTCTTTCGCGCGAATACAACCTTCTGCACGGTCGTCATCAAGGCGATCCCAACGACAATCTTGCGAGAACGCTTGGGTGGTACGAATACCAGCCGGACCGGCACGGTAGAATTTAAGTACTTCTTGGTCTTCCGTTTGGATGATGTCGTATTTTGCCAACTGCTCTTTCATTGAAAGACCCAGTACGGTGCGCGCATCATTGTGCAGTAGACCAGCACGATCTAATTCACCAAGAATCGCCATTACGCCACCAGCGCGGTGTACGTCTTCCATGTGATATTTCTGGGTAGATGGTGCCACTTTACATAGGTGTGGTACTTGGCGTGATAGGCGATCGATATCTTCCATATCGAAATCCACTTCACCTTCTTGCGCTGCAGCCAACAGGTGCAAAATGGTGTTGGTTGAGCCACCCATTGCAATATCCAGTGCCATTGCGTTTTCGAAGGCATCAAACGTAGCGATGTTGCGAGGCAGTGCTGATTCGTCATCTTGCTCGTAGTAACGACGAGTCAGTTCAACGATGCGACGACCTGCATTAAGGAACAGCTGTTCACGGTCAGCGTGCGTTGCCAGCATAGAACCGTTGCCCGGCTGAGAAAGACCCAGCGCTTCCGTTAGACAGTTCATCGAGTTTGCCGTGAACATGCCTGAACACGATCCACAGGTTGGACATGCGCTGCGTTCGATTTGCTCGCTTTGCTCATCAGATACTTTTGGATCCGCGCCTTGGATCATTGCATCAACAAGGTCTAGTTTGATGATCTGATCAGAAAGCTTTGTTTTACCCGCTTCCATCGGGCCACCAGAAACAAAGATAACTGGGATGTTAAGACGCATAGATGCCATCAACATTCCCGGAGTGATTTTGTCACAGTTAGAGATACATACCATGGCATCAGCACAATGCGCATTCACCATGTATTCTACTGAGTCTGCGATCAGTTCGCGTGAAGGCAGTGAGTACAGCATGCCGCCGTGACCCATTGCGATACCATCATCAACCGCGATGGTGTTGAACTCTTTGGCAATACCGCCAGCTTTTTCAATTTCGCGTGCGACAAGCTGACCCATGTCTTTTAGGTGTACGTGACCCGGAACAAATTGAGTAAACGAGTTTACGACGGCAATGATTGGTTTACCGAAGTCTTCTTCTTTCACACCCGTTGCACGCCATAGTGCTCGTGCACCCGCCATGTTACGACCATGTGTTGTGGTTGCTGATCTATATTTTGGCATTTCTTAAATCCTTCTTACTTCTGTTCTGGGTACACATAGTCTAACCAGCCCCACTTATCTTCCGTGGTGCCGTCAAATAGGCCAAAGTAGGCTGCTTGTAGTTCTTTAGTGATTGGGCCGCGTTTACCTGTGCCCACTTCAATTTTGTCGATGGTTGCCACTGGCACAATTTCAGCCGCAGTACCTGTCATGAAGACTTCATCGGCAAGGTAAAGGGCTTCACGAGCAATGTTGGCTTCACGTACTTCGTAGCCTTTATCGCGTGCAATCGTCATGATCGAATCACGAGTGATGCCTGGCAGAATCGCGCTGGTTGCTGGTGGTGTGGTGATCACGCCATCTTTGATAACGAAGATGTTTTCGCCAGCCCCTTCAGATAGGTAACCATCAACGCTCAGTGCGATACCTTCGTCGTATCCGTGACGACGGGCTTCACCACCAACCAGTAGTGAAGATAGGTAGTTACCGCCGGCCTTGGCTGCTGTCGGGATGGTGTTTGGTGCCGCGCGGTTCCAGCTTGAAATCATCGCATCCACGCCTTTCTCTAGCGCTTCTTCGCCTAAGTAAGAGCCCCAAGGAAATGCCGCAATGATTAGATCCATTTCAGTGCCAACTGGTGGGCACACGCCCAAACCAACATTACCGACAAAACCTAATGGACGAATGTAAGCGCTATCGAGTTTGTTTTGGCGCAGTGTTTCGCGGGTCGCTTCCATGATTTCTTCTACAGAAAAAGGGATCGGGAAACGGTAAATCTTGGCGGAATCTTTTAAACGTTGTGCATGCTCACGGTGACGGAAGACAATTGGGCCTTTTGGTGTGTTATAACAGCGCACGCCTTCAAACACGGATGTACCATAATGCATTGCGTGAGTTAGAACGTGAACGTTCGCCTCTGCCCATGGAACCATCTCACCATTAAACCAAATGAAATCTGCAGTTTTCGTTGCCATTTGTTGCCTTCCTTATGCACTTACGTGTTGTTGTAAGTTGTGATTTGGCAGTTCATCGTTGCGGATTTTTAGCACCTCAACCTTACGAACGTCCCACAACTTCTCTATTTGATTGATCAAAAACGAGATTGGTCGATCGCTGTCGACAATGATCTCGACGCTGGCTACTTTACTTTCATGGTTTTGCGTAGCAGCGACTTGTTTGATCACGAAGCCTCGGTGACGAATCACACGTAGAACGCGCTCCAACAGTACCGGTTTGTCATCGGCTTTGATGTCGAGTAAATATCTGTCCATGCGATTGTCTCCTATGTATTTTCCAACATATCACTGTTTGATGCGCCAGGTGGCACCAATGGCCACACGTTTTCTTCTTCATCAATCAAAACGTGAAGCATGTAAGAAGTTTCACTCGCTAGCATCTCTTTCAGCGCTGGCTCCACTTCTTCTTTCTTGGTGATGGTCTTGCCCGGGATATCGAACGCTTTGGCTAGCATCACGAAATCTGGGTTGTCATCAAGAATGGTTTCACTGTGGCGACCGTCGAAAAACAGCGATTGCCATTGGCGAACCATGCCAAGACGTTGGTTATTAAGAAGGACAATCTTCACTGGAATCTGACGACGCTTCAGCGTGCCCAATTCCTGCACGTTCATCATAAATGAACCGTCACCTGTAATAAGGATAGACTGATCATCAGGACGTGCGACTGCTGCCCCCATCGCTGCTGGCAAGCCAAAGCCCATGGTGCCAAGGCCAGCAGAAGTGATGAAATTTTGTGGTTCGCGTGGCTGGATATGTTGCGCTGCCCACATCTGGTGCTGACCGACATCAGTCGAGACAATTGAGCTGTCTGGCATCATGTCTGACAGTTGTTTAAGCAATAGCGGTGCG
The DNA here is from genome assembly GCF_024747315.1 of Vibrio sp. HS-50-1. Lineage (NCBI taxonomy): Bacteria > Pseudomonadati > Pseudomonadota > Gammaproteobacteria > Vibrionales > Vibrionaceae > Vibrio > Vibrio sp. HS-50-1. The sequence goes on along the minus strand of NZ_JAMPZF010000040.1, from coordinate 26,337 downwards.
TAGATTAACTCGCCCGGGTGGTCGTAACGCCACTTAAAGCCGCTGCGCAGACTTTCACTGTGATGAACCCACGGTGAGATATCTTGAGTCAGCTCTAGCTGAGGAAGAATGGTGTTGATGTCGCCACGTAATGGTGCGTTGGCGTGGCGCAGTTTATGAATCTCCGCAGCATCAATGTCGATGTGAATCACTTTCGCATTTGGTGCAAACGTGTCGAGCTTACCCGTCACACGGTCATCAAAACGCGCGCCAACCACAATCAATAGATCGGCTTCTTGAACCACTAGGTTAGCGGCTTTGGTGCCGTGCATGCCCAACATACCAAGATAGTGAGGGTCATGGCGTTCAATGGTACCGAGGCCTTTTAGTGTGCTAACTGCTGGCATTGGGTTTAAGCGAAGGAATTCGCGTACTGCATCGGTTGCTTTCGCGAGTTGCACGCCACCACCAACATACAACACTGGGCGAGTTGAGGCCGCCAGTACATCTTGCGCACGTTTGATATCTTCAGCGCTGACATCTTCGATTGCAGGCGCTACGTATGGAGGCAGTAGATCTGTTGGGGTTTGAGCCAGTTGAACGTCTTTGGCGATATCGACAATGACTGGACCCGGACGACCCGTTTTGGCCACTTCAAACGCTTCGGCTAGCGTTGGCGCTAGGTCTTCAATTTCGGTCACGAGATAGCTGTGCTTAGTACAGGCTAGGGACATTCCGATCACATCCATTTCTTGGAATGCATCGGTACCGATATGAGAGCTAGCAACCTGGCCTGTGATGGCAACTAGAGGTACGGAGTCAAGGAAAGCGTCGGCAAGGCCGGTAACAAGGTTAGTGGCCCCTGGGCCGGAAGTTGCCATGCATACAGCAACGTCTTGAGTGGAACGAGCCATACCAATTGCGGCCATGGCGGCCCCTTGCTCATGACGGCATAGGATGTGCTCCACCCCTCCGTCATACAAAGCATCGTAGATTGGCATGATGGCCCCGCCAGGGTAGCCAAAAACGGTTTCGATGCCTTGCTGTCTTAAAGCGGCTACGACAAGTTGTGCACCAGTCATCGTAAACCTCCTTTGCTACGTTGTGGCTCGTAGCTATTGCCATATTTATTGCACTTCATGTGCACTCCCATTCTTCCCGTTAAACTGTCCGAGGGTTAGACAGATGACAACTTGTAGTTGTAAAAAAACCCCCGGACTTTTCAGTGCGGGGGTTTTTTGTAATTTGTGGTTACCTTTCGCCCACAATACCCCGCGCGGTGCCAATAATGACCACGATAATCAGGGCTAGCAGTGCGTTGATATGAGCGAAAAGGTTCATCTGTCTGTCGTTCTTTTTTCGTTAAAAAATGTTGTGTAATGTTCTACGAAATTGTTTGCGTCATTAGTGGTATCACACAATTCCGCTGCATGACAAGCAAAAAGTCATTCTTTTTTCACATTAACTCTCAATTGGGACGCGGTATATAACATAACCAACTAGATAAAACATTTGTTTACAGAGTGTTCAATAAATTGAGGAACGTATGGGGCTGGCAATCATTCATAGTCGAGCAAGCGTCGGGGTGCAAGCGCCATCGGTTAGTGTAGAAGTTCATATTAGCAATGGTATGCCCGGGTTTACCTTGGTAGGGCTGCCAGAGACGACGGTAAAAGAGTCCAAAGATCGCGTTCGTAGCGCGATCATTAATTCTAATTTTCAGTTTCCAGCTAAGCGGATCACCGTTAATTTAGCTCCAGCAGATTTGCCCAAAGAGGGAGGGCGTTTTGATCTTCCTATCGCATTAGGGATTTTGGCCGCTTCGGAGCAAATCGCGACAGATAAGCTTAAAAACTACGAATTTGTTGGAGAGTTAGCGTTATCTGGTGGTCTAAGACCTGTAAAAGGTGTGCTGCCTGCTGCGTTGGAAGCCAGTAAGATTCAGCGTCATTTAGTGGTCCCACATGTGAATGGCGATCAAGCGGCTCTAGTGGGGAAAGAACAACATAAATCGGCTCAATCTCTACTGGAAGTATGTGCTGAGCTTTGTGGCCAACATCGACTGAATCTTTTTCAAACGCCTAAGCGCAAAATAGTCGAAAAACATGGTCGAGACTTACAAGATATTATTGGCCAACAACAAGGTAAGCGCGCACTGGAGATTGCTGCCGCTGGAAACCACAACTTACTTTTCCTTGGCCCGCCAGGTACCGGGAAAACCATGTTGGCTTCGCGTTTGTGTGACTTACTACCGGAGATGAGTGACGAAGAAGCAATGGAAACCGCTTCGGTGGCGTCGCTGACGCAGAGTGAAATTAATGAGCACAATTGGAAGTCGCGTCCGTTTCGCTCTCCGCATCATTCAAGTTCAATGGCTGCATTAGTTGGCGGTGGCTCGGTACCCAGACCAGGGGAGATCTCTTTAGCCCACAACGGCTTGTTGTTTCTCGACGAAATGCCCGAATTTGACCGAAAGGTGCTGGACTCGTTACGCGAACCGCTCGAATCTGGTGAGATCATTATCTCTCGGGCGCAAGGTAAAACACGTTTTCCGGCTCGCTTCCAATTAGTTGGTGCACTGAACCCAAGTCCGACAGGATATTACGAAGGCAATCAAGCTCGCACCAATCCACAAGCTATTTTGCGTTACCTTGGTCGATTATCTGGACCACTGTTAGATCGCTTTGATATGTCTTTAGAAATCCCAGCTTTGCCCAAAGGAACATTAGCAGAAGGTGGTGATCGCGGTGAGCCGACCGCTATCGTTAAAGAACGTGTGAATCATGCGCGTACCAATATGTTGAACCGCAGCGGTAAGGTAAATGCACTGTTAGGTAGTCGAGAAATCGAGGCGTTTTGCCCCTTACACAAAAGTGATGCGGAGTTTCTTGAAACCGCTTTGCATCGTTTGGGGCTTTCGATTCGCGCGTATCATCGCATTATCAAAGTGGCGCGAACAATCGCCGATCTTGATGGGGCGGAGCAGATTGAACGAGCGCACTTGGCCGAGGCGCTTGGGTATCGAGCGATGGATCGCTTACTGAAACAACTCACGGCGCAAGCGGTATAGATACGTGCAAATATCACCGCAACAAGTGTTGTAAGTGCCTTGTTGCGATGAAGGACGTTAGAAGGTGTAGTTGAGACCAAGAGACAACAGGTACTCTTTCTCATCATAGAACGTGATATTGGAGTCCGTTTGGCTGTAGCCGGCTAAAGAGATGAACGACCAGTTTTGCCAGTCAAATACGTTTTGATATTCATAGGCTGCAAATAGGCTGACGGTGTCGTCATTTCGTGTTTTAGCAAAAGTTTGGCTAGCGGCTTGATAGTCTTTCCATGCATAACCTGCGGTGAGGGCCAATCGATGGCGGTTGATAAATTTAAACCAGCTGATGTCAAACCCGTACGAATCAAATGATTCCGCCTTACCGTCGGCATCTTGATTGATGTAGGTGAAAGCGGGTTGCAACATGGATGTTTGATTAAGTGAAATCCGATAGTCACCTTTAACGTAGTAAAGGCTCGCATCGCGAGCGAGTGAACGGTCCGTTACTTCTTCTTGCTCAATGTCTTTATCAGCATAAGCGAGATCAAGGTTGAAGTTTTTATCAATCAATCCTTTGATTTGAAAGCGATAGGCATTGCCGTCCACATCCGTTTCTTGACGGGCGATTCCGACTTGATATGGGTTACGCCAAGTTTCGCTTTTGAGCACGGTCGGTAGATAGGAAATATCGAGCACGGTGCCGGACGGCAACTCGTGTTGATAGCCCAACTGAAAAGCGAGTGTACCAACCGCGACATCGGAGCGTGTGGTACCCGCGTATACTTGGTGATTGAGTCGGTTACCAAAAGTGTAAGTAATGCTTCCTAGCGGCGCAGCGATAACGGAACTGTCACTATCGGCGCGCTTATCGAGAGAATCGATGGTGTTACTACTTTCCGTATTGAAGTTGGATTCTGATGATACAAATCCGGCATTCAGCGAAATTTCACCGCCAAAACCTGCGGTTTCAGCGAGTTGAGCCTGAGCAGAACTGACGACAAAGGCCAAAGGCAAGAGAATTAGCCTTGGTTTCATTCGTTATCTCCTTATTGTCGAATGAGTGGTGCAAATATTGGTTGAGGTAACAAATCTGACCATTCCCACGCATATTCCAATGTGGCAAAGGCGCAGTATAATTACACGCTGTTTTATTCTTCACACATTATCACTGTTGTTTGACTATCATGTTGGCATATTTGTTATTTTTTTTTAACGCTTCTTTTGTGATTCTCAATTCTGCGCTGTGTTCAATCGCAATTTGTATTATCGCTGTGTTTAAAGTATTGCTTCCAAGCGTGGAGCTAAAAGCGAAAGCGACCGCTTGTGCCAACAAGGTGATGTGGTTATGGGCTACCGTCAATGCGGGCATTCTGGCGGTTTCTAACCGTGTTGACTGGGATGTTCAGGGCGGTGAGGCGCTGAAAAAAGACGGGTGGTATCTGTTGATCAGTAACCATCTCAGTTGGACCGATATTGTGGTGCTTTGTTGTGTGTTTAAAGATCGCATTCCTATGCCGAAGTTTTTCCTCAAACAACAACTGTTGTATGTGCCTTTCATTGGGATGGCGTGTTGGGCGCTCGACATGCCATTTATGCGTCGTTATTCGCGAGAGTATCTGATCCGAAACCCGCACAAACGAGGTCAAGATTTAGAGACGACACGTCGTTCGTGCGCCAAGTTCAAACATGCACCAACCACAGTGGTTAATTATGTCGAAGGCACTCGATTTACCGAAGAAAAACAGCGTAAGAGCAAGACGAGCTACCAATATTTGCTGCAACCAAAATCGGGCGGGATCGCATACACGTTAGCGGCAATGGGGGAGCAGTTCGAGAGCATTATCGATGTGACGCTGGCGTACCCAGAAAATACAAATAAGCCATTCAAGGATTTATTAATGGGCCGAATGGGCAAGGTTGTCGTGCGTGTGAATGTGTTGCCCGTCGATGAACGAGTGCTTGGTGATTACTTTAACGATAAGCCCTATAAGCGACAATTTCAGCAATGGTTGGGTGATGTGTGGCAAGAAAAAGATCGGTTGCTACAAGAGATTTACAAATAAACAAAAGGGGAGCGGTGAGCTCCCCTTTTGATTGATATCGATGCGCTTATTTTAGTGTCAGCAAGTAGTTCACCAGAGAGAAGTACTCATCCATCGTCTTGATGCTTTGTGCTTGAACTAGGTATTTGTTGTTAACGATAACCGCAGGAACGCCGGTTAGACCGCTGTTTTCAAATTGCTTGTCCATACGGCGAACCATGGAATCAACCGCAAAGCCTTTGAATGCAGAGTCGAATTTCTTCGCGTCTACACCTTCATCAAGGAAGATTTGGCGAAGCTCTTCATCGTTACGTGGCGCCTTCTTTAGATTGTGAATGCGGTTAAACATCACTGGCACCATTTTGTCTTCCACTTTTAGTGCAACCATGGTCGCGTAGGCTTTGCTCATTGATGGGCCCATGTTGCCACCCATGAAAGAAACGTGGTTTTTTAGTAGCTTAGTACCTTCTGGCAACTGCTTTTTCAGTTGCTGGATAACAGGTTCAAAGCTATTACAGTGCGGGCAGTAGAAAGAGAAAAACTCCGTCACAAGAGGTTTTTTTGATGCCTCAAGATCCAATACTTTGTAATGTTCACCTTCTTTGAATTGCGCTGCATGTGCCGACAGGCTTAGCATCAGCATAGAAAACAGTGCGAACAGTTTTTTCATCGAAATATCTCCATTTTTGAATTTGTGGCCTGACTTACCATTGAGGCATTAAAGACAGCGGTGCTTCTTCTAAAGCGGCGATCTGCTCTTTAAATGCAAGGACCTGACCTTCCCAGTATTTTGGCTCATTAAACCATGGAAAAGCGAGAGGAAACGCAGGGTCATGCCAACGTTTTGCTAGCCATGCCATATAGTGCACCATTCGTAGACCGCGAAGTGGCTCAATTAGTTTCAATTCTGCGGGGTTAAAGTCGCAAAACTCTTGATAAGCTTCTAAAACAATATCCAGCTGCATCAGTTTGTCTTGGCGCTCACCGTTCAGCAGCATCCATAAGTCCTGCACAGCAGGGCCGTTACGAGCGTCATCCAAATCAACAAACATAGGGCCATCTCGCCACAAAATGTTGCCTGGGTGGCAATCGCCATGCAGGCGAATGGTATTGAAGCCTTCTTGCCAGTGGCTTTCAATCGATTTGATCAGCATATCCAAGTCATTGAAGAAGCTGTTCTCCAAGTGCATTGGAATCATGTTGGCGTTTTGCAGAATCTCTCTTGGTTGATACAGGTATTCTTGCAAGCCAATCGTTGGGCGATGTTGGAAGGCTTGGCGGCTACCCACTTTGTGGATGCGACCAAGGAAACGCCCTACACCTTCGAGCTGATCTAAGTTGTCAACCTCGTACTGGCGACCACCCACGCTCTCAAACAGCGCAAAGGCATAGCCTTGATAGTGATGCAGGGTTTTACCGTTGATGCGCACAGGTGGTGCGACGGGGATTTCGTTGCCAATTAGTTCTAAAGTGAAGTCGTGCTCCTCTTGGATCTGTTCGTTGCTCCAACGTTCAGGGCGGTAGAACTTGACGACATAACGACGACGCTCTTCGTCAGTGAATTGATAAACACGGTTTTCGTAGCTATTGAGGGGAAGAAAGCCTGATTCTGCGCGAACGACGATGCTTTCTAACGCGTACCACATAAAATCTGGGGTAAGGGCGTCAAAGTTAAACATACTTTGGGACATATAAACAAAAAGGCTCATTGCTGAGCCTTTTTCCATTAGTCACTGAAGTAGACGCTATAGTTTTTTTATAAAGCGGCTTTCCACTTCAATGGTGAATTCGTTGCTCTTATCGGTGAGTATAAACTGAATTGTCGTAATCGCAGAGTTTAGCTTGTCAGGATCGGCGCCAAGACTCATTGGTAAGTTCAATACTTCACCTGGCTGTACCTGAATTGTCTGCTTACCGTACCAGCTTACATCGGATAGCCCTTCAACATCCAACGAGTATTCTTGCACTTGCTGGGTTTTGTTGATCACTTTGAGGGTGTAGGTGTTTTCTACTTCGCCTGAGCTATTTACCCGGAACAGTTGGTTACGGTCGCGAATAACACTCATGCCTGCTGGGTCTACCGCTGCGATTTGGGCAAAGAACAGACCAATCATGACCAGTAGCACAGCTCCATAGCCCAGCAGCTTCGGACGCATGACTTTGGTACTCTTACCCGATAAGCGATGCTCGGTGGTGTAGCTGATTAGGCCTTTTTCGTAACCCATGCGGTCCATGGTGTTGTCACACGCATCAATACAGGCGCCACAGTTAATACATTCATATTGTAAGCCGTCACGAATATCGATACCTGTTGGGCACACCTGCACACACAAATCACAATCAATACAATCCCCCAAACCAAGCTGCTTTGGATCGGCTTTGCGTGGACGTGGACCACGCTTTTCACCACGTTTTGCATCATAGCCAACGATGAAGGTGTCTTTATCAAACATGGCAGACTGGAAGCGCGCGTAAGGACACATGTGAATACACATGATGGAACGCATCCAACCAGCATTACCATAAGTACAAATGGCAAAGAACATTATCCAAAAGACGGGCCAGAAGTTGGCGTTAAAAGTGAAAAAGTCGATAACCAATTGCTTCATTGGAACGAAGTAGCCAACAAAAGTAAAACCAGTGGCGAGCGCAATGGCAAACCAAGCGATATGTTTGATGGTTTTGCGCATCGCTAAACTTGCCGTCAGCTTATTGGAGTCCTGCTTACGACGCTTATTGGCGCTGCCTTCCAGTTTCTCTTCAAACCAGATATACATGAAGGTCCAGACGGTTTGTGGGCAGAGATAGCCACACCAAACTCGACCTAAGAAGGTGGTAATAAAGAACAACCCAAACGCCGCGATCACAAATAGCAAGGCGAGTAGGGTAAGATCTTGCGGATACAACGTGGTACCGAAAAAGTTGAACTGCTGGTTGCCAATATCGAGCAAGATCGCTTGACGTTCACCGTAAGGGATCCACGGTATCAAAGCGAAGAGAAGCAGTAAGAACCAACCACCGTAACGACGCAGTTTCTGGTAAGTCCCTTTGCTTTCGCGTACATAGATGCGATTACTTGGGTTGAACCGATCCCCATTCCCTTTATGAGTCTTGGGGTTGTAGGTTTTAGGAGTCACATCTTTGATATCGATCTTATCCTGACTCATGCACTCATCCTTCTTAGGCTTTTATAATGTACGGCGTCATTTCTATTGATGTCGCTCGATGACATTGCTACTTCGTCCTTATCATAAATCATGACCGGACATAATTATTTTAGTAAATACTGATGAACGGCGATTATACAATCAATAACAATTCCTTTTCTTTAACGCAGTCAACGTTTAACAACAAAAGTCAGTACAGTTAACCTGATAATTGGCTGAACAGTTATAACCAACTGTGGGACTAAAAATTTTAGTTATAAAAAAGCGACTCATTTGAGGGAGTCGCTTAAAGAATACTGGGTTGTTGAGCCGGTTATTTGATGACGCCACGAGCGCGCAGAATCGCAGTTTTAAAATCATCTTCTTGATCTTTCTTAAGACCTGGGATCATTTCGTCTTTGCTGCTGTTACGCATTTTAAGGTGGTAGATCAGCACGTCGTCGGTCAGATCTTCTAGCTTGCCTTCGTAGCCTGCTTCTTTCGCTAGCTTCACGATGAACTGCAGTAGGTTCATTTCTTGGTCTTTATGCCATTCAGGCTCTAGTAGCTCAAGCAGCTCTTCAATGCGATGACACTTCATTTCTTTCTCCACAGAATTTATAGGTGTAATTAGCTGTAAAGGTACCAAATTGCTTTGCGAAGACCAAATAGGAAAAACTATCTATTTCACTGTGTTTTGTTCTAAGTCGTTGAGGTGGTTTGAGTCGCGTGCAAAGAAAAAAGCGCAGCTGGCGCCGCGCTTTTGATTAAGCTGCTTTGATAACTTTGGCCGGAACACTCGACATCATTGCTGTCTTCTCAACCAATGTCATTGCTGGCGCAACTTGCTTTGCCTTTGGTGCAGTAGTAAAGCCACTGCGGCGGCGCATTGCACTAGTATTAGTGTGTGCGAACCTGACTGTTGTTGGGCGCATTAATTTACCTAACTGTCAGGCATATCCATTGCCGATGTAATGGCCTGAATCATTATGAGCTAGGCTCCAACAAGATTGAAGAATCACTCTTCTGGCTCTCGCCAATCCAGTTAATGAATCAGGAATACCGATATGCATGCATATCATGTATAAGATTAGCATCCTTGTAATAATTGGTCGATAGTTGAGCAATTGAATTGTTTAGATTTTGTCATTTTGTCGCGATGATCGAGGCAATTTTTGTTTGATCCCTCGATCAGCAGTAGTAGTATGATATCTCGACGAAGGAGGTGCCTATGTCATTTTTGAAGAAGACACTTGCCAGTTTTGGGATTGGGAGCGCTAAGGTCGACTCAATCCTAAATCAAGACGTGCTATATCCTGGTCAAAGTGTGGATGTGTCTATCCATGTTTATGGTGGTGCCACTGAACAAGCGATCGACAACATCGATTTAAAACTGTGTTGCCGCTATATCGCGGAAGCTCCTGATGACCGTGGTGCGCGAGAAGGACACAGCATGCGCCGAGTACCTCAGACTCATGTGCTTGCTAAGTGGAGCCTCCCTTATGCGTTTACCATCCATTCCGGCGAAGAGCGTACCTTCGATGTTCAGCTCGATGTGCCTTGGAATACGCCTGTCACCATTGGTGACGCCAAAGTGTGGCTCGAAACCGGCTTGGACGTTGCTGCTGCTTTAGACCCGACCGATAAAGACATCCTCACCGTTCGACCTGATCCACTAATGGATGCGGTGTTATCCGCATTTGAAGCGCAAGGTTTGCGTATTCGCCAAGTGGAGTGTGAGGAAGTGAAAGGGTTCGACCTGCCATTTGTGCAAGAATTTGAGATGGTGCCGACTGACGGGCCATACCATGGCGTGTGGCGTGAGTTAGAATTTGTCGCTCATCGTAGCGAGCAAGAACTCAAATTATGGTTTGAAGTTGACCGAACACGCAAGGGCGAGGGTGGCATGCTCGCAAGCTTACTGGGTAGCGGAAAACTCAAACGAGAGTTGACCATTCCAGCAACAACTAAGCTTGATCAAGTGGGCGAACTTGTACTTAATTACCTCGACCAAACCACGGCCGTTCATGAGTCTTAATTTAAGCTTACACGTGTAAGCCTAATGTGCCATACTAGAGCAAATTTCAAACTCTAGTATAGGCGCATTGATGTCTGAACTGCAGAAACCTCAATACAGTCAACGCGAAGAACTGGCCAATACCATCACTCATGGCATTGGGATGATTTTTGGTATTGTTGGCCTGATACTGCTGCTAATCAAAGCCATAGACCAGCAAGCTGATACGCTGACGCTGGCCAGTATGGCTGTCTACGGTGCGAGTATTATCGTGCTATTTTTGGCTTCGACGCTGTATCATGCAATTCCGCACCCCAACGCCAAACGTTGGCTAAAAACTTTCGATCACTGCGCCATTTATCTACTCATTGCTGGCAGTTATACGCCTTTTTTGTTGGTGAGTTTACGTACGCCGCTCGCGTTTGGTTTGATGATTGTTATCTGGACCATCGCTCTACTCGGCATCATCATGAAAGTCGCGTTTGTTTACCGATTTAAAAAGCTTTCCTTGATGACGTATTTGGTCATGGGCTGGCTGTCGTTGATTGTGATTTATCAGTTGGCGATCAACTTGGATATTGGCGGACTGACATTACTCGCAGCTGGTGGGATTGTGTATTCACTGGGGGTGATTTTCTACGTTGCGAAGCGTATTCCATTCAATCATGCGATTTGGCACGGCTTCGTTTTAGCGGGTTGTGTGTGTCACTTCTTCGCAATTTATTATTTTGTCGAGCCTATCTAACGGATAGATATGAACTCGACAAAACATGTGTTATCACATTAACGAGTTTTCACTTCTAACACTTTGGCTGAAAACTGGTATTGCTGAGACTGCGGCACTGCCAGTTTGATGCTTTTACCCTGTTCTGCTTGCTTTGGTCGCAGGTAAGTATCCGCCATTCGCTTGATGGATTGCCAAACTGTGACTTTTTCTTTCGCCAGTTGCTGGCCAGACATATCAAATACCTGAACTTCCACTTCAACTTGAATCACCGATTGTGAGCTTTGATTGGTAATGGACGTTGGCAGTACGAGCTCACCATCTTGATAGCTCGCGGAGCCAATCAGTACGTCGACACCAGAGTCAGACAGCTGCATGGTTGGCTTTTTGGCGTTTACCACCACGGTAGTGCCAACAGTTTTCGTCACCACTGGAATTGTCGCAATTGCGGGAGATGCGATCGTTTCAACCGCACTTGTTGTCGCTTGCGTCTCTGTTGCTTGCTGCGCAGTTTTTTTCATGACGTATTCCCAAGTAAAGTCATCGTTTAACTTCACTTCTCGACCATCGGCTAAAGTGATGACTTCAGCGGCGTATGTGGATGAGGCGGCAAGTAGGGTCGCCAGAGTGATCCATGTTTTCATTGTTATACCTTTTATTTGTGTCTGCTTAACGGCGCCAAAACGCAGGGAAGAACAGTACAAGAATAGTCAGAATTTCCAAGCGGCCCATTAACATGCCAAAGCTCAGGAGCCACTTGGCGGTATCTGGCAGAGACGCGAAGTTACCCGTCGGTCCAATCACGCTTCCCATACCTGGGCCGACGTTGGCTACCGCAGTGATGGCACCAGAGATGCTAGTGATAGGGTCTAAACCCAGTGCACTCAAGCAACCCGCGATAAAGATGATGGTGATAAAGAACATCAAGCCAAACGCGACCACCGAGCGAACAATGTCATCATTCACTGGGCGTTGGTTGTAGCGCTGTACAAACACACCTGAAGGGTGAATCAATTTCATCATCTGTTTGTTCAGCAGTGTCATTGCGATTTGGAAACGGAAGATTTTGATCCCGCCAGACGTTGATCCTGAGCATGCCCCCGCCATCATTAAGAAGGCAAAAAGAGTTGTGGGTAATGCGCCCCACGCGGTGAAGTCCTCTAAGCCAAAGCCGGTTGTGGTGACGACAGAGACGATATTAAACATCGACACTCGTAGCGCATCCAAAATGGTGTATCCATCTCGAATCACTAACCAGGCTGAAATCACTAAGCTTGAGAACACGAACAGGTACGCGAATCCTCGAACTTGAGCGTCGTTAACCAACACATCAATACGGCGTTTACGTAACGCGGCGATGAAGAGCAAAAATGGCAAGCCACCTAAGAACATAAAGGTAGTGGCCACCCAGTGTGCGCCATTAGAGAAGTGGTTCATCGACCCGTCGGATGTAGAGTATCCGCCCGTTGATAGCGTGGTAAAGGCGTGATTGATCGCTTCAAACAGGTTCATGCCTGTGACCAAGTAGCCCACAATGCATAAGCCAGTAAGCATCAAATAAACTGCTACGATGTTTTTGGCGACCGTTTTTGCTCTCGGGCTACTTTTATCCGACCAGTCGGATGATTCGGTTTGGAATAGTTTCATACCACCGACATTGAGCATAGGTAGCACCGCCACCGCCATTACGATAAAACCAATCCCCCCAAGCCACTGCAAGATAGAACGCCACAACAAAATACTTGGCGCCATGTTGTCTAAACCGCTGAGCACTGTGGAACCAGTGGTAGTAATGCCTGACATGGTTTCAAAGTAGGCGTCAGTGAAGCTGATGTGGTTGATGAACACAAACGGCAAGGCGGCAAACGCACTCGCGATGGTCCAAACCAAACTGGTGATGAGGAACATATCGCGTACGCTGAGTTTGAACTTAGCGGTTCGACCGATCGTCAAACAAATGAAGGCGGCAAGGTGCGTGATCACAACGGCTTGGGCGAAATCGAGAAATCCCCCCGTACCAGTGAAGAAAGCGACCAAAGTCGGCACGTACATAAAAAGGGCCAGTTTGGATAAAACCAGCCCGATAACAAATAGTACGGGACGTAAGTTGACCATAGGAAAATCCTAGAGGAAGAATGGACTCGGCTGGAATAGCGCTTCGACGTCTGATACGTATTTTTTGTTGACCAGGAACATCACCACATGGTCATCCTGCTCGATGACCGTACGGTCGTGGGCAATAAGGACTTCTTCGCCACGAACGATAGCACCAATGGTGGTCCCAGGTGGAAGTTTAATATCTCCAATCGCGCGCCCAACCACTTTGGATGTACTTTCATCACCGTGAGCGACGGCTTCAATGGCTTCTGCAGCGCCGCGGCGAAGTGAGGATACGTTCACGATGTCGGCACGACGAACGTGTGTCAGCAAGGCGGAAATGGTCGCTTGCTGAGGTGATATCGCCACATCAATTACGCCGCCTTGTACCAGATCTACATAAGCGCCACGTTGGATCAGCACCATTACTTTTTTCGCACCCATGCGTTTTGCCAACATCGCAGACATGATGTTGGTTTCATCTTCGTTGGTCAGCGCGATGAAGACGTCGACTTGGTCGATGTTCTCTTCCGAGAGAAGCTCTTGGTCTGCCGCGTCGCCGCAGAACACGATGGTGTTTTCTAGCTCTTCTGACAGTTTTTCTGCACGTTGGTAGTTACGTTCAATCAGCTTCACGCTGTAGTTTTGTTCTAAGCGCTTTGCGAGACTGGCACCAATGTTACCCCCGCCAACAATCATGATGCGGCGGTACGGTTTTTCTAGGCGCTGAAGTTCACTCATCACTGAGCGAATATGATTACTTGCTGCAACGAAGAACACTTCATCGTCGGCTTCAATGATGGTAGTGCCTTGCGGGCGAATCGGACGGCCTTGACGGAAAATCGCTGCCACACGGGTATCGATGTGTGGCATGTGCTCACGCAAAGCAGACAGCGCGTTACCCACCAACGGTCCACCGTAGTAGGCTTTTACCGCCACTAGGCTGACTTTCTGTTCAGCAAAGCTCACCACTTGCAGCGCGCCTGGGTATTGGATCAGACGTTCGATGTAGCTCGTAACGAGTTCTTCTGGTGCGATAAGGTGATCGACAGGAATGGCGCCAGATTTAAACAGGGCTTCTTTTTCGGCCAGATATTCTGGAGATCGAATACGCGCAACGCGGTTTGGGGTGTTGAATAGAGTGAACGCGACCTGACAGGCGGCCATGTTGGTTTCATCAGTGTTGGTTACTGCGACGAGCATATCGGCGTCTTGCGCACCAGCTTCGTGCAGCACGTCGGGGTGGCTCGCATGGCCATTGACCACACGCAGGTCGTATTTGTCCTGCAATTCACGCAGTCGATCGGCATTGTTATCGACGATGGTGATGTCGTTGTTTTCACCCACTAGGTTTTCTGCCAGTGTGCCGCCAACCTGACCTGCACCAAGAATAATGATCTTCATACTCTTTTCTCGTTATCTGAAAAAGGCGATTGAAATCACTCCAATCGCCCTATTTAGCATGCTGTTACGCGTGTGTTTTAGTTAGCACTGCGTAGTAGAAACCATCCATGTCTTCTTCGCCTGGTAGAATTTGACGACCAGGCTGGTCGGGATCAGAATCCAGCAGTTGCGCATCCGCGGTACGTGCTAAAAACGCTTTTACTTGCTCCACGTTTTCTTGCGGTGTGATTGAACAAGTCGCGTAAACCATGGTGCCGCCGGGTTTCAGTTGCGTCCACATGGCATCAAAAATTTCACTTTGTAGCTCTGCTAATGCGGCGATGTCGTCTGCACGACGTAGCCATTTGATGTCTGGGTGACGACGAATCACGCCAGTCGCAGAACATGGGGCATCCAGCAAAATGCGATCAAATTGCTCGCCTTGCCACCATTCTTGTGGATTACGCGCATCACCGCAAACCACTTTTGCCTGAAGGTTGAGACGCTTCAGGTTTTCATGCACACGTTTCAAGCGTGTGTCGTCGCAGTCAATCGCGACCACTTCACTGCCCGACGTGCGCTCTAGAATGTGCGCCGTCTTGCCACCTGGCGCAGCACAGCAATCTAAAATCAGCTCGCCGTCTTGTGGTTTTAGATAGTTGATCGAGAGCTGCGCCGCCGCATCTTGTACCGAAACCCAACCTTTATCAAAGCCAGGTAGCTTCATCACGTCACATGGTGCGGCCAATTTTATGGCGTCCATTGCTTCTGTGTGTGGCGTGCTATCAATGTTTTCATTTTTGAGCAGCGCAAGGTATTCATCACGAGTGTGGTGTTGATGGTTCACACGCAGCCACATTGGTGCTTTTTGGTTATTCGCTTCAACAATGCTTTCCCATTGCTGTGGGTAGGCCTCTTGCAGCAGTTTTAGTAACCAGCTTGGGTGACCGTACTTGCCAGCGTTGTTGCTGACAGCCATTTGGTCGAGTTCTTCTTGGTTGCGTTGGTAGTTACGCAATACAGCGTTAATCAAACCACGCAGACGAGGACCTTTCAGCTCTTTAGTGCCTTCAACCGTTTCACCGACTGCTGCGTGCGCAGGAATACGCATGAAGCTCAGTTGGTAAATGCCAACCAGAATTAGGTGATGGAATACACGTTGTTTGCCTTTGAGCGGCTTATCCATCAACTGGTTTGCGATCATTTCTAGGCGAGGTAGGTAACGTAGCGCACCGTAACAGATCTCTTGTAGCAGAGCGTGGTCACGAGGTCGTACCGTTTGTTGAGCCGCTGGAAGAGCGCTTGAAAGTGAGTGGCCCTTGTCGACGACAAGATACAGGACGTTAGCAGCCGCAGCGCGAACATTCATGATGAGTACCTTAAAGTAAAGGAGGGCATCTCTGCCCTCTAAAAGTTCGTATTATTGGGGATGATTACCCCTAGTATGGCTTAAACCAGCAGAGTGCCGACTTCAAACCAAGCTGCACGTGAGTTCAGAATATCCTGAACTGACATGGCTTTTTTGCCAGGAACTTGCAGTTGCTCTAGCACCAGTACGCCGTTGCCTGTCGCAACATAGATACCGGTTTTATCTGCTTGCACGATGGTGCCGGCTGGCTTGTCACTGGTTTGCTCTGCCACACGGCTTTGCCATACTTTGATGCTGTTTTCTGCCGCCTCAAAGTGGCTCATTGGCCATGGGTTAAATGCGCGAACGCAGCGCTCAATGTGCGCCGCATCGTCGTTCCAGTTGATGCGTGCTTCTTCTTTGCTGAGCTTTTTCGCATAGTTCGCGAGCTCATCGTCTTGCTTCACTGGCACTGCTTTACTCGCAGCAATGTCTGCTAGGCAGTCAATCAGGGCTTCTGGACCAAGCTCCGCCAATTTTTCGTACATTGAAGCGCTGGTATCTGTCGCTTCGATTGGCAGCGTGGCAATCTTCAGCATATCACCAGTGTCGAGACCGATGTCCATCTGCATGATGGTCACGCCAGTTTCTGCATCGCCCGCCCAAATAGAGCGTTGGATTGGAGCCGCACCACGCCAACGAGGTAGGATAGAACCATGTACGTTGATACAACCCAGTTTAGGGGTATCAAGAACCGCTTGTGGCAGTAGCATACCGTATGCCACGACAACCATGAGATCGGCGTTCAGGTCGGCAAGTTCTTGTTTCGCTTCGTCGGACTTAAAGCTTTCAGGTTGGTAAACCGGGATGTTGTGTTCCAGCGCCAGTTGTTTTACCGGTGGCGCAGCCAATTTCTTGCCACGACCCGCTGGACGATCTGGGTTTGTGTAAACCGCGATGACTTCATGCTCCGAAGACAACAACGCCGCCAAGTGACGGGCGGCGAAATCCGGAGTACCTGCAAAGACAATACGTAAAGACTGACTCAAGGTAGGCTTCCTTCTAATTGGTATGGTTCGAGATTAAGCGTTTTGCTGCTTCTCGTTAAAGCGTTTGATTTTCGCTAGCTTGTCCTGAATGCGTTTGCGTTTCAGTGGCGATAGGTAATCCACGAATAGCTTACCTTGTAGGTGATCAAGCTCGTGTTGAACACAAATCGCTAGCAGGTCGTCGGCTTCAAAGGTGAACTCTTTGCCATCACGATCCAGTGCTTTAACGGTAACTTCTGCAGCGCGAGGCACAAGTGCGCGTGCACCTGGTACCGACAGACAGCCTTCTTCGATGCCATCTTCGCCACGCTTTTCCAGAATCTCAGGGTTGATTAGCACCATCGGCTCATCGCGAGTTTCTGAAATATCAATCACTACGATACGTTTGTGGATATCAACCTGCGTTGCAGCAAGGCCAATACCTTCTTCGTCGTACATGGTTTCAATCATGTCATCGACGATTTTTTGAATCTCAGGCGTCACCGCTTCAACAGGCTTTGCGACTGTGCGCAGGCGATCATCCGGGAATGTTAATACTTGTAATACAGACATATTCACTCGAAATATTGAACTGTGCCGAAACAGCACAAACCTTGTTGGCTCAATTCTAGACATTTTATAGCCTAAATGACAGCATCCTTGCACCAATTTCCATTCTGGTTCCTGCTTAATAGACCAAGGACAAGGGTCATGAATCGAATTTTCCGCAACGTTGCCAGTGTTACGTTGCCGTTACTTTTCTCTTTCAACGCTGTAGCAAATGTGGATGCGAAACCACTGACTGTTAAAGATGATGCGCCACAAACATATGTAGTCGTGAAGGGCGATACGCTATGGGATATTTCGGCCATGTACTTGGATAGCCCGTGGTTGTGGCCTCGTTTATGGCAAGTAAACCCGGAAATCGACAACCCTCATTTAATTTATCCCGGTGACAAGCTGTCTTTGGTGTGGATTAACGGTCAGCCCGTGTTGAGCCTAAAACCGGTTAAGAAGCTGAGCCCGAAAGCACGTATCACGGAAAAGAAAGCGGTACCAACGGTCGCGGAAGGTTTGGTGATGCCTTACCTCAAATCGGATCGGTTGCTGGATCAAGATGCGTTGAACAGTGCAGCAAAAGTGATGGGTAGCAGCAAAGGCAGTAAGTATCTGACTGCAGAAGATGTGCTGTATATCAATGGTAATCAGACCGCGACAGGTTGGGCTATTTACCGACCAGTAGCTACCTTTTCGCGTGACGATGTGTCCGAAGAGATTACCGCGCTGCGTTTGATTGCCAAAGGTGAGCTCGTTGAAGCTTCGAGCGATTATTCTGGTTTGAAGATCACTTCTCAATTGCAAGAAATCCTGCGTAACGATATCGCGTTGCCAAATCAATCGGTTGAGAACACTGACTTCACAACAACGTTCTACCCGCTGCCGTCGCCACGAGACAGCTCTGCAAAGTTGCTGGGCAATATCGAAGGTATTCGCTTTAGTTCAACTAACCAAGTCGTGGTGATTGATAAAGGCACGTCAGACAATCTGAAACAAGGCAGTGTGTTTGATTTAAAAGAAGACGCGCACCCAGTTTACAAAGACGGCGATGAGTTCAAGAAAGAGTTTGGCGTGCTTGATAAGAAAATTACTCTGCCACAGAGTAAAGTTGGCGAATTGCTTGTGATTCGTCCGTATCAGTACTTTAGCTTGGCACTGATCACTAACAGTACTAAACCCATTAACCAAGATGTTTCGGTGGTGTCACCGTTGGCGAACGAATTAACCATCGATGAATCGACGAAATAACGATGATCTCGCTGCCTGGTTAAAACTGAGTTGTTTACCAGGCATTGGCGGGGTCAAAATGAATAAGCTACTGGCAAGAGACACGCCGCGTAACATCGTAAACTTCTCTCCCGAACAGCTACAACAACTTGGGTTAACAACTAAGCAAATTCAAGCTTGGGCTTCAACAGATAAAGAAGTTGATGCTTGTTTAAGTTGGCTTGAGGCTTCTACAAATCATCATATCCTGACACTGACTGACCCTCTTTATCCACCTCAACTCAAACAAATCGTTGCGCCGCCACCTCTGCTTTTTGTTCAAGGAAATTCTACTTGTCTTTCGCAGCCACAAATAGCAATGGTTGGCAGCCGAAATGCGAGTATTGATGGCTTACAGCATGCACGCCACTTTGCCGCAGAATTTGTTCAGCACGATTTTATTGTCACCAGTGGTCTCGCTTTAGGCATTGACGGTCATGCGCATGATGGTGCGTTGCAAGCAAAAGGTAAGACGATTGCGGTGCTGGGATCTGGCTTAGAAAATATTTATCCGGCACGTCATCGTGGTTTAGCGCAACGTGTTATTGAACATGGGGCTTTGGTGTCTGAGTTTCGCCCCAACGCCAAGCCGCGCCCGGAAAACTTCCCGCGTCGAAACCGCATTATTAGCGGATTATCGCTAGGTGTGTTAGTTGTGGAAGCGGCGGAAAGGAGTGGCTCGTTAATTACTGCTCGTTACGCGCTTGAGCAAGGTCGAGAAGTGTTTGCGCTGCCAGCTTCGATAAATGCCCCTAATGCCAGCGGTGGCAACCAGTTGATACGTCATGGTGCTTGCCTCGTAGAAAAGACGAAAGATGTCTTAGATGAAATACAGTCTTTGCTTGATTGGTCTATTAATCAGAGTACCGATTTATTTTCTACGTTAAATGATGAAGAAGAATTGCCATTTCCTCAGCTGTTAGCTAACGTAGGAAGTGAAGCTACACCGGTTGATATTCTTGCAAACAGGACCAATATACCTGTCCAGGAAGTCATGATGCAGCTCTTAGAGTTAGAACTCTCTGGGCATGTCGTTGCGGTTTCAGGTGGCTATATTCGAAAGGGGAGGGGCTAGCTATGATGATGGATATATTGATGTATCTATTCGAAACCTACATCCATAGCGATGCAGAGTTACAGGTCGAACAAGACGAGTTGGAAGAAGAATTGCTCCGTGCAGGCTTCCAACAAAAAGATATCTACAAAGCCCTTGTCTGGTTAGAAGAGCTTGCCGCATTGCAGCAAAGTGACACCTCTTCTGCAATCTCGACTTGCATGGCTTCGTCATCAACTCGTATCTACACAGCGAAAGAGATGCAGCGTTTAGATTTGGAATGCCGAGGGTTTCTATTGTTTCTCGAGCAAATCAATGTGTTAACCACAGAAACTCGCGAAATGGTGATTGACCGAGTGATGGGATTAGAAACGAGTGAGTTTGAGCTTGAAGATCTCAAATGGATCATTCTGATGGTGCTGTTTAATGTGCCTGGCAACGAAAACGCTTACACGCTAATGGAAGAGCTGTTGTATACCAAGGAACAAGGGATTCTTCACTAACCATCTGGGCAAGTTCGAGTTTAGCTAGAATAAACGCGAGCTTGTCTTTTTGTGTGTTTTTCACGAAACGGTAAGTATGAGTAGTAAAATCGACAACACCCTTTTCTCTGCCCATGAACACGCATTGGAACACGAGCCGTGTCCTAAATGTGGCAGCGAGTTGACCCTCAAACATGGCAAACACGGTCCCTTTCTTGGCTGTAGCCACTATCCAAGCTGTGATTACATCAAAGCCCTGTACAACAATGATGGACACATCGTCAAAGAGCTTGGCGTTCCTTGTCCAGAGTGTGGTAACGAGTTGGTATTACGCCAAGGGCGTTATGGGATGTTTGTTGGTTGCAGTAACTATCCGGCTTGTCATCATATTGAGTCGATTAATCAACCTGAGCCAGAAAAGCAGCCGCAAGAGCAACACGCGTGTCCTGAATGTGGTAAAGGTCATTTAGTTGAGCGTAAGACGCGCTTTGGTAAAGCTTTCTACGCATGTGATAACTACCCTAAATGCAAATTTGCAGTGAATCTCCCTCCGGTTAAAGGGAGATGCGAAGAATGTGGTTTTACTTTGTTGGTGGAGAAGAAACTCGCCAGTGGTGTGAAATTGCAATGTGCCAATCGTAAGTGCCAGCACACCCAACAAGGGTAAAGACATCAAAGGAATTAAAAAGGGTCGCATCGTGCGACCCTTTTTTGTTTTTTTGCTGCCAAACGTTAGTGCTGAGGCTGTTTAGCGAACGCTTGCACGGCTGGGAAAGCTATTGGGTCTAAGATGTCTGCCAGAGCGCACAACCTGCGGTGCAATTCTCCTGGGTAGTCGCCACACACGTTGATGTGTCCCATCTTGCGACCTGCACGTTTCTCTTTGCCATACCAATGAAGGTGGCAACCATCCATTGATAACAATGCTTCTGGTAGTGTGTCTTCACCAAGAATATTGATCATTGAGGTTTCACGAACCAATTTCGTACTACCTAATGGTAAGCCGCATACTGCGCGCAGATGGTTTTCAAACTGACACGTTTCTGCACCTTGCTGTGTCCAGTGACCAGAGTTGTGCACGCGTGGAGCAATCTCATTCACTAAAAGTGCCCCATCGACATCAAAGAACTCAAGCGCTAATACGCCAACGTAATCTAGGCTATCTGCGACTGCCGTGAACATTTGCTTTGCTTGTTCCTGTAACCCTGGCGCATCAATCGCAGTAGAAAGACTCAATACACCGTTGGTGTGAACATTCTCTGCCAGAGGATACACTTCCACACTGCCATCTTTGCTTCGAGCACCAACCAGTGATACTTCGCGGTTAAAAGGAACAAACTCTTCAGCAACAATCGCTTGAGTTGGTGTTGCCGCGATGCACTCTGCCATCTCAGTCCAAATGTCGTCGACTTGAGAAGCTTCTTTTAAGCGCCATTGGCCTTTACCATCGTAACCACCTAATGCACTTTTCAGAACCATTGGCATACCAACGTGTTCAATTGCGCGCTCAAAGTCTTCACGAGTTTCAATGACGTAGTATTTCGCGTTGCGCACGCCAGCATCATCAAGCAGTGCTTTTTCAATACGGCGATCACCACCTGCTTTGATGGCTTGCGTACTTGGTAGGAACTTGCCGCTCGCTTCGCAAACCTTGAGCACGTCATGTGGAATATGCTCGAACTCGGCAGTAATCACATCAACTTGCGTAATCGTATTTTCCAAGCCATGGCCAAGTACCTGTTGAGTTAAAGGGTGAACGACATCACCGCTGCTGACATCGTAAGCTGAAATTTGAATATTCAGTGGTGCACCAGCCAGAGACATCATGCGAGCCAACTGACCTGATCCGAGAACCAGTACATGCATTTGATTAATCCTCAGCTGGATTTGGGTTAGCCAGTACGGTTTCCGTCTGTTCATTGCGGAACGCTTCTACCTTCGCCATGATGTTTTCATCATGAGTGCCTAGGATTTGCGCTGCTAGGATACCGGCGTTTGCTGCGCCCGCTTCGCCAATCGCTAATGTACCAACCGCAATTCCCTTTGGCATCTGTACAATAGAGAGCAGTGAATCCATACCTTTCAGTGCACGAGACTGAACGGGAACACCAAGCACTGGCAAACTAGTAAACGCAGCAACCATACCTGGTAGGTGGGCTGCACCACCTGCGCCTGCGATGATAACTTTGATGCCGCGTTCTTTTGCGCCACTGGCGTAGTCCGCCAGTAATTGAGGAGTTCGGTGTGCTGACACGACTTTTGTTTCGTAAGGTACGCCAAATTGGTCTAGCATGTCCGCTGCTAGTTTCATGGTTGGCCAATCGGATTTAGAACCCATGATGATACCGACTTTCATCTCAAACTCCTTCAAGCTGCAAAATTAGGTGAGCTGATAAATTTGTGCGCATTATACGAGGATTTTTATCTCAAGCAAACGTTTGCGTCTTGTTGTTGACGCTATTGATACATTTTATAAAAAAATTGCTTTAGTGTCTGAGAATGAATATTTGTACACTTAGTGAAAATAATACAGTCAGACAATCAGGAAGTAATCGGTGGATAACTTTGAACAAGTGCTCAACGCACTACAACAAGGCGAAGTGATTGCCTACCCAACAGAAGGGGTTTTTGGTGTCGGATGCGATCCAGATAACCCAGAAGCAATTCAAAAACTGCTGGAGCTCAAGCAGCGCCCGGTGGAAAAAGGGCTGATTCTGATCGCTGCAAGTTATGAGCAGCTCTTGCCGTATATTGATGAATCTCAACTGACTCGAGAACAATTAGCGACCGTTCATGCAACTTGGCCAGGTCCATACACTTGGATCATGCCTGCGAGCGATAAAGTCTCCAACTGGGTTTCAGGGCAGTTTGATTCAATTGCAGTTCGTGTGACTGATCATCCTTTGGTTCAAAAGATGTGTAATGCATTCGGAAAGCCGTTAACCTCTACCAGCGCGAATCTTTCCGGCTTGCCACCGTGTATGACCACGGAAGAAGTCGAAGAGCAATTGGGTGACAAGCTGGTGGCCATTCTTCGTGGTGAAACCAGCGGTCGTGATAAACCCAGCGAGATTCGTGACGCCAAGACTTCACAAATATTAAGACAGGGCTAACCCTGCTTGCCAGTCATCAACCGGTATCACGTAATAGGTAATAACGTATGTCAGCAATCGATAAGCACGCCGTAAAGCAGTTCCTGATGTCACTTCAGGACTCCATTTGTCAGCAGTTAGAACAAGAAGATGGAGAGGCCGTCTTTGTCGAGGATGCATGGCATCGTGAACCGGGCGAACGTCTTGGTGGCGGTGGGCGCTCACGTGTTATGCGTGATGGCCTTGTTTTCGAGCAAGGTGGGGTGAACTTTTCGCATGTAGAAGGGAAAGAAATGCCAGCATCTGCGACGGCACATCGTCCGGAGCTAGCTGGTCGCCGCTTTGAAGCGATGGGGGTCTCTTTGGTTATCCATCCCAAAAACCCTTATGTACCGACTTCACACGCCAATGTCCGCTTCTTTATCGCCGAGAAAGAGGGCGAAGAACCAATTTGGTGGTTTGGTGGTGGTTTCGACCTGACTCCTTTCTATCCTTTCGAAGAAGATTGTCAGTCATGGCACGATACAGCTAAGGCAATCTGTGCCCCATTTGGTGAAGAAGTATATGCAGAACACAAAGCTTGGTGTGATAAGTACTTCTTCTTGCCACATCGAAACGAAACTCGTGGTGTCGGTGGTTTGTTCTTTGATGATTTGAATCACTGGGAGTTTGATAAGTGTTTCGATTACATCAAAGCGGTGGGTGAAGGCTATTGCCAAGCTTATTTGCCGATCGTGTCTCGTCGTAAAGACATCGAATATGGCGAGCGCGAACGTGAATTCCAACTTTACCGTCGTGGTCGTTATGTTGAGTTCAACTTAGTGTACGACCGTGGCACTTTATTCGGTTTACAAAGTGGTGGGCGTACCGAGTCGATTCTGATGTCGATGCCGCCGTTAGCGCGATGGGAGTACTGCTACGAGCCAGAAGCGGGATCGCCAGAAGCTGAACTTTACGAGCGATACCTAACGCCACGAGAGTGGTAAGCACGGAATCTCCTTTTCTATATAGATAGATAGTGATAGGGTCATCCGTAATCAGATGGCCCTGTTTTCTCTATATCTAAGTAAGGAATAAAGGTAAGGACATGACCCCGCAAATCGATCGTTACGCCGTGTTTGGTAACCCTATCGGGCACAGCAAGTCGCCATTTATCCATACACTCTTTGCTCGTCAAACTAATCAGTCCCTAACATACACCGCAGAATGTGCGCCTGTGGGTGGATTTATCGAAGCGGCGAAAGCATTTTTTGCTGACGGCGGCAAAGGCTGTAACGTGACCTTGCCTTTTAAAGAAGATGCCTATCAATTTGCCAGCCGTTTGACCGAGCGTGCTCAGCTTGCTGGAGCAGTGAATACACTTAAGAAGCTTGATGATGGTGAAATCATTGGTGATAACACTGATGGTGCAGGCTTAGTGCAGGACTTGTTGCAACATCAAGTCGTTTTAGAAGGTGCACGCATCCTGATCATAGGAGCTGGTGGTGCCGCTCGAGGAGTGATTAAACCATTGCTCGATCAAAAGCCAACATCTCTAACGATAACTAATCGTTCATTTTCCAAAGCCGAACAATTGGCAGAATTGTTTTCTGCGTATGGCCCTGTTACAGCAAAAGAGATGAATACCATTGCTGAAGAGTACGACGTCGTAATTAACTCCACATCTGCATCATTGAGTGGTGAGTTACCTGCAATCTCTTCCTCGGTATTCGCCACCAATAGTACAAGCTACGATATGATGTATGGCAAAGGTGATACCACATTTAACCAATGGGCTAAGCAACACGGTGCGGCACATGCTTATGATGGTTTAGGTATGTTAGTTGGCCAAGCTGCTGAGAGTTTTATGCTATGGCGCGGTCTTCGTCCAGGCGCCAAACAGATTTTGCGTGAATTAAGAAAGAACCTTGAAGGTCAATAAGCGATGAATCAATCCATTTTATTCCCAGACATGCAATCATGGGATGAAGTATCACAATCAGTAAACTTTGCGGCGCAACAATCAGGCGCACTAATAGAATGCTTTGTGACGAAACAAAAGTTAGAAAAGTTATCTGGCTCAGAGTTAGATACGGAGCAGGCCGTGCTCTCTGCTTTTATTGACTACCGATTTGATCTGGAAGAAATAGCAGAAGAGTTAATAGAAGATGAAGCCTTCAACGAAGAAGGCCATATTATCATCGGCTAATAGACCTTTAGTTCAAGTCTTCTACTTCATGTAAGTAGTCGTTTTTGTTTTGAACATAGTTATTGGCAGACTTTTGCAAAAAAGCTCGTTCTGTCTCTGATAGAGGACGAGCTTGTTTAACTGGACTACCGACATAAAGATAGCCGCTTTCTAATCTCTTTCCTGGCGGCACTAAACTGCCCGCTCCAATCATCACCTCTGATTCAATAACGACAGCATCTAAAACAATCGCCCCCATACCAACCAAAACACGATCGTGGATCTCACAACCGTGCAGCATCACTTTGTGGCCAATCGTAACGTCATTGCCAATGATAAGTGGGTAGCCGTTTGGGTTTTCGGCGTTCTTATGGGTGACATGCAAAACACTGCCATCTTGAATATTAGTTCGATCACCAATGTGAATGTGGTTCACATCGCCTCGTGCCGCTACTAATGGCCAAATGCTAGAATCGTCCCCAACACGGATATCTCCGACTAACACTGAGGTTGAGTCAACGTAAACACGCTCACCAAGTTGAGGCTTTATACCTTTGTAGCTTCTAATTAAGCTCATCTTTTCTCCTTATTAGGGGCGAGTACAGAGGACATGGAGGTAGAATAGTAGTGAAAACTCGCCTTTTAGAATAAAAAACACCCAAACGATAAAAAAATCAAAAAAAACGTGAAAAAGGGCTTGCCAATGTGATCGCAATCTCTATAATGCCACCTCGCTGACACGGCAACGCTTCGAAAGAAACGAAGTTGAGGTTAGCAAGCCAAATTAGCCAAGCGGAAACGCTTGAAAAAAGTTTGAAAAAAGTGATTGACACTAAACTTTAACTCGCTAAAATGGCCGTCCTGTTTTGAGCAAAGCTCAACAGGAAAAGCTCTTTAACAATATA
>NZ_JAMPZF010000003.1:0-143326 GCF_024747315.1 Vibrio sp. HS-50-1 | reverse complement strand
TTGACCGGCGTCACATTGACTTCAACGGTAGTGAATTCGGATACTCCGCCTGATGTCACGACATAAGTGAACGTATCTTTGCCGACGTAGTTGTCATCTGGTGTGTAGGTCACCGTGCCGTTGTTATTCACAATGACGGTGCCATTTTTAGGACCATTATCGGCGTCCAAAGACACCACTTTATCAGTGCCTTCGAACGTGTCGTTACCTAAGACGTTAATGATGATTGGTGTGTCTTCGACTACATCCGCACTATCAGCCTCAATGTCAGCTACTGGTGCTACCGTAAAGTTCAGCGTTTGACTTACGCTTTCACCGCTTGGGTCTTTAGCTGTGAACGTAATTGTCTCTTTGCCATTCCAATCCGCAGTCGGAGTGATGGTAGCAACACCATTCACAATAGAAATTTGGATGTTGTTATTGCCAGAGACTGAGAATTCTAGCGAGGAATCGGAATCTTTGAATACTTCATTCAAGTCGATCGTGTATGCATCGAAATCTTCCGATAGCACTTGATCTGAGATGACATTATCAACAGTCGGCGCATCGTTAACACGATTCACAATCAAACTATCACTGTCGTTAGCCGTTGGATTAACACCATCCGATACTGACGCGCTAATAGTCAGGTCTTTAAGGTTAAGTTCGTCGTTGTTAACCGCATCGACGCCTGCTTGAGTCAGCTTTACTTCATCGCCAACTAACACAAAGTAACCGTTTGAGTTGTTTTCTAAAGAAACGGTTAATTGGTCTTCTGGCGTATCAGAATCAGCGACTTCCAACGTCGCCACTACCGTATCGGTGCTCACTGCGTTTTCAGTGATGCTTTCTACGGCATCAACCTTGATAGTTGGCGCGTCGTTTACTGGATTTACTGTAACGGTTACCTTCGCTTCGTCGGTCAATTGACCGTCCGTTACAGTGTAGGTAATTTCAGCGTCGCCATTGAAGTTTTCTGCAGGAGTGAAGACGAGTTTTCCATCCACCACTTCAACCGTGCCCAGCTCTTTAGGTACAGAGGCTGATTCAATACTCAGCTTATCGCCATCCAAATCATTGTCGTTTGGCAGGACATCAATCGTCACTGGTGTGTCTTCGTCAGTAATCGCCGTGTCATCTTTTGCCACTGGCGCATCATTCACTGGCGTCACATCAACGCTCACCGTGGTGGATTCCGATACCCCGCCTGACGTGACAATGTAGGTGAAGCTGTCTGTACCGTGGTAGTTGTCGTTTGGCGTGTAAGTTACGCTGCCATCAGGGTTGACCGAGACCGTGCCGTTAGCTGGACCGTTATTGGTATCAAGCGACACCACTTTGTCGTCGCCTTCGAACGTGTCGTTATCTAAGACCTTGATGATGGTCGCCGTGTCTTCCAAAACCGTCGCTTTGTCTGCCACGATGTCCGCCACAGGCGATACTGTGAAGTTCACCGTTTGGCTAACGCTTTCGCCGCTTGGATCGGTGGCGGTAAAGGTCAACGCTTCTGAGCCATTCCAGTCTGCCGTTGGTGAAATGGTCGCGATGCCGTTCTCTATTGAGACATTGACATTGCTATTACCAGAGACGCTAAACGTTAACTCGCCATCCACGTTATCCACATCGCTGAAGGCGGTATTTAGAGCGATGGTGTATGGCATAAAGTCTTCTGCCAAGGTTTGGTCTGCGAGGTTGCTTTCAACCGCAGGCGTATCGTTCACCGCATTCACCGTGACATTGACCGTCGCTTGGTCAGTCAGTGCACCATCAGTGATGGTGTAAGTGATTTCGGTGTCGCCATTGAAGTTCTCAGCCGGTGTGAAGACCAGTTTTCCGTCAACAATTTCAACCTTACCTTGTGCTTCAGGTACAGACGCAGATTGGATCGACAACTTATCGCCATCCACATCAGTATCGTTTGGCAGGACATCGATCGTCACTGGTGTGTCTTCGTCAGTAATCGCCGTGTCATCTTTTGCCACTGGCGCGTCGTTGACCGGCGTCACATTGACTTCAACGGTAGTGGATTCAGACACACCGCCTGATGTCACGACATAAGTGAACGTATCTTTGCCGACGTAGTTATCATCTGGTATGTAGGTCACGGTGCCATCAGGGTTGACCGAGACCGTGCCGTTAGCTGGGCCTTTATTGGTATCAAGCAACACTACTTTATCGTCGCCGTCAAACGTGTCGTTACCTAAGACGTTAATGATGGTTGGTGTGTCTTCGACTACATCCGCACTGTCTGCCTCGATGTCCGCCACAGGCGCAACCGTGAAGTTCACCGTTTGGCTAACGCTTTCACCGCTTGGATCAGTGGCAGTAAACGTTAGGATTTCTGAGCCGTTCCAGTCCGCGGTTGGAGTGAACGTAGCAATGCCATTGACGATCGCCACTTGAATGTTGCTGTTGCCAGAAACGCTGAAGCTCAGCTCGCCATCAACGTTATCCACGTCGCTGAACGCGGTATTCAGATCGATCGTGTATGGAGTGAAATCTTCCGCCAAGGTTTGGTCTGCGAGGCTGCTTTCAACCACAGGCGTGTCGTTCACCGCATTCACCGTGACATTGACCGTCGCTTGGTCAGTCAGTGCACCATCAGTGATGGTGTAAGTGATTTCGGCGTCGCCATTGAAGTTCTCAGCCGGTGTGAAGACCAGTTTTCCGTCAACAATTTCAACCTTACCTTGTGCTTCAGGTACAGACGCTGATTGGATAGACAGCTTATCGCCATCCACATCGGTGTCGTTTGGCAGAACATCAATCGTGACAGCAGTATCTTCGTCAGTAATCTCCGTGTCATCTTTTGCCACTGGCGCATCGTTCACTGGCGTGACATCGACGTTCACCGTGGTGGACTCCGATACCCCACCCGATGTAACGATGTAGGTGAAGCTGTCTGTACCGTGGTAGTTGTCGTTTGGCGTGTAGGTTACGCTGCCATCAGGGTTGACCGAGACCGTGCCGTTGGCTGGACCGTTATTGG
The DNA here is from genome assembly GCF_024747315.1 of Vibrio sp. HS-50-1. Taxonomy (NCBI): domain Bacteria; kingdom Pseudomonadati; phylum Pseudomonadota; class Gammaproteobacteria; order Vibrionales; family Vibrionaceae; genus Vibrio; species Vibrio sp. HS-50-1. The sequence goes on along the minus strand of NZ_JAMPZF010000003.1, from coordinate 140,358 downwards.
TATCGAGCGACACCACTTTGTCGTCGCCTTCGAACGTGTCGTTACCTAAGACCTTGATGATGGTCGCCGTGTCTTCCACAACCGTCGCTTTGTCTGCCACGATATCTGCCACAGGCGATACTGTGAAGTTCACCGTTTGACTGACGCTTTCGCCGCTTGGATCGGTAGCCGTAAAGGTTAGGGTTTCAGAGCCATTCCAGTCTGCGGTTGGAGTGAACGTAGCAATGCCGTTGACGATCGCCACTTGAATGTTGCTATTGCCAGAGACGCTAAACGTTAACTCGCCATCAACGTTATCCACATCGCTGAAGGCGGTATTTAGATTGATGGTGTATGGCGTAAAGTCTTCTGCCAAGGTTTGGTCTGCGATGTTGCTCTCAACCACAGGCGCGTCGTTTACCGCATTCACGGTGACGTTAACCGTCGCTTGGTCAGTCAGCACACCGTCGGTGATGGTGTAAGTGATCTCAGCATCACCATTGAAGTTTTCTGCCGGAGTGAAAACAAGCTTACCATCGACAATCTCAACGATACCTTGCTCTTCTGATACAGAAGCAGAAGTAATGGATAAATCGTCACCTTCAATGTCACTGTCGTTAGCGAGCACATCAATTACAACCTGGGAATCTTCGTCAGTTTGAATCGCATCGTTAGTCGCTATTGGCGCATCATTAACAGGCTTAATATCTAAATTAGCAGTGCCATTAATAACACCCCCATCGTCATCAATGATGTCATAGGAGAATGACACTTCAGTATCATCATCAGCTTCTGGTATATAAGTCCAAGATCCATCGTTGTTATCAATTAAAGTGCCATTCCCACTCTCAATAGTAACGTTTGTAACGATAAGAGTATCAGCATCGTCAATATCGACATTTGATAGTAGTTCTTCGGTAGTTATCGTGATGGGATCGCTATCTTCTTCGATAGCGCTTAATGTCACTGGAGAATTAGTAAGCGGTTTATTTGAGCCATCTCCACTGGTTTCTATATTTGTTGCGAAAAAGTCATTTAAGGTCAACGCTTGTGTTTCAGATAAACCGAGGGATTCCAAGCCAATAGTTTCAAAATTTGTTGAAGCCAGTACTTCAGTGCCATCCCGTGCAATCGTGGCACTATTTTGTAAACTTGAACCACTGTTTTCACCCGCAGCTGGCGCGAGTTCTTCATCAACTATAGAAGGGTCTTGACCTTGCTCAATAGCACCAATAATTCGTGCCACATCATCAGAAATATCTTTTGAGCCTTGCTCTTCAGTTAGTTGAATGTTCAAATTTAGAGGTGCAGCATCTGTCGTTGCCACTACCACTTCACCTGGTAGGGGCTGTTGTCCTTCTGTTAGGACTCTCAGCTCCCCATCTAAACCTATTACGACGACTTGATTACCGAGTGACACTAACGCTGTACGATCCATATAAATCTTAACCCTAAATAACTGTCAAGTTTTTGACTAACAATACTAATTTGCTATATATTGCCTGATTATATAGTGCAATAACAGCAATTTGATGCTCAATTAAGTAATTATGTGTCATACATCAATAAGAATCCAGGCGCATATTTGTCTTATTTTAATAAAAGACGCTCAACTCTTGTTAAACATCAATTTCACTTTAAAATCGGGATCCTTATTCAAAATTTAGACCCGCCAAATGAATTAATTTATCAAGAATGAAACAAATGAACAATGAATCAACAGGTTACTTCATCGTGTATTAATGTTATTGTGCGCTAAATTATTGACGCCCTTATAGGTATCCCACTTATAAGCCCTCTCACCTCGAGAAATTTTATTATTATCTAGGAGAATCACAGTGAAGTGGACTCGTGCCAACGCCTTTTGCATTGGTGTGTTCGCAGCTAGTCATGCTTTTGGGCAAACACTAGAGCAAGCGGTTGAAAACACATTAAAAACCAATCCTGACATCAAAAGTGCGTTCAATGAATTCGTTAGCAAGCAGTATGTGAATGAAGCATCTGGCGGTGCTTACCTCCCATCCGTAGATTTAGACGCCGGTATCGGTTATGAAGGCATTAACCCCGCAGAAACAGGGCGAGATCCAACGGATCTGACAAGAAAAGAAGCCACCGTGACACTAACCCAACTGATATGGGACGGTTCTGCGACACTTAACGATATGGATCGAACAGCAGCTGACGCAGAATCAGTTCGTTATCAACTGCTCGCTGATGCTCAAGACACGGCACTCGAAGTGGCAAAGGTTTACTTAGATTCAGTAAAAGCTTATGAAATTCTTACACTTTCAGAAAACAACTTGAAGGTTCATAAGAAGATCTACGAAGACATTAAAAAGCGAGTTAACTCAGGACTTGGGTCTACCGCTGACCTAACTCAAGTAGAAGCTCGTTTAGCAAAAGCTCACGGTAACTTGGTGGCGGCTCAGAACAACTTATATGACAGCCACACCACGTTTACACGCCTTGTCGGACAGTCCCCACAAGGATTGATTTTTCCGCGAGCGGACCAGAACTTTATTCCCTACACCATAGATGAAGCAATTGACTTGGCATTTGAATCGCATCCAGTAATCAAAATTTCGATGGCAGATGTAGACTCGGCTAAGTTCCAATATAAGCAATCTAAGGGAACTTACTATCCAACGATATCTGTAGAAGCGGCTCAAACGTGGCGTGATGATGCAAGCGGTATCGAAGGAAGCAGTGATGAAACGACAGCGATGCTGCGTATGCGTTACAACCTCTTTAATGGTGGTAGTGATGTCGCCAATGCTGAAAACTTTGCCTATCAACTAAACAAAGCCAAAGATCTACGAGAACGCGCATACCGCAGCGTTGAAGAAGGGCTTCGTCTATCATGGAGCGCGCTAGATTTAACGCTTCAGCAAAAAGAGTTTCTGGCGGATCACGTAGATTCGGCATCTGAAACTGTTATCGCCTACGAGAAACAGTATCGCATCGGTAAACGAACCCTTCTGGATTTGTTAAATACTGAGAACGAGTTATTTGAAGCGAGAAAAAACTACTTGGATGCTAGATATTCAGAGCAATACGCGAAATACCGTGTAATGAATGCGACCGGCCAATTGTTAAATGCCTTGCGAGTCGATGTGCCTACGAAATGGAATGAAAAGGTGGAGTACTAATCATGAAACCAATGAAAATTCTATTTGCATTAAGCCTTCTCGCCGTTACTCAACAGGTTGTTGCTGAAGACGAGTATGACTATCGACCTGTACCAAGTGCAGAGCAAATCGCTGACCTTCAAGATGAAGATAACGATGGCGTCATCAACGCTCGAGATATGTGCCCTGGCACACCGGAAGGCTCAGAAGTCGATAATGACGGTTGCGGCGAATACATTAAAGCATCAGATAACATGCAAGTGAGAATACTTTTTGCCAATGATTCTGATGAAATCAATCCCGTGTTCAGAAGACAAGTACGTGAACTGTCCGATTTTTTAAAAGAATACCCTACTACGTCGATCGAACTGCACGGCTACGCGAGTAAAGTTGGTGGCTCTCAGCACAACCAAGATCTATCAGAGAGACGAGCGCGCAATGTCCGTGAGGCGCTATTGAGCTACAACATCGAACCGAGCAGAGTTCGTATTGTTGGCTTTGGTGATACTCACCTAGCGCAACAAGGTACCGATGAAGTCAGCCACGCTTTAAACCGCCGAGTAACTGCTTCTGTCGTTGGTTATAAAGGCGAGATTAAAAAAGAGTGGACAATATTCACTACCCTCCCTGAAAGGTAAAAATATCTGTATTAATGTTTGTTCAAACAAGCATTAATAAACCTAGAACAACATAAGAAAAGGAGCTTCGGCTCCTTTATTTTTACTCATTGCAATAACCGTATTATGCTTTAGGAATCGGCACTTTAGTGTTACCCTAGCGGCGTCATAACAACGAGAGTTTTGAAATGAGCAAACTTACATCAGATATCCAAGCAAACCTTGACCTTTTTGTTGCAGAAACAAAAGAAAACCAACTGGTTTGGGGTTTACGCAATGAAGAAGGTTGGCTATCTTGCGATTCAACTGAATTCGAAAACAGTGAAGTCATGCCTTTCTGGTCTTCTAAAGAAGATGCAGAAGCGCACAATGTTGAAGAATGGGCTGACTTCACTGTACTAGAAATCCCACTAGATATCTTTGTTGAAGATTGGCTTTTAACTCTTGCAGAAGATGGTGTTCTTGTTGGTACTAACTGGAACGATCAGCTAGAAGGCAAAGAAATGGAGCCTCAAGATCTAGCTAAGCTTTACATTGCATAACGACTTCTAGACCTCAACTTTATGTTGGGGTCTTTCTTTTTATGCTCTTTTTTGATATGTCGACCAAGTGCATAGTTTTCCTATTCTTTTTCTTCGTACACCCAACTCAATCACAACGCTGATCAATTAATAGCGCTATGATTCTCCAATTCCAAAGCAACAAAAGAACATAAGGCACGTTTAAATATGCGCACGCTCTATCCTTTGCTTGCGTCACTCTTACTCGCCCCGGTATATGCTAGTGACACTCAAGATATTGAGCCAGAACAAAATATCACGCAGTGGCACGCCGTTTATCAAACCACATTGAGAAGTAATCCTGACTCAGCATTAAGCATGCTTCAAGATCGATACCACACCGCGAAATCGCACAGCGAAAAACTCTACGTCAGCGGGCTGATTTATGAATACATGTCGAACATAAAGCAGCCGTACTATGGAAGCAGCCAAGTTCTCAACAATAACTTTGCTCAGTTAGAGTCAGAGTACATTCTTGCCTTAAATGAACGTAAGCATGGTAGTTATGACGCCTCAGTAAAGAGCTTTTCTTCATTGCGACAAAAAATGAAGCAGACTTCAGATTCTGAAGGCAAAGCTTTGATGAACTATCAGCTCTGTTATACGTTGAATCAACAAGGTCGTTATCACAAAGCAAACTTTTATTGCTCGTCGTTAGAAAGCCATCTAAGTCAACAACACCAAGAAAACTTCCCTATTGATCTCGCGTTACGTGTGGTAGCGAATAACTATAACTATCGTGGTGACTATGAAAAAGCGCTGAGCCTTTATCGAAAGCTGCTGGCCAACATGTCTGCTCAAAGCGATCCTTCTGGCATTTACAATGACGTCGGAAATTTGCTAGCAGAGCTTGGGCAGTTTGAACAATCAGAACAATATCTCATCCAAGCCCTACTCGCTCGTCAAGATGAAGGGACACCACTCAAAGTCGCACAAGTCGAACATAGCCTTGGGGCAATGTATAAGAAATCCAAAGAATTCGATAAAGCCATCAATCATTATCAAAATGCATTAACAATACTCAACCAGCTCCACTACCCATATGGTCAAGGGTTAAGCTACTTAGGGCTGTCTGCGGTTTTAGCCGAAAGTGGGCAACTGGATACCGCAGTAGATTACATTAGAAAAGCTTTAGACATTGCTGAAACGTATGAAAATACGCACCTCGAAACGGAAGGGCATTTAGCTGCTGGGTTCGCGTATTTGAAAAACTATGCTAATGAAAAATCGATTGCACATGGCAAAGTCGCGTTAACACTAGCGAGCAATAACTCTAGACCATTATTACAGGCACAAGCTCAATTACTCCTTTCCGAAGCATACCAAGCCCAAGGTGATTATAAACTGGCATTAGAGCACCACGAAGCCTATTCAACCATTGAATTGGCCAACCGAGACGCTAGCAATATTAAAGCATTAGAGGCATTAGACCTCACAAAGAAAGAGTACGAATATGATCTTCAAGTCGCTCGGTTGAATAATGAAAAAAGCTTAAATCAGCATCAATTTGAGAAGCTTACCGATCAAAAGCGCACTTATAATTTTGTGGTTTCCTGTTTGTTGGTCTTGCTCATTCTGGCATTGATACTTCAGCGACAAACACGACAAAAAGCCAAAATAGATAGTCTAACATGTGCGTTGAATAGAGCGGCAATTATAGAGACCATCAAAGGTCAAACCTCCAAAGCGGACGAAGACTTCCGCTATGTTTTAGCATTAATCGACCTTGATGACTTTAAGACGATAAATGATCAATACGGTCATCCGACTGGCGACTTGGTGTTACAGCAAGTTTGCCAAGTGCTTAAAGCTAAGCTCAATAAGGGAGAGTATATCGGCCGTTTGGGTGGAGAAGAGTTTATCTTATTATTGAAAAACGTCGATGAAATTGACGTTCCTTTCCGCGTACAAAGCCTACACAAAACGATTTCAGAGAAGCGCGTACGCACGGTAAATAATAGTGATCTGAGTGTAACCGCTAGCTTGGCCTATCTATCAACATCAATGCCGCTTACCAACTTTGATGAACTTTATTCGATACTAGACCAAGCTTTATACCAGGCTAAAAAGCAGGGAAAAAACATCATTATAGACGCATACGATGAGCCAATTAGCCTAGGTTCTGACTATGTTAGCCAGTAAAGCAAGGCACGACTAAACGTCAGCAGCCTGCTTGTTCACAAGAGACTGCATTACGGTCTCTTTATTGTTTAGGTAATCATCTAAGCCAGCTTTGCGCAAATCGCACGATGGGCAATCACCGCAACCATCACCAATGACCCCGTTGTAGCAGGTCAACGTATTTTCACGAACCAGTTGCAACGCGTCATATTGATCAGCTAACGCCCACGTTTCTGCTTTATTTAGCCACATTAACGGTGTTTTGATCGTCAGGTTACGGTCCATCCCTTTCACCAAAGCCGTGTTCATTGCTTGCACAAAATCGTCACGACAATCTGGATAACCACTAAAGTCAGTTTCACACACGCCAGTAATTACGGTTTCAGCCCCAATTTGGTAGGCGTAGATTCCTGCGAGCGTTAAAAATAGAATGTTACGGCCAGGAACAAAAGAGTTTGGTAGGCCGTTTTCTTGCAATTCGTGTGAGACAGGGATGTCATCGCGCGTGAGAGAGCTAATCGCAAGTTCGTTTAAAAGGCCAACATCCATCACTTTATGCGCTTTGACACCAAGATCCTTTGCGATCTTTTGTGCCACTTCTATCTCTAACTTGTGGCGCTGACCATAATCAAAAGTAATGGCATGAACTTCATCAAACTCTTTAAGTGCTTGAACCAGACAAGTCGTGGAATCCTGACCACCACTAAAAACAACAACGGCTTTTTTCATTTCTCTCTCCGCTCTTAAGCAATACTTAGGTATTTATGAGTTTGAACAGACAAGCGCCAATTGCGAGCAATGCACGTTTCAATACACAATTGCGTTGCACGAGGCTTTTGGCTAATAGGCTGCAATGCAATGACAGTCTCAACCGCGACATTCGCATTTGCCAATAGCTCATCAAGGTGGTCGATGTCTTTTTGCGTACCAACTGGGTGCTTAATCTCATTCGCACGCTCTAACGCGCTATTGAGAACTGGCAGTTTACCCTTCATCGCCACTTTTGGTGACACGGTCACCCATGTATTTTCTGACGTGATGACTTCTGATGTGCCACTGGTTTCGATTTGGCATTGGCAACCCATATCTTCAAACGCCTTTGTTAAAGGGCGTAGATCATAAATACAAGGCTCACCACCAGTAATCACGATATGTTTGGCATTAAAGCCTTGCAGTTGATATTGCTCTACGATGTTCTCGGCAGATGCGACGCACCATGTCGGAGAATCTTCCGTCTTCACCAAAATATCACCAATTTGACGTTGGTCATTCTCATCTGCATACCACGTTTGTTTGGTATCGCACCATGAGCAACCAACCGGACACTCTTGAAGGCGAACAAAAACAGCAGGTACTCCAGTGAAAACCCCTTCCCCTTGGATGGTTTCAAACATCTCATTTAGCTTATACAACGTAGAACTCACTCAACTCATAATACTTCGAGGCGAAGACCTTAATGGACACACGTGTCTAGGTCAATTTAAACCAAAAATTAATTGTTAAAATAGACCATTTTGTAGTTTCATAGTCGCGGTGAGCGTAGGTTTCTGGTTAGCGTTATACCAAACCTTATTCACTTACAGTTCCCAAAAACTTTAAGGTAAGAAATGATGTATAAACTGATCGCATTAGATATGGATGGCACACTGCTTAATAGTGATAAAGCAATCTCTGAAGAAAACAAACAAGCGATCGCAAAGGCTCGAGAAGCAGGCGTTACTGTCGTTCTCGCTTCTGGTCGCCCATTAGAAGGAATGCAAGGCAAGCTCGACGAACTGAATATCCATTCCGATAAAGATTTTGTCCTTTTCTACAATGGCTCTATGGTTAAGAACGTAGGAACAAATGAAATCATCCACCAGCAAATCATTGATGGTAAGGCAGCAAAATTAGTCGCTCGTAAAGCGAAAGAATTAGGCGCTTATGTGCACGCATTCAGCCAAGTACATGGCTTGATCACCAATGAGAAAAACCCATACACTGACATAGAAGCCAACATTAATGGCTTAAATGTGACAGAGATTAATTTTGAATCGCTAGAAGATGATCATCCAATCATCAAAGCAATGATGGTTGCCGAGCCAAGTAAGTTAACTGAGGTCATCGCTGCGCTTCCGTCTGAAATGCGTGACGAGTTTACGGTGGTTCAAAGCGCTCCGTTCTTCCTGGAATTTCTTAACCCAGCGAGCAACAAAGGTATTGGTGTTGCTGCAATTGCTGAGTATCTAGGTATTCAACCAGAAGAAGTGATCTGTATGGGTGATGCTGAAAATGACCACCACATGCTGAAGTACGCTGGCCTTGGTATCGCGATGGGAAATGCGATGGAAGAGACCAAACAAATCGCTGATTACATTACGGTAAGTAATGATGAACACGGTGTAGCTAAAGCGATTGAAAAATTCGTCCTTAACGCTTAATTCTCTCCGCCGCTATGGCGTCAACGTTATTACCTTTAACTCAGCCATGGCGTCAGATATACGCAAAGCCACATTGTTGAGCTACTCAACGTAAAAAAAAGCCTTGCTGTAAAGCAAGGCTTTCTTTTTACTCGTATGCCTGAGAAAGAAAGCATACAACCATCAATCTAGCACTGTTTCTCTCTGTTGTTTTTCATGAATCAGCTTTCTTGCAAGCAAGATAAACAGCAACATCAACAATGGATAATGCAACGTCGACAATACCAATGACCACAAACCACTAAACGAGACAACAGAGCTTGAGTATAAATAAAGTTGCTCAACGAATACCAACGCAAGCGTTACAAAAATCATCTGACGAGAATCCAAATGCACTTTTGACTCTCTAAACGTCATAACCAACGCTGATGCCGTAATTAAAATAGCTAACCAGCGGCCAAACACAGGTAATGGCCAGATAACAGAGATGACCGCAGTTACTGCAGTCATAATGAACCAGACGCCTTTTGAACTCAGCACTTGATCAACATTCACGTCTTGATTTGTTTCCAATCGCAGAACATGCCAGGCCACTAAGCTTCCTAACAGCGCACCAAACAACATATCTAAGAAAAAGGCGCTACCAAGGAAAAACTTACATAACATAATAGTAAGCGTGACGAGCATCATGACAGCGGTCGTACCATTCAAACCGAAATAATGCGTTCTCTGAAATAAAAAGGTTAAAACACAAAACCAAACGGCAATAGGTAAACTTGGAAAACTAAATCCAAAGCTGTGTGTTAACTCCATCATTGGTATATAGACATGCGGGCGAGGAAGCGCAAAGCCCTGTTGAGCTACAAGTACCATCAGGGACGTCGCGCTAATAGCGAAAAAGAGTCGGAATACAAATCGACTGCCAAAACGCATCATTACTAACGGAAATAGAAAAAGCAGTATCGTAGGTTCTGTCAGTTCTATAACAAGATTTGAGATCTGATTCGCTACCTCGAAACTCGTTTCTGATAAAGCCCCTACCCAGCTTTGTAAGTCTTTCATCCACCTCAATTCAATCTGACGAAATGAAGGCGCGGATTCGATCAGCTGAGTCACATAAGATGCGGACTGCTGAGTAGCTTGTTCAAAAAACTGAATGGCTTGTGGCCATTGAGCGGGATAGCGGTACAAAAATGATGGCAGCTCGGATGGTCCAAGTAACATTGCTGATGCGATTTCTACTCCGTAGTGAGGAGCAAACCAAATAGGTAACTCATTCCCACCCAAGGAATTGTTCATCGAAAAAGCAATAATCTCAGAATCTGATATGCAATCGTAATAAACCGCGGTGTCAGTTCTGCCAAGTTCCTCCCCAACCGTGACCACTAAACCCGTTTCTTCCCACGTTTCTCTTTGCGCAGCAACTTTGGGAGATTCTCCATCAATAATTGTCCCACCAGGTAGAGAAATCTTATCCGTCAATATTTCATGAACTAGCACTAACTTGTCGTCAGCACGAACAACGCAGAGCGCCCCTTTTACTTCGCTCGCGGCAGCTTTAGCCGTAGAGATTGGTGAAACAGGTAACAAAATAAAACAAAGGATGAGTAATAACAGCTGTCTCAACACAAAATATGACCTTAAGTAAACATTATGATAACCAATGAATAATGGCAGTTAATCTTATCTTTTTCGATAAAAATTAAGTAACGAGTTATGCCAAACAACGTTGATCGAATAAAGCATGATCTTGAAGCTCATTGGAGAGTAATTTAATGCAAACCTGACAAAAATCAGACAAAACATGAAATGTTGATCGCAATTCTGCCAGTTATATGAAGGTAGCGTCAGGATAAAGTCATACACATTTTATGGGTTCTCAAAGTTGGAACAATAAAAAAGGGCTTATTATTCGAAAACAATAAACCCTGCTTATGATAACTATGCGCTGTTCGTTGAAACCAAGAATGAATTCTACCTCAAGTCACCAACGAATCAGCTTTTGAATGCTTGATGGTTAGTTAGACTTGCAATGTGCGTCGCGAACTTCTTGCCAAACACCCCAAGGTCCAGAGTCTGCTGGGTTATCGCCTTGAGTCCACCACTGCGCCTGCCACACTTTGCCATTCCAAGTAACCTTATCCCCTTTGAGATACACCGTACTCGCTTGCCATTCTGCTGCGCAGTTATCTGTTGGAGGCGTTGTCACTGTTTTCGCTTGAGCCGACACTAGCGCCTGATATTGTGTACTGGTCTTATCAACGTTGAAGTTCAAAGCAACTCTTGCTTCTCCCGCCTGAGCTGCTCCAAATTCGACATCGACACGACAGCTTGCATTCATTGCTAACGTCGCCTGAGAACACTGATCATTTGCAATAACGGCAGCATCAGCAACGCCAGAAGCAAACGCGCGAACGTTTTCTACAGTGAACGTCGTGTTACCTGAATTTTTGATAACAAAACTATGTTGCTGCAACTCGCCAACATTAAATGATGCCAATGTCTGTGCGGTGGTATACCCAACAGAAACATTCTCTTTCGGAGGTGTAGTCGTGCCAATGACACCATTAACAAAATTACGCATGGCGGCGATATCGCTATAAACACCATACATACCCGGACGAGCACAACCTATCCCCCAACTGACCACGCCAAGTTGAGTAATTACGCCACCACGATTAATAACGATTGGGCCACCGCTATCTCCCTGACAGGAATCTATCCCACCTTGAGGAATTCCCGCACAGAATGACACTTCTCCAACGGTTGTGTAATTGCCACCGGCTTGACGACAAGTCGTGTCTGACACGAGTGGAACGTCAACCTCTTGCAACCGAGATGGAGAGCTTCCTCCTTCAGAGGTTCTCCCTAAACCTGCGACTGTAAGCCAATCTCCGATGCTGGCGTATTGCGTTAGACTGCCATCGGCAATTTCAACCGCAGCAACACCTTGAGGTACAGAGTCTAACTTTAAGACTGCGAGATCGTGAGAAAGCGTTGCTCGGCGATATGCCGGGTGCATGTGGATTTCACTCACGTTAGCTCGAACACCGTCAGTGCCATTGTAAACGACGCCACCAATTTTAACCGCAATCTGATTCGGTGAATCACCCTCGACACAGTGTGCCGCAGTCAGGACGTAGCCATTCCCAATATAACTGGCACCACAATATGATCGGTTACCATAACGGCTAACAATTTGGGTGTAGAATCTCCACTCACTAGGATCAGCAGTGATGCCGCCTACGATCTGGGGTTGTATAGTGTGATTTTGTGTCTGTGACAAATCATCTGCACTTGCGAACATTGGCAAAACAGCCAACGCAAGTAACGATTTTGTTAGTTTCAAAATATTGTCCTCTTGTTTTTGTAAGCACGATCCTCGTGCTACTAATAAACAAGCAGACAAAAACGCCAATACCAATGTGGGCGCATATTAATTTACTAACATTGCGAGCAACTTATAGAGAAAAGTCTATTGACGAACTGAATGATTTCAATTCGCTAGAATGTGTATCACAATATTAAAATTAAGCATGGCCATTAGCTCAACGGCTTTCTTAGATAGTGAATATGGTGTGCAAACCCTTGTTTTTCATACAAAGAGATTGCACCCTGGTTAAAGTGCCATACTTCAACAAACATCTGTTTTGCACCGTAATCAGAGAACGTTGACTCAATTTTGTTAATCAATGCCTGAGCCGTGCCTTGTTTCCGAAACTCAGGTAACACATAGAGCTCATCCACACTTCCCATCATAACCGGCTGACTGACGGTAGAAACAAGTTCACAGAAATGACCAGAGATAAAACCAATAATTTCATCTCCTTGTTTTGCTACATAAACAAGACATTCAGGATCATCAATGTATCGAGCAATACTTTTTTCTTGCTCTATCTCCTCTGCAGTTTTGAACAGCTCCGGAGATTGAAGATGATGCTCATCATGCAGCTCAAACATAAGGTCGTTGAGCGACTCAAGGTCGCTAAAACACGCAGATTTAATTACAAACGTGGTCATACAAAGGGTCACTAAAAATTGAATGGCTGTAGTTTGTGAGGAAAATGCCGTATTGGCAAGTCACAAAATTGGCTGCACGAGACGTTTACGCTATCTACAAACAAAAAAGCCCCTGCACTTAATAAGCGTACAGAGGCAGAACCAACCTACAGAGTTCGAGGATCAGGGGTTAGTTAGAATTGAGTTTTAATTAGCGTCTTAACACTCGTTCAATTTCGTTCAAGCTACTTGGGTCATCAATCGTTGACGGAACGGTGTATTTTTCACCATCGGCTATTTGACGTATGGTTCGGCGCAGAATTTTACCCGAACGTGTTTTCGGTAAGCGATCCACAACCAGTGCATGCTTAAAGCAGGCAACCGCACCGATCTCACTACGTACCTTGCCAACAAGCTCACCTTCAAGATCAAGCTCGTCCACTTTTACGCCGTCTTTCAATACCACAAAGCCAAGTGGGAGTTGCCCTTTCAGATCATCGTGAATACCCACCACTGCACATTCCGCAATCGCCGGATGACCACCGACAATTTCTTCCATTTCGCCTGTCGATAAACGATGCCCCGCGACATTAATCACGTCATCAATACGTCCCATAATGAACAGGTAACCGTCTTCATCCAAATAGCCACCATCACCTGACACATAGTAGCCAAGGAATTGGCTGAGGTAACCGGTTTCAAAACGGTCATGGTTACGCCAAACCGTTGGCAGACAACTCGGTGGCAGCGGACGTTTTAATGCGACAAAACCTTGTTGGTTAGGCCCGACCGACTCTCCAAGTTCATTCAGAATCTCGACCTGATAACCCGGAATTGGCTTCGTCGAAGAACCCGCTTTAACTGGCATCATTTCAACACCTGTTGGGTTGCCCGCGATAGCCCAACCCGTTTCCGTTTGCCACCAGTGGTCAATAACGGGTTTGTCTGCTTTGCTCTGAACCCATTCCAGTGTTGGAGGGTCAAGGCGTTCTCCTGCCATAAAGATGGTTTTCAATTTAGAGAGATCATACTGTTTTAAAAACTCACCTTCTGGGTCTTCTTTCTTGATCGCACGGAACGCTGTCGGGGCAGAGAACAACGCATCTACTTTGTATTCGTCACACACTCGCCAGAATGCACCAGGATCCGGTGTTCGGACGGGCTTGCCTTCGAATAAGATTGTTGTGCAACCGTGAATCAGTGGCGCGTAAACAATGTAAGAGTGCCCTACTACCCAGCCAACATCAGATGCCGCCCAAAATACGCCATCTTGAGGAATGTTGTAGATTGCGCTCATGGAGTACTTCATCGCGACGGCATGGCCACCGTTATCACGCACAACGCCTTTTGGCTTACCTGTCGTACCCGACGTATAAAGAATGTAGAGTGGATCGGTTGCTAACACCGGAACACAACCGTGTGGCAACGCTTGGTTGTACTCTTGCTGCCAATCCAGATCTCTTTCTTGGTTTAGATCGGCTTCGCACTCAGGACGCTGGAATATAAATACTTTTTCAGGCTTCCATCGGCTGTCCATAATGGCCTTGTCTACCATTGGTTTATATGGAATAACTTTGTTGATCTCAATCCCACACGACGCCGTCATGATGACTTTCGGCTCTGCATCTTCAATTCGTACAGCAAGCTCATTAGGTGCAAAACCACCGAATACAACGGAGTGAATTGCTCCCAAACGCGCACAGGCTAGCATCGCCATTGCGGCTTCTGGAATCATCGGCATGTAAATAACGACTCGGTCACCTTTTTCAACGCCTTGCGCAGACAGCATGCCGGCAATTTTTGCCACTTGGTCACGCAGGTTACTATAGGTATACGTGGTTTTATTGCCGGTTACTGGCGAGTCATAAATGAGTGCCGTATTATCACCGCGTCCTTGCTCGCAATGGTAATCCAATGCTAACCAGCACGTATTCATTACTCCATCTGGGAACCAACGTTCGATGCCGTTCTCATCAGATTTCAAGATGGTTTTAGGAGATTCGAACCAATCGATATTATCCGCTTGAGCGCGCCAAAAACTCTCCGGTTCATTCTTCGCCCATAAATATTCTTTTTCGTATGAAGACATATTGCTTCCTCCAGTATGTCCTGACATTGCTCTCGTTCTATTCAAAGACCGTTCTTTTCACTCAAAGACATCAGAGGGTACACGCACAAATCCCTCCATTAGTATTCTCGCACTTCGGCTCATGATGGCTTTTTGTACCACCCAGCCCTGTTCAGCTTGCTTCGCTTGTGCTCCAACTTTTAACGCTCCTGACGGGTGGCCAAAAGTCACTGACTCTTTTTCGCCTCCACCAGCAGCCAAATTGACTAATGTTCCCGGTACACAGGCCGCCGAAGCAATCGCAACGGCTGCGGTTCCCATCATTGCATGGTGAAGTTTGCCCATCGACAACGCACGTACCAGCACATCAATTTCCGACTCATTGACCGCTTTACCACTTGAGGACTGGTAACTTTTCGGCTTGGATACAAACGCGATTTTTGGTGTGTGCTGGCGTGTTTGAGCTTCTTCTAAATCAGAAATCAGACCCATTTTTAATGCGCCATGCGCACGGATAGATTCGAACATCGCCAATGCTGCATCATCGTTGTTGATGTCATCTTGCAGTTCCGTGCCTTGGTAACCAATCGACTCAGCATCAATGAAAATGGTTGGAATACCTGCGTTGATAAAGGTGGCGTTAAACGTACCCACATCAGGCACCACCAAATCATCGACTAAGTTGCCAGTTGGGAACATGCTGCCTTCGCCATCAGAAGGGTCAACGAAATCGACTTGAATCTCAGCGGCCGGAAACGTCACGCCATCGAGCTCAAACTCGCCGGTTTCTTGGACGAAACCATTAACAATTGGAACGTGAATCAAGATGGTTTTGCTGATGTTCACCTGCCAAACACGCACCGTCACAATACCATTTTCTGGAATGCGATCTTGTGGAATCAGCCCAGCATGAATGGCGAAGGGACCAACTGCCGCAGACAAGTTGCCGCAGTTACCACTCCAATCGACGAATGGTTTGTCGATCGACACTTGTCCAAACAAATAGTCAACGTCATGACCGTCTTGGCTACTGCGCGAAACAATCACTGTTTTACTAGTGCTGGAGGTTGCACCACCCATACCGTCGATTTGCTTCGCGTAAGGATCCGGGCTGCCGATAACACGTAACAACAGCTTGTCACGCGCGGCTCCAGCCACTTGCGCTTCTTGTGGCAAATCGTCGAGGTTGAAAAAGACACCTTTACTTGTGCCGCCACGCATGTACGTCGCCGGCACTTTGATTTGGCTCATTTGATTCGGAGTTTTGCTTTCCATAACCGCTCCTTATTGCGCCAAGAAATCTTGCGCGAAACGCTGCAAAACACCGCCTGCGTTGTACACGTGAACTTCGTCAGCGGTATCTAGGCGACAAGTAACCGGAACATCGACTTTATCGCCGTTGCTACGCGTAATAACCAAGGCTAAATCAGCGCCCGGTTTAATCTCACCAACTACGTCGTAAAGTTCCGTCCCGTCCAGTTCTAGCGTATTGCGGTTTACACCTGGCTTGAATTGCAATGGCAGCACGCCCATGCCAACCAAGTTGGTACGGTGAATACGCTCAAAGCCTTCCGCAACGATAGCTTCTACACCAGCCAATCGAACGCCTTTCGCTGCCCAGTCACGAGATGAACCCTGACCGTAATCCGCGCCGGCGACAACAATCAATGGTTGTTTACGATTCATGTAGGTTTCAATCGCTTCCCACATGCGTACAACCTGGCCTTCTGGTTCGATTCGCGCTAGAGAACCCTGAACCACTTCACCGTTCTCTTTCACCATTTCGTTAAATAGTTTCGGGTTAGCAAAGGTCGCACGTTGCGCCGTTAAGTGATCGCCACGGTGAGTCGCATAAGAGTTGAAGTCCTCTTCCGGAACGCCCATTTTGGCAAGGTATTCACCCGCAGCACTGCTCGCCATGATCGCGTTGGATGGTGACAGGTGGTCAGTCGTGATGTTGTCGCCCAGAACCGCTAATGGACGCATGCCAGACAGTGTTCTTTCACCCGCCAGCGCACCTTCCCAGTAAGGTGGACGGCGAATGTAGGTACTCATCGGACGCCAGTCGTAAAGCGGACTAGAGCTTTTCTCTGCGTCATCCAGCTTAAACATCTGAATGTAAACTTGCTTAAACTGCTCAGGTTTAACATGATTACCGACAACAGCATCGATCTCTTCGTCACTTGGCCACAAATCATTTAAGTAAATTGGTTTACCGTTTTGGTCAATACCCAGAGCATCGCGCTCGATATCAAAACGAATGGTACCCGCTAACGCATAAGCAACAACCAATGGTGGTGATGCAAGGAAAGCTTGTTTTGCGTAAGGATGGATTCGGCCATCGAAGTTGCGGTTACCAGACAGAACGGCTGTCGCATATAAATCGCGATCAATGATCTCTTGCTGGATTTTTGGATCCAACGCGCCACTCATGCCGTTACAAGTGGTACATGCGTAACCGACGATACCAAAGCCAAGCTTTTCTAACTCTGGTAATAAGCCCGCTTCTTCCAGGTAAAGACGCGCTACCTTAGAACCCGGAGCAAAAGACGATTTCACCCAAGGTTTACGTACAAGGCCGAGCTCATTGGCTTTCTTCGCTACAAGACCAGCCGCAACCACGTTTCTAGGGTTACTGGTATTAGTACACGATGTGATAGCAGCGATGATAACTGCACCATCTGGTAACTCGCCTTCTTTCTCTTCCCACGCACCAGAAATGCCACGCTGCGCCAACTCCGATGTTGGTAAACGGCGGTGAGGGTTTGACGGGCCGGCCATGTTACGACTTACTGATGATAAATCGAATTCCAGTACGCGCTCATAAACGGCAGTATCTAGATCGTCAGCCCAAAGACCAGTTTGTTTTGCGTATTTTTCTACTAAAGCAACTTGCTCTTCATCTCGACCAGTTAGTTTCAAGTAATTGATGGTCTGCTCATCAATATAAAACATGCCAGCTGTCGCGCCGTATTCTGGTGTCATGTTGGAAATGGTTGCACGGTCACCAATTGTTAGGTCGCGAGCACCTTCACCAAAGAATTCAAGATATGAAGAGACCACACGCTCGTTACGTAGGAACTCAGTAATCGCCAGAACAATATCCGTTGCGGTAATCCCAGGTTGACGTTTACCCGTCAGTTTGACACCGACAATATCAGGTAGACGCATCATTGATGGTCGGCCAAGCATTACGGTTTCAGCTTCCAGACCACCAACACCGATCGCAATAACACCAAGAGCGTCTACGTGAGGCGTGTGACTGTCCGTACCCACACAGGTGTCTGGGTAGGCAATACCCTGCTTCGCTTGCACCACAGGAGACATTTTCTCCAAGTTGATTTGGTGCATGATGCCGTTACCCGCAGGAATCACACTGACGTTTTCAAACGCTGTTTTACACCACTCGATAAAGTGAAATCGGTCTTCATTACGGCGTTCTTCAATCGCGCGGTTTTTATCGAAAGCATCAGGATCAAAGCCCGCATGCTCAACCGCTAAAGAGTGGTCAACGATCAGTTGAGTCTCAACGACAGGGTTCACTTTTGCAGGGTCGCCACCCTGATCCGAAATAGCATCGCGCAGACCCGCTAAATCGACTAGAGCGGTCTGACCAAGAATGTCATGACAAACAACGCGTGCTGGATACCAAGGAAAATCAAGATCACGTTTACGTTCAATTAACTGTTTCAGGCTATCCGTCAATGTGTTCGGATCACAGCGACGGACCAGTTGCTCAGCTAGCACGCGGGAGGTATAAGGGAGTTTTTCATAGGCTCCAGGAGAAATGGCATTGACGGCTTCGCGTGCATCAAAGTAATCCAGTTGAGTTCCCGGAAGCGGCTTACGATATTGGGTATTAATATTTGTGTTCATGGTTTGCTTCCATTCAGTCTGTACATCTTGCCTTCATCAACGTTTTTCCATTGCTCCAGAAACATCGTGATGAGAGGAGCTCCTTCCTCTGTCAGAGAGAGGTACAAAGGAAGGAGGTGGTCAATCAAAGCGTATGTGCCCTAATTGACCTTCGCGCTAGCGATTCTCGATAGGTACCCATTCTTGATGGTCTGGGCCCGTGTAATCAGCACTTGGGCGAATGATGCGGTTATTGGCACGTTGCTCATAAACATGTGCCGCCCAGCCCGTTAAACGACTCATCACAAAAATTGGTGTGAACAGCTTGGTTGGAATGTCCATGAAGTGGTAAGCCGATGCATGGAAGAAGTCCGCATTACAGAACAGACCTTTCTCTCGCTTCATCACTGATTCCACACGCTCAGAAACAGCATATAGATGCGTATCACCGACTTGCTGTGACAGCTCTTTCGACCAGCGCTTAATCAACGCGTTGCGAGGATCACTTTCGCGATAGATGGCATGGCCAAAGCCCATGATCTTGTCTTTGTTGGCCAGCATTTTCATGATGTTCGCTTCCGCCTCGTCTGGCGTTTGCCAATCTTCAATCATTTCCATCGCTGCTTCGTTTGCGCCGCCATGAAGTGGGCCGCGAAGCGTACCGATTGCTGCCGTGATACAAGAATGAATGTCTGACAACGTTGATGCACAAACACGCGCTGCAAAAGTTGATGCGTTGAATTCATGCTCAGCGTAAAGGATTAAGGAACAGTGCATCACTTGCTTGTGTAGCGCTGATGGCTCTTTATCTGTAAGCAATCGCAAGAAGTAACCGCCGATGCAGTCTTCGGTTTGATCTTCTGTATCGATACGAACGCCATCGTGACTAAAACGATACCAGTAACAGATGATCGCTGGGAAAAGCGCTAGCATACGTTCCGTCGAATGTAATTGCTCATCGAAGCTCATTTCTTGCTCTAGGTTTCCTAACACAGAACAACCAGTGCGCATCACATCCATTGGATGAGCAGTAGCAGGAATAAGCTCTAACGCTTGCTTAAGCTCAGTTGGTAAGCCGCGAAGGTTTAAGAGATGTGTCTTGTACGCATCCAGTTCTTTCTGAGTTGGTAAGTGACCGCGTAACAGAAGATGTGCAACTTCTTCAAATTGAGCATTATTGGCAAGGTCAGTAATATCGTAACCGCGATAAGTCAGACCGGTCCCCGTTTTTCCGACAGTACATAAAGCTGTGCTTCCAGCGCTTTGACCGCGTAGGCCTGCACCACCTAACTCTGCTTTCTTTTCTGCAGTTTGAGACATTGTTTGAACTCCTTTTCTGTCTGGCTTTGCCCTCTTTGGAGCGTTTTTTAGCCAGACGAATTTCACGTTATTGAATTAGATAAATTCCGATTATCTTTTCTTGGGCTTCCGTCTATCTTTTCTTTTCCCGCTATTTTCCTTCAGAGAATAGCTGGTCAAGTTTGTCTTCGTAATCGTGGTAGTTCAGGTGCTGATACAACTCTTTGCGTGTTTGCATTGAATCAACCAAAGCTTCCTGATTGCCCACTTCTAGCAAATGCTTGTAAACCGTTTCAGCGGCTTTGTTCATGGCACGGAACGCACTTAATGGGTAAAGCACCATATCGACTTTCGCTTTTGCAAGCTCATCGCAGCCGTACAGTGGCGTTGCGCCGAACTCGGTAATGTTCGCCAGAATAGGAACGTGCTTTCCAGTTGCTTGCTCAAGTGCGTTTGAGAACTGAAGGTACTGATCCAGCTTGGTCATCGCTTCAGGGAAAATCATATCCGCGCCAGCTTCCACACACGCAATCGCACGCTCAATTGCACTGTCCATACCTTCAACAGCTAGCGCGTCAGTACGAGCCATAATCACAAAGCTTTCATCATTTCGTGCGTCAACCGCGGCTTTTACGCGATCAACCATCTCTTGCTGGCTCACAATTGCTTTGTTCGGACGATGCCCACAACGTTTCTGTGCGACTTGGTCTTCCATATGAACCGCAGCAGCACCCGCCTTTTCCATTGCTTTGATCGTGCGAGCAATATTAAATGCGCCTCCAAAACCGGTGTCGATGTCGACCAATAGCGGTAAATCACACGCGTTAGTGATGCGGTCAACATCGACCAGTACGTCGTTCAATGTTGTAATACCGAGATCCGGCAATCCGTATGACGCGTTTGCAATACCGCCGCCAGACAAATAAATCGCTTGATGCCCCAAGTTTTTCGCCATCATGGCGCAGTAAGGGTTAATGGTGCCGACAATTTGCAGCGGATTGTTTTGTTCAATGGCGAGTCTGAACTTCGCTCCCGGTGTTAAGCTCATGACGAATTCCTTCTAGTCTTTGTCTAAACTTTCTGTATGTATAATTTGCGATTGGATGAGCTTTCGACTTCCTGAGATGTGTCTTCTCATCAGCATTTCTGCAAGCTCTTCATCGCGATTGCGAATGGCTTCCAGAATGAATTTGTGTTCAGTCAGCGCTTCATTTGGACGAGATTGCGCGCGCGGTGACTGATAGCGGTACATGCGTAACAAGTGGTAAAGCTCGTCGCACAGCAGAGAAATCAGCTTGCTGTTTCGGCTTGCTTGGATGATGCGATAGTGAAAATCAAAATCTCCATGCTGATGGAAGTAAGAGGCTCCCTCCACTTGATCGATGTGCTTAGAATGTGTCGACAATAGCATTTCCAAGCTCAAGAGCTCTTCTTGCGTAATATGTCGTGCTGCTAACCTTGCCGCCATACCTTCTAGCGCTTCGCGAACCGCATAGAGTTCTATCAGCTTTTCTGGAGAAAAAGTGGTCACTCTAGCCCCGACATGAGGAATACGTTCAATGAGCCCTAGCCCCTCTAAACGCATTAATGCTTCACGCAAAGGACCCCGGCTGACTTGATATTTCTTCGCCAGTTCAGGCTCCGAGATTTTATGACCAGGCTTAACATCGCCATTCACAATGACTTCAATCAGTGTTTCTGTCAGTGTTTCTGACTTGGTGTGTTCTTTCTCAGAACCCAGTACTTTATAACGAGTTTTCAACTCAGAGTTCATACTCAGATACTCACGTTACCGACATCAAAATGTCTACAATTTCTTAACCTGAATATAAAGTAGTCGATCAAAGTGTCGACAATCAAGTAAATTGTCGACAATTTAGACTAAGGTCGTAATTTAAATCGACGAAAATCATCTATTACGAGCTAAATTGAGGGGTAATTGCGAAGGAAAAAGCAAATTGTCGACAACTAAACACCTCTTAACATTATGATATAAAAGAAAAATAATTAAGCCGTCGAACAATTAAGGATACAAAAGGCTATTCTTTAGGTGAAAATTGCTCAAAAACTTGCTGCGATGTCATCTTTTGTGAGGTGGGATTGAGGTCATAATACGCGGGCTTTTCATCGGTAAAGATCTCTAATGAGAGTTTGAAATCTGGATTGTCGAACAAACCAGCGGAGAGAATGTACTCGCCTGTCGGTAACAAATGATAGAAAAGGTTTGTGCCGCATTCGCCACAAAAACCTCTCACCGCCCAGTCAGACGATTGATAACGCTTTGGCTCGGCCCCCTTAAACGTTACGTTAGGACCATAATGCACAGCATGGAGTGCTCCACTCGACCATTTTCGACACATCGAGCAGTGGCATAGACTCACTTCATTCTTAGCATCTGCGATCACTTCAATAGCGCCGCACAAACATGTCCCTTTCATTCTCTGTTTCCTTATTCGTTTGATGTCATTCCATTATGACGCAATTGTTAGCACGCACGCGTGATGTGCAACCAATTTTTCAGCGTGAACTTTATGAACAAAATATCCGTTATGCTCAATATTCTCTTTATCGACGTTTTAAAGACATCAATTTAACACTTGATTAACCTTTGACACATCAGCATCCAGTTCGAGTTAAAAGCTGAAACAAAAATAAGACTCATATAAAAATAGAGTCACCAACATAAGGAACGTGAACATGTTAAAGGTAATCAAACCAACGCTCGCCGCATCGATCATCGCAGCTTCATTTTCATTTAACGCTTTTGCTGCTGATGTAGAAAAAATGCATTTCTTGATCCCTGGAGGTGCCGGTGGCGGCTGGGATATGACCGCACGAGGTACAGGTGATGTGCTACTCAAATCAGACATCGTTGAGACGGTATCTTTTCAGAACCTTTCTGGTGGCGGCGGCGGTAAAGCCATTGCGCACTTGATTGAAACGGCAGATCGCCAAGAAGATACGCTGATGGTGAATTCAACACCGATCGTCGTTCGCTCTCTAACAGGTATTTTCCCTCAATCCTTTAGAGATCTCACTCCCGTTGCAGCCACCATTGCGGATTACGGTGCCATCGTAGCCTCTGTTGATTCGCCATACAATTCTTGGGAAGACGTAGTAAAAGCATTTGAATCTAACCCTCGCAAAGTGAAAATTGCGGGTGGCTCTGCTCGTGGCTCGATGGACCACCTCGTCGTTGCCGCCGCATTTAAAGGCGAAGGATTTGATGCGCGTAAAGTTCGTTACATCGCTTACGATGCGGGCGGTAAAGCCATGGCAGCCCTTCTTTCAGGCGAAACTCAACTGCTCTCTACGGGCCTAGGTGAAGTACTGGAGATGTCAAAATCTGGTCAAGTCAAAGTGCTAGCGGTAACTGCACCAAAACGCCTAGAAGCCGCACCAAACATCCCTACGCTAACAGAATATGGTAACGAAACGGTCTTCGCTAACTGGCGTGGATTCTTTGCTGCACCAGGTACTAGCCAAGAAAAGCTGGATGAATGGAATGCAGCATTTACCAAAATGTACAACACTGACGAATGGCAAGTCGTCCGTGACCGCAATGGTTGGATAGACAACTACAAGGCGGACAAAGCGTTCTTCGCGTTCCTTGAAGAGCAAGAGCAGCAAATGGGTGACTTAATGCGCGAGTTAGGCTTCCTAAAGTAACAGTCGAACTGGGTTCCTTAGATTCCAACCTCACCCAATAACGTGGGGTTGGTATTTCCCCAACTGTATTTGCACTCTAAGTTTCACCGTATATGGATATTGTCGACAATCGGCATGCACACTCCTTTGTTTATATACCCAAAGCAGCTCGACTAGCAGCGAAATGCTTAATTGTTAATGGTTTAGTTTATTCATTAACGTCCATATGCGGTCTTTTTTATTTTTGTTAGGAGTTGAATATGCCTCGTTCAACCAACTTTTTCACCAAAGAATATTTGCTCTGTCGTGACCGTGTCGGCGCAATGATCTTTCTACTCTTCTGTCTTTGCTACGGTTATCAAACCTCGCAAATTCCATTGTTCCCTGGTGATGAATACGAACCGTTCACCGCACGTACTTTGCCAACCATCCTGACTTACGTTGGTGCTGGCCTTTCTTTGTTATTGCTGGTAACAGGACAACCAGATAAACAAAGTGGCGCGGTGCTGAACTTTAATTGGAAGTTACTGATCGCTTTCTTGGTTTTGATGGCGCTTTACGGCGTAGGCCTGACTTACCTAGGCTTTGTTATAGCTACTGGCTTCTTTTTATTGGCTGGCTTTTATCTGCTGGGGGAAAGACGTAAACCCGTTCTGTTCGGCGCGTCGTTTCCATTCGTGATCGCGTTCTATTTATTACTCACTCAAGGTTTGGACATCTATCTCGAACCGGGTTTGATTTTCACCATCTGGTAGTCAAAGAAAGGACTGAATTATGTTAGATGGAATTCTACAAGGTTTATCCACTGCAGTAATGCCAATGAACATCATAATGGTGATCGTTGGTTGTTTCGTCGGTACATTTATCGGCATGTTACCTGGGCTTGGGCCGATCTCAGCCATTGCTTTGATGATCCCAATTACTTATGGCCTAGAGCCCTCTTCTGGCCTTATTTTGATGGCGGGTGTTTATTACGGTGCGGTATTTGGTGGCTCTACATCGTCGATTTTAATTAACGCGCCGGGTTGTTCTTCAACCGTGGTGACAGCATTCGACGGCTACCCGATGGCTCAAAAAGGCCAAGCAGGTAAAGCATTAGCTTTGGCAGCTTATTCTTCTTTCACTGGCGGTACGCTATCTGCAATTATGTTGCTTGTCGCCGCACCAGCATTGGCTAGCGTTTCACTTAGCTTCCAATCGTCAGACTATTTTGCGTTGATGCTACTTGGGTTATCAGCAGTCGCGGCTTTTGCGGGGAAAGGTCAGGTCATCAAAGCGTGGATGATGACCATTCTTGGTTTGATGCTATCTACAGTTGGTATCGATAAAGGCGTAGGCGTTGAACGCTTTACCTTCGGTTTAACGGATTTAATGGATGGCTTTAGCTTCTTGTTGCTTGCAATGGCGACATTCGCACTGGGTGAGACGCTGATGGGCATTCTTAAACCATCAAAAGACACCAGCGATGAAGAACAGGAAAAGCTGAGTAACATTGGCTCAATGAAAGTGACCAAGGACGAAATCAAAGATGTTGCGCCTGTTTCAATTCGCTCTTCAATATTAGGTTTCTTCACTGGCGTTCTTCCTGGCGCAGGAGCAACCATTGCTGCTTTTTTAAGCTATGGCATGGAGCGCAACCTCGCACCTAAAGAGAAAAAGGAAGAGTTCGGTAAAGGCAGTATCCGTGGTTTGGTCGCGCCAGAATCAGCGAACAATGCAGCCTCTAGTGGTTCATTTGTACCGCTGCTAACGCTTGGCATTCCGGGGTCTGGTACAACAGCAATAATGCTCGGCGCGCTGATCGCTTACGGTATTCAGCCAGGCCCTCGCCTGTTTGTTGAACATCCAGATGTGTTCTGGTCGGTGATCATTTCCATGTACTTCGGCAACATCGTACTCGTGATCCTGAACTTACCGTTGATTCCGTACATTTCAAAGCTTTTGGCGGTTCCAAGAACGGTACTTCTGCCGATGATTTTATTCTTCTCAATCACCGGAGTTTATTTGGTCTCATTCAATACCATGGATGTGTTCGTGATGCTGATTGTCGCTATGGCTGCCATTGCACTTCGACTCGCTAACTTCCCACTTGCGCCTTTATTGCTGGGTTTCATCCTTGGGGGATTAATGGAAGAGAACTTACGCCGCGCATTAATGATTTCAGACGGCGAATTGAGTTTCCTATGGGAGCGCCCTATTACCCTTACCTTTACTGTTTTAGCCGTATTGGTACTGGCAAGTCCACTAATCGTAAAGCTGATTCAAAAGTTTAAAGCACAGCCAGTGAGCGTTGAGCAGTAATAGCTGTCTCTTTCAACCTAGACAAAGCCATCCATCGCGGTGGCTTTTCTTTCTCCTATCAAATCGTTCACTTATTAAGCAAAACAATATTGACAAGTCATCGCCTATATATAAGAGTAGTTGCATGAATACACACTTAGCGCAATTTAACCAACGAATTATCATCATTCCATAGGAATGGTGGGATATTTGATGCGCTCAATATTTATCGAACCCACCCATAGCGGTGGGTTTTCTGTTTCTACCGTATGGGGAATACTCTCTTGGAGGCGGTCACATGCAAAAAATAGCAGTTTTTGGTAAACCCGGCAGTGGAAAATCGACGGTAAGTAAAGCAATCGCATCTGCTACCGATCTCCCTCTTCATCAATTAGATTCCATATTCTATAAACCAAACGGTGAGCCCGTTGAGCGTAACGTTTTTGATGAAGCACATAGCAATATACTTCACTCAGATCGTTGGATTATAGATGGTCTGGGGCCTATCAGCTCTTTTAATGCTCGTTTAGATGCAGCCGATACTCTCGTTTATATTGATCTACCATACTCCGTAAGCTATTGGTTTGTGACGAAACGTCTCCTTAAAGGACTATTCATTAAACCTGAAGGTTGGCCTGATGGCAGTTCGGTGTTGAAAGGAACGTTACAAAGCTACAAAGTTCTTCAGCAATGCCCTGCATTCTGGAATGATGACTTCATGTCTCGTCTCGAAGGGTACTCTCAAAGTAAAACCGTTCATGTCATCAAAAACGTCACAGAACTGAACAATTTTGTTTTAGAGCGGGTAAAGTAAACTTCATATCAGAACACTAGAGCATGTGAGATGGGACATCTAAAGCTCTAACAATGAAAAAGAACATAACAAGGATTGTTTATGCTTTTAGAACTAGCGCTTTTATTCGTTGCCGGCGTAGTTGGTGGGATCATTAACTCCATTGCGGGAGGCGGAAGCTTTATTACTTTTCCGGCCCTATTGGCGGTTGGTGTGCCTCCAATTATGGCCAATGCAACAAATACTTATGCTTCATGTGCGGGGTACATTAGCGGAGCCGTTGGCTTCAGAGAAGAGATCATGAAGAACAAACAAGAACTGTTGTTCACCGTCTCATTCAGTTTAGTAGGTGGCGCTGTCGGAGCATATCTGCTGCTCAACACACCAGAATCGCTATTTTTGGAAGCCATTCCTTGGCTGCTCTTGTTTGCCACCGTGCTTTTCCTGACTGGTTCTCGTTTAACAATGCTTATCAAAACTGTCGCGAAAGAGCACAAACACGCAGGAATACTCGGAGCAATCGCTTTGGGTCTATTACTTGTTGGTGTCTCTGCTTACGGTGGTTTTTTCAACGCAGGTTTAGGGGTTATTGTTCTGAGTTATCTGGTAGTAGCGGGTCACCAAGACATTAATTTAATGAACGGTTTGAAATTGCTGGTATCTACGTGTGTTTCACTCATTGCTATCGTGATATTTGTTGCGAATGGTTCCATTGACTGGCGCACAGGTAGCGTTGTTTTGGTCGGTACGTTGGTGGGTGGTTATCTTGCCGCTCGTGTATCTCGTCAACTTAATCCCAATCATGTTAAAGGGTTTGTTGCTCTTTCTTCTATTCTGATCACTATCTACTTTTTCATTGATGTTTATGCTTAAGTAAAGCTTGCACAAGTAGATAACACCCCAACAAAAAACGCCATCGCGAAAGATTAATGCTGATCGCTTAACGATGTTTTTGTGTCATTCCAGCGAGCCTTGGCGTGACTAGGTATCTAATAGCAGTACGCTGAGCGGCTAATGAAACAATTTTGACCATAAAGGGCTCGGATAGAAGATCCTGTATCACGCTCCTCCGTCGCTGTACAGGATGACGAGAGATAGAAATATGCCACTCGCTGTTAAACGAGTGGCATTAATCGAGAAAGATGGCGTTTTACATCAATAAGAAGAGAAAGTAACGGTTACTTAATCAGCCCTACTTCTTTGTAGTATTTGAGCGCACCTGGGTGAAGAGGCGCAGATAAACCGTCTTTTACCATTTCCTCTTTCTTCAAGTTCGCAAACGCTGGGTGGAGACGGCGGAAATCATCGAAGTTTTCAAATACCGCTTTAACCACGTTATAAACCACATCTTCTGGTACAGCAGTAGAGGAAACAAACGTCGCGCCCACACCAAAGGTTTGAACATCACTATCTGTGCCACGATACATACCACCCGGTACATTTGCGACACGATAGAAGCTATTGTCTGCAACCAATTTTTCTACATTAGGTCCAGCTACCGTTACGATATTACTATCACACGACGTAGTGGCTTCTTTAATCGCTCCACTTGGGTGACCAACGGTATAAATCATCGCATCAATTTTGTTATCACAAAGTGCTTTTGATTGCTCTGCTGCTTTTAACTCAGACACAAGCTTAAAGTCATCGTTACTCCAGCCATACTGGCTCATTAACACTTCCATGGTGCCTCGTTGACCTGAGCCAGGGTTACCAATGTTGACGCGCTTACCTTTCAAATCATCAAAAGTTTTGATGTTCGCGTCTTTACGTGCAACGACAGTGAACGGTTCTGGATGAACGGAGAATACGGCGCGTAGTTCTTTAAAAGGCCCGCTTTCCTTAAACTTACTGGTTCCTTTGTAAGCATGATACTGCCAGTCTGATTGAGCGATACCGAGATCCAA
Organism: Vibrio sp. HS-50-1; assembly: GCF_024747315.1. NCBI lineage: Bacteria > Pseudomonadati > Pseudomonadota > Gammaproteobacteria > Vibrionales > Vibrionaceae > Vibrio > Vibrio sp. HS-50-1. The sequence continues at coordinate 111,705 of NZ_JAMPZF010000003.1, read as the reverse complement.
TTCACCAGCACGAATAGTGTTGATGTTATAAATCGATCCCCCAGTACTTTCTACCGAACAACGGATACCGTGATCTTCTCGCGATTTGTTAACCAAGCGACAAATAGCGCCACCAGTCGGATAATAAACCCCTGTTACGCCACCAGTACCAATCGTGACAAACGTTTCTTCCGCAGACGCAGAAAAGCCTGTTGTGAGTGCCGCTAAAGAAGCAGCAAGTGCGATTTGCTTAAACTTAAACATTGAACATCCTTTTTACCTGTGTTGATGACCGTTTAAGTATAGCAATCGTTAACAATTTGATAACGTTTGAGTTCTCATCTTTGAAGGTTGAATTATAGATATGTACTTTTTTATCAACGTAACCTACTGATAAATAATATCTATACTTGAATCACACAAAAAAAGCGTTGTATAAACAACGCTTTGTAGTTAGTGAGATGGACGGTTACACCGTTGGGACTGACGCTCGCCACGCTTGGTTCTGACTATCTGAGATAGAACGGAACAAGTCACGTAGCTCTTTCAATAAGCCTTCTTGGAAACCAATGTTTTCATCAGCTTTCTGTTTGGCTGCTTGTGCGCGAGTCGCTTGTACTTCATCATCCTTGCTGCGCGCTTGCGCTTTGGTTTGCTCTACATTCGATGCTGAGTTTGCCATCTGGCCCAAAGCTTGAAGAATGGCGTTCTTCGCTTGGTTTGAACTCATCAGCTTATCGAACTTACGACCACCACTTGTCAGTTGTGCTGTCGTGTCCGCGATATTGTCTTTTGCAAGTGAGTGCGCACGCTTAACCTGATCTTGCTGCGTTTTAGACAAGCTATTGTTATTTAATAACTCTTCTGCTTGATCGAAGCCAGCTTTTTGCGTTTTCAGTACATTATTGCTCGCCATTTCATTCTTGATTTCTTTCCCTGCTTTGAAAGAACCAAGGGCACCAATAATTGCGGTAGCACCCGCTAATACACCCGAAACGACTGCCATCGCGATCATTGCGCTTGCCGAGTTGTTTAGCTCTGCCGCTTGGCTTTCTAAACTCGCGACGTTTGCTTCAACAGCAATTTCACGTTGTAGCACTTGCTGCTCACGGCTCAGCTTTGATACTTGATACAACAATGTTAATAGCGTCAACGATTGTGATACCGCATCTGATGGTGACTTGATCACCTCCTCACCGTTAAGTGCTTTCATCGTTGTGCTCACTAATGAGCTCACCGTCGGCGCAAGAGCGCTCATTAGGTTTGCAACAACTTGAGCTTGGTTACTCACTGTAGGAGCTTTAGGCGCCTCTAACTGGTAGCGTGCTGCACCAGAAACACCTGACTCACTTTGGCTTTTAACGGCGCCCGCTTCAAGCTTTGTTTCCGGCGCTTTTTCTGCTTTGTTGGTTTTAATGGTATCGCCTAAACCGTATAGTTCACCACGACCAGTTCCGCCTACTTTATCTAGCATAATAAACTCCTTATACCGTTGCAGGACGGCTTAACACCGTTTGCATAGTTTCACTTTTCGCTTGAATCATTTGCATGATGAGGCTCATCAGCTCTTGGAAGTCTTCCATCAACTTACCAATCTCTTCTTTGAGCTTATCAATGACAGCCTGGCTTAACGTCATTTTGGCTCGAAGGTCTGTGATATCAGCCTGAATCTCTGTCACGTGAGCATTGTTAGCAGCGTGGACACTGTCCGTTGCGCCTTTACCCACATTGACGGCGAGATCAACGGTTTCTGCGCCATAACGAATCGCTTTCGCTGTTGTTGTCGCAGCTTTTGTGCCCATATCCGCCACTTTCGCCATGTTTGCAGCGGCTTTCGTAGCGATTTCTGTGACCTTTTGAGCTACCTTACCAGCACCTTTCGCTGCAAGTTTCGCGATACCGCCAGCTGCTGCACCACCAAACGTCACAACAGCTCCGATAACCGCGACGGCGATTTCTAATGCCATTACGACTTTGTTTAACACATCGACATTTACGCCCGCTTCTTTTAGCGCATCTTGAACGGCTGGCTCTTGCAACGCCATGCTCACTGCTCCCATGACGCCACCAGCGATCATAAGTGCACCGGCTGCTGCACCAACACCCGTTGCCACCATTACGGCACCAACAACAATAGAAACCACCGCACTGATCCAACCAAAGATCTTCGCTGCTAAGCCTGATTTTTGGGCTTCTTTTGCAGCGGCTTCCGATTCTTTGATTTTGTCTTGGTTTTCAACCATCTCTTTTTCGTGCTTAGCTTTTGCGACCTTCACTTCCTGAATTTTCAGCTCGTTTTGAGCACTTTTCAGTTTATCCGTGATAGCAGCAAGCTCTACTTCAAAATCATCAGCAGAACCTGCGATGATTTTGACTGCAATCGAACCTGTTTGATCTGCAACTGCATGGAGAGATTTTGCAATGGTATCGACGATCTTTTGCAGCTGTGCCATGGCTTTTAGCGTCAAATCATTCACTTTGTCGCTAACAGCTGCGTTAGGTGCATCTAACTGAACTTTTACTTTTCCGGTGTTCAGTACATCTGCATCTTTACTCTTCACGTTTTCTACCGTCACAGACGGCGTCGCTGTAGACGCCGTTTTCTGCACGTTATCTAACGTGGCTTGGCCAGATTCAGGGCTATAAACCTGTGTCTGGATGCGGTCAAGTGCAATAGAACTCATAGTCTAATTACTCCTTTTTATTTCTCACCGCTTCTAACATGATGCCTGCACGCTCATGCAAATCTGCATATTGTGATTTTCCGGCAGACATCTCCTTCGCGCTGTAAAACCCACTCTCTGCTTCTGTCAGTTGTTCCAGTTTCAGGTGACATTCAGCAGAGTGAAAAGGTGGACGTGGATCATTTACGTCCACTAGCGCTGCGTAGCTGTAGGCATCTATTGCCTGCAGATACTCACCCAACTCCTGACGAGCCGCGCCAAGGCCAATGAAAAATCGCGCCTGATAATGATCAAGCATGCTGAGTAATTGAAATACTTTCGCTGCTTGCTCAATCTTTCCCGATTGGAAAAAGTTGTAACCTACGGCATAAATATGTTCGATGGTGTCCTGAGACACATCGTGCAACATTTTTAGCGTGCCTCCCTCTTCCAGAAAAGACAGCAGCTCTTCTGCTTGCATTTGGGATGGATCGGTCGCGTTTTGTTTAGTCATGGTTGTTATCCTTAAATGGCTCGTAGGATTTCTTGTAAAATACTGTGGTACTTCTGAACAAATTTGTTCATTGCTTCAACGGTCGAGTTGTATTGGGAACTGGTGTCGTTCAGCTCAGTGGTTTTGATTTGCACTTCATCGTTAAGCAACTTGGATTTAGCACTGACAGAACTAGAAAAATTAGACAGTTTTTTCGACTTCTCTTCGTCTTGGTACGACGCACCATCACCGATAGTAATACCTTGTTTTTGAAGAAAGTCTCGATGGTTTGTTATCTTATTATCCGTCAAATACTTGTACTCAGGTGAAGCTTCAAAATCCGTTTGATTACTGTAGTTAAAGTCACTCGCTTTGAAGTTACTTTCTGGATATCCCGGTTTATAAACCCCATCAACACTTTGCGTAGAGTGAATTTTTGATTGCACAACACCAAAAACTTTAAGCTGTATTGTGAGATCCTCTAATGCCTCTTTCTGGTCATTACGTTTCTCTAAACGGTTAACACGACGCTCATTTAGTGCAAGCAGCACGCGCTCATCAAAGCGATCACCAATACTAGATTCAACGACAGCCAACAAATCACGAGCCGTTAGAGAGTGCTCTGCTCTCACCTCGCGATCCGCTTTCTCTTTGTCGGTGATATTGAGTAGACGCTCTTTCAATGCCCCTAAGTTCTTGCGCAATGCCTCGTATCGCTCAGTAAATGAAGCCCCGGTAGATTCATCTTTTACTATTTTTTCAAACTGTAATCGGATGTCTCGTTCGGTGTTTTCTTTGATCAAAGTAACTTGAGCTGACGTTATTTGTGTCTTTTGGACATCGGCTATCGCGCTGTCCTGGTAAAAGTCGTCGATTTCTATATTTGTTAAACTCACCGCGAAGTTGGCGAACAGACTAGAAAGGGTCAAAGGCTCGGTTCCACCAATGACGGTGTTAAGTGCTGCTTTTAGGTTGTTTGTTCCAGCCGCCTCCCCATAAGCTGCGCTATATTGGCCTTTCACTTGAGCGGCCATTTCATCTAACGCTTCTTTAAGCTGCTGTTTAGAAATACCAGGAGTCCATGTAATTCTGTTAGCTAGCGCACTTGCGTCATCGGTGCTTAAAGTAATACCGATACCTTGAAAACTACTTTTTAATTGAGTTGAGACTTGAAGAGCGAAACTCTCTTTAGTCAACAGAAAGTCCGAGCTCTTCAGTTGCGCGAGATTAACGGAACCTAAGCTACTAAAGGCATTGCGAAGAAAAGAAGTAGAGGCATCTCTTACTTCACGGGAGCTCATTTGATTAGCAAGCTCTGCAACAAAGCGAGAAATTTCTTTGGTGGCATTAGCCAGTTCTGTCTCGGAGAGGTTAGCGATCTGCTCCGCTTGGTTACTCTGAGTCCCCAAATTAAATTGACTAACAAACTCCGTAGATAACGAGCTATCTACGCTTTCCGTCAGTAACTTACTAAACCAAGCTTGAAACTGATTTGATAGTGTTTGGTTTGTTTGAGCATTGAATTCGGCTGCGGTTAATTCGCCATCTGAGTTAGCACTTTGTAGCGACTTTATCCAAACAAATGCGGTGTCGGTCAATGATATATCAGCAAATGCGTTATTTTTCGCTTTTAGGTTTTCAAGTGTATCAACATAAAGCGCGATGCTTTGTGATTCCGTTTGTCCCGAGATAGTTGGCAATGAAGAAATTAGAGAAGCAAGTTGCTGAGTCTCTGCTTCACCCAGTACAGGTGTAAATGCCTCTATCAAGTTTTGTTGGAAAGTGGGTAATGGTGCACTACTCGCAGCTGTGTCTGTTGCTCCTGTCGCAGAGCCAGTCGTTTTCATATTCGTCATTTCCAAACCTCTAAATCATCATGCCGCGCATCACTGTAGGACGCTTTCTGCGTTTACCTGACGTACCTTGTAGCTGATTTTGTTGTTGCCGGCGGCGCTGGACTTCGTCTATTAGCTCTTGCTCTGCACGTTTCATGGTATCTACTGGCGCTTTTATGCCGCCAAGTAAAACATCACCCGCAACAGGACCAACACCTAGGCCTTCCAATAGCTCGTTAAAAATATCGGTTCTGTCTTCAGCTTTTCTAATGGCGAGCTCAGCGTTCTCAATCGCATCGGTAAACGGTTGCTTCATCTTGATTCCTATCTTAAAGCGGGTCATCTCATCGGTGCTGTCAGTAACAGTCGTGAGTTTTTACTTTTTCAACTTTTTCAAAGGTCTATAATCTGCCAGGCGTAAACAGTACCAGTCGTCTAGCTCATCATGGCTAGCACCGCATGCTCTTAAATAAAACTGGGCTAATCGCTGGCTGCTCATGTTGCTACCACGTAACACATCGACGTTTCCGCGAATGACCCAATCGGAGGGATAAAGTTGAATGGCATGTTCAGCCAAGAGAAATAAGCCGGCAAAGGGGTTACTCAACCCCAATTTTGGACGAACGCGTTTCAGAAGAACGATGATGATTTCTCCGTCCTCGACACGAAAAACGAGCTCTAAACCCTCAACTTCAATTCGATAACCAAGTTGAATTTCACTTTGTTGCCAAAAGTATGGCGTCACTTCGATCCCCGCTTGCGCCAGCGAGAGTATTAGTTTTGTTTTCATTACATCCCCACCCTTCCAAGTGGCTGAATATTGATTTGCTGGGTTAGTTCTTGAAATGACAAAACAGGCAGATCGTAGTATTCCGATTCAATAAGCTTTCGCACATATCGGCGTACATCCATAGACACAACTAGCACAGGTTTATTCGGCATGCGGCTTAAGTCACCAATGGTCTGTTTCACATCACTGACAAATTGTTGCGTTACTGACGGGTCTAACGCCAAGTAACTCCCTGCAGAGGTTTGACGAATACCGCTGCGTATTGTGTCTTCGAGACTTTGATCCAATAAGTAAGCGGGCAACATGTTTTGTCCACTCGCGTATTTGTAGCAAATGTAACGTTTTAAGCTGGAACGAATGTACTCCGTCAGCTGTACAACATCTTTCTCTTTTTGGCCCCACTCAACCATGGCTTCCAAGATCACGCGAAGGTTTCGGATGGAAATGTCTTCAGAAACCAAGCGTTGCAAGATTTCCGTCATTTTTTGTAACGGGACAATGCGCTGGGCCTCTTTAACAAGCTCCGAATAACTGCCTTCCATCTGCTCCAACAGATAACGCGTCTCCTGAATACCAATAAAGTCTTGTGCGTATTCCTTGAGAACATGAGACAAGTGGTACGTTAAAATTCTGTCGGGTGTGAGAAAGCCGACATGGCTAGTCGTGAGTTTTTGCTCGTAACTTTGTGCCACCCAAATGCTAGAAATACCGGGTAGAAAATCTTCATCTTGCTCATAAGGCACGCCTAATAAATCGATCTGTTCATTCCCTTCTGTCACCAAGAGTTGATCTTTTACAATTCGTCCTCGTGCAACCGGAACTTCTTGTAACTGAATTAAATATTCGCCATTTTGCATCCCCTCGTTAAAACGCAGGTGGATACCCGGGAAAGGCACGCCGAGGTCGAGATATAGTGCGCGCCTAACCCTTGCTAGCTCTTCATTCAATGCGACCGCTTCCAAGCTTTCCTGAAGGCTCGCGTCAAGATCGATCAAGAGTGGGACCGTCATGGCAAACTCTTCTTGCTCACCTAACTTGCCTTTACTGTTTCTAGATGGGGTTGGTTTGCTTGGCTTCGCTGCTGGTGAACCCGCCCCTTGCGAAACAAAGCTTGATAAGTCGGTACTATCTGATTCCGCCTGTTTTTTCTGTTGATAGAAAAGGAAGAAACCACCACCACCAACCACTGTGGCCAAAACCAGAAAAGTAATTTTTGGAAAACCAGGAATCAGTGCGAACAGCACCAAAAGCACACCGCCAATAAGGAGTGCACGCGGCTGAGCAATGACCTGACCGCCAATGTCCGAGCCGAGATCAGAAGAATCTTCATGAGATACACGCGTCACGATAATACCGGCCGTAATCGCGATAAACAGCGCCGGAATTTGCGATACCAAACCATCACCAACGGTCAAAATCGCAAACAACTCAAGTGCTTCAGAAGCACTCATGCCTTTTTGCGTTACCCCGATCGTGACGCCACCTAAGATGTTGACCACAATGATGACCAAACCAGCAATGGAGTCGCCTTTAACGAACTTCATCGCGCCATCCATCGAGCCATACATTTGGCTTTCTTTTTCAATCAGTGATCGTCGGTGCCGTGCTTCGTGTACGTCAATCACCCCAGCGCGCATGTCACCGTCAATACTCATCTGCTTACCAGGCATCGCATCAAGTGAGAATCGCGCACTAACTTCTGCAACCCTCTCAGAGCCTTTGGTGATCACCATAAACTGAACAATGGTAATGATCAGGAACACAACGATACCGACCACTAAGTTACCGCCCACAACGAAGTTACCGAATGTATAAACGATTTGACCAGCATCGCCTTGCAGCAAGATCAACCGGGTTGTCGTAATGGATAAAGACAAACGAAACAATGTCGTGATCAGTAGCACCGCGGGAAACGCAGAGAACTCAAGCGGCGTGGTGATGTAAATCGCTAACATAAGCAGCACCACCGCAATGCTCATGTTGGTGCCAATCAGCACATCCACCAGCGCGGTAGGCAGTGGCAATATCATCATAAAGACGATCGCGAGCAACATCACGGCAAGCATAATGTCTTTACGTTGCCCTACCTTGTTTAAAATATCGATCAACTTATTCATGTGATTCACTATTTAAAGATTGCAGATAGCGTCGGTGCGCTTGGCGTGCCCCATCGACGTCATTTTGTTTCCAACGAGCTTGGCTTAAGCAAAACCAGAGTCCTGCCGAATCAGGTTTAAGGTCGGATTTTAATAAGTGCTCACATACCTCAACAGCACGGGCATATCGATCACTTTGTAAACACGCCACTGCGAGCGTTTGCATCGCCTCTTTGTGTTGCGGGTCTATCTCTAAAACCGCATCGAGAATAGAGATAGCATGCTCTGGCTTTTGGTATTGAACTTGTAGTGCAGCGTGAACAAGCAACAGTTCAATGTCTTTGGATCTCAACATGTTGGTTAGACCTGGATAAGGAGATTGAGCGCCATAGTGAGGTAACGCTGATCAAGTTGCGTACTTTGTAACGTTTCGGATGCTTTGATAAAAGAAGCGGAGCCTGAATCCTGTGCAAGAACTTGCAACTGAGCCAACGTTTCATCGAACTGTTGGCGGTACTTTTCTGGACGCAACAATTCTGAGTGCAACAATTTTGGCTTGGTTAACGCGATTAGGTATTGGTCTGAAGGCCTGAGGTCATAGAGCTTCTCTAAATGCGTAGCGACCGCCTGTCCATCAGGAAGTAATTGAAACCGTTCAGGGAAATCGGCCTTAACCTCACTATGAGTAACATGCGTGAAGGCTTCTATTCCTACGTTTAAAGTGCTTACTCGAGTCATGAGGTTGCCACATCGTTATGTAGACGAACCAAAAGCGTAAACGCTTGTTCTAAAGTCGGAAGCGTGACCTCTTCTCCGTTTAACCGCGCGGAAAAAACCAAAGTTTGCTCATCTAACAAACCAGTTTTAATTTCGAAAGGCCAGCCTTGATCGGCATGACACAAACTGAGTGCGCTTTGAATGATGTCACTGGTTTGATGCCAAGATAACGCTTGAGACAACATCAAGAATAGCTGCTCCCCGTGTCGCTCAATATGTAGTGTACCGCTTTGCTCAAAATCCAGCTGCACCCGTCCAGCTGATGAGAAATCGACGGCATCGAGCCCCATTCCTCGGCAAAATTCATTGACGGATGCATCAATCCAACTCATATTCCCACGCTTCCTCTTCTTCTATATCAATGGCTTCGTCTAGCGCCTTTTGTACCGCTTGTATTAAATTCTGTCGTTGTTCTTCATCGGCGAATACGTCAATTGGGATTGCGCGGACTAACTTGTGGAACTCTCGAAAAAAATCGATTTTTTGTTGTACCGCCGTCAATTCCATTGCGTTGGCGACTTTCCATATCTCATCACTGCTTACCCATCGCTGCTCTACCAACGCAATCACATCAGCCATCAAATTAGAAACTTGATAAGCCATAACTCGTCCTTTCCGGTTTAAACATTTGGAACAACTGACTAACGCGATCTTGCAACGTATTCAGAGTTTTGAGTTTTTGCATATCGGACATCAACCACTGCAACTTAACCGAGTCGATACTGCTGCCTTGAACACTAAGATCTGCACTCATGCCTTGCAGCATAAAGTCAACAGCGGTCGATACCTCCTGCTCACCAAAGCGCGCCACTACGTCTTGATAAGCGGCGCCGAGCCCTTGATAACTATGAACGGTATCGCGATAGAAACCGCGCAGCTGATGTAATGAGCTAAACTCTTGCTCTTGGCTGTACTCATCAGCAAAGTTTGAGACGCGAATTTCCGTATCAATTTGAGCCCAAGAATCTGGGTTTTGCTCGATTCTCAGAATCGCTTGGTCAATCAGCGCTAGTAGATGTTTACTTTCTGGGCTCGAACTCAAAAACTTTTTAACGGCTTTTAACGCAAGGTATTGATGGCTTTTCTCCTCTGAAAATCCATTCAAATAAGCTTGCAATTGAGCGATGGTCGAGATATTTCCTCCCGCCATTTTTGCAGCCAGATCTTTGATCTTTTGGTTCTTTTCAAGATCAGGGACTTTTCGCAGATAGTCAGAAACGAGTTCGTGCGCTTCATTAACTCGAACGCCACTATCTTTCACTTTACGCTTGGTCAAATCTTTTTCTGCTTTTTCGGAACCGAGTGAAGTGAGCTCTTCCATCGCATCAAAAAGTGATTGTGTGGCATTGTGAACACGGACCGTTTCACCGCGGTAATTGCCTTTTCGTGAAGCGTCGGTACGAGACGATTCCAACCCGTTTTGGATAGACGCATCAAACTTTGGGTTTGTTGCGATATGATTGTTGATAATACTCATTCACTTGCACTCCTTCCGTACAATACAGGCGAATTATAGGAAGTGCGCTTTCTCGAAGCTGTCAAAATCAGACGTGTTTTTTTAGTGCGTTTTCAGTTTTCTAAAAACTCCCGACTGATATTCACTATAAATACCCCCTCATCCTTTCTATCCTCCCAACATCAATCATTGCGCATATTTTTACCTTGAACGATTTCTCATACATCACTGATATCCAACAATCTGCGATCAGGCAAACTCGTCTGATCCAAATTCGCGGGCGCGTTACGCAAGTAACCGGCACCATCATCAAGGCCGTTGTCCCCGGCGTTCGTGTTGGTGAGCTGTGTGAGTTGCGTAATCCTGATCAAACTCTGTCTTTATTAGCGGAAGTCGTTGGCTTTCAACAGCATCACGCTCTGCTCACACCGTTAGGAAACATGTTTGGGATTTCCTCAAATACAGAAGTTAGCCCAATGGGAAAAATGCATGAAGTCGGTGTTGGCGATCACCTGTTAGGTACAACGCTTGATGGGCTTGGGCGTCCTTTCGATGGTACGCAAAGCCAGGAACCAAGTGCTTGGTATCCGGTTTATCGCGATGCGCCACCACCAATGCAACGTAAACTGATTGAAAAGCCAATCTCTCTTGGGGTTCGATCCATTGATGGACTACTGACCTGTGGTGAAGGTCAGCGCATGGGCATTTTTGCAGCGGCGGGCGGTGGTAAAAGTACCCTACTGGCAAAACTGATTCGATCCGCAGACGTCGACGTGACCGTTCTCGCCTTGATTGGTGAACGCGGACGCGAAGTACGAGAGTTTATTGAGCATGACTTGGGCGAAGAAGGAATGGCCAAATCGGTTTTAGTGGTCGCGACATCCGATCGCCCGGCCATGGAACGTGCCAAAGCCGCTTTTGTTGCCACTTCTATTGCTGAATATTTTCGTGACCAAGGTAAACGCGTGTTACTGCTGATGGATTCTGTAACGCGTTTCGCCCGCGCACAGAGAGAAATTGGACTAGCCGCAGGCGAGCCACCAACACGACGTGGCTATCCGCCTTCCGTTTTTGCCGCTTTGCCAAAGCTGATGGAACGAGCCGGCCAATCTGACAAAGGGTCAATTACAGCGCTGTACACCGTGTTGGTTGAAGGCGACGACATGACAGAACCTGTCGCCGATGAAACTCGCTCCATTTTAGATGGGCACATCATTCTCTCGCGCAAACTTGCGGCAATGAACCATTATCCCGCCATTGATGTACTCCGATCAGCAAGCCGCGTGATGAATCAAATCGTTGAACCTGATCATCAGGCGTCTGCTGCTCACCTTCGCGAAATGTTAGCCAAGTACGAAGAAGTTGAGCTACTGATAAAAATTGGCGAGTACCAGCATGGGGCAGATAGCCGAGCAGATATGGCGATTGCACAAAGTGATGATATACGCGCCTTTTTACGTCAAGGAACGCATGAGCCAAGTGATCTTGATGGTGCTATCGCTCAACTAAAAGGGATGGCGAACCAATGATCGAACGGTTATTAGAAATCAAACAAATTCGAGCTGAACGTGCGGATAAAGCCGTTAAGCGCCAAGAATACCGAGTATCAAATTCAGCAGCACAGGTTCAAAAGGCCGAACGTTCCGTAGCGGACTATCACGTTTGGCGTCAGGAAGAAGAAGAACGACGTTTTGCCAAAGCAAAGCAACACACACTCGTTCTCAAAGAGTTGGAAACATTGAGACAAGAAATCGCGTTGTTGAGAGAGCGAGAAGCCGAGCTTAAACAGCGCGTTGCCGAAGCAAAAAAAGCGCTTGAGTACGAACGCTCGGTACTTAAAGAAAAACAAAAAGAGGCACGGCAAGCCCATAAAACCAAAGAAAAATTCGTTCAGTTGCAACAACAAGAACTCGCGGAACAGTCGCGAGAAAGACAATACCAAGAAGAACTCGAACAAGAAGAGTTTCGCACTGTCGATATTATTTAAAGGTTCATTATGCGCATTACTCCAACAGAAGAAACACCGAATACGCTGTACAAATCAACGCCAGAAAAAAAGCCCTTGGAGCGAGAAGCTGAGCTTCAATCACAGTTCGAGCGTGCAATGACGGAGAAACCTAGCAAGGAAGAAGAATCTACCGTTGCGAGCAAAAAAGACACTCAGAGCAGAGACGAGAGCCTTCCGTTAAGACATGAAGCATCTCAAACCCTAGACAAACAATCGAAACTTTCTAACCAAGAAGCCAGCACTTATAGAAATACCGCTACATTAAAAGGCAAAAGTGACGTCGTCACAAAGAAAGGTGTAGAGAAACCACAAGACGACGCAACAAATAGCGAAGAACGCCTGATTGAAAACAGTAAATTGCATGAGAAAGATAAAAAACTTGAGAGCGCTCAGCCTCCAAGCTCATCCTCGCTTGAGCGCGTTGGCCCCCATTCTCAAGCACAACCTGATCTTGACGGCTCTCTCCCGAAAAAGGCTGTAGGGAAAGCGCTCACTCAAGATGCAATTAACAATGCCAACTTCACGACGAAACAAACCGAAACAACACACAATAAGCGTGCAACGCAGCGGCTACAAGACACTGGCAAGCTGTCAGACAAAACCGATGGTCGTTCTGAAACTAAATCGCTTGAGAAAATCGAGACGAAAATCGCACTAGTGGCCGTTAAAGCGGATGACGAAAAAGCAGATCCTCAACACCTTGCGAGCGCGGCAACACAAGGCGATGTCATTTTAAAGAGTGTCGCTTCACAGGCTCAGCCGGCCCCTGCTCGAGAAGTAAACACGTTACTCCAACAATTGGTGGACAAAATCTATGTTTCGCTGCCAACCGCATCGGACAACAAAGAGGTTCGGCTGTTTCTGAGTGAAGGACAATTAAAAGGTGGCGAAATCCACATCAAGTTGGACGCACAAGGTTATAGCGTGACGATTCGACAAGAGCATGCCCTTTCCATTATTAGCCAGCAAGCTAGACAAGATCTTGCCGAACGCCTAAACCGATTTGGCGGTGAGCAGCCACTTCGTCTAGCGATCAGCGAACAGACTCAGCAGTTCGATCAACAACAGAATGAACAACAACACTCACGCCAGAAACGTAGCGTGTATGAAGAATGGCAAGCGGAGAATGACCTATGACGCCGTTAACGATACCCAAAGTCGATTCAGACAGTATTGCGCTCAGTAATCAACTTTGTGCAAAGCAATGCCATTTCCAAGGGGCTGATGGCCAGAGCGTATCGATTACTGTTTCTCAAATCCCTTCATTTGAAGGATTCCGTTTAACCACGTTGATTGGAGGGCAAACGATCCAAGTGGATTTTTGTCGTGCGCAACTCCAGAAATGGCTTGAGTCTACTCTGAATGCCACTGCATTCGAGTCACTGCCCAACTCGCTCCAGTTAGCACTTTTGAGTTCTCAGATTGAACCGCATAGTGAGGCATTCAAAGCACTATTTGGTCAGTTGCCCATTCTTAGACAGTTACAACCGTTAGAGTCGAGCCAAGTTCAAGAGCATAGCTTGATGTTAACCCTCAATAAACCTAACGGCTCTCTTTGTTTGTGGGTTAGCGAAGGAGCAAACGTGCTGTTGGATGCACTACCAAACAGCGCTTCTCTTCAGGCACGACATCTCGCTTTACCTGTGTGGTTAAGCCTTGGAAAGACCCATTTAATGTTAAGCGAATTTAATTCGCTCGAACTGGGAGATGTGATCTTTTTTGACGATTGTTATATCGCCCAACAACAAGCCATTTTTCAAGTATCTAACCAGAATCTCTGGCGCTGCCAACTGGATGACCAAATTCTTCACATTATTGAAAAAGAAACCAATATGAATGACGTAAACACTTCAGAAATGTTAACCGACCACCAGCAACTGCCCGTGGAACTCACGTTTGATATCGGCCATCAAACCATCACTCTAGAACAGCTTAACCAGCTTCAGCCTGGGTACGTATTCGAGCTAAACCAACCTGTATCTAAGCCGGTAACATTGCGTGCCAACGGCAAAATCGTCGGTGAGTGTGAACTGGTTAATGTTAATGAGCATTTAGGTGTGCGCGTACTGGAACTGTTTGGTGGCACGCAGGAGCCAGCATGATCCAGTTACCTGACGAGCTCAATCTCATTGTCAGCTTAGCACTGCTGGCACTGATCCCATTTATCGCGATGATGGCGACGTCGTTTGTCAAACTCGCCGTTGTATTCTCACTGCTGCGTAACGCTCTCGGTGTACAGCAAATTCCACCGAACATGGCGCTGTACGGATTGGCGATCATTTTGTCTATTTTCATCATGGCTCCCGTCGGGTTTGAAACCTATGACTACGTGAAGCAGCATGATATTTCTCTTGAAGACTCTGCAAGTGTGGAAGGCCTCATTGAAAGCGGTTTACAGCCTTATCGAGAGTTTTTGAAAAAACATATTCGGGAAACCGAAGCCATATTCTTTACCGATGCTGCGCGCACATTATGGCCTCAAAAGTACGTGGACCGTTTAGAGTCAGATAGCTTGTTGCTGTTGCTGCCAGCGTTTACGGTCAGTGAGCTTACCCGTGCTTTTGAGATTGGCTTTCTATTGTACTTGCCGTTCATCGCTATTGACCTAATTGTGTCGAATATCTTGCTCGCGATGGGGATGATGATGGTATCGCCAATGACGATTTCCCTCCCCTTCAAATTGTTACTCTTTGTCTTGCTTGACGGCTGGACGAAACTCACTCACGGCTTAGTACTGAGTTACGGTTAATCACGGAGAAAGTATGCATTCTGCTGAAATCATTCATTTCACGACTCAAGCATTAACCCTAGTTTTGTACTTGTCGTTACCGCCGATTTTAGTCGCAGCGTTGGTTGGTACATTGGTGTCGCTTATTCAGGCGTTAACTCAGGTCCAAGAACAAACGTTAGGCTTTGTGGTCAAGCTTATCGCGGTCATTATTACGCTGTTCGTCACAACGCAGTGGCTAGGGGCAGAGCTCCACGCCTTCGCCTCGCTTGCCATGGATAAAATTCCTCAAATACGATGAGTTATCACGACTTACACCAGGCTTTATTTTTGTATAGCCTGACGTTACCTCGGTTAATGGCATGCTTCATCTTTTTGCCTATTTTGAGCAAGCAAATGCTAGGCGGCACCATGGTGAGAAATGGTGTGCTTTGCTCACTCGCACTGTTTATATTTCCGATGATTAATCAGCAAAGCTTGCCCGCAGAAACCGACGGTATTTGGCTGATAGTGATTTTGGGTAAGGAGGTATTAATTGGGCTATTGATCGGGTTTGTTGCTGCTATCCCCTTTTGGGCAATAGAAGCGGCTGGCTTTCTGGTCGACAACCAACGTGGTGCTGCCATGGCAAGTATGTTTAACCCAACGCTAGGCTCGCAATCGACGCCAACCGCAGTGTTGCTGACCCAAACGTTGATTACCCTGTTCTTCTCTGGCGGGGGCTTTGTCACTTTTATCTATGCGTTATTCAAAAGCTACACATCTTGGCCGATCGTGGACTTTTTCCCAACCGTTAGTGATGCATGGGTGAGCTTCTTCTACGCACAATTTGAACAGCTTATGTGGCTTGGTGTGCTGATGTCAGCCCCATTAGTTTTGGCAATGTTTCTTGCTGAGTTTGGTCTGGCTCTTATCA
This sequence comes from Vibrio sp. HS-50-1, assembly GCF_024747315.1. Lineage (NCBI taxonomy): Bacteria > Pseudomonadati > Pseudomonadota > Gammaproteobacteria > Vibrionales > Vibrionaceae > Vibrio > Vibrio sp. HS-50-1. Next base: position 95,964 of record NZ_JAMPZF010000003.1, on the reverse strand, counting down.
GTCGTTTTGCACCGCAATTGAATGTTTTTTTCCTTGCCATGCCAATAAAAAGTGCCATCGCGAGTGTTTTACTGATCGTGTATCTCGGGTTAATGATGGATCACTTTGAAGTACAGTTTTACGGCATTACCCGATTCGCAGAACAACTCAATACCATTTGGCAATAACGCTTAGGATTCTTTATGAGCGCAGAAAAAACAGAGCAACCCACCGCAAAAAAGTTACGCGATGCCAGGCAGAAAGGTCAGGTAGCCAAAAGCCAAGAAATAGTATCGTCTGCATTAATTTTAGCGCTCATAATTGTACTGTTTGCGTTCGCAGATTATTACATGTCGCACATCTCAGCGCTTATTCTCCTACCAAGTAAGCTTGCTTATCAGGGTTTCCAAGATGCGCTAGTCGATGTCGCTATCGCCATCGCAAAAGAAATTGCCTATCTACTCGCCCCGATTATTCTGGTTGCTGCACTCGTCGCCATCTTTTCCAATATGGGGCAGTTCGGCTTTTTATTTAGTGGTGAATCCGTTAAACCCGACATCAAAAAGATCAATCCCGTCGAAGGTGCCAAACGCATTTTTTCGCTTAAGAGTGTGATTGAGTTTATCAAGTCGATCCTTAAAGTCTCTCTTCTTTCCTGCATTATCTGGGTGACCTTACGCGGTAACATCAACGCTTTGATGCAAATTCCAACTTGCGGGCTAGAATGTGTCCCGACCATTACTGGCGTCATGATTAAACAATTAATGATTATCTCTTCGGTAGGTTTCATCGTCATCGCTGCCGCAGATTTTGCGTACCAAAAATTTGACCACACGAAGAAACTCAAAATGAGCAAGGACGAAGTGAAACGCGAATACAAAGAGATGGAAGGCAGCCCTGAAATCAAAAGTAAACGTCGTCAGTTGCACCAAGAGCTACAGGCCTCCAATCAACGTGAAAACGTTAAACGCTCCAATGTATTAGTTACAAACCCAACGCATATCGCGGTTGGTCTGTACTACAAAAAAGGCGAAACGCCCCTGCCCGTCATTACCTTGATGGAAACCGATGCGGTAGCCAAACGTATGATCGCAATCGCCAAAGAGGAAGGTGTTCCTGTGATGCAAAAAGTCCCTCTTGCTCGCGCACTATACGCGGACGGCAACGTCGACCAGTACATCCCAAGCGATCTTATTGAGGCAACCGCCGAAGTGCTTCGTTGGCTGGCATCATTGGAGTCCGATAAGACGCTGAATTAAAACGATTTAGAGAGTAAAGGCTATCGTACGAAGAACGGTTATCACTTTTCTATACGTAATGATATTTTTAAATATGTCATCCTTCGCTATAGGTTTCAGCATATCGAATTTGCCTACTTTTGCTTGTTTCAATGAAGCACTTGGTTCATGAAAAGTCGTGTTTACTAACGTCAATAGTGGTACTGTACTGGACAGTTTTACTTTCACCTCTAAACCACCTAAAGCTCGGTAATAAACCACGCCAGCCACAACAAAGGTGGATTTTTGCTTGGGTTGATTTATTTATGCGCATATCTACCGAAAAGAAACGAACTCGAATCATCAAAGTTGCCACTGACCTTTTTATAAAACAAGGTTACAAAGACACATCACTCGATCAAATCGTCGCGATTTGTGGAGGCTCAAAGCAGACGTTATATCGCTATTTTTCGAACAAAGAAGGGTTATTTGTTGAAGTTTTAGCATACAATACCAAAACCAGCTTAGAGTCCGTCTTCCAACTTGCCGACAAGCAATCGGAGCCTTTACAAGAAACATTGAATGACTTCGCCAAGAAGTACCTAAAAGGTGTTTGCTCCAATCCTATGCTATCACTTTATCGGATCGTTTCGGCTGACTTCAACAAACATGATTCCGTACCAAATCAATTCTGGCAGACAGGGCCGCATCGCATTCATCAATACCTCATCGACTTTTTAAAGAGTGAAACTGTCAGCTCACAACTCGATGTTGAAAATGCCGACCTCGCTTGTGAGCAACTACTTGCATTAATTAAACTTGATTACCAAAACATGGCACTAATTGGCTTCGATTTTCCGACAGATGAAGAGTTAGATGCACATACGAAAAAAGCGGTCACCGCCTTCCTAAATCTATACCAAAGATAAACTCACTGAATATAAAAGGGAGCATCATCGCTCCCTTCTTGTTTCTATGGCTTAGTGAATCTCTCGCTTCGCCGCCAGTTTTTTACCGATTATTAAGATTGGCGCGAGAGCAAAGACCGAGATAATAAACATCAATAATGAATTACTCAGTGCGAGAGTGGTCGCCTGCTCTTTGACAACAGAACTAATTTGGCTCATTCCTAATGCCGAATTTGGCAAGTGCCCATGAGTCAGAATCGTACTGCTCAACGCATTTTTATAAGCACCAAAAGCATGATTCACATCATCTAGCGTTCGGCCAATCTCTCCAGCGGCTTGTGCACTATGGCTTTGCATTACCCGTGAGAACACGGCACCAGCGATCACACCGCCAATGGTACGAAAGAGGTAGAAATTGGCAATACCTTCTAAGCGCTGCCCGACATTGAAGTACATCAATACTGCAATGGTCACAGACACATTCAATAAGCCGACACCAAACCCACGCAACATCATCGGAACGGACAAAGATTCCGTACCAGCAAAGCTAGGTAACTGACTAAACATATGTACCGAAAGTATAATCATCACCACACCAAACGGGACGACTGCATCCGCTAATGGCCGGCGGAAGTAATACACCAGCACACTGACTAGCATACCACCTAGCATGGAATAAAATGCCGGCAATTGGGCATATCCAGCATTAAGGTTGTTGTACTGCAACGCCATTTTCAAAAAGCTAGTAAACAACACATTGCTCGCCATAACAGCAAAACCTGCCAAAAAAGCGTTGTACATAAAAACATTAGTTTTCAACTTACTATGCAGCTGTATTGATGCTGTATTTAAAGGACTGGTTTTCACAAAGTAATACACCACTAATAAAGTCAGAGCCGCGGCTATCGAAGAGGCTTTAACAAACCATTCCGAGTCAAACCAGTTGTAATAACTGCCTCTCATCAATAGAAATACAACGAGGCTTATTGTCAGGGCAAAAACTAAATAAAGCCAACAGCCAGATTTGGGTTCGGCCTCGATTTGAATCGACTTAGGATTGTAGATGCATGCAATTACCAAGGCAGAGAAGTACAGCCAAGCCGACACAACACACAACAGTGACCAATCAAAGATTTCGACAATATTAGCCACTACCCAAGGGTAAGCGCCGATCGGTAGCAAGGTTGAGAATACTAGCGTTAAAGCAATAATGGCTGGTAGCCAACGCTGTTCAAAGAAGTGGAGCAAGTAAAGGTTTAATACCACCATTAACATGCTCATAAAAAAGCCACTCGAGAGCCAAGTCAGAGTGAACACCAGTTCTTGCTGTCCGCCCCAGTAAAGTACAAGGTTGCTCGCTAGACCTACCAATAAAATGGCATGTAAGAGAATTAACGTACCCAATCTACGCACCAATATTGGTGTGAATATAAAACCTAATACCTGGGTAATCATAAAGCCGACTTTAACCAGAGCAACTTCATCGACAGATAAGCCTGACGTTGCCGCCATCTCATACGATAACTCGGTAAACATCACGGAGTTAATACCAAAAGCAGCAATCGCAAAAAGCGTCAAAATCAGCAGCGGTGAACGTTTTTCCATTGCAGTTAACCTTGTGCCGCAGTCTCGATCGATACTTCTGCAGACAACCCCGGATAGACTCGTTGACTCAATTCTTGAGGGATCTCTAGCTCAATACGTACTGGTACACGTTGTACTACTTTTACGAAATTGCCTGTCGCATTTTGAGGTGGCAATAAACTAAACTGTGCACCAGTCGCCGGAGTGATCGAAGAAACACGGCCATGCAATGGATGGTTTGGAAACATATCCAATACCACTTCAACCTCTTGCCCAGGCACAACGTTCTCAAGTTGTGTTTCTTTAAAGTTTGCCTCTATCCAAACATAATCTGGCACCATCACGATGAGCCCCATTCCTGGTTGTACAAACTTGCCGACTTGCACTTGCCTATCTGCCACATAGCCATCGAATGGCGCACGCACCGTGGTTCTTTCCAGTGAAATATTAGCCAGTTGTAAGTTTGCTTCTGCTTTTTTACGCTGTGCTGTCAGTTTCAACTTCTCGGTCATCAATGTGTCGAGCTGTTTTTGCTCAGCAGCTAAGCCCAATTTAGCGGTTTCAAGATTACTGCTTGCTTCAATAGATCGCGTTTTTTGTGCTTCAAACTGATTTTTGCTCACAGATTGCTTTTGTACCAAACGAGAAAGACGTTGAAACTCCGCCGCTTGGTGTTCGGCATTTGCACTCGCGCGGCGAATACCTTGCTTCGCCTGCTCAATTTTCATTAACTGCATATCCGTTTTGATTTGATTTGCAGTAAGCTCAGATTTCGCAACATCTAGTGCTGCTCGAGCAATTTCTTGGTTGGCAATAAAGTCTTCATCATCAATGACAAACAAAGGAGTTCCTTCTCTTACCCACTGGTTATCTTTGACAAAGATTTCGCTTACTTGCCCCCCAACCTCAGGTGAAATGGCCGTAACGTCTGAATGAACATATGCGTTATCCGTCATTACAGTATTCGGCTGGTATAAGGCACAGCCAGCAGCAAATAACGAACCAACAACAAGCGACAAGGCGATAACTTTCTTCTTCATGTTTGAAACCCATTTTATGATTTTCACAAACTGTACTGTACCGTACAGTTTTAGTAAAGATACATTTGATCATTGCCAATCAAAAAAGATCAATCTCATTGATTTATCATGAACTTCTTGAGAAAAGTGTTTTGAATGAAGAGAATTAAAACCTAACCATCTGTAATGTAAATAAAAAAACACATTTAAACTGAATAAATAAAGAGAGGACTGCAACTCCCCTACCTTTATTGAAGCCTGCTCCCCAACTCGGCGCATCAATCGCAAACAACTTGACTGGCCAAAGTTTTCGAAGCTACCTCACCAATTTTCATTAGCATCTCAATCTGACACATCAACCCAACGATAAGCACAAGCTAGTAGCATTTTCTTCAAACGAATTTGACATCGCTCAATATAGTTGTGTATACAACCATATTGTTCGTTCATGTTATTTGGTGAAATTTTCCATGTCCCAATACAACCATCATCAGTCTCTCGGTCACCTTACGGGGCTTGCTAGTCGCCTGTTTAACCGATTACTCACTACCCGTTTCAAAGATGCTGGTATTGATATGACAGCAGAACAATGGGGTGTCGTGTTGCTGTTGCGAAACAACGGTGCTCTTTCTCAAAGTCAGATTTGTGAACTGTTGTACTTAGAAAAATCGAGCGTCAGTCGCTCAATTGATGGGCTTGAAAAGCGCGGTTGGACAGAGAGGAAACCTTCGCCAACGGATAGTCGAAGTAAGTTAGTCGTGCTAACAGAAAAATCTTTAGACACCGTTGATACATGTGCAAATATCGCTTCGCTAGTACTGCAAGAAGCCCAACAGAACCTTGCTGATGCCGACCTAGACAACAGCAAACAGCAACTTTCTAGCGTGGTAGCGAACTTACGCAAGCTTAACGGACAAATTTAACTTATCAGCGTACGTTGCGACAGAAGCTGGTTTAACAGTCAGGCTCAACCTTGGAGAAATACGATGACAAAACGCAATGCTTTAATTACAGGTGGCGCTCGCGGAATTGGTGCAGCAACAGCAAAAGCACTCGCTGCAGATGGTTACCGAGTTTTTATCAACTACGTAAATAGTGCTGCGGTCGCGGAAGCGTTAGCTCAGGAAATTCAAAACGCCGGTGGTGAGGCGTACACTTTAAAAGCTGACGTTCGTGATGACGCACAAATACAAGGAATGTTCGACAGCATCGCAAATGAACATGGTGGCGTTGATGTTCTTGTCTCAAACGCAAACATGAGCTTTACCGCTAAACCTTTCACTGAGCAGTCGTGGGAAGAGTTTTCACAAAAGCTAAATGACGAAATGCACGCTGCATATCAAACGGCAAAATTGGCGGTAGAAAACATGAAAGCCAGCCAGTTTGGTCGCTTAATTTTTATCTCTAGCACCTTATCAGAAGCTCCTGCACCAAGCTTTATTGCTCATGGTAGTGCAAAAGGTGCACTTGATAGCTTTAGTAAATACCTCGCTCAAGAACTTGGTCCTTTCGGGATTACGTCTAATGTCGTTGCTCCGGGCCTTGTAGAAACAGACGCAACAAAAGGTGCTCCTGAAGAGTTTAAAGAAACCATTCGAATGTTCACACCAACGCAGAAAATTGCCACACCTGAAGACGTAGCAAACACCGTGAGCTACTTGGCAAGTGAAAAAAGCGGACATATCACGGGCACATACAATCCAGTATGTGGAGGCGCCTACCTACCATAGTGCCATTTGTGCCTCGCACACATACAAAGGCATGTACGCATGCCTTTGTATCTTTAGGTATTGCTTTGCAACGCGCAAGCTTCCTTCATGGACGGTTTTGTCTGAAGAAAAATAGAAAGTCCTATCTATTTCTTATAATCGGTGTATAGTGAGCTCAGCTCCTAACCGTGAGCTATTGATGAAATATTTAGTTCGAGTCTCTTCTTAGTTTTCTTTCGAGTCATTTCGTTACTCAACTCCTGTAGCAACTTATTCTTTATCTTCCATTAAATAGCCTCAGTTTTGATTTAAATACGAACGAGAGTTAGCTCTCTTAGCATGGTTATCACAACGCGCTGTCTTTACATCGATAGGTTTATAAGGAATTTAACCTTATAAAAACAATCAGTAAGCGTCAAAATAAGACATAACGCGCATAGCCACTTCGTGTATATATCATCACTATTTAGGAATAGTCATTAGTGGTGAAATATATTAATCAACGCGATGACAATGGAATATTTAGACTTAATTTAAACCATTTTGACTTCGTTATTCCTATAAAAGTAGAGGTTAATTAGATTGACCTTTTATAAACACGCTCTAGAGGAATAAAAATGAGAAAAAAACGAGATAGCTTTCAAAAAAAGAATAAAAAAAGCAATTATGAAGATAAATTTGAGTTGATGGTAAAAGAATACCACAGCGCAAAAGAAGTATTAGACGCAATGCCAGAAGGTTCGGCTGACTACGACAAGCAGAAAAAGCACTGTGAATCTCTATTTGCTAATGCCGAGCGCTTTTTTAAGCGAAATCAGTAGGCCAGTTTAACGCCTAGATAAACATCCGGCAAAACACCATATACGGTAAGGGAGCATCTGCTCCCTTACTTTCAATTAAACCCAACCTTCCGCTAAGTACATCAGTCGCAATTGACTTGGTGAGCCCAGTTTATCTAATGCATCCAACTGAGCGTCACTCAGGTTTGGGCATTTATCAAGGTATACTCGTCCATTTTCGGCATCAAGTGGCAGTTTGTAAGTCAGCTTTTCATTGATTTGACTCGCCTCACCTTTATCGATCGCTCGAACTGCAGGCATGAGCCAATCCCAATCTTCGCCCAACAGCTTTTTAAACGCACTATGAGCAGTTGCCTCAGTTTTACTTGGCGCATCTTCTGGACTTAGCTTCAAGATAGAATCAACGTCAGGGACTAAGTGTTCACCTGGCTCTGAGCCCAACATCTTTTTCAACGTTAAGCGAGCAGCTTCCATCTCTTGTGCTTCTTTAGGCGCTTGAGGTGATGTCATCGCCGTGTTCTCTTTAGGGCCAAGGTACGCCATTAATGCGCGTACAGAAGCTGGATCTTGCATGCTGAAGGTAAAGTCTCCTTTGGCATTAGAAACTTCAAGCCTTGGTAAAACACCAGACATCTCACCTTGCATGAGTTGCTCTTTGACTTCCGTATTTAACCCGTATGCTCCAGCTTGGTTCGCAACAAAGCCACCACCACTGATGATGCCAGTCGTGGCAGCCGAACCAATGGCTTCTTTTGCTATCGGCGTAACACCCGCTGTCGCTACCGAGCTCACACCAAAAGTACCCAAACTACCTGTCGCCATGCCCAATGTCGCCCCAACTGCGCCTTCAGCTGATAACATTGCATGACCTTGGGCTAATGTTTGTTGCATCGGCATAGAGAGACGTTGGTCTCGCCCTGGAAGCTGCGAAATTTGCTCCAGCTGATGGTGGTAAGCTTCAGCATCGCCATTGACTGCCGCTTTGTGCAGCTCGCGTCCTGTTGAAATTAATAGCCCTACTCCAGGCAAGGCTAGGTTGATGACTGCATTAACGCCAGAACCTTTCAATTTTTCTTTGCCAATCTGTAACAGTTCGGCACCAAAACCATCCATTTTCCCCGGGTACTGAGCCTCTAAACTCACCTGCATACGCGGATCTTTGCTGATCGCGTCAAACGTATTTTTAAGCTGCTGGTACGTATCGCTGCTCACCTTGACTTCATCCAACAAGCTGACAACTTCTAAGATTTTGCGCTCAGTAAGCGGCTCACCGCGATAACCAGAAGGGCTAACTAATGAGTAAGCTAGCAAGGCTACCTCAGGCTTTTCTTGTTTAAGTAGCGCCTGTTTCAAATCAAGGTGAGTTTTGATGTTTTCTTGGAAAAACTTAGTGTATTTGCTTCTCAACACGCCTTCGTGGATAGAAGCAAACTTGTGACCTTTGTGGAACGTTGAAGGTTCTTTTACCTCACCTCTTTTACTGATCACTCGGTCATCTTTTTGCGCAGCGACTGCACGAAACTGTTCTAGATCAGGTACTGGGCTTTGGCTGATTTTTTGCGTTGTATTGACCATTTTTCTCTCCTACACACGAAGTGATTGAACATGTGCTTGTTCATGATTAGGGGTGGTTGGAATCGCTTGATCCAACATTGCAAAACGCGCTTGCCACAATTCAGTCTGTTCAATAACCTCATGAAACCAAGCAGTAAGATTCGTCGTGTTTAGGTGCTCAACGGGTTTACGTCCCGCTAAGACAAGCTGTCGACCATTTGGGGCTAAAGCAAGTGCAAGACTGCCACTACCGATGCCCTGATAATTAGCATGAGCAAGCAGCTCTAAACCTTTTAGTCGTTGTTCGCCGGATTTTTCTAATCCTCCGAAAGTCACGGACAACATTAAGTCATCCGTATCTGTCGCGATGAAATACAGCATGTAGCGGTCGTCGACCAGTAGCTGACAGCGTTCATTGTCTTCAAAACTCAGTTCGGGTAACTCATTGAGTTGGCAAAACTCCAAGAGCAGTTGTTGAATCGTGTTCATAACTTTTTCCTTTTGTTTCAATAACTCTATTGAACAACGATTGCAGATTGAACGATGTCGGTAATGGCTTTATTTTTGTCACTTTTTCGCCTTCATTGTGAGGTTTTTCGCAGAAATCTCGCTGTAAAAATGAGTTGCCAGAGTAATAAAAAAGAGCAGCTCACGGCTGCTCTTTCAATAAAGGTTGGATGACTAGCATTATGTGTTTGCTTACTTCTTTTGCAGAGCGACTAACCCAGTTTATGACTATCAAAAATGACTTCTGTTGGCGGGAACATATTCGAAACAGGTGGTCGTTGCGCATCTCCAAACATTGGTGCACCGAATGCGGATGTTGCCCAAGGATCAACAATTTTCACATCCTTACTCCATGTTGATGGATCTTTGATATCACTCCCCTCTTGTCGACCAACCAGTACATAAAGGTGTGTACCTGAATGACCCTTTTTAAACGCAACCACTTCTACTTTAGGCTCACCTTCAGGTGTGCCTGACATGCCTTGAATCATCTCAGCCGCGGCAGCAAAGGCAAATGTAGTACAGCAGCCGGCTTTCGCGTTTTGTACTGCCTTAGCAATGTTCTGTAGGGTGCTTAATTGCGGTGCGGTTCCTCTTTGTGCTGCAGCTTGAACTCCGTTTGCGGACATAGTCGCTCGTTGATCTTGCATGATTCGCGCTTGATTCGCGTGAAGCGCTTCTAGTCTAGGCTTTCCTTTGGTTTCATAAAACTGCGAACCTTTTACACCAAATGTATTTAAGTCTGTACAGGCAAAATCACCAAGCTTTTGAAGGTTAGCTTTATGTTCGTTGATCAGCGCGACACTCGATGAAGCTTTATTGGTTTTGGAAGAAGAGGCCGTTTGCGCGGCTGGCCAATGTGAGCTAGGACCAGACGACAATCTCTCTAGGTTTTTCAGACTACCAAGCGTTAACTTGTTTTCACCGTTCAACACATTTTTCAGCATCAGCTTCGCAACGTCTTTAGGAATGCCCTGCTTCGTGAGCAGATTCACCACAATGTCTTTCGCTTTATTCTGGTGGCTAATACGCGCACTGACGCTTTTATTTTTGGGAGCCCCTTCTTTAACAAAAATATCTTTGCCATTATGCGCTCGAACCTCTTTATCGTCAGATTGATTTTGTGTCGCCAAATGGGATGTTAACTGACTCAACGAGTGCATTTGCGATGTATTAATATTGACCATGTGTAATGCCTTAAACCTGAATAAATGCGTGTACGTCTGTTTGGCTAAAATCTACAACCGTATTGTTCTGAAATAGCTGAGCCCAAGTATCCACTAGCTCATTCAGTTGAATCATCAAGTTAGCAATATTGGTGAGTTCACTCTCGGCCGCGATGGCAACCTGAAGAACCACATCTTTAGTGGTTGGATTAACGCAAAACTGCACACCGCCGGTTTCTCGATATAAGAAGTTGTATTCAAGTAAAACTTGAAGTTTGTCTAACGTAATATCCTCTTGTTCTATGTGCAGGTTTTTAGAAATCAACAACTCGCCTTTTTCCTCCACGAGCAGAACATCGACACTGTTATTTTCAGCAAAATGCAGTGACCACATTTGATCGTCATACGCTGTCACGCGTTCAAGTTTCAGCACTTCTCCTAGTTCAGAGAGAAGCATATTAATCTTTCCTGTATCCATGTTGTGTCCTGTCTAATTTAACATACCTAAGTAGCCTCGAAATATCTGATGCAGCGAGACGACTTGGGTATAACGGCTTATTTAAATAAGCTCATAAGGATAAGAGCGATTTTATGGCGTGATAGACACAAGAGCTTTATTTAAACGTCTCAATTTTATTGCTATTAGCCGTTTTTAGCGAGGTAGAAAAATGAAGAATAAGTTGGATAAAGAAATAAGAAAAGAGCGGCAATCGCCGCTCTAAAATTGGAATAGAAGAGAAAAATTACTTGATGCCGTGAAGGCTGTTCTCTGCGTTCATAGCCAAAGGATTGAATGAGTCGTTACGAAGTTCTGCTATCGCGTATAGCATGCGCCCCATGCGACCATTTCCATCGGTAAAGCCATGGTACCCGATAACTCCGGCGAACAAATGTTTACCTAAGTCTTTATCTTCTACAGGGTTCTCTTTCAAAAAGCCTTCAATGTGCTGCTTTAACATGCCCTCACCGCCAATACTTGAAGGCAAAGTACCACCCGAAATATTTGGCCCTCGGTAGTCACGTTCAACATCAGGTACCAATCGAGCGTGTAGCTCTTTTAAGTTGTCCATATTCAATAAGTCTTTACCATTAGACGCGTACTCTTTAAGTAAAGACGTAATGTTTTCGGCATCGTTTCCTTTAGAGTTAGAAGCATTAATGATCCACGCCGCAGCTCGTTCGACATTATCGGTGACGCCACTTTTGTTAAACGCGTCCTCTGCCAGTCCTTCAGCGTATACACCTTGGCTTAGATCGGTGCTTGCTAGACCTTCGATATGGCGTTGCGCCGATTTAAGATGCATCACCTCCATATCAAACACCGCTTGCATTTGAGTGATGCTACCTGCTGGATTTTTTTGCGCTGCAGACACACCACCGCCATAGTCTTTTACTACACGTCCAGCAAGCGACTTCGCTGCACTTTCGCCAATCAGTGATGTGAGGTTTTTACCAGAATCGGTTTCTAGCATTGATTCTGTCATTGCTCGCTCCGCTAACTGGTTTAGCTCAGCAGAGTGCGATTGGACCGTTTTGCTATCCAATTTCGCGAATGCATTTAATACATCTGATGCGGTTTTTATGCTTCCATCTTTGAAGAACATTTGTCCATGCTCAACAGAAGAAGCAGCTTGTAAACGCTGAGCTTGTCCTTGCTCATTATCAAATACGGCTTTTGTAAGGGCTTTCGCTACCGATTGTGGGCTACCTTCGCGAAACAGTTTTCCTGTCGCTTCAAAAAATCGCGCTACCGCACCATTCGTAGGATTGGCGCGAGTAAATTCTTGGGTCGCTGCATTGATTTGGTATTCTTTGCCACCAATACTCAGCTTGCCTTCGTTAAGTATCTCGTTGCGAGCTTGCGGCATGGCAGCCTGCAATGCGCTAACACTTCCAAAACTGATCATGTTTTAAACCCTTAATGTGGAAAAATGAGTAGTACTCGTTACCGGGACTTCGGTTGTTTTATTGGTTACTTTTTGCGTGTTCGCACTTTTTAGCCATTCGATGAAATTCGCTAATGATTCATCAAGAAAAGAAGCAGTTAACAGATGCTGGTGCAGGTGTATGAAACCGATGTATCCCGTTTCTGCCTCCCAGAATACCGCTGGAGAGCCTTGCGTTAAGGCATCTTTCATATGTTGATGCAAAACATCATCACTCGGCTTATCGCCTGAAATTAGCCCAATAAGTGTCAGGCGATCTTCTTGTGCGCGAATTGTGATTGCTGTATTTTGCTCAATGAGTAGATGACAACAATCATCCTCATCAAAAACCAGCGACTCCAGTTGGCAGCGGCTGGCAAAATCTGTCAGTAAAGAAGTTATAAATCCATTAGCCATTCGACTAAATAATCCTATTTTTGTTGTTTTAGGGGCGCTGCTTGGTTGCAACACTTATCAACTAAGCAGCTTTCTTAGGTGTATTCTTAAGGATTTATGACAGTGAATATTTTAGAAATGGTCGGATTTTTTTTGTTTAAAGGCATTAAAATGAAAAAACTCAGCAAGTGCTGAGTTTTTAAGATTTATTCATGAATCGTAATTTTACGCTCACTGAGCTGCTTCACCATCGCTTGCTTTAATGCATGCAACTGTCCATCAATACTGGCGTCGATGATCCCGACTTCAGTTTCCAAAATGCAGCCTCCATTTTTCAAGCGAGCGTCTGCTACCACGTCAACGTAACCGACTTCAGGGTAATCACTCAGTACACCAGCCACCTTTTCCCTCACATCAACAACCTGCTCTGGATGGACATGTAAAATGACCTGCTTTTGGTTGCTCACCAATTGCAACGCTTCTCGCACGACGCTCACCGTGGTATCGACATCATCAAAGGTATCGATGATCTTACGTACCGCTTCTAACACCACGCCTGTCATTTTTTCTTCGACTTGCTGATAGTAATCATTACAACGCGCTAGGGTTTCAACCATCGTTTGCGCATTTTCAATCTTGGCTTGTGCAAGGCCATCCTGATAACCACGTTGTTTTTCAGTTTCGTAGGCTTGTTGGGCATTAGCAATTATGCTTTCAGCTTTGGAGTTCGCGGCTTCAACTAAGTGTTGCGAATCAAGATAACTGGCATAATCTTTCGCTTTCAGCACCTTTAAGCCAGGTGCCAGCTGCAAGTTGTCTGTTTTTATTTCAACAAATGAAACCATTGGGGAATAACCTGTTTTGCGATTTTTTTTGTGAGTCGATACGCCAGATCTCGCTGATCTTTTGCCAACCAGCTAGCCATTTCCGTACTCTCGCTGAGCTGCTGTTCTAGTTTGAATTGCAAACGCAGGACAATGTCTTCTGGCGAGTTAACTAAAACAAACCTTATCCAGGAGTACCCAAGCGCTTGCATTTTTGCTTCAACAGACCGCTCATCCAATGATTCTGGCAACGGATGTTGCCAACCTTGCGGCCAACTGGATAACAACATCGGCCCGTTTTGAATCAAGAACCGAGCGCCTTCCAATCCAAAGACGTTGTTCAGAACCTGTTTCGGATGTTTTAAAACAACGCCTCGCATTGCCACACAATGTAAAGCTCCGCCCACCATCAATACGAGTTGATTCAACGCATCCGCTGGGAGCAACGCCAAGCTATGGCAAGGTTTGTTAAAAGCCGTCTCTGGAACTGGAGATAACGCCCACTCATTTATGCACCATTGGTTAAACATGGGGTTATCTCTCCAACCTTCAATATTTAATAACCAAGGCTGTTTCTGTTCTATCCAACTTTTATGGATGTATTGGCAAGGCGCGTAGTTAAATTGATGTTGTACCTGCGCGAGTGGTGTTTCTGGTTTAACCACGCTTTGTGTTCCTGCGGCACCAAGTAAAAGTAGCGATATTTGAACCGATAAGCGCAGCTACCAAGAACACCAGGATGGCGACAAAATTATTCGCCGTCTCTTTGGTGACCTGAACCGACAAAATGCTTTTAAATTGATTGTTTTGAGTAGCAACTCGTACCTCTGATGAGGGTACCATCACTACGCTGATTCGATCGTAATTCAACCCCTCAATACTGTTGTTCACCAATAATTTGATCTGCGGAACATACGAATCAAGCGCAATATCCGCCGCGTGTTTAATAAACACAGAGGCAGATGCAGGCGTTGGACGCTCTCCTGGACGTAGATCTTGATCTTCCAAAACAACATGAACACGTGCCACCAGCACGCCATCAATCTGAGATAAGGTTGAAGAAAGTTCTTGAGATTTCGCGTACACCAAACGTGCTCGTTCTGCTAATGGCGACGAGATCAAATCGTCTTTGGGAAACACCTCTTTCAATGTAGAAAACTGCTCTCTTGGATACCCTTTTCGCTTCAGCGCGTCTACAGCGAAGGCGATTTGAGAACTGTCTACCATTAACTTGACGGTGTTGTCTTTGTCAGGTTCTTTTGTTGCAACGACACCTTCGGATAATAAGATCGACAACATCTCATTCCCCTCTTTCTGAGTTACGTTGGTGTACAGCTCGGTCTGACACCCCACCAGAAACAACGTGAGCATGATGAAAACCGCTCTCATTTTATTCATCATCACTATTGTGCCTTCAATAAGGTTTCTACATTTTGTGTGGTTTTACCCACGGTTTTCGCGATCAGCTCTTCTTGAAAAGTAATGCGCGTCAGTGCCCACTGCATTTGCAGTAATTGCGCCGGATCATCACCCACCATCTTCATGTTGTCTTGCAGGTTACTTTTCGCGTTATCGATAGTATTTTTTAACTCGCTGATGTTTTCGAGCAAACCGCCCTCCAAGCCATTATTCGCCTCGGGAACCGACATAGCTTGTTCGAAACGTTCACTTAAACCGTCCTCGACTTGTGCATCCTGCAACTTATCAATGTTGGTTTGCATCACCTCGGTGTACTGCGTGTTTATCATATGTACTCCTAAGACAAATCTAACTTGTGACTATGAGTCACGATGTTTTTCACCATCGCATTTTTTTGAATCATGAAGCTAAGCTCATCACGAACCATGTCCAGTGTTGATGCCATACCAGGTAACGACTTCAACTCAGCCCAGCAGTGCCACAAGGCTTGTTCTTTCTGGGCACCAAGTGGAAAATGCTGCGCCAACATTTCTTTAAGTGCTGCTTTATCGACAGGTGGCTCGGCAATAAGCTGGCCCGAAAAATCCCCTAGCAACTCCTGCTTCAACACCTTTAATAAATCGGCTTGCGGGTGTTCGGTGCCCTTTGCACTCTTCGCCTCATAAAAGGCGTACCACATTGCCTCTCGTTTAACTTGAGGATCGGAGAACGCTTCATTCAACGATGATAAGACGCTTTGTTTACTGACAACATCTGCTTCTTTTAGTGATTCATACCACGCTTTGATGTCCGCCAGTTTCGCTTCTGTTTTCTCTAACGTCTCTTTTGGAGAGGCGTGTGAGGCTTCCGC
Organism: Vibrio sp. HS-50-1; assembly: GCF_024747315.1. NCBI lineage: Bacteria > Pseudomonadati > Pseudomonadota > Gammaproteobacteria > Vibrionales > Vibrionaceae > Vibrio > Vibrio sp. HS-50-1. The sequence goes on along the minus strand of NZ_JAMPZF010000003.1, from coordinate 80,107 downwards.
TTGCTTGGCATTACGCTCCATGAGCACATTCATCTTATCTTCATCGCTCCGCTCATAATGGCGCGACTCCGATTGGCGCAGAGGTTGAGGCTGAAGAGTTAGATTACTTGAATCAACGATCATCCAAGGTTCCTAATGTCCTGAGAAAAGCTTGCAGCAAATGCTTGGCTTTCTTCGCTTCCCTGTGATGCGAGTTCTACCCAACTTTCCGCTTTGCTCAATAAACCAGCTTTGGCGGAAGCAAGGGCCGCTAAACTGATCAGATCTGGATAGGCGTTGCAAAGTGGTTCGAGCAATTGATGAGCCTCTTCGTACAAGCCTTTATTCATAAGGCTCATTGCACGAATCATCACCACGGTCTCTTCAGAACCAGAGCTTGCTTCAAGGCCGTCCGCTATCGTATTAGCTTCTTGATGACGATGCATACCGGTTGCCATCAGCGCAATTTCAGCCAGCAATTGGCGCATTTCTCGTTCCATGCTTTATACCTTCTGGAGAATCGACTGCATCACATCTTTAATCGCACGAGTGGTGGTCGCATTGATGTTGTAAACAACAGACCATTTGTTGATCGCGTGCTGAAGTTCAGCCAGCTTAGATGGATCATCGGCGTTTGTTTCTAGGTTCTTGATGGCAGTCGTCACTTCTGTGTTGGCATCTTTCGCTTGTTTTTCTAACTTAGTTTTAACATCATCAAGGTTTACACTGTTACTAGCATCGTAAAATGACATAAGACTTCCTCGTATTTTTAGTTCGCTTCGTATGATTCAACGACCGCATGTGCGGCGGTGTAAGCTTCATACTGTTTGAGTAGCAATTGGTACTGCTGTGGTGAGCACCCTAAATCCAACTGACGTTTCACCACCGCTTGTGCTTCTAAGAGCTTGCTCTTAATCTTGTGCACTTCCGCACCGTTTGTGTCGTTATTTAAAATTTGTTCAAGATTTGTCATTGTTCGTCTCGCCTTCATATCCAAGTTCTATTGTTATCACCCGCCCGCCTTTAACCAACTCAATACCAGCAGGTGTAACACTGGATATTCGATAGCCCTGAGGCGTTCTTGCACCGACCATATAGCGAACGTTATCGGTCAGAATCACATATGGAACCTGGCCAAAGTTAACGCTACGAAACGGGAAATCGATGTTGGTGCCTTTACTCACCTTAGGTATGGATTTCAAAACTAAGTACGGTTTCTCACCATATTGTTCCCGGAAGTCTCGAGTCACACCGTAAAATCGAGTCGTTTCGATATCATCAAGTTCCCCGCGTACTTCGATGCGATCACCGCTGGTAACCAACTGGACTTTTTTCAGTAGCTCTGCATCCGTCAATAAGGCTTTTAGCGTATCCATGTAGGCACCCGCTCTTTGCAGTTCAACCTTCCACGCTACTAGGCCCGGTACGTCTCGCTCTAAAATTTGCTCAACTTGGTTCCAGCGGCTTGCATCATCGATATAACCCGTCAGTAACAGTGTGCCCGTCTCATCCCCATTTTCGACTTTCACCTGGTGATAGCCGAGGTTTCGCAAAATAAATCGAACCCCGCGACGGATTTCTTCCATCGTTCTTAAGTCACTTTTGTAATTGATACCTAGTACATCAATTCGACCAAGCAGATCGAGTTTCTGAGTTCGATCTTCAACATAACCTTCCAAAACCGCTTGGCGTGCGGCGGCATTCCATTCCACACGAACGTCGCTAAGTTTGATCTCGCCTAAGATGTTGCGCACCAAAACAATGGGTTCTGCTTCTGTGACAGTCTCATTATTGTTTCCGTTAGCTTGGCTGTACCACATACCAGCAAAAATGACACTCGGGACAAAACTACAAAGCAAGGCGATGAGCGTTGTTTTTTTCCAGCTAGAGCGTTGTACAGCAACAACAGGTGCATCCTGTTCGCTAGATTCGTCGCTGACGTTACTCACGATTAACGCATCTTCTGCGTACCCCAGTGCGAACTTCACAACGCCTACAGAGACAACGGCATGGCGTGACAACTCGATCCCATCATCTTCAACAGAGATGTTTTCACCGTTAATATTTGCCTCTTTGCAGCCTCGTAAAATAACCGAGTCTTGCTGGCAAACCAACGTGAAATGGTTAGCTTCGACCCCAGCATCAGACAGCACGAGATCTGCGATAAAGTCGTCACTGCCAAGCACAAGAGCGCCCTCAGGTAAGGTGACTTCAACTCCGGAATGCACGCCTGATAAAATACGAATTTTCCATTGCTGCATCGCGGTTAAGGCTCCTCTGATGGACGCACACACTCACTTTGTGAGTCATCGCATTCCAATACTTTTACACGCCAACCCTTTTGCCCTGTCGGCAATTGGCACTGCGTCAATTGAGACGACTGTTGCTGCGACAATAAGTCTTGCTGATAGCGCTCTGCTTGAGTCTTTGATGTGCAGCTATACACTTCGACGACCGATTTAAATTCAGCACTGTTGTTGGAAATGTTGTTGAGCTTGCCAATGCTTGGTCGCAGATCGTACTCATTACCAATCAACACACTATCGCCAATACCATCCACAACGATTCGCGGTTCTAGAATAAACATGCGCACCGTGCGGCGTTTAGTGTTGGTATTACTTCTAAACAACGCACCTAAATATGGAATGTCTCCCAACAGTGGTACTTTACGTAACTGATGACTCACTTCATCTCGGTACACACCACCGATGAGCAAGCTCTGTCCTTGCTTCACCGTCGCCAAGGTACTGATTTCAGTTTTACGAACGGAAGGAAGGTCGTCGACACCACCATCGGTAATCTTTGCCCCGTCTTCGAGATGAAGGCTCAGATTGATTTCTGGTCGGGCAGCAAACCTGTCACCAACGATACGCGGGACAATTCTCAGTAACGTGCCATACGTGACCTCTTCCAGTGCTGCGGTCTCTTTACCAACCAGCTTGACGTAAAACGTGCTGCTGTTGTTCAGTACCGCTTCGACATTTTCTTGGGTTAACAGTGTTGGTCTTGAAACCACTTGAGCACTGCCTTGAGATTCCAATAATCGGATTTGAGCCAACAGGTAATTCAGATTGGTTGAATCAAGCAAAGACTTAAAATTTTGTCCGCTGCCGAGAGTCACATCACCCGAACTCACATCCCCTGTTGTTTTTATATCAACAATTCGATTATTTCCGACAGACACTCCCGCTCGCCAATCCACGCCTAACTGACTTAAATCGTTGGCACTGATGTCGACAATCGATAACGCAACTTCAATTCTTGATTGCGGTTGGTCCAATTGAGCGACCAGTTTGCGATAGAGCGGTAATCGCGCTTGAGTATCACGAACAATAATCGCATTAAGGCCCGGCTCTGCTTCAACCGTTGCTCCGCCATGAACTGAGGCGGTTTTATTGCTTTTTACAGGCTTATCTGAACTGGTAACTTCTTTGTTCGACGCACTCGTCACTTGAGTTTGAACACCAGACACGACTCGCTTTAAAACCGATGCGATACCAGGAACCGTAATGGTCTGATCTCGATATGCAATTTCTCTATCCGTTGCAGAAGCGTACTTCAAAGGAATTATTTCAACGAATAACTCGTCGGTTGAATTCGACTTCTGCAGCAGGCGCGTTTCTAATGCTTCGGCTGTTTGTACAACTAAGTCGACATAACGTGGAGGACCTGCAAGATAAACCAACCCTTTACTTTCAGCGGCTCTCCACCCATAGCGCGAATCCCACACTCCAGTGGAAATTAACGTGCTTCGTAGCTCTCTGGCGGTCAATAATTCTAATTGGAGTAAACGTGAGCGCGTTTCTGTCGCCTTATAGACATGTAAGACGGCACCATCGAAATACCACATCAAGTTATAGACTTGCGATAAGTAGTCGAGGAACTCAGCCGGATCATCAGGAGTAAAACGTCCACTCACTCGATCATTAACTTTGTCACTCACAGAAACCGAAACGCGATAGTTTGCGCCAAAGTTATTCAACAACTCTTTTAATGAGTCGTTATCTGCATAGTATCGGAATGGTTGTTCGGGCCAGTGTAAGTCTGTTGCTTGTGCGAATCCCAACGGAGCAAAGCTCACAGCACACAACAGTATCTTTGTGGCAGCACGTCTGATGTTCGGAAAGACTTTTCGCATCATGGCAACCACACATTATGATTAATCGTGTGGTTCACGCGCTCGTGCTCCAATAATGCCATATAACGCTCACATAGATTAACGTGCTTGGAAAGCAAAGAAGAGAACAGCTCAATCGAACAGTCCTCGATCCTCACTTTGCTTTGCAAAATCAGCTGCTGATCATCATTCGCTGTTAGTACGCAGCCATCTTCACGGATTGTTTTTAATGAGAGCTGCATGCAACGTTGCAACGCTTGTTCTTGTTGATAATCTAGATGCTCTTTAAACTGGAAAGGTAAAGCCGCTTCCCATAAAAACCATGATGCGTGTTGTTTGATGGTCAGTGACAACTGATCAACCTCGATGTTGTAAGAGCCATTTTCTGAGGCAATAAACCCCCCTACCTTTAGCGTTTCCGCTAAAGATTTCATCATCTTATCTAACATTTAACGCCCTATTTAAATCTGGCTGAGGTGATTGCAAGCCTGGCCGCACTGGCCGCTTTGAGTGTCAAAATAGTAGTGATCGATGTCGCCAACAATTTGCATGCTCTTGAACCACTGCCATACTTTCGCAACCGCATTTTGGTCGTTGTAAACCACATCACATGCATCCCAGACTTCGTTCAGCTCAGGAGCTTCAAGTCGAACTTCCGAACACCACTTTTTCCACTCAGAGATAAACTGAGCAGTCGTAGAAGTGTACTCTGCGAACCCTTTAAGCTCGTCTAAGGACGGTTGCCACTTCTCAATTAACGAACGATGACATTCAATCACTTGCAACTGTTGTTCGCTTAACGTCCCAAGTTGCTTTTTAAGTTGATGCTGCTGGCTCTTAATGAGATCGAGTTGCTGTTGAACAAAGACGGCACTGGTGTCTTCCCCTGATAGCTTCGACCAATATTCCTTCTGAATATCGAGTTGATTGATAAGTTGTTCAACTTTAATCGAAGCATGAAGAGCACTTTGATCGACTTGTCGGTTAATCCACTCGTTGAGTGATAAATGGAAACAAAGCATCAACGTTTTTGGGACAGCCAAATTAAAGCGAAAGCCCAGACGAGAGTTGATGTAGTCCAGCCTTTGTTCGAACGTTGTGATTGTGCTGCTATCACTGAGCTGCGATCCAATTTCCAAAAATAAACGCATGGCAAACCGGTCTATCGAAGCACCAAGTTTTTGATACGTTTTTACTAACTGGCTAGCGCACAGGCTATCGACGACATTTCTATCCAACAAGCGTTGAAGTAAAGATAACTGCTCATAATTTATGACGCCTTCACTCAACAATTGTCGGTGATTGACGTGCACAACATTGAGATCCTGCGTAGGTTTCGAGGCGCTTTCATAACGAGCTCCTCTTTGTAAAACAGTCACTTTCCGCTGTGTCACTATGCTGTCTGGAAAAAGCGAACGGCGTCGCCAATGCTGCTTTTTCATTTATGTTCGTCTCCGCACCCCTTTCGAACAATCCAGAAAGAAAGAGATGTAATAATTTTTAATCGTTCGTTGTTACACGATACATAATAGAATTTACACTGGTGAGTGACTTTCAAAATTAGTCAGAAAATTTTAGTCCCAAGTCATTTCATTTCGCGATAGCCACTTGATCGTCTCCCGAACGTACGCGGCTTGGGGTCGTTCCAAAACGACGACGGTAACTCTGCGTAAAGTAAGACTGACTGGAAAACCCTGCCTCCATCGCCACATCTACGATGCTCATCTTACTCGTCAACAGCAGTTTATGAGCATGCAGTAGTCGACGCTCACTGATCCAGGCTCTTGGAGAAATGCCATAGTGCTCATTAAAAAGCTCTTTAAAAGTGGTTAAGCTGGCACCAAACTCCTGCGCGTAGTCTGTCAACTTCCATTCTTTTAAGTAATGCTGTTCCATAAATCGACGTAACCGTTCCGACGTACGGTTTGTTTGTTGTGACAGCAACGCATACAGTGATTCTCCTCCTTTGCTGTGTAGCAAGAGAATGAGTAGTTCTTCGTATTTTAGGCACATAATGGCATCAGGGTACGCTTGTTGCTCAAGCGTCTGCATGCTAGAAAGCACTTGTTCAACGAGTATGTTCAAACCAAAAGTAAACAAACCAGAACAAACTTTGTCTACCTTAGGCAGCATCATCAAGAGATCACTGTGTTTTTGCAGCAACTGACTAACGAGTTCATTGTCGTAAGCAATAATCGACGCTTTGTATGCCCCATCTAGCGGAGAGTACTCTAACAAGTAATCCCCTTGAGATAGAAATACCCCATTTTCTGCAGCAACATCGATTGTGCAATCACCTGTTTGAACTCGAAGCTGACCATTGTGAACGACAACAATGTGAGACTGGTCTGAGTGAAATACTTCGTCAGATTTTTCATAGCAGGAAAAACTACGAATTTTTCGTGAACTCGAGTCGACCCTTTCTGAGTTTAGTTGGCCTGACACATCCATTTTCTACCCTTCATTATTTTGAGTTTCTCAGTGCAAATGTTGAGAAACTTTCAAAGCACTACTTTGATTGTTGTTATTTCTAAGTACTGCTGTATGAATTAAAGAAGCAAAGAAAAGAGCATAGAAGTTCTATCACTTACCATACCCCCCGAATAATTAGCGAATAACCCAAGCATTACCTTTACCTAAAGGTAAAAGTTTGACTTAGTAAATTTCTGCTGTCCGTCTTTATTATTTTTATCAGATAGCGTTTATCATTAGCCAAAACTTAAATATCATTTCGTTATTTAAGTTTGGTTGTTTTGTTATACATTAGAATACAATTAAATAGATTTCGGCATCGTTTCGAGAACAAAATTAAATTTCCAAAATCATAAAAATGTATGTTTTATAGCCTAAAACGCCAAGCCAACGTGTTCAAGGAGCGAGATATAATCATAAAAAATACTGTTTTTGCAACAAGTATGAGTCTAAAAAACAACTGACCCGATGACTTCAAAGTCATGTAATTAATGTTTATAAAAGACAACAAATCTTTCACAAAAGGAAAGATATGGTCTTTATTTTTATAAATTAGAAAATTCTAATAAAAATGTAGTACTTAAAATTTTATCTGTTTATTTTTGGAACAAGAATCAAGTTTTCTTGTTTATTTCCCTCTAAAAATAAATAGTTCTTTTCTTTTTCCGCAACGAGCTCACCGTTTGAATAAAGCTTTCCAATAATCTTCATTTTTCCTTCACCAGCTTGAATTGGTGCAATTAAAAACGAATACTGCACAGGCAACTGAACGCCTTGGTAGCTCTGAGATGCCGATCTAAGACATTGATTATCAATAACTTTACATATTTCCACTTCAAGAGAAGTAATCGAAGGTGGAAAGTAGCCGTCGACAGAAACCCAACCATAGACTGATGCCTGACTCTGTGTATCAAAGCCATCCACCCTATTGACGGACACAGTCTGACTGCACCCACTCAGTATGAATAACCCAATAAAACCAGCCCATATAGAATTGTTCATTATGACCCCATAAACGTATTTTATATAATCTAGCTCATTTGAAATTCACACAATTCTTTATGTAAAAATATAAAAGATCAACTTATATTTATACTACAAGCGGACAATAAATCGCATTTTTCAACAACACGTAGTTAACATGGACTGTAATTTCAAAAGCAGTTTCTGTTCTCTTTCATTCCTTCCTTAATTGAAGTTCATTAGAGAAAAGTGATATTCATATATATCATTGCCATTAAGATATGCATCTGAACACATTTAATTTTTCCGTTCTATTTCTCTCAACACATTTAAAAGCCAAAATATAATAACAACCGACTAATATTGATAAACATGAAGAGATACATCTAATATTTTCCTTGATAAAATTTCAAAAGGGACTATTCCTATGTCAGCACGCCAAACTATCGATGAGATTTTGCTAAAGTTTGCTCATCAAATAGGCTTGCCTGCACTGCATCTAACGGAAAATGAAGTAAGCTTAGCCTTTGATGATAATCTAAGGGTGCATATCATCTTTCATCCTGAATCGACAACTCTGCAGCTCGAAGCTGAGATTGTTGGCCTTCAAATTGTAAATTCCGATCTTTATCGTTCTTTCTTGGCCTTTAATTATCACTGGCCTGAGCACCAGTTATTTTTTAGTTTAGATAACCACCGACATGTCCTATGTTTAAACCGACTCATTAACATTAGGCGACTGGATTACGAATATTTTGAAACAGCTTTAGCAGAATTGCTGACGCACAGCGAGTCGTGGGAAGCGTTATTGTCTTCGCATGTAACCATTGATGAGGCACCACCGATGCCACAAACTTTAGACTTGAGAGTTTAGGTGTCTTTATGTCCAATGACATCCAATCCACATACACCAATTCATCGGTTCATGACGTTCAACAAGCGCAGCAAAGTGATGCAGTGCCGCAAGGAACGTTTCATGGCCGTAAAGTCACCCTACTCTCCTCATCAGAAAGCAGCATGACGCGAACAAGCTCTAAAAGAGAGCTTGGTGAATGTTTAAATCAATTTGCCAGTCTCGAATCTTGCAATCGCGTTTTGGACTTTGATCCGCAACTCAATATTGACAAGCAAAACGCCGCCGTAGAAAAGCTTATGGAACGAAAAGTGGCGATAATTCAACGTTCCTGATATCACAATATAAGCAGGTTAAACACCTAAGTTACCCTTCAGCCGACAAGCTCACGCTAATAAAAAACCCCGAAGATTCGGGGTTTTGATTCATACTGCTTTTTCTTTATTAATTACTTAGTTTCACTAGAAGAAGCCTAACGGGTCGATGCTGTAGCTAATCAGCAAGTTCTTCGTGTTCTGGTAGTGATCCAGCATCATCTTGTGCGTTTCGCGCCCGATACCCGATTTTTTGTAACCACCGAACGCTGCGTGTGCAGGGTAAGCGTGGTAACAGTTAATCCAGATTCGACCAGCTTCAATATTACGGCCCATACGATATGCGACGTTCGCATCACGTGTCCAAACACCTGCACCTAAGCCATATTCGGTGTCGTTTGCGATTTCCAACGCTTCAGCCTCATCTTTGAATTTGGTGATAGCAATCACTGGGCCAAAGATTTCTTCTTGGAAGATTCGCATCTTGTTGTGGCCTTCCAACATGGTTGGCTGAATGTAGTACCCCTGGTTGATAGACTCTGGCTGTTCTGACACTCCACCACCAAAGACCACTTTTGCGCCTTCTTCACGGCCGATTTCCAGGTAACTTAAAATCTTATCAAACTGTTCTTGAGAAGCCTGAGCACCGACTTGAGTATCGGTATCGAGCGGATTACCTTGTTTAATCAGCTGTGCACGTTCCGTCAGTTTCTCTACAAACTTGTCATAAATCGCTTCATGAACCAGTACGCGAGATGGACAAGTACAAACTTCACCTTGGTTGAAGAAACCAAGTAACGTACCTTCGATACACTTATCAAGATACTCATCTTCGTAATCGAAGATATCTGAGAAGTAGATGTTTGGAGATTTACCACCTAACTCAACTGTCGATGGGATCAAGTTGTCTGCTGCACATTTCAGAATGTGGTTGCCAACTTGCGTAGACCCGGTAAAAGCGAGTTTCGCAATGCGGTTGCTGGTTGCTAATGCTTGACCCGCTTCAGAACCATATCCGTTTACAACGTTGATGACACCAGGAGGAAGAAGGTCACCGATTTTTTCCATCAGAACCAGAATGGATGTTGGGGTTTGCTCTGCTGGCTTCAATACCACACAGCAACCCGCCGCTAGTGCCGGTGCTAGTTTCCAAGCCGCCATCAACATTGGGAAGTTCCACGGAATAATTTGACCAACCACACCAATCGGTTCTGGGAAGTGGTAGCTTGCGGTGTGCTCATCCAGTTCTGCCGCACTGCCTTCTTGTGCGCGAATACAGCCAGCGAAGTAACGGAAGTGATCCACTACTAAAGGTAAATCTGCCGCCAAGGTTTCGCGAACTGGTTTGCCGTTTTCCCAAGTTTCTGCAACAGCAAGCTCTTCTAGATGCTGCTCAATACGGTCAGCAATTTTCAGCAAGATGTTCGAACGTTCTGTCACGCTGGTTTTGGCCCATTTTGCTCTGATGTTGTGCGCGGCATCCAGTGCTAAATTAATATCTTCCTCGCCAGAGCGAGCAACTTTACAATACGCTTGTCCGTTGATTGGTGAGATATTGTCAAAGTACTCACCACCCGTTGGTTTTACCCATTCCCCACCGATAAAGTTATCGTAATGCGATTTAAAGTTAACAATGGCATTTTCACTACCTGGCTGTGCATAGATCATAACTCTTCCTTTTGTTTCTCGTTCAATGTGTTATTGCAGTGTCGTATCGCACTGTTCACAAAGAGCATTACGCAAGTCACACGCCAACTACGCCACGCTTGTTGTTAATTAAATGTAAAACTATGATTACCAAGCGATAACAAACCAAGTGAGCGATGTTTGAGCGGATGTATGGTGTGAACACCAATGTTCAAGTGTTCCAAAATGGCACACCCTCACTGTGACAAAATGGTACAGTCATGGAACTTCAACATATTAGCGATAACAATTGGCTTTCAACTTCATGGGTCAGAAGTGAACAAGCGGGTTTAAAACAGCGTCGACGCCCTGAAGATATTCGAGTAACGCCAGCGACGCTCCAAGATAGGCGTCACCAACTCAATTTTTTGCTAGAGGCAGTCACTCAATTTGCGCTCCCTTTGTTTAATCAGCTATTTGCTCATAGCGACAGTCGCTTAATTTTGACGGATTCAGATGGTGTCATCATCGGCAGTTGGGGACAGCCTAGATTTCGTGAAAAGTTAACGGAAATCTCGCTAAGCTCTGGAGCATGCTGGCAAGAAAAGGTCAAAGGCACCAACGCGATTGGTACAGCTTTGGTTGAAGCAAAGCCCGTTTCTGTTATTGGTGATCAGCACTTTATCCAACACCATCGTTTTATTAGCTGTTCGGCTAATCCTATTTTCGATCATCTTGGTAACCTCATTGGCGTATTAGATATTACAAGCGAGCAAAAGAGACATGACTTCTCAACGCAAGTACTAGTACAAAACATGGTCCAGCAAGTGGAGAATCAACTACTTAACTTGATTCCACAAGGGCATATTCGTGTGGATTTAGCGTGCGAAAAAGGTTTACTGAATAGTGGTTGGCAAGGAATTATCATTGCAAATGAAGACGGACAAGTTTTGGCTCACAATCAAGTAGCCTCTCAACTTTTTGCGCAAAAAAGTATCATTGGGCAATCCTTAGACGACATTCTATCCACTCGGGGAAATGAGCACCCTTTCGTTTTCAAAACAAAACCGCTTACCGATAAAGATAGCAAGGTCAAGTCTCGTGCTGTAGCGGCGTCCAATGATCTTCATTATGGCGACTCCGCTGTTGAGCACTGTTGGCAGCAAGCTAATCGCGTCATCGATAAAGACATCAGTTTGTTGATTCTCGGAGAGACTGGTGTTGGCAAAAACGAGTTTGTAAAAGCACTCCATAAAAACAGCCAGAGAAAAACGGGACCGTTAGTTTCCGTCAACTGCGGAGCGCTACCAAAAGATCTGGTTGAATCTGAATTATTTGGCTACGTAGCCGGTGCCTTTACTGGCGCAAACAGCAAAGGCTATCAGGGAAAAATTCGCCAAGCACACAAAGGGATTTTGTTTCTAGATGAAATCGCAGATTTACCCTTGGAAGCTCAAAGCCGATTGCTCCATGTATTGCAAGATAAAACCGTGCTTCCCGTGGGTTCCAACCAAAGCATTCAAGTCGATACGCAAATCATTGCAGCCACGCATAAAGATCTGGAACATTTGGTCAGCGAAGGATTGTTCCGCCAAGATTTGTATTATCGCCTTAATGGCTTGATCATTGAGCTACCTCGCTTTGAGGAGCGTGAAGATAAACGACAACTGATTGAGAACATTCATCGGCGTCACGCCGAATCTGAACAACAGCTTTGCCCTCACCTACTTTCTCTGATGCTGTCTTACTCATGGCCAGGAAATTTGCGTGAACTCGATAGTTTAATCAAAGTATCCGCCTTAATGGCGCAAGGTGAAGAAATATTGGAACTCACACACGTCCCAGCCCACCTAAGTAAGAAACTCAGCCAAGCTCAAGAAGGGGCAGCATCCGCTGAACCAACTTCAGAACTGCGTGCAACCGTCGAAGATAAGTTGCTCAAAACATATCAAGCCAATCAGGGGAACATTAGCAAAACGTCTCGTATGCTTGGTGTGAGCCGAAATACCATTTACAGAAAGTTGAAAAGCCTTGGCATATTAAGTTAATTCTACGACCTCAGATACAAAAAGAGCACCGTTGCGGTGCTCTTTCTCTTTGAAACCTAGCTTACAGGCCGCCTTGTTGTTGCGCCTGTTTTACTAATGCCTGACGTTGAGTTTCCTTCTCAGAGATCACTTGATTGTCCTTGTGCATTTCCTGTTCCAATTCTGCTGGAATGAAAACAAAGTACTTGTTAAGAGTCATCTTAGAACCTCAATTTGCTGTGTTAATTACCTTCTTGGTCGACGTAAACAAAACCAGAAAAACATGTTTTACTGGATCCTTGTTGCTAGTTTCAAAAAATAAAGGATGTTCATATAATAAACATCCTCCATGTGGGCGATAATTATAGGCGTAGTTTAAAGGCTTACCTAGCACTCTTTTTCACCTTTTGTGCAATCTGAGTTTCGATCGAAAAACGGATTTAGTTGCCCGTAATTACTAAGGTATTGTTAAAAAGAGAAAAAAGCTTTTACTGTAACTGACGACAGGGATGAGCTTACGAGTGTAGGTTCACTTGCAATTGTGTATCGTAGAGTTCGAATACGATAATAATAACGCTACATGCCCTTAATCTGCGTAGTTAAAAACTTTGAAGTGATAGACAACCGAAGTCATATCTGTGCAACTCAGTTTAACGATTTGTCTACCGGTTCAATATTTCACCTTTTTTGAGAAATCTTTAGCCACTTTTTTGTGTGAAACGCCCCAAAAGAGCAGACAATTAAAAGTGTGGCATATGACCACAATTGTCTATCCCCACTTAGCTTCGGGAGGCGTTTATGAAAAGTAACAAACTTGGCCATGTGATGTCTTTCAGCAGGATGTTTTCCTTCATTGCATTCTTGACGGCCACATTCGCATGGATTCTCAGCATGTACGCCCTATTTACTGTTTCTTTAGTGGCTCTTGTGGTCAGTGCAATTCTCTACCTAAAAGACAGGTTTTATCAAAACAAGAAAACGACCACTGAAAAGAGCGCCTAGGCGCTCTTTTCTATTGGATGTCATTTCCGTGTGACTTGATATAGTTATCAATCCGTTCGAGTTCGTGAAAATAACCATACATACCAATACGATTAATTTCTGGTTCTATACAGTATTTTTCTTCTTTTACCATAGCTTCTACAAACATTCCGCTTGATGCAATTGTGAAAGGTGGACACGCTGAGTAACCATTATTTTCTGCAATATATTTCAATCGCCCAAATTCAAAAACTTGACCTGGAATAGCAACGATAAGGGACAAGACAACTGTTATAGTTATCACTTTAATCGGCACTTTGACTAACTGAGTCATTCGATCAAATAAAATATAGACCAATAATGTAGGGCACAAGAGTAAGCTTGCGATACTTAAAACATATGACGCATCAATGTAGACCACTTGAAAACCACTACTGAGTTGAAGCGGTAGAGATTCGAAAACGAAATGATGATAAAGGCGATAGATAGAGTAAGTAATCAGTAATATGAACATAAGCAACACGAAAGCTGTGTGAAATGGATGCTTCTGTTGTGTCATTTCTATTACCTTATAGTTGAGGAGACGACAGAGAGCTGCTTAGCTTCACTCTTCTAAGAGAAATATTAAACTGCTAGCAAATGCATGCTCTCCCATTTCTGAGAAGTGCGTGACGAATCAACGTTTAATGTAACTTTTAAATCTACCAATATCTTACAGACACAAAAAAGGATGCCACTTGGGCATCCCTTTATATCTTTATATTTAGTCGGTTTACTTAAAACGATTACACGTCGTAAGTTGTAGACGCTGTGTCGCCGCCTGTACCAGTCCAGTTAGTGTGGAAGAATTCACCACGTGGACGGTCAATACGCTCATAAGTGTGAGCACCGAAGTAGTCACGTTGAGCTTGAAGCAGGTTCGCTGGTAGACGAGCTGTTGTGTAACCGTCTAGGAAAGATAGCGCAGAAATCGTACATGGCATTGGGATACCAGACTCTAGAGATTTCGCTGCTACTTTACGCCATGCTGCTAGGCTGCCTTGTAGGATGTTTTTGAAGTACTCATCAGAACCAAGGAAAGCGATGTCTGGGTTCGCTTCGTACGCATCACGGATGTTGCCTAGGAACGCAGAGCGGATGATACAACCACCACGCCACATTAGTGCTACGTTACCGTAGTTTAGGTCCCAACCGTTCTCGTTAGACGCCTCGCGCATTAGCATGAAGCCTTGAGCGTAAGAGATGATCTTAGAAGCTAGTAGCGCTTGACGTAGTGCATCAACCCACTCTTGCTTGTCGCCTTCAACTGGAGTGATTGTCTTACCGAATAGAGACTCGGCTTCAACACGTTGGTCTTTCAGTGCAGATAGACAACGAGAGAATACAGACTCAGAGATAAGCGTTAGTGGAATACCTAGGTCTAGTGCGTTGATACCAGTCCATTTACCAGTACCTTTTTGGCCTGCTGTGTCTAGGATCTTTTCAACGAGAGGCTCACCGTCTTCATCTTTGTAGCCAAGAATGTCAGCCGTGATTTCAACAAGATAGCTGTCTAGCTCAGTCTTGTTCCAATCAGCGAATACTGCTTGCATCTCGTCTGCAGACATACCAAGACCGTCTTTCATGAACTGGTAAGCTTCTGTGATAAGCTGCATGTCACCGTATTCGATACCGTTGTGTACCATCTTAACGAAGTGACCAGCACCGTCGTTACCAACCCAGTCACAACATGGCTCACCAGCGTCAGTTTTCGCAGCGATACCTTGGAAGATAGGCTTAACCGCTTCCCATGCTTCAGCAGCACCGCCAGGCATGATAGATGGACCGAAGCGCGCACCTTCTTCACCACCAGATACACCAGTACCGATGAAGTGGATACCTTTTTCACGTAGTGCAGCAACACGACGGTTTGTATCTGGGTAGTTAGTGTTACCACCGTCAATAATGATGTCGCCTTTGTCTAGCAGAGGTACTAGCGCTTCGATGAACTTGTCTACAACGTCACCAGCGCGAACCATCAACATTACTTTACGCGGCGTTTCTAGCTTCTCTACTAGTTCTTCTAGAGAGTATGCACCGATGATGTTCGTGCCTTTTGCTGGACCTTCCAGGAACTCGTCTACTTTAGCAGCAGTACGGTTGTGAGCAACCACTTTAAAGCCGTGATCGTTCATGTTTAGGATAAGGTTTTGACCCATTACTGCTAGGCCAATTACACCGATATCACCTTTCATTGTTTCTCTCCAATTTTATTTCATCGACGAGCAGCGTCTTAAGCAATTTTTGCTGCCGCGTCTAAATCTAAATACCATTCCGTTAGGCCCGATTTCGCTTGAATCTTAGCCGCTGGGTATGGCAGTGCGTGTGCTGGTGAACTGTTAATTTCTTCAACGATGTCCGCTTTTCCTGCACCAAGCACTAAGTAACTGATGCGTTTTGCTGCTTCTAATACGCGTGCTGTTTTCGACACACGAAGTTGGCCCGACTCAGGATGAGACGCCACAAGAGATAGATTCGCATCATCATAATTCGTTTGGCTAGGGAACAGAGAAGCTGTGTGACCATCTGCACCAACACCTAATAAGATCCAGTCAAACACAGGGGTTCCGTTTTCAGTCGGAATCACCTCTGACATCTCTTTCGCAAAGCGTTCCGCTTCCACTTTAGGGTCATCTTCACCGCGTATACGGTGGATGTTTTCTGTTGGAATGTTTACTTGGCTAAACAGTAGCGCGTTCGCTTCTCCGTAGTTGCTTTCCGCATCGTCAGGTGCGACACAACGTTCGTCACCCCACCAGAAGTGGAGGTTTTGCCACTGAATAGAGGTTGCGTAAGCCTCTGAAGCCAACAGTTTGAACAGCATTTTAGGAGTGCTGCCGCCAGAAAGAGAGATGTGAACAGGTCGGCCCATTTCGCTAAACGCTTTCATATCGTTAGCTAGGCTTTCAACTACCTGTTCTGCTGTTTGGTAGATCTTATGGTTGATCATAGTTCACAGTAATCCGTATCTGTTAAGTTTTTACATGGGAAACGCCAAGCGCGGCCATCACGCTGTAACAAGTCATCTGACTCTTTAGGCCCCCAAGTGCCGCATGCGTACCCGAAAAGGGATTGTGGATCTTGCTTAAAATCTAAGATTGGCTGTACGTATTGCCAACACGCTTCCACCGCATCACTACGTGCAAATAGCGTAGCATCACCATTCAAAGCATCAAGTAGAAGGCGCTCGTATGCCGTTAGCATTTGCGTTTCTTGCAGGTCAGCGTAATGGAAGTTCATTTTCACTTCTTTCGCTTCAAAACCTGCGCCTGGCTCTTTCAAGCCAAAGCTCATTTGAATGCCTTCGTCTGGCTGAATGCGAATGATCAGCTTGTTTTCTGGTGCGTTTTGACCAAACACTGGGTGCGGTGTTTGTTTAAAGTGGATAACCACTTCAGTCACGCGTGTTGGAAGACGCTTACCAGTACGCACGTAGAATGGCACGCCATTCCAACGCCAGTTGTTAATGTAGGCTTTCAAACCGATGTAAGTTTCGGTACGTGAATCATCTGCAACCCCCGGCTCTTCACGGTAGCCACGTAGACTTTGTCCACGAACTTCAGAAGCGGTGTATTGACCTAATACTAGATCGTTACGCAGAGCGTTTTCGTCCAAAGGTTTTAAACACTGGAGTACTTTAACAACTTCATCACGCATCGAATCTGCATTGATCTGTGCTGGTGGCTCCATACCCACCATCGCCAATACTTGTAGCAGGTGGTTTTGGAACATATCGCGCACGGCACCCGAGTTGTCGTAGTAACCACCACGCTCCTCTACGCCGAGGAATTCTGCGCCCGTGATTTCAACATAATCAATGAAGTTACGGTTCCAAAGCGGCTCAAACATCGCGTTTGAGAAACGAAGTACAAGAAGGTTTTGTACCGTCTCTTTACCTAAGTAATGGTCAATTCGGTAGATTTGATGCTCTTGGAAGTGCTCGTGAATTTCTTTATCCAGAATACGCGCTGATTCAAGGTCATAACCGAATGGTTTCTCAATAATCAGGCGTTTCCAACCATCTTCTTCTTTGTTTAGGCCGTGTGCTGCAAGACTTGCAGGAATCACACTGTATAAACTTGGTGGGGTTGCTAAGTAGAAAAGCGTATTGCGCTGATCGAAACGATATTCGTCAGCAAGTTGGTCTAAACGAGAAGATAGCTTACTGTAATCTTGTGTGTCAGAAGTATTGATAGCTTGGTAGTGCAGATGGTTAATAAATGCATCAAGCGTTTCTGGCTCAGTCTTTTCCATTTCCTGAAGCGATTTTTTCAGCTTCGCGCGGTAAGACTCATCACTGTATTCAGTGCGACTTACACCCAGAATGGCAAAATTTTCTGGAAGCTGCTTGTTCGCATAGAGGTGGTATAAAGCAGGAATGAGCTTACGATATGTAAGGTCACCTGAAGCACCAAAAATAACGATGCTGCTGTTTTCTGGTATTACCATCATCTTTCCCTTAAAAACGAGGTACTTATTGTGTGCCCGGATACGGCTAAAGGATGAGCCAACCCTATCAATGGCACCTCAAAATAGAAAATTGGTCTTACCTATTACGTTGATAGGTAAAGTCTATAGGCCCAAAGAACCTCAAGAAGTAGCACTCCCAAATCTGTTGGAAACACGACGTATTAAGGTCATTTAGGTCACTTATGTCTCAAAAGTACACACTGTACTCGCTGGAGGAGAGTCCGACACGGTGCAGTATTGTCTACGACTATTTGATTTACATCAACACTTGCCAGTGCAAACGTTTAAATAAGTTGCACAAAACATCATAAATATTTGTATTTTATGGATAAAAAAAGTTGCACTAACGTAAGACAAAAATTAAGCAAAAACTCTAATATGGACAATCCTTATCCACCCTTGCAATCCATTACAATTTTATTGTGATCTATGTGGCCTGAATTTTATCCTCCCACTCTATTGATAATGATACTCAATTAAAGATAATGAGGATACTATTAATGCGAAAGTAGAATGTCATGAAACCAAGCACAAAGAATCTGCACCCGATAAACCGAATACACTCTGTGCTTGACTACATTCACAACAATCTAGATATCGCACTTAGTGTGGATGAAATCTCGAAAGCAAGCTGCTGGTCACGTTGGCAACTGCAACGCGTTTTCCAGCAACACACTGGCGTATCCGTCGCTCACTATATTAGAGAGCTTAAACTAAGCCTTGCGGCTGAACGCTTAATCCATACATCAGATCGCTCGTTAGATATTGCGATAGAAATGGGGTTTGCTTCTGAACATGCATTTAGTCGAGCGTTCAAAAATATGTTTTCAAAGAGTCCTCGAGACTATCGTAAAGCTCAGCAACTAACGGGCTTGAGGCAACCTTTAACGTTGCGCGATACACCAGAAGACGAAAATAGACATAAGTGCTTTATCGAAGTCCGAATAGAAACAAAACCTGCTTTTGTGCTTGCTGGTTATCATGAACCTATTTATGGATTGTTTTCCGCAACGCCCAACTTCCAATCCAAGGTGCCCTCGCTGTGGTCACAGCTCTATTCATCAGAAAACCATACTCATCTGGAAAGAAACTATCTTGGTGTGATTGACGTAACAAAAGCGTATTCAAGCAACCAGCAACTCGAGTATTGGGCTGGTTATGAGTACAACTCAGCGTCAAGAACTTCAATATCCAAAGGCTCTACGCAAGAACCAGATCTTCTGGTTGTTCCTGAGCAAACCTACGCAGTGATTACGCACATAGGTAAAGCATCAAATCTAGCGGCGACGCTTGAGTGGTTCATTTTGCACTGGCTCCCCTATTCCAATTATCACGGTATTGATGGCTACGAGTTAGAAGTTTATCCAGAAGACTATGATGTTGAGAGCGAGAATGCCCAAATGCATTACTGGATACCTGTCAAACCGAACGAAGCCATGTCCATTAGATAGAAACCTAAGCACTTAGGTTCTGGCTTTGCACCAAATTGTTAACTTTTCCTATTTTTTTCGCTATAGAATGCAAACAACAATCATTATCAATAAATAAAAGTAGTGGAATTAATAAATATGGAAAGTCCGAATCGATTTCATCGTTCTGCGGTTGCAGTCGTGGTATCCGCGCTTATTGCTGGTCACGCCAGTGCCACTGAGAGCACTTCTCAGCACGAAACTATCACAGTACTTGGCGAAACATACCGAAACACCGCAACTAAAACCGTTTTAGAACCGGAAGAAACGCCGCAAGCGATCACGGTAATCACTAAAGATGACATGGACCTGCGCGGCGTAAACTCGGTGAGCGAAGCATTGCGTTACGCGCCTGGCGTAAATACAGAGCTGCGTGGCGGTGCCGTTTCCCGACTTGACCTATTCAATATTCGTGGTTTTATTAACTACACCAACTTTTATGATGGTCTTCCTTTGCTGTACAACGGCTGGAACCTTCAACCTCAGGTCGATTCCGTTGCCCTTGAACAAATCGAGGTTTTTAAAGGGCCAACGTCTGTTCTTTACGGCAATATTCCACCAGGAGGCATGGTCAATATTATCGCCAAGGCGCCTCAGTCAACACCTTCGCACTCTGTCTCGATTAGTACTGGGACTAACAGCCTAAAAGAACTGACGCTCGACACCACAGGACAAATTGGTGATTCTAATGTGGATTACCGTATCGTCGGCCTAGCAAAACAGCGAGATGGTCAAGCCGATACGTCTGAAGACGAACGTTATGTCCTCGCTCCATCTTTCAATTGGCAAGCGACAGAAAGCACCTTAGTCAACGTGAATGTTTACTATCAAAATGATCCATCAGCAGGTATCTACACTACCGTGCCCGCGTCTGGCTCAGTGATTGACAACCCACTTGGTTCGATGTCGCCAAGCACTTATTTGGGGGATGAGGACTGGAACACTTACGAACGCGAAGTTCTGATGATGGGTTACAAAGTCCAACACGACTTTAACAACAGTTGGCAATTTCTACAGAATGCCCGCTACATGACCGCCGATGCCTATCAGGAAAACACATATAACGGTGCACTTGAAGCAGATAACCGTACCGTTGGTCGAAATGCTTATTTAACCGATGAAAAGTCCAAATCCTTTGTGATTGACAACCAACTATCTGGCTACGTTAAAACAGGAAATTTTGAACATAACTTATTGTTCGGGCTTGATTATCAGTATCTAGATTCGGATGTAAAATACAAAGATACGCTTGGGTATTCGCTAACTCAGGACATCTTTAATCCTGACCACAACAGCATTGATCGTAATGCACTGAATTTCCAATACAAACAAAACTTAGATATCAAAACGAAGCAAATTGGCGTTTATTTGCAAGATCAAGTTCGTTAC
Source organism: Vibrio sp. HS-50-1 (assembly GCF_024747315.1). Classification (NCBI taxonomy): domain Bacteria; kingdom Pseudomonadati; phylum Pseudomonadota; class Gammaproteobacteria; order Vibrionales; family Vibrionaceae; genus Vibrio; species Vibrio sp. HS-50-1. Next base: position 59,408 of record NZ_JAMPZF010000003.1, on the reverse strand, counting down.
GACCAACTTGTAATGATTGCAGGTCTTCGTTGGGATAAATACGATTCAAATACAGACGGCGTGAGCGATTACCTAGGAACAATATCCAACAGCAAGGAAGAGTTAGACGACACCAACGTATCTTTCCGAGTCGGCGGTTTGTACGAGCTCGACTTCGGCTTATCCCCATACCTTACTTACTCCGAGAGTTTTGAGCCGATCGCGGGTGCAGATGCCACAGGCAAAGCGTTTGAACCATCAACCGGGCATCAGTGGGAACTCGGTTTTAAATACGCGCCATTGCCTAGCGATATTTCGGGTAATTTAGCGTTCTTCCATATTACGAAGAAAAACGCGATCTTGACCGATCCGAATAATCCATATGCACCGAACTATCAAGCGGGCGAAGTGGTATCACAAGGTATTGAACTTGAGGCAAAATGGCAAGCCACAGCACAAGCTGATTTCACTCTAGGCTACACGTATACCGACATGGAGATTACCGAAGACAGTTATTACAACCAAGAAGGTAAAACGCCGGTTTGGGTGCCTGAGCAAACGGCCTCTCTATGGGCCAACTACTTCTTCGAAGGAAATCTTTCAGGCCTTCGTACCAGTGCTGGCGTTCGCTATGTCGGAGAAGCACAAATTGATGCTCAAAACAGCGAAAAAGTGCCTGACTACACCTTGTTTGATTTAGCAGCAAGTTACGATTTCTCAACAGTATCTGAATCAATGAAAGGGGCTAGCGTCACCCTTTCAGCAAGCAATCTATTCGATAAAGAATACTATTCTTGTTACGACAAAAATAACTGTTGGTTTGGCGCTGAGCGCTCTATTGAAGCGAAATTAGAATATAATTTCTAACTCCTCAGCGCGAAAAAGCGATGGTTTGTTTAAAACAAGCCATCGCTTTCATTTCGTATTTAGCATCAAAACCTACGTTACCGTATCACTTTCTTATAGCACCTTTCCGGCCTACCTACCGACCCATAGTTTAAATCAGCCTCTAGTTCACCAGTGCTGATCAGATACTCCAAATAGCGCCTTGCCGTTGTTCGGCTCGCACCAATCTTTTCGCCTGCCTCATCAGCGGTAAGCACACTACCATTTGGGAACAACTCTCTGATCTTATCTAAGGTTACACCATCAATCCCTTTCGGTAATCGGTTCGGCAAGTTGTCTTGATTGGCGTGAGACTGCAGCATTTTATCAACGAGGTTCTGATCCAAACTCTCTACGATGTCTAGTTGTTGGCGTTGGGACACATACTTTTTCAGTGCGGCATCTAAGCGTGGAAACATCACTGGTTTTAGCAGGTAATCGACAACGCCACCTCTCATTGCCTGTTGTAGCGTATCGACATCCCTTGCCGCGGTAATCAAAATGACATCACACGTTTGGTTGTTCGCACGTAATGTATTGAGTATCTCAAGCCCTGTTCCATCAGGAAGGTATACATCCATCAACAAGAGGTCTGGCTTAAGAATATCGAGTTGCATTTCCGCTTCCATTCTCGTGGTCGCAATGCCGACCACTTCCAAACCTGCCAATTGGCTCAAGTATTTGTGGTGCAGCTCAGCAATAGCCAGGTCATCTTCAATGATCATTACGCGAGTCGCCATACTCATAATTGTTCTTCCTTGGGTAAATACACCGTTATTCTTGTTCCACAATTTGTGTTGGGCATCATCTCAACATGGCCGTGATATCGAGTAGCCAACTGGTTGACAAGATGCAATCCTACCCCCCGATTTTGACGAGATTTCGTCGACACCCCTTTTTTAAATAGCGCCTGCGGCTCTATATCGCTTGGTAAACCACAGCCTTGATCTATCACCTCAAGTATCACTTCATTTCCGTAATCGCTCACTGACACATCGATATTTCTGCGCTCCGATGCGACATTCGATTCATCACGAATCGAGGTTAACGTTGCGTCGAAAGCGTTATCAATTAAGTTGCCCAGAATGGTGACAAGGTCTTCCGAATTTAGCCACTCAGGCAGAGGCTCCAAACGACTGCCTTCTTCAACCACCAGCTGTAAGCCTAACTCGCGAGCACGTTCTGTTTTTCCAAGCAACATACCAGCAATTAACGGGTCTTTAACGGTGTCTCTTAAAAATTCGATCATCGCTTGATAGTGTGCGGTTTCTTGCCCAATTAACTTTTGTACGGCATCCAGCTCACCCATCTGAACTAACCCGCTAATGGTGTTTAGCTTATTTCGATGCTCATGGGTTTGCGAACGTAATAAATCTGCATATTCTTTGGTTTGTGATAACTGCTCGGTTAGGTCGTTGATTTCATCCCTTAAACGGAAACTCGATACTGCCCCCACTATTTTTCCATCCACATAAATTGGCGAACGGTTTGCGATCAGACGTTTATGATTAAGGAATATCTCAATATCATGATCTTCCTGTCCGGTTTCTAGCACCGTATATAAGTCACTATCGCGTAACGTCTCAGTCAACGGTTTATTAAGAGCTGCCTCTCTATCAATACCGAGAATCTGACAGGCGCTACGATTGATCGAGCGAAGTATCCCTTGGGCATCAATACTTAACACGCCTTCTTTAATAGTACTCATCGTCACTTCTAATTCGCCGTACAACCGCCCTATCTCTTCAGGCTCGAACCCCAAAATGGCGCGCTGAAACTTTCTCGACGCATAATTGGATACAATGGCATTAGCGACAACAACTACGATGACCATTAAAATCAAAAAGGCCAAAAATGGCTCGATGCGGTCTTGCAGCCGGTCAAGCAAATAGCCAACCGAAACCACACCAATGATGTTCCCTTGCTCGTCAAAAATCGCAGCTTTACCACGAACTGAATAACCTAACGAGCCCTGTGCCGTCGAAACATAAGACAATCCCTGCTCTAGCGCTCGACGATTGTCGCCACCTCTCATTGGCTTGCCCAACCGCTCATCAACAGGGTGGATTAAGCGTACTCCCTTATGGTCGCCAATAACGATGAATGCAGCACCGATGGCTTCGGTTAATTCTCGGAAACGAAGTTGGTATGGCTGAGGATTTTGGGTTGCGACCATTTCGCGAACAACGGCGGAGTCTGCTAAAAAGCGGGCAACACCCAGTGCTTTTTCTCCCATTTCTTGCTCTTGATTGATTTTGAGATAAGTGAATCCTGCAGCGACAAGCAATAAAAGCTCTATCAACCCCGACAGCGTCATAATAATGAGCATTCGCTTACGAAAGCTGATCGTTTTCCAACTCATTGATACATCCTTATGATTCACTCCCAAGCGATTACGTTAACACTCAGTTAACAGCATGGCTTTGTTGCGGTGATAAATCTGTGAGGAAAACAAGCAAACCGCAGAGTTTACGGTTAATTAATCGACGAGCTGAAACATAAAATTACAACCATTCACCAAATTCAGCATTCCTCTCTGATACTCAATTCCATACATAAATTGCCCTTTAAAACATGATCGTGATCACATCGATTTTAGCGGTTTTTGAGGCGTTTTTAGACTTTCCAACGTATAATTTTTAATCAACGAAACCATTGAGAGTTTCGGTTAGAAAGCAGTGAAGCTGGAAGTCTATTAAAAGCTCAACATTGATGTCAGTGATTTGGACACAAATAAAACAAAACACAAATACTGACTATATGACAAATACTTAGACACCATCTGAAAACTGGAAAACTATAAACAGAGGTGCATTTATAGTTAGAAGGAACACCAAACATGGAACGCGATACCTTTGGAATATGCCTGAATAAGGCCATGCTGTCAGAGAATATGTATTCAACGTTTACACACGTCAGGGCTTATGAAAAAAACGGAGGCGGTACTTCTGATCTCAAGGTCCTGTTATCATTCCCTCAAATGAGTGGAAAAGACCTATTGAATACGATGCGAGGTTCTCGTCAGCTTGAGTGGAGAGCAGAGTTTCACTGTCCATATACGAAGTAAACTTGTAACATCTCCCGCGCCCAGCACAAACATAACTGGGCGCATACTACTATCCAATTTTCCCTCCTACTTAACACCAAGTTACGAATCCTTTATATTAGAGCTTATACTCTACGACAAAGCAGCCATTATGAAAAAAACAGGAAAGTTTTGGATACTGGGCTTACTTAGCAGCTCGATTTCCCTTGCCTGTCATGCGGCACCGATCACTTTTGATACCGCATGGCAGTTATTGCTAGAAAACAACTATTCTCTTAAAGCTCAACGCTCAAACGTTGAGAATTACCAATACCAAGAGAGTGCCACCAGCAATCTCAACTTACCTCAGGTTACCATTGGCGCGAATTACACGCGTTTAGATACCGATATCACGTTATCGGGAAAGCAAATATTGGATAGCACTGAATCGCCAATCAGTATACCGATTCCACTACCACCAGCTGTCGTTGGAGCAATAGCAAACACCACTTCGACCATAACCGAACGCGATATTTTCTCTTCGTCTATTCGTGCCATTTGGCCAATTTTTACTGGTGGTCGTATTTCTGCTGCTCAATCAGCAGCAGAAGGTAAAACAGATGAGGCTAAAAGCCAGCTTCTAATGGAACAACAAGCGCGCTTTGAAGATTTGTCGAAGTACTACTTTTCTGTCGTGCTGGCAAAGGAAGTACTCGCAACGCGGCAAGCGGTTGAAGCTGGACTAAAAAAGCATCGAGATTTTGCCATTAAGCTTGAAGAGCAAGGACAAATCGCACACGTTGAGCGCCTGCAAGCCGAGGCTTCTCTAGATAAAGCATCAGTAGAAACACGTAAAGCAGCCAGCGATTTGAGTATCGCTCAAGCAGCATTAGGTAAATTACTTGCACAAGATGACGCCGTAGAGCCCGCGGAATCTTTGTTTATCAACGACAGTCTTCCCCCTCTTACCGCTTTTGTCGATCAAACGTTGCTTACCTATCCGGGGTTAGAACTTCTGAGCGCTAAACATAAACAAGCCTCTAGCTTAATCAAAGCAGAAAAAGGGAAATACTATCCTGAAGTTTACCTTTACGGCGACTACAGCTTGTATGAAGACGATTCTCTCGCAAGCCAAATGAAGCCTGACTGGTTAGTTGGTGTTGGTGTCAGCATTCCACTGATTGAATCAACAGGGAGAAGCGAAAAAGTCAAAGCCGCTCAAAGCGTCGTCTCACAGGTCGACTCATTAAAATCCCAAGCCAAACAAGATTTATCGCTGCTAGTACAAAAGACATACTTGGAGGCTAAGCAAGCCATTGATGAAGCACAAGGGCTCGAATCTAGCATTGAACTTGCTAACGAAAACCTGCGCTTGCGTGAAAAAGCATTTACTCAGGGTCTGTCTTCTTCTCTAGATGTTGTGGATGCGCAGCTTTATGTCGCGAGTATAGAAACACAACGTTCAGCGGCACGTTTCCGCTATTTAATATCTTTAACCAAACTACTCGCATTGAGCAGTGAAATGAACAGCTTCGAACAATATCAAAATACCGCTTATATCCCTGCTTCAACATCCAAAGAGGTGAAATAAATCATGGCAGCTAAATCACTAAAACCCGTTTTACTCTCACTTTGTGCTTTGGGTGTTGCCTCTTGGGTTGGCTATCAATTTTACCAAGCCTATCAACCGGAACCGATCCGCTTACAGGGATTAATTGAAGCCCAGCAATACAGCATTTCCTCAAAAGTTCCAGGGCGTATTGATGAGGTCATGGTCCGTAAAGGCGACGATGTAGAGAAAGGCCAGCTTATTTTTACCCTTCATAGTCCTGAAATTGAAGCGAAGTTAGAACAAGCAAAAGCAGGTGAAAAAGCGGCGGACGCCTTAGCTCAAGAAGCTGAGAAAGGCGCACGTGAGCAACAAATCCAAGCAGCAAAAGATCAGTGGATGAAAGCTAAAGCCGCTGCGAATTTAATGGAAAAAACCTACAATCGTGTGAATAACCTCTATAACGATGGCGTGGTTGCAGAACAAAAGCGCGATGAAGCTTTAACTCAGTGGCAAGCAGCGAAATACACCGAAAGTGCCGCATTTCAAATGTACGAAATGGCAAAAGAAGGCGCGAGAAGTGAAACCAAAGTGGCAGCGGCGGAAAAAGCGCGCATGGCATCAGGTGCCGTAGCCGAAGTAGAAGCGTATGCGAAAGATACTCAGATCTACAGCTGGTTTGACGGCGAAGTCTCTCAAGTTCTACTTCAAAGTGGTGAATTAGCACCTCAGGGCTTCCCGGTTGTTACTGTGATAGATACAGAAGATGCCTGGGCGACACTTAATGTGCGTGAAGATTACCTTCAACACTTTAAAAAAGGAGCAACCTTTGATGCCTATTTGCCTGCCTTAAATAAAAATGTTGAGTTCAAAGTAACGCATGTTGCCGTTATGGGTGACTTTGCAACGTGGAGAGCAACCGATGCTTCTCAAGGTTTTGATCTTCGTACCTTTGAAGTAGAAGCTCGTCCAGCTCAACCCGAACCTGAACTGCGTATGGGAATGAGTGTTGTCGTTGAACTTTAATCACAACCACTAGGTTAATGCTATGACGATTAAGATTTCACAGCGGCATATCTTACGACGAGACAAGTGGTTACTTTCGTGCCTTACTTGGATACCGATTTTGCTCGCGATGATGATTTGGGGAGTGTTCTCTGCGGGCATTGCCCGGGATCTGCCAATCGGTGTGGTTGATCTACAACATTCCCAACTTTCTCGAAAGCTCATTCAATCTTTGGATGCGTCGTCGAGTCTGGCTGTTAACTATCACTACACCAGTGCAAGCGAAGCAAAAAATGCGATGATTGAAGGCGATATCTACGCTTACGCGGTCATCCCATCTAAGTTCGACCAAGATATTCTCCAACACCGCCAACCTCAACTTTCTGTCTTTTACAACAGTCAGTACATTTTGGTAGCGAAACTGATCAACTCTGCCGTTGCGCAAGCACAAGGCTATTTCGACGCTCAGGTTGAAGTAATGGGAAACTTGGCTAAGGGTAACACCACAACGTTAGCAGCGGCTGGACAGGCTGTACCAGTGTCGACACAAATAACCGCATTATTTAACCGTAACAATAACTACGCACAATTTTTGGTAACGGCTATCGTGCCAGCCATTTGGCAAATATGTATTGTAGTAAGCACTATTTTGATTCTTGCCGCGCACTTTCGCATTTATGGTGGAAAGAATGGCTTTGCATTTTTGGGCGAAAAGCCATACGCCAGGCTCACTACCCTATTAAGTCAGTACATTCCGGTCTTTATGGCGCAAGGTGCGTTGTTCTTATACTGGTTTTATTCCGTGCTTGATTGGCCAATGGAAGGCAGTTTTTTGGTTATGCTATTAGCACAATTGGCGACGGTTATCGCCTGTATCATTATGGGGGCGTTGTTCTTCTTCTTGTCAATGGATCCTGCACGTGCGATGAGTTTTGCTGGCGCGTTTACGGCTCCAAGTTTCGCGTTCATGGGAATTACATTCCCAGTTTCTGACATGAACACGCTCGCTTATGCATGGCGTTCATTATTGCCGATTACCCATTACATTGAAGTGCAAGTGAGTCAAGCAAGCTATGGGGCATCGGCCGCACAATCTTTAAGCTCGCTATGGCCTATGATTGGCTACGTCGTGCCTCTTCTAATTACCGCAGCCTTGATGGGTAAACATCGAGCAACTTCATCAACACGCCAAGCGAAGGAGGCGGTATGACATTGTGGCAACTGATTAAAGCAGAGCTGAAGGCCGTACTAACCAATCCAGTCGTTACGTTGACCGTGTTTGGTGGTGTCGTATTTTACTCGTTTTTATACCCTTTGCCTTATGCACAGCAAACGCCTCGTGAACAACCAATCGCGATTGTTAATTTAGATGGTAGTCAGACGAGTTTAAAGCTGGAACGTATGGTTGATGCCACCCCACAAGTCAACGTAGTTACTCGACTTCATACGATTGCTGATGCAAAACAAGCATTTTTACAACGAGAGATCACTGGTTTTTTAGTCATACCAGAACACTTTTACAAAGACCTAATGCTAGGTAAAAGCCCGACTCTGGCCTACGCTGCGGACGCCTCGTATTTTCTCGTGTACGGAACCGTGGTAGAGGGATTGGCCCAAGCGGGAGGCACATTAGGGGCCCAAGTGAAAGTCAGTAAAATGGTGATAGATGGTGTGCCCATGAGTATGGCTAGCCATAATTACTCTGCTATTAAGCTTAATATGAAACCGACGTTCAACCCAACCATGGGTTACATCGAATACGTAGTGCCAGCAGTATTTGTTCTGATTTTACAACAAACGTTGATCATGGCGGTTGGATTACAAACGGGAACACAGCGTCATGGTCGTGGCTACTGGTCTCAAGTATCAACGGGATCGCTGCTGCTTGTGAGAACGTTAGTATTTGTGGCAATTTATTATTTACTCGGCGCCTATTATTTTGGTTTTAGCTTCGAACGTTTAAGCGTAAACCATATCGCCAACGCGGGCGAACTACTGACCATGTTGTTCCCGTTCTTTTTAGGTTGTTGCGGACTAGGCTTCTGGCTAGGTTACTTACTACCTAGGCGTGAACTGGTCACCTTAGTCGTCCTCGTGAGCTCTATGCCGCTCATTTTCTTGGCTGGCTTTATTTGGCCAGTTGAAGCTATTCCTGCTCCCCTACTATGGATTGCTGATTTAAGCCCAAGTACTTGGGCGATCAAAGCTTTCTTAGCGCTAAACCAAATGGGGGCAACCTGGCAACAAGTCGCTCTACATTGGACGGCACTTTGGGCACTCACTGTGCTTTGGGGTAGCGTTGCGTACTGGATTGCTAAGCGAAGTAACAAGCCAGTTGTAACAGAGAGCTTGGGGTGACAGCTGACATTTTTTATTACTATAAAAAAAGCCGGGTAACTAAACCCGGCTGAAAATCTGCGTCCTTGCAGCGGACATATGGTAAAAACACTTTTTGCTCTGGGCTTACCCATTGAGCGAGGTTAGATTAAGGCAAAATAGTGATATCCCATACTCTCGTATAGAGGGTGTGATCCTTCAAAATTTGAAGCCGGATATTTTGAGTCGGATAAAACGAAAACAAGGCTCGAAATGAGCCTTGTTGGAATGAAATGAGTCTTTGGAATCAGCGACGAAGGCTGTCTTCGAATCGCTGGCGATAGTTATTTATCACGGTCATTAGCGATTGCTTGATATCACCAACCTGTTTCGAATGTGGACACCATAGTGCAAAACCAAACTTGAACCCTTCAAGCATCTCGGCAGATTCGACAGGTTCAATCGAATGGTTGGCAAACTCAGTGTTAGCAAAGGTTTTAGGCAGTAGCGCCCAACCCAAGTCCGCTTCGACCATTTTTATCACGAGGGCAAGCTGATCGACTTCTTCGTTATCAGAGCTAACGATGATCTTCTCCGCCATGCCTTCTTCGATAAATGAGCGTAAGACAAATTGCTTGCTGCTTTTCAATGCGGTTAAGACTTCATCTTTCTTCAACTTAGACAGCTCTCCACCTTTTTGTGCAAAAGGGAAAAACTCGAAATGCCCAAGGAAGGTGGCATCAAAGCTATGCATCGCCTGGCTATCATGAACATTCACGATACCGAAGTGGAATTCACCACTAGCGATCCCCTTTTTGATGTCCTGTTTATTCCGAACAAAGAAGTTCACACGCATTAACGGAAAGTCACGTAACAATTGCTGGCGAATTTCAACCAAAGCACGATGCGGAATCACACTAGAATAGGCGATGTTAACGCTTTCCAATCCACCGTAAGAAAGACTCAGTGCGACTTTATCGAAAGTACGAGCCTGTTCGATGGTTTGTTTAGCATAGTGGTACAGATGGTGGCCATCTTCTGTTGGTTCTACCGAGCGCCCCACTCGCTCAAACAGGTTGACCGCCAGTTGATCTTCAAGATTGGTGATCACCTGCCCTATTGTGGTTCGGTGCTTATTGAGTTTGACCGCCGCCTTACTAAACGAAAGCTGTTCATAAACGGTTACGAACGCGAGAAGTTGTTCAAAACTAAAATTCATAGGTTGTGCTTACTTTTTAGAGTTATCTAATTAAATTACCACAAGATCGTAGAATTGCTACTTGGTAACGGTAACAATCTGCGTTTGAATTCCTTCTCGACGACACAAAAAAACCTACTAGCGTCAGTAGGTTTTCTCTAACTTAGTTGTACTCAACGACACGAGCTAAATAGTTGAATTCTCCTGAGTCACCATGGTAATCACGGTAGACATCGACACTGAAATATTTAGGTTGATCAGCGTAAATGTGGTCAACGACTTTTTGCTCAAGTGACTCCAACGTTTCACCGACCTGAGAGTACACGAACTGCTTGTTCACTTTTTCCAATTTACGTTGTTTCGCTTCTTTGTGTGACACATAGTTGTTGATCTCTTCCCACTTTCCCACGAACTCGACCGCCACGTAACTCGAGTTCTCGTCAATCATAATAAAGGCTGCACCTTCTTCTTTGATTGCAGACAGTTGCTGCATATCACTATCCACTTTTTGCTGGTCAAGATGGGCTCCACTTGGGGCGAATGCAGTCGCGGAAGCGGTAAGCATCATGAGTGTAAGAACGGCTTTTTTCATTGTATCGTTTTCCTGTATTAAGGGAGTTCAGTTACCCAAAGTTGCCCTTGGGTGGCTTTTTTGAATCCATATTCGTAAATCGTCAGCAAGTAGCGGTGATCGAACATATCTTTCGTTACTTTGGCGTACCTGAAATCTTGATCAATGTAGGTAAACTGCATCTCGATATCGTTGATTTCACTGATGTATTTCATTCGATAGAGATCACCACGAGTTTGCGCTAGCGTAAGGCTTGAGACACTTTTCGATACCAAGTCCAAACCTTTGTCTTTTAGTGGACGATACGGCGCTTTTAACGCACCATTGCGAATCACATCCAGCTGAGGCGCTTTTTCTAACCCCAAAGCATCTGAGATTTGTTGATAGTTGAAGTTAGACGGATTAAAGAACACCTGCGCTGCGAGACCGCCATCTACGTGTAACTCCTCAAGTGTTTCTCCATCATGTTCAACATCGATAAATTGTGGAGGGAAAACACCAGGGATCGAAGCGCTCGCAGCAAGCACCTTGTAAATCAGTTCAGATTTGTCCGCTAAATCACTGTTCGCAATCGCACCAATATTCCAAATCACCAGTTCGCCTGAATCAAAATGGGTACTGCCAATAAAGAGGCGTTTACCATTGCGGTGTTGCTGCGCCATCGCCTCGATCATGGGCTCAGGGTAAGCGTCTGCGATGAAATCATAGAGATTATCACCATCGGTAAACGCGTCCTTAAACAGGGTATTTAAGAAGTTCTTCTTACCCAAAATATTCTTATCATTGATGTTGAGCATGACTTCTTTCATCTTTGGCATCGCATCACCGCCAATGAAAACAAAAGGAGCGATTAGGGCACCCGCACTGACTCCAGTAATGATGGCATAATCTTTTAGCTCCCCCTTTTCCTGCAGCCCCATCAAAACGCCGGCACCGTATGCGCCGTTTACGCCACCACCCGATAAGGCCAAAATATTGAGCTGTTCACCCTCTACTTTGATCGGTGTGGTTTGATTGTGCGCTGAGTAGAGAAAATCCGGTGCTTCATTGGCCCACATTCGAAGTGGCTCATTTGGTGTCGAACTCGCGATCTCGACATCTTTATAGTTGCTTTGAGAAACACGAACATCCAGCGTATGGGGTGAACTACAAGCTACTATCAACAGCGAAAGTGCAACCGTCACACCAGAGGAAATTAAACGATTCATAATCAGTCTCATTTAATGTTCTCTGGCGTATGACCAGAGACTCAGTTTGAAGTTAATTGGGTCAAAATGAAGTCCGTTTCGTTGTGTGGAGTTACTATAGCTAGGCACGGCTAAACCCCATAATCGCGATTGTAGGATGCTATCCATCAAAGCAATTATGCCAAGTTTCTATATGCTAACTTTACGCTTCTCCGTTAATTAGGTACTGCGCTAAGCAATTTTAACGACGTTGAACTCATGCGTCGGTTCGACAAATTCGTATTGGGCATTGATCGTCTGTAGCTCCCATGTGCCATAGCCTTTGGTGATCTCCAAGACACCGTAAACGGCGTTATGTGTATGACGAAAGGCTGCGACAGGAGACATCTTCTTCACCAAACAAGAGGTAAAAATCGCAGAAATTAAATCACCGACACCGACTGGCTGCATAGCAAATTCAACACTAGGGCGTTGGGCCAAATAGCTTGCTTTCGGCGTCGCTAAAATCATACTGAAGGCGTCATCTGTTAGAGCATGCAGATGTTTCACCAATACCATTTTCGGTCCTAACTCTAAGGCTTTTTTACATGCAGTGACCGCATCATAAAGAGAGTCAATTTTCACACCTGTTAACTCGCTCAGTTCAAACTGGTTAGGAACAATCACATCAGCGATGGGCAACAAGCTATGGCTTATCGCTTCTTTGACACCGTCTGCCACAATGCAACCTTTGTCTGGATCACCCATAACTGGGTCACACACATAAAGTGCACTATGGTTACGCGATTTGACTAAACTTACCGCTTCAGCCACCGCTCGACATTGCTCTGCGCTGCCTTGATAACCGGACAGTATCGCGCCACATTCGCCTAACTTCTCAATGTTATCTAAGCCTCTCATTAGAGAATGAATTTCATCTGCCCCAAACTTCTGTCCAGTCCAACCTTGCTGGTACTGAGTGTGATTTGAAAACTGAACCGTGTGAATTGGCCATACTTCGAGGCCCATTCTCTGCATCGGAAAGACTGCAGAACTGTTTCCTGCGTGGCCATAAACCACATGAGATTGAATAGAAATAATACTTTTCATAAGTCACTCTTAATTGGGAAGTTTGTTAGCTTGGCGACTAAATAAACACAATGACGTACACTGTGCTTATTTGGTCGGAATAGCCTCGACAACGCCGAGGCTTATTCTTAATCAGGCTGGATTCATTAGCCTTGGAATTCAGCAAAGTACTCATCCAACACTTTGCGTGTTGCACGTCCGATAAGCTCGTATTCGTGGTGAGTAAGGTTTGCTAGTGAAACTCGAACTGATGCGTGCACTACATCGAAGCCCTGGCCTGGAAGTAAGATAACGCCGGTTTCATGTGCAAGGCGGAACAGGAAGTCTTTGCCCTTCTCGCTCGCTTTGAACCATTCAACGAAGGTTGGTCCGTACAATTTGCCGCCCAAAGTGTCGAGCTCAAGTAGTGTGTAGTAGTCCACACGATCTTTGTTTTCTTCAATTTCTACACCCATGTTTTTGTACAAAGTTTTGTAACGCTCGCGAATGATGCGTTTACATGCTTCTTTGTAGTTTTTCTCTGAATCCATCAAGCAATTCAATGAGAACAGCGCCATTTGAACTTGTTGAGGAAGAGACAAACCTGCTGTGTGGTTAAGCGCTACGCTGCGGCTGTCGGCAACGATGCGGTCAATAAACTTGATCTCACGAGGTTCCGGAGTCAGCGTTTTGTAACGATCGTCCAACTCAAGTTGACGCGCTTCAGGAAGGCTGCGCATTGCATCGTCAAACACGTTGTTGTGTTGAATTGCAATCGAGCCTAGACGCCAGCCTGTTGCACCAAAGTACTTAGAGAACGAGTACACACAAAGCGTGTTGTATGGCAGTTTCGCGAACAGTGAGACAAAGTCGTCCGCGAATGTGCCGTATACATCGTCAGTCACAATGAACAGGTCGCTACGTTCGTTGTTCACAAAATTTGATAGGTTATCCAGAGTTTCATCCGAGAACTTCACAGACGCTGGGTTTGCTGGGTTAACAACACAAAGCAGTTTGATGTCTGTATCTGCAAGCTTTTCGATTTCAGACATCGGCAGCTGCCATGTTGTCTCATCCAGACGTAGTTCAACGATTTCCAGTTCGTATTCACTCAGTTCTGGAATCTCTAGGTAAGGCGTAAAGATTGGAGTGATTAGTGCAACCTTGTCACCTTTCTTCAATAGACCGTTGTTGAACATAGTTTGGAACGTGTACGTCATAGACGCTGTACCGCCTTCTGTTGCAAACAGATCGAAGTCTGTTGTCATTGGCATCGGGCCGTACATCTCTTCGGCGATGTACTGTTTCACAACTGTTTCGATGTTCGTCAACATGCGTGGTGGCACTGGGTAGTTACATGCAAGGTATGCGTTAACCAGTTCATTCAAGAATGCTTGCTTCTCTAGACCCAAACGGTCTTTTGCGTAGCTCAGCGACTTTTCCAAGAACTGTACGCCTTGGTCTTGTTTATTCTTGCTTGCAAACGTATCGAAGCGCTCAACAATGCCCACACCATCTGGAATGCCACCGAAACCACCATCTAGGTATGAGTAAGTGCGCTCGGCTTCCAATATTGCGAATTCACCCAAACGAATGAACGCTTTACGTGGTAGTGTCGCTAGAAAATTAGGGTTACCACGACCTGCATCTAATAAAGCGCGGTCAGGAACAGTTTGTGCCACTTCAATAAGTTTATCTTTTAATTCAAATGGGCTTAAATCTGCAAATTTTGAAAAATCAATTGTTGTGTTTTGCGTAGTCATAATATTTACCTGAATCTATTATTTAGTAAAATTTGGATAATACTTCCCCTACCGCCTATTTAATTAGGCGATAAGAGTGTTCGAATTTATTTAAATTACATGCCTGCGTTTAAAGTAATAATGCCGACAATAATTGGACCCCATAGGGTAAGCAGTACATTGGCGACTGCATAAGTCACGGTGAATGAGAATACTGGTGTTGCATTACCTGTTTTTTCCATTAAAGCCGCGAATGCTGGGTTCGCACTTCGTCCACCTGTAACACAGCCAAGTGCTTCAACTGGGTTCTTAATCTTCAATACAAAATATGAGAAGAAGAACGAAATAATCTGAGGGATAATCGTTACACCCATGCCAAGGAACAACAGAGACATACCGTGTTCTTTGATGGTGTCGACCGCTTGAGGCCCAGCCTCAAGGCCAACAATGCCCACAAATGCTGCCAAACCGAAATCTCGAATAAAGTTCGCGGCACCCACAGGAAACTGAGCAACATGCGGATTGCGGCTACGCAACCAACCGACGATCAAACCTGAGATCAAACAACCTGCACCAGAACCGATGGTGACGGGAATACCAGCAATCTTAAAGCTGATGAGACCAATCAATAGACCAAGCACCATGCCCATACCAAGCACAATGAAGTCCGTCATGGTTGCAGAGCCCATGCGTTGACCGATGTTTTTCTCAACGCGATTGATGTCTTTTGCTGTACCTGTAAGCTGGATGACGTCGTTTTTCTTCACCACAAGATCCGGTGTCATCTCGATAGAACTGCCTTCACGAATGTAATCCGTCACATAAATGCCGCGCATTGAACCTTGGTTCGAAGCCTCTTTGATCTCTTGCAGCGACTTACCAATCAGTTTGCGGTTGTCTGCGATCAGTTGACGGTTTTCTTCAATAACTTCATAGCCTTCTGGAAGTGCAATCTCGTTGTCAGCCAAACCATCTTGCAGCTGATGTACCGCATTACGACGACCTGTTACAACAATGACATCCCCTTCTTTCAGTGCTGTGAATTTGTCCACTTCTAGCACTTTGCCATCACGTTGAATCAATTCAATACAAGCAGCTAGAGCGTGTTGGTTTAACTGAGCTAGGGTTTTGCCTGCTAGCCCGCCATCTTTGCTCACTTTAAATGCTCGTGTAACCAGCGCGGTTACTGCGTTGAATTCACCCGGCGCTAGATCGCGCTTACCGTTTGAGTTTTTCTCTTCTAGAGCAATCGCTTCCGCTCGGATATCCCACTTCATCAGTGTTGGGAATACCCATGTCACCATCAGAATTGGACCAAGCGAACCAAAGATGTACGTAACTGCATAGCCTACTGCGACGTTGGTCTGCATTAGGTGTTTCGCTTCTTCTGTCACACCACCAAGACGTGCGATCGCATCACCCGCTGTACCGATGATTGCCGATTGAGTCAAACCACCAGCTGCAAGACCTGCGGCCGTACCTCTGTCTAGATCAAACATCCAAGCTGCTGCTATCACACAAAGCAGACCTGAAACCGTCATAACCACGGCAGAAAGTAGAACGTTGATGGTTCTAAAGTTCAATGCTTTGAAGAACTGCGCACCACCTTGATACCCTACTGCGTAAATAAAGAGCGCAAAGAAAATGCTTTTTACGCCGGGATCAATATGAACACCAAATTGCCCAATAATTACACCCATTAATAATGTTCCGGCAACACCGCCAAGAACAAATCGACCAATGGTAATTTTACCAACCATATAACCGAGAGAGAGCGTAATAAAGAGAGCAACAAATGGTGCCATGTCAAAAAGGTTAGAAATAATTTCCATGACAATTTTACTCTTATTAATAAATATAAAACTCAAATAATCTAACGAATAATCTGTCACTCATATTTGTTGGATTATTTAATTTAAAAAGCATCTCGTTTGCTTCGAAGCGAATATTAGGAGCAAAAACTCACAACTCGTAATCCCATTTGAAGGATGAAACCATCACTTCGCATATTCACAAGCAAACATCGATCAATAATTGTCTAAAATTTAATAACTTAGCGTTCTGCAATGAAAATCAAATAAATCGCAAAATAATTTTATTTTTGTTTTCGCTCTCCAAAAAACGATTTGGTTGCATCATTCCCTCTATATAGCGCATAACACCTTTCGTTTGATGGGTTAGATCCTCCAAAAGCGATTATCACGGATGCCATCATTTGCCTTATCTTTCCATTCATCAAGTTAATAGAGAAAAACACCATGAACTCAATGCCACATGAACTTGTGTGGGGCGAAGTTTACTTCCCACCCTTGTTGCTGGTTATTGCATTGGCTTACATGCTCACCATTTTGGTCGGAACCATTGCTACAAAACTGGGTATCCACAAATACGTTGCATTTCCTGCACTCGCAGAGCTAAGCCTAATTGTGATTTTTACTGGCGTTATTGGTCGATTCATTACCATATTTTGAGGCAAATTCCGTGATAAAACGTTATCTCATCACACTGCTATTACTGTGTTCCGCTGGCACCGTGATTTTCAGCTACTACCAATCATACACTGACAACCCATGGACTAGAGATGGCCAAGTTAGCGCGCACATCGTTTCTATAACCCCCCGCGTAACAGGACAAATCATCCAAGTCTACGTTGAAGACAATTCGCAAGTGAAACAAGGCGATTTGCTGTTTGAGATTGACCCAAGCATCTATAAAGCGGCGTACCACAAAGCGCTAGCAGCTCAAAAGCAAGCCATTGCATTACTAGCAAAGGCCAAAAATGAAGAGCAGCGAGCTCTTAAGTTAGAAAAGCGCACACCTGGCGCTGTACCTGTACTGACATTGAATAACCTAGACAATGCGGTGGAGACAGCCGTTGCCAACGTAGAACTCGCGAAAGCCAATGTTGAAGAAGCCAAGCTAAACCTTGATTACACAAAAGTTTATGCGCCAACGAATGGTTATATAACTAATTTGAACTTACGCGTCGGCTCTCAAGTCGTCGCTAACTCCCCAGTCGTGGCTTTGATTGATGAAGACAGCTTTTGGATCGAAGGATATTTCAAAGAAACGGATTTAGTTGGCGTTGATCCACAAGATAAAGCCTACGTGACCTTAATGATGCACAATGAAGCTGTGCTGGAAGGAAAAATCAAAAGCATTGGCTACGGCATTGCGAAGCAAGATGGTAGTACTGGTAACGATCTTTTGCCCAATGTGAACCCTAACTTTCAGTGGATACGCTTAGCTCAACGCATTCCAATTAAAGTTAAATTAGATCACTTACCGAAAGATTTTCAACTACGTGTTGGTATGACGGCCTCTATCAAAATCATCAAACAATAATGCGGTGGAATGTATGTTTAATGCCTCAACCAAAGAAGCAATCAAAGCTGCGCTGTCTATCGTTATCGCGATCTGCCTTGCCTTATGGTTTCAATGGGAGAAACCGTATTGGGCAGCGATCGCAGTCGCGGTAATGGCATTAAATGAAAGCTTCGCTCACTCAATAAACAAAGGTCATAATCGCTTATTAGGAACCCTCCTTGGCATCGGTTATGCCTTTTTCCTCATCACGACGTTTTCTCAAGATCGCTTTTTGTTTCTCACCTTCTTCACCTTGTTTTTAGGTGCGTGCATTTTTATGTCGAGCGACGAAAAGTATGGTTATGTGTTCTCTATCGGTTTTGCTGTGTGCTCCATCATCGCATGTATGGGAGGATTTGATAGTCAAGCAACGTTCCACTTCGCCGTCCTTCGTATGCAGGAGACGATTCTTGGTGTGATCACGTTTTCTGTTGTGTACCGATTAGTCTGGCCAGTCAGTACAGAACAAAACTTCATTCAACGTTTTGAGACCAGCAGAGAGGCGATGCTTAACGCTATGAAATCGCCCAATGATATAGATATTGAAGCTCTTGAGACCAACACCGCCAACATAGAAAAGTTATTCCAACTGGTCGGCTTACCACTTACTGGCAGCTACCACTTGAAAGAACATCGTCAGCTATGGCGTGCGCGTTTAAATGAGATGGCACAAATCCAAGACCGATTGCTAGAACAAGCCGATAAGCCGAAACGTAATGAGATCGATTGGCCGACGTTAGCACAGCAACTCCAAAGCTTTGATATTAAAAAGCCGAGTACATCGTTTGTTGGCGACGTCCCTTTTGTCATTCAAGGAGATAACAATACTGTCTGGCATCATGAGCACCGGACCTTCATCCAGCATTTGAATGAAGACGGTAGAAAGGTACTGCAAGGCGTCTCCATGTTCGTGACGTCACTGCTGATCTGGATTTACCTTCCTGTGCCCGGAGGTTTCATTTTTCCGATGCTAGCAGGCGTGTTCTCTTCAATCGTTCCTACTATGCCACCAAGCATTATTAAAGATGCATTTTTTGGTGTGATAGGCACTGGCACGGTGATTCTATTGCAATACATTTTCCTAATGCCAATGATGACCGAGCTTTGGCAGCTTGGGCTATTCTACTTCATCAACATCATCGTAATTTGGAAGGTATTTTCCACACCAAAGCTGATGGTACACAGAATTCTAGGTATTAACTTATTGGTTGTCTTGACATCAGGAGCGCTCAATTTAACCCCAGCGTATCGAATTGAAACGCCCTTGCTGATGCTGGTAAACATTATGATCATTTTGATGATTGCCAAGTTGTTTACTGATCTGTTTCGTGTTCGCGTTACGGTCTAAGCGTCAGCTCCGTACTTGAAACTAAAGCCCTGCATTGCTTCTGCTCTGCGGGGCTTTTTTTGTGAGCTAGCCATTATTCCTTCGTACCCCATAAAGCGAGGATAGTATCCATCAAAAGCGATTAACGGAATCTCTCTTCACCTCATAAAATCCTCTCATTGATTTACGAAATGCAATTAAAAACACGGCATTCACAGCAAACACATCTATCTAACTGAACAAGAAGTTCAGTGACACATTAACTGTCTGAGTCTCGAAGGTTTGAGGCTATTCAGAGTGGAAATCGTCATGAGTTTTTTTGAAATACGCGCTAGCAAGACATCTTCTCTTACTGTGCTAGCGAGCGCACTAATGCTTACTACCCCCACTTTTAGCTTCGCCGCAGAAGAGACAACTTACAACGAAGTAATGGAACAAGGTCGCCAGCTCTTCGACAAATACGGTATCAGCCATGATCTACCAAAACTGGCCATCAGTTCTCTAGTACAAGGCGAGCACTTGGTAGAGCATGCTCACCGAACCGTTCAAATCGGCAACGAAGTCCGTGATTCTTCGGTGTTCCTTGTAAAAAACACAGACAGCAAGGGCAATATCGATCTACGCATCAAATACAACCCTGAAGAGTTGGATAAGAACGAAAAAGTACTCGATGAAATCGAAGCCTTCACACGCACAGAATATCGTCTGCGTAATTACGCAGAGAGCTTTGACTCTTCATCGGTACGAGCAAAAGAAGATCAAAACGGCAATGTCATTGTCAGCTTCAACTACTCAAAATACGGGCTTCCACAAGACATCGCCTATTTTCGTTTCTTAAGCGTCGATATCGAACTCGTTAACGGTGAACCAAAACGCATGGTCATCACTAACGACAAGCCGTTCACACACCACAAATACAAGGTGGATACTTACCATCAAGAGATCCGCTTTCAAAAGCTGGATTCTGGCAAACTTGTGATTGCGAGCAAACACACTGAAATTGTTGGCTCAAGCAAAAACAAACCACTGAAAATGGTCAGCACCCTTAAACCTGTTGCCATCTATGAGGATGACATTGGTGTGCAAGTGTTGGATGAGAAGCGCTTGAACGAAGTTTCTGACCCACGCATGCAAGAAGCCAGTGTAAAACTTGATCGTATCTTCCCATTAATGGGCGATATGGTGCGTCGACAAGGCATCGATTTACCGCTGCCGTTTGGTGTATCAATGGCTTACCGTAACCAAGATATGAACATCCCATTCAATGACTTCACTATTGATGGCGTGCGTCTAAACGACCTATTCGACCCAGAAGACACCGTCGGGATTGTGAACGCAGAGAGTTTCAGTGTTCGTGGTGATGTGAACATCCTCCCTTTTTGGAACGTGTTTGGTTACGTCGGCAAAATCAATGTCGATGCGAACGTGGATGCGGGATACACAGGCGAAGGTGGCCAGTATCTAAAAGACAAGCTTAATGATCGTCTACCGGGCTTAGGCGACAAGTTTTGTGATAGTTTGTCTGCCCTATGTAATCGCGGGCGACTGAACGTGCCAATTCACCTTGAATACGATTTGCGCGGTGTCGGTACAACACTCTCGGTTGGTTACAAAGAGTTCTTTGCTTCTGTGACTGGCACGTACTCTCAGACACGTTTAAAAGGCTTGGATGACTGGGGTGACGGCATTGTTACCGTTCAACCGATGCTTGGTTATCAGTTAGTCGACTACCGTACCCAGTTCTTTGTCGGTGCTGAATATCAAGGCTTGGACTCTCGAATGGACGGGCATGTAAAAAGCGATGATATCGAATTCGATTACGACATTGGTGTAGATCTTAATCAATGGGCGTTTTTGACTGGTTTCAATAAGCAAATCGGCAAAAACTACAACCTGACCTTTCTCTATAACAAAGGGGAAACTCGAGAGTCAGTAACCTTAAATCTTGGTTACCGTTTCTAGCTCTCATAAAGAGCCCGCCCCTAGATGATGGTAGGACTGCATCCTACAAAGGCGATTACTGAAACTGTCACCGATGCCCTACCATTTGAGCTATCAATACAACAAGCCATCCAACCATTCACGGATTAATACCAAAGCGTCAGGACGTCGCTTGTTAGATGCCGTTTAACATTTTCGGTGTACGCACCAAATGACTTTTTGGACATAACAATGACTTTACTCAATCGCTCAACTTTAGCCATTACCATCACTCTTGCCTTAGCAGCTTGCAGTGATGACTCTGGTAAACCTAGCGTTCCTAACGGCCCGAAGCCACTACAACCCTTACCTCCAGAGCAAATCGCTTTGGAAATTGGCGATGCAACCATTCAAGCCACTAAAGAGTCCCTTGTCATCACCCCTCTTGATGCAGATGAAAAGCTGGCAGCGGTAGAGGCGTTCAAAGGTATCCAATTTGCGCAAGCAGACCGCTTTCAGCACAGCATTGTGGCCCCACTTGAAGGCGATATTGATGCGACTCAGTTCGGAGATGCGTGTCCGCAATTAAAAACCACGACACAAACGCAATCAGAAGATTGTTTGAACCTAAACATTTGGCGACCAGCAGGGACAGAAGCGTACGCAGATTTGCCAGTTTATGTCTTTATTCACGGTGGAGACTTTGAATACGGCGCGGGCTCAGAACCGCTGATTCATGGTGATATGGTGGTTGCACAAGGTGCTGACGATGGTAACCCGTTTATTGCTGTTACTTTTAACTATCGTTTGGGCTTGTTGGGCAGTGTTTGGGTCGATGGTTTGGACAACCCAGAGGGCGGTAACTTTGGCCTAGGCGATCAAAAACACGCGCTTGAATGGGTTCAACAAAACATAGAGGCATTCGGCGGCAATCCGCAAAACGTGACACTCATGGGGCAAGGTGCGGGTGCCATGTCGGTGGGAATTTTACAGCAATCAAAAGGCGATGCTGCAATCGTAGGTGAGCACTTTCAACGTGCCATCATGCAAAGCAACGCTTACGGATTTGAATATAAAAGTTACGATGTAGCCAAGAGCCAAAGACCAGAGCAAAGCGTTGAAGATCTTGCGTTACTACCACTTGAAGAGGTCATGAAGGTACAGAGCGAGATGCTTGATCCTATTCAACGTCTTAAGAACTGGGTACTGACCGCCGCGAATATTCCGGTTATAAGTCCAACACGCGACAACAGCCCATTAGCTACGTTGATGCCATTTGCGCCTTACATCGAGCATCGTCCACCAGCGTTTCTAGTGAAAGAAGTACCGGGCTATCACTTTACAGAACAAGCCATTGAGAGTGAATGGGTCGTACCGACGGTAATTGGCTCAAACAGTGCAGAAAGCAATACTCTGGGCATGCTGCCGAGCCTGACATTTTTGATCCCAACTATTATTGAAATCTTGAGCCAAGAAGCGCCAGAAATCATTGAAAGTGGTGATGAAAACTTAATCGTCGAATACATGGTGGAGTGGCTAGAATCGGAAACGAACTTAAACCGTTTACGCACCGAATATCGTTCATTACTCAGCGATTCAGCTTCAATTGAACTCGATCTTTCTGACTTATTGGAACTGCTACCTAGCACCGCTTATGAGGCGATGACTAAGTTGTTCTTCGGTTTGGGGAACTCCGATTCAACAACGGAGTTACTTGCTCTGGCTGACTTCTTCCCTAACGATGAAAGCGAACTAAATGGCGCGGCCAAAAACATGCAGCAATTCAAAACCACGTTGCATGATTTGCTCTTCACGGGTCCAAACCGTCATAAAGTTTCAACTGAAGAAGCAACAGGAACAACGCCAAGCTTCTACTACTTTGACTACAAACCTGGATTCAACGTATGGACTTACAACACCAAAGGTGAAAATGGCGATCTCGACGTTGGTGATTTACTCAAAAGCATCAGTTGTATTGTGGGCGCTTGTAATGCATCGGAATTACCATTTGTGTTTAACAAGGCATTAAAGCTTGATGGTTCAAGTGTTCGCCCAGGTAGCAAAGACAAAGCGATGATGAACGAGCTCTCTCGTATGTGGTTTAGCGAACGTTTATTTGAGGACTTCCAATACAACAGCGCGACTGATCGAGTATTGCTGATCGATAACGATGGCGGTATTCAGTCCACACAAGACTGGGACAATGCTCATCACTCAGGCATCGATCCAAAACTGCGCCAAGGTCGCCTCAACGGTCTCGAGGAACTTGGGTTAATTCTTAGCCACATGTAACTTCATCCTCAGCCACTAAAAACTCGTTACCGAATACCTAAAAGCCAGTTCGCTGGCTTTTTTCATCCTTATTCCTTGAACATAATTAGGAAGGTTTACTCATGTTTCCTAACGCCCTTCGTGCTCTGCTACTCTTTATCTTCGGCGCGCTGTTGGTTGGCTGTGCCCAGCCCTACCCTCAAGTTGAACCGGATTTTGAAGCCAATTGGCAAACTACTCAGCATCAATCCGAAGTTTACTTAATTCCTACCGCTCCAGAAGCCTTTGCGCGTCGCGTTGAGCTGGTAAGAAATGCTCAGCAAAGCATCGATATGACTTACTTTTCTTGGGAGAGTGACACGCTTGGTTTGATGCTACTCAATGAACTCAAGCAAGCAGCAGATCGAGGCGTGCAAGTTCGACTCACTCTCGATGATTTATTGGTGTTTAACGAGAAATGGCTTGCTGACCTCAGCGCTCACGACAACATTCAAATCCGTTTATTCAATCCGTTTGATTCACGTAAGTCAGGCTGGATTGGTCGCGCCGTCAACTTCTCTACTCATCAACAACGTTTGGACAATCGTCTGCACGAGAAGTACTTCAACGTCGACCATCAATGGATGATTCTAGGTGGACGTAACATTGGCGACGACTATTTTGGTTACAGCCGCAAAGCCAACTTCTTTGATATGGATGTCTTGTTCAAAGGCAGCATTATTCGAGCGTTCGACCAAAACTACCAACAGCTTTGGGACAGCGAGCATGTTACGCCAATAGAAAACATCGTTAACGTTACCCCAAACTATTCCGCGTTTACTAAAGCGCTTAATAAAGGTGAGAAAGACAAAAGCATCATTCTGGCGGAAGTTGAAAAACAAGTTAAGCAACTGACCAGTCCCAACTTCATCACTGCGCAAGTCACCCCCGTTTTCGACTCATTAAACAAGTTAAAAAACAACAAACCCTACTTTAGAAAACGTGCAGAACACCAAGTTTGGCAACAAATAACCACTGCATCCAAAGCAGTGATATCAACGCCTTACGTGGTACCGAGTGATGGTGAATTTGCCTTTATTGATACCTTGATGGAGCAAAAAGCGGACATCACGTTAATGACGAACTCGTCTGCCTCTAATGATTCTGGCTTTATTCCGGCTTATTACGAGGAGCATCGCCAAACCCTGTTGGATAAGGGCGTTCATATACTTGAGTACAAAAACCAAGCGAAAAATGATGACCATTACTTCCATGCGGATACTTATTATCACAACAAGACGGTGATACTCGATGATCGGCTGACTTATATCGGCTCATCAAACTTCGACCCAAGATCGGATTTCCTCAATGTGGAATTTGGTGTGTTGGTCCAAAGCGAAGCCTTTGCAGAACATGTCATGCACTACTTAACTCGACAACAAGATGAACTGTTTTGGCGAGTATCTCAAGATGGACAAGGCCAAACTCAGTGGCAATCAATGAATGAAACCCATACTAAGAATCCAAACTATGGTGGATGGCATAAGGCGCCTAACTGGATATTCAAGAAACTGGATGGTGAGTTCGAACTCTAAACAATCAAGACTTAAAAGGCTCTCTATCTGCAAGGATGAGAGCCTTTTTAATGTCCGCTAAAACTGCGTGCCTAGCGAAAAGTGAACGCGGAATTGGTCTCCTTGTGGAGCATCTAAACCATAAGCAAAGTCCACTTTGACAGGCACGTATTTTGAATTCCATATCAAACTCAACCCTGTACCGCTTTTCCAATCCACCCTATCGTTGAAGGCATCACCAACATCATAAAATGCCCCAAGCCACAATTGGCGGTAGACCTGATATTGATATTCCAGCCCAGCAGTAAACATGTAACGAGCACCTGTTAAATCACCATTTTCGTCTCTCGGAGAGATGGATTCATAACCATAACCCCGAAGATTGCCATCACCTCCCGCAAAGAAACGTAATGATGATGGGATATCGCTCAAAGTGTCAGCGACATTAATACCGACATTGGAACGAAAGTGAAACTTGTGTTTTTCACTAATATCCCAAGACAACACACTGTTGCCTTCAATGCGCAGCAAACGAGAATCGGAGAAAAAATTGGGGTCTGAGTATTCCAATGAGTAGACGTGACGGTGCTTTACTTCTAATTGATCGTTCTTGCGATCAAGCAGTGAAAATGTCACCCCCGGCAATAACAACTGTGATTCGTTATTCTCCGACGCTTGTCGATAACTTTCTTGCAAATAACGAACGTGCATGGTGCTTTGCCAATCACTGTCTAACTGCCAATGTTTTTCAAACGATAAATCATTAGAAAAACTCGATGTGTCTCGATAGTCGACATGCTTAGATTCAAACTGAATCCCGTAGTAGTCCGTTAGAACATTTTGGTTGGGAATTTTATAACCAAGTAATAGCGATTGTTCCGGTTTGGAAGCGTACGCTTGTGCCTCAAAACTGTGCCCACTTGCGTTATACCAAGGCTTGGTCCAGTTTAGCGAAGCGCGTAATCCCAAGTCTGTCGAATACCCTCCACCGACTTGCACAATATTGCGTGAATTCGGCTCTGCGAGCACTTCTATCGGCACTTTATAGCCATCGGATACCTCCTCGAAATCCGCTTTCACAATCACACTGCGAAACCAATCCGTACTGGAGAGATCGGCCTGATATTGACTCAATTTCACAGTGTCAAAATCGTCGCCCCACTCAAATGTTCTCATCGCTTCTATTCGAGCCGTTTCGATACCCGACGTAAGAACATACAGCTCTCCAAATTGGTAACGAGAACCACTAGAGAAATGCAGATTCACATGAGCTTGATTCAAACTTGGAATGACTTCCAAAGACGATTCGATAAAACGTCCATCTAAATAACCTTTTTGCTGAGCCAATGAAATCAAGTTTCGCTTTAGCGTGTCGTACTCAGAATGAAGCAACGGCTGCCCTTGCTTAAGTTGAGCTTGATTGATTAGTTCGATGAAATCCTGATCGTTACTGGCCTCTCCCGACACAGCAATATTAGATTTTTTGACCAACATCACCTCCCCCGCGTCAACCTCAAGCGTGATGAGATCATTCTCTGATCTCTGAACATTGAGCTCGGAATGATAGTAGCCATAAGGGTTTAACGCATTATTAACCATCTTCGTTAGTCGATTTGAGGTAATGTTTGAAACAGAGAGTTTCGTTAGTGGTGTAAGGTGACTTTCAAGATTTTTCTCTAATATTGGTGTTAGCCCTTTGATTTTAAATTGCGCTCCGAGTGCATGATGTAAAGGCATAGAAGCTAAAACTGATATACCTATTATTTGTTTAATGAGAGGAGACACACCGCTACCTAGTTTAGCAATACACTCGACAAGGTTAATGATGGAATGGCATATCTGTTAATCGCGTTTGTAGGATTGCTCCCTACGAAATCCTCTCGAAAATTCACGTTTCACAAGTAGATTCTTTGAACAATAAGTGGGCTCAAGCTAGGAGGTGGCAAATCATGCGGTCTGAAATAGGTATACTGTTTGCCAAAAATACAAAACCCAACGCTGAATGGATCTCATCAAGCGTTGGGTTACATTGATAATGTGTTTTTTAATCTAAAAAGCGGTCTGTTTGTAAAACTAGATCGAAGAACAGTTTCCTTTTTCTGCCATGTCGACTTTTAGTACTTCTGCTTTACCTTTGCTTTCGTCTACGAGTTCTACGCCCGCACCACCAACAAATACACCCATTTTAATGTATTGATTAACGAAATAATTACGGCCCTCTTCCGTTAAGATAGTTAAGTGATTTTCAGAAAACTCAGACTCTGTACTTACTTGATGTTCTTTATTGCCTTCGACCTCATGGTAGAAGAATACACCAGGAGCGGTTTCACCAATACATTCCCCATCGACGTAAACATACTTTTTAAGCGCTGCTCCGACAAAAGCATCTTCTCGGTAAATGTAAATCCCTGCGTTCCCCTTTTGAGGTGCTTCAAATGATTTCATTTGATTTGATACTGTCGAATCAACAGTAGGAACAGAAGCACAACCTGACAAACCCAAAAGGAATGCGGAACACAGAATTACTTTATTTTTCATGTTATTAACCTAGCTACGATAAAATCGCGCCAACCATACTATAAATAAATACGTTCACTTATTGGTATTTTTGAAATTTGTGATTCAACCTATGCAATAGCACTCATTTAACGTATAGATTGAGCAAACATTAGCCATATAATAATCACGAGAATAAAATGTCCTGTATCTAACGATCACTAAATGCCACTTTACTCGCTAGACTGATAAGTAGAATACCTGAAACACCTTCAAGAGTTCTTGAATAACGCTGAGAGTGTGGACGACTAAATACCCAATTACCCACAGATGCGTACAAAACGTTACATGTCGTCGCAAGTACGCTGAACAGCAAGCCAAGTACTAATAATTGCATTGATGTTGAGCTTGCAGACGTATCAATAAATTGAGGCAGAAACGAGAGGAAGAATAGCGCTACTTTTGGATTCAAGACGCTGACGATAACCCCCTGAACAAACAAATTTTTATTATTATCAACATTTTTGTTTTCAACGATTTTACTTTCTCCACGCCACATGGACAGTAATGACTGAACACCTAAATAAACTAGGTAAGCGGCCCCTAACCATTTAACAACGCTAAAAGCCAAAGATGAACTCAGAATTATTGCTGACAAACCTAAACATGCCGCTAGTGTATGAAAAAAGTAACCAACACCAAGCCCCAGAGCCGCTTTCAGCCCAGCAGAGAACTTACCTTTCATTGTATTAGAAACAATATAAATTACATCAGGTCCAGGAATCATGTTGATAGCGAGACAAGCGACAACAAATAGTAATAGTGAGTTTGAATCCATTCTTTTCTCCAGATTAACTTCTTGCGGGATAACATCTCATCGAACTATAAGTAATGCAACGTCTAGGTTTCCGTCGGTTATCAAGGCGTTGACCGTAGTTCATTAACGTGCCTGCCATCGCAGGCCCGGGGCTAGATATAGCTGATACGACAATCAGTGAATAATTTATCCCTTCCATTTTTACTCTAAGCCTCCACATGAAGTTTTATCAACCCTTATCGCGGAATACTTTATTGAATGTACATCAGAAGCGTAATCCTGATTAAAGCACCAAGTGTCACGAATCAAGCTGGGAATTCTCTGATATTTTACTGCTCCAAAATAACATCAAATCCACCATAAATGAGACGCTTTCCATCAAAGGGCATTGGGTTATTCTCAGGACTCATTCGAGGATCACCCATGATCCGCTGCCACCCTGAGTCTCGCACTTCTTTTGAAGGCCAGACTACCCATGAAAACACAACGGTTTCGTTGCTTTCAGCTTTAACTGCCATGGGAAACGATGTGATCTCACCATCTGGAACTTCACTTCCCCACGTCTCAATAACCTTTAAGGCCCCAAACTCCCTGAACATTTCTGCTGCTATTTTTGCGTGTGCGATATACTTTTCTTTATTCGCTGTCGGTACTGCAGCGACAAACCCATCAATGTATGACATAAGTAAACTCCTTTCATTGGAGTTATAACCATAGCTCAATAAAAAGAATGCACATGATGCCAAATCATAGAAGCAGGTACGTAATACAGCTTGAGAGCTACATTCCTAGCTTGGACTTTATATGCATATTTGAAAGGTATGTGTTTGGATCTAGCTTAGTTAGCGTATTTATAATTTCCAAAACGCTCGAATACTCAATACGTTCCTCTTCTGCATGCCCGATCCCACCTATTGTAAAGTGAGTAAAGCGGTAATCACGATAAACGTTTTGAAGCTGGCTAGAAATATCTTTGAGTAATCTTTTACTGAGGGCGAATGCAGGGTATTCACTACTTTCTGAAAGCTCTGCTGTAGAGCCAATAGATACAATATTGCATTTATCGTTAAGTGAACCTAAAGCGTTAAGTTCATTGACTAAATTAAGATACCCAATCGGGCCAACATTCATAAACTCAATCAGTTCGTTTGTTGTCAATTTTGAAGACTCTCCCCACATCGACGCCAAATAAACTATGATGTCAAACTTTACACCTTTGAAGCACGTGTAATCTGGTTTTTTCTCCGGACTAACATCAAGACGAACAGAAGCTACTCCATCCTCAACTAGCTTTGATCTAGAAATAGTATAAGTTTCTGTACCCTGTAAGTTCGTAGCCAAGAACCTTCCTAGACCCTTGCTACCTCCAACAATTAAAATCTGCATAACCCTATTCCTTGGTTAAAGTTGTCTTTCATATTGTCCGCCAAACTGTTAGGCATCACTTTAACGTTTCTATTGTTTGCCTCTGGCCCTACTTAGTTCTATCTTCAATTTCATCGAATGGTTCAACTGAAATACGCTCTGCAATTTCACTCATCTTCTTCATTTTTTCTGGGTTACTAGTTCCCCAAAACCGCTCCCAGTCTTCGCGTGTTCGCCACTTCGCAATAGTTAAAACCTTTTCCGGTACATCGTAAGAACGAAGCATAAAACTACCAAACGCCCCATCTACTGACTGATGAATTGAATCTGTCGTCGTACGCCATATATTTTGAAACTCATCCATTTTTTCACTTGGCACACGCCATTCATACACAACTCTAAACATAACACTTCCATTAAAATTTCTAGATTTAATACGGCAAAGTATCAAGAACACTAAGCCAGGTTAATAGATGAATAAAGCAACATAGTAGAGCGTAGAGCCACCTGAAAAACAAAGCGTAAACGCTCTAAATCACTCCGAGGCGATTAGTCATGCACACATTCAAAGATTTCATATTGACGTTTAACATTGGTTGTTACTTTTCCCCAATGTGAGGCGTGAACTCTTTCTTGATGTTGTTTAAAAGAGGCTTTGTCGACGAACTCCTCATAGACATCAAAACGAAAAGGATTAGTCGAGCTTTGAGTCACAAGAAAAGTAAGGCAGCCCGGCTCTTCTAACGTGAGCCTTTTGTGAGTTATTAACTCATGCTTTACTAATTCTAAATCCTTTTCCGGAACTAAAATAAAGCCTTTCAATGCTACCTTCGACATATCATCCTCCCGCTCCTATCGTGTAGCGTTTCGTTAAGAAGTAGCCAACACGCCCTCAATCTCAATCATCATATCGCAAATGTGAATCTCACCATGAACTAAAATGCCACGTGTTAGGAATCTATTTCGAATGCCCTATCGACTTACGAGCATAAGGTTATCTCAACCCTTTCTTTGCCTTTACCGATGTTCTTGCGTTTTAGTTGAATTTGGCCGACTTCTGATGTGCGCTTTAAATGAGTGCCACCGCAAGGTACTTGCGCAAACCCATCCACTCTCCAATACCTTCTTTCACTCTCTTGATCGGAAAAGTCACTAATAATAACTGAATCAGAGTTAATCAAATCTTGCACATCAGTTTCAATTTCTTTCAATAACGGACCAATACTTTCAGACCACTTGAAATCTATGCGACTCTTATTTTCAGAAATATGCGCGCCTATCTTAACAATGCCTTCCCGACGCTGATAAAACATCTCGAGCACCACTTCAGCCGCAAAGTGTAGCTTCATTAAGGCGTATCTACGCTTCCAATTAATACGCGTAGTTACAGTGTCACCAAGAGCAAAATTTGGAGAGGATTCCAATGTGTAAATAAGTCGAACCCCTAACTTTTGAGCAATCAAAACCGGAATACCATTAATCGTTCCTTTATCACTCTCTTGGCCTCCAGACTCCGCAAAGAAGATAGTCTGGTCCAATTCAACTTTATTTCCGTCTACATTGGTCACTCTTGAGTTAAGTTCTGTTTGGTAGGGATTAACCCAGAATAATTTCTCGCTCATGCTGCTATCCTTGCAGTAAGTCCTATCCTTGATAGTAAATTCAGTGACCACCAAGTCAATTCAAGAAACCTCACCGTCAAGTGTAAGGCTATGTATAGAGCGCTGGTAGGCTATATCTATTAGATGCTTTTAAGGCCGGATACTAAACGCTGTCCAGAGGGTTAGCTAACAACCCATAAATTGCGGAATCTGATACGACTCCATTCACTTCACAGCGCTGCCTTAGGAAACCTTCCTTTATAAAACCTAACCGTTCCAAGACTTTACCTGAAGAAACATTGTCTGGATCTATCTCAGCTTCTATTCGACGTAGATTCAGTGTCTTAAATGCGTGTTCGATTAATGCGTTTCCCGCCTCTAGTACAATGCCTTTACCCCAGAAATTGCGACTAACGCCAAAGCCAATTTCTGCGCGCCTGGACTCTTTCACGTAGTTAAACAGCATTATCTTACCCAGAAGTTGGCCATTACTCTTTAGGAAGATGCCTAGTGTCATTTCTGTATTGCTATTCATGGCCTGTGTACTATTGGTTATAAATGTTAGAGCCTCATCAATTGAACCCCAAGGGCCAGAGTTCCAATATTTCATGACCTCATGGTCTGAGAATATGCCAAACAATTCGCTTGCATTATCTTCAACTAGCTCTCTTAGAATTAATCGTTCCGTTTCAATCTTAGTTACTAACATTTTTTGGTCAGCCTTTTGATTTGTTATTGGTGAATAAAAACCAACTAAAGTGTGATATACGTAATACAAATGCTCTCGTATAACACTTTTTAATAAGCTCAACGCATAGTAAAAGCGCCACTTGTCACGATTCTCAATTGAAGCAATTTTTAGACCTTCAAGTGCTTCAACAAGTAACCTTTGAACGCATCATAGTTTGGAATGAGTTGATCACGAGTCCTAAGTTCGGACTCAAAATAGGCCATATACTTTATTGCTTCATTTGGCGAAGTTTTACTTAGAAGCAAAAGAAGCAGTCGTATACGAGTGGAATAACTGAACACGGGCCAGACTTTTACATCTTCGCTTTTTAAACTCTCGATAACCCGCTTTCTATCTCTTAGTTTTTCTAACTCAATAGGTAGTAACTGTTTTACCATATAAGCGAAAGCTATAGGACTAATTGCGTCGGTATATGAATTACCAGTGATACTGCTCAACATGCGAGAAACACCACCAATACAACGCATTTCTCTAGGTAAGACCTTTTCTATATCTTTGTATTTAACCCCGAAGGAAGGGTTCAAAACAGTAAGCCCAAAGTTTAAGTGAAACCATTCGACATCGACCTTACCCACCTTGCGCTCCCATACTCGTCTAGATTTGATAAACTTGAAACCGCTCGGGGCTAAAACCTTATCAATCTCCAAAATGAAAGCTTCGGAATGCTCTTTATTCATAATTACGTACTGATTCTGATTGCCTAACACCGAATTGAGGTGTGAGCAACGCCACCACCTAAGCGAAGCTGTTCCACCCTGAAAACAAAGCCCGACTTGAACCCAAGCCCCCAGCGCTGTCAACTTTTAAACAAGCTAGTGAACTACCACCACTGTTCTCACTAACTTATCACCGAGCCGTTGCCTCTTTTTACCAAGAACGAAAATTGAGTCAATAAAACCGAAGAATGGAGTAATAATATTTCTAAAAAGTGACTGAAAAATATTGCACCTTTTACCCGTTCTTGCACTTATAACTGCAATGCCCAAAATTTTTTTGCCCACACTTTGACCATTTGGGAAACTATCAGAAAAAAGGTAATACGACACAGCCGCTGTTACTGCTGTAGCGCGAACAAGTTCCTTTTCAATACCGATTTCTAAGCCGCCCCACAAAACGAGTGTAAAAATGCTAAAACTGACAAAAAAGTCAATCATTTGTCCAACACACCTAATTCCCGGACTAGCCAAAACGTAATTTTCTAGAGTAAAGTTTTCTACATTTTTCATTTTAAAATTTGGACTAACAATTGTTTATTTGTGGACTAACGTTATGGGTTGAATAACATCCCCACCAAAACTAATCCATAGTGCCGTACAGCAGGTCAAACCTAAAGAGCCAAGCATTTTTCTCCCTTTTAAACACTTTACTACACTCGCTCTAAAGACTGGATTGGTAATATTTCACCATCTCTTCTTGATTAAGCGCTTTATTTTCTAACTTTTGTTGATCTTTAAAGATTTGAGCTAATGAAGGGAGAATTGAGCGATTGACTTTATAGTCATCAGACCAAAGTTTCCCTCTCATCACAGCTTTCGCACAATGAAAGTACATACTCTCGATGACTATTTTGATAACAACCTTAGGAGCTTTACTTCCATCGGGGCAAGCAGATATCAATTTGGAGTCTGTGTGAATACTTGCAATTCCTTTAATACGGAGTACTTCATCAATACCATTTACCATCAATAACAACCCAACTTTGGGGTTACTAATGATATTTTTTAGACTATCTATACGATTATTCCCCGAGCTATCAGGGAGCAACAATGTTGATTCATCTAAAACTTTTACGAAGCCAGGCTCCCCTCCTTTCGGAGAGAGATCGGTATAGCCTTGTGTATCGGCGGTACTTAGAACTGCAAAATGGCAATTATTAATTAATGTCATCGCATGAACATCCAGGGCAGGCAACGCTTTATTTTTAGCTCTCGCACTTGGCTCTGCGTAAATTTCTTTTAACTGCTCTATTGTTTTAATTTCACTCATTCAATGCTGTCCCTTCACTATCGTATAATGCTTTGCTTGGAAGTAAGCAGAACTCTGACTTCTGCATAGCCACTCAACCTAACGCAAAGTAAAAATGCTACGCGTGCAAATTATCTCTTCAACGCTTTATTATCTAACGACTTAAATTAAAGCCTTTCACTGAATTCCCCACACTGCTTACACTTGTAACCATGCTTGTAAAAGAACAATGGAAAACCCAGTAAAATAAAGACTAAGAAAGCTGGACGCTTACCTTTTGTAAATGCAAATAGCTCTTTACTACCACAGTTAGGGCAAACATCTTTTCCTTCATCAACGGCAAGTTCACTTTCTAATGATTCTGAGAAATCACTGCTAAGTATTTGTTTCGCGTCTTCTGCATCACTTTCGGCCACCATCAGACGAACGCCGCCCATTGCATTTGAATAAAGCCACTGAGTATTCACCGTGTGCTCGTCAGCAATGTGGCTTTCTATTCCGACACTATCTAGGCTTGCTCTCGTAATATGAGCTTCATGAGGAAAAGAAAACCTTGCTACTACAATCACATATTACTCCTTGTGGAAAAGCGCTCTCGTAAGGTATAAGCTACGCGAATTAAAAATGCCACGTGTGGCGTTTCTTTTCAAACAGTTTATTAACCCACTACAGACTAATACATATACCCTAACCAATCTATATGACCAACAGCCCAAATTTTTCCGCTGATAGGTTTAACATATAAATCATCTAGTTGCTCTACAGCAACACCGTAATTTTTATGTTCATGAACTCGCAACCAAGAACTTAGAGAGTTAAGGCGCACATAACCATTAGCCACATAAAAACGATCCAAATCGGAGACTAAAATGATGAAGTCGACATCTTTAGTTGACGCATACTCGCTGAGTTGAGACAACATTGTTGTGCCAATACCTTGCCTTTGAAGTGTGCTCTCGACACAAAAGTCACTCACACCTAATACTTTATAAATTTCATCACCAACGCGAACAGCTCTGTAGTCTAATCCCATATAACCAACTAACTGGTCACCTTCGTACTTCAGAACTCTCATATGCGGGAGTTGCTTATAGTAAGAACGAGCAACCTGATGTTCAGGAAACGACTTGTTTCTCAGAGCCTCAATTGCATTATGCTGCGCTTTAGATAACTCGATTTCTGGGTAAATATCCATATTTGACCTTTGAGGGCTAATGACCTGTTAAAGGGTGATCAACACAATACCGAAACTCCCGCATACCGCCTTAATCACTGAGCTCAACTTACAGTTAAAATGCCACGTGTTGCGAATCTATCTTAAACGCTATGTTATGCGCGTGGTTAATACATACCTACATAACCGTCCAACTTGCGAATTACCCCAATCCAACGCTCGATATTTGGGTAAGTTTCTAGGTTAAAACCACCCTCATCTGCGACATGGGTATAAGCATACAGTGCGATATCAGCAATAGAAATATTATCACCAACTAAGAACTTAGTTTTTGACAGCTGTAGTTCCATGATTTGTAATGCTTTATGGCCGCCTGATTGTAGTGATTTATATTCTTCTAGACGGTGCTCCGGCATACCTTGATACTTCTGAATAAAACGCGCTACTGCAATATAAGGCTCACGTGAGTATTGCTCAAAGAAAAGCCATTCGTAAATTTTTGCTTTTTGATAACTGTCCTTAGGTAGATAAGGTGTATCTTCTGCAAAGTACCCCAATATTGCATTGGACTCACAGATTACTCGACCGTCATCTAAAACGACTGTCGGGATTTTACCATTTGGATTGAGGGCTAAAAATTCTATTGTTTTAGTCTCGTTATCTAAGATATTAACGTGTTTCCATTGGTGCTCAATCCCAAGGAATGACAATAGTAATTTTACTTTTAAGCAGTTACCTGACTGCAAATCTCCATATACAACCATGACACTCTCCATGTTTCAATTCGTAAAGCGCATAACGCGCAGTTAAGGCTCGAAATACTCTACCACCCAAACAAAACAATTTTGCCTTAAACACGAAACCCAACCTTGAACTGAAAATGCCAAGCGTTGGGAATCACTCTTGAGCAATTTGTTACGTCGCTACATTTCGCCCGATTTAATTTTGTACTGAGCTTCATTAACCGACTGTTTCCCAAACAGTAAATCCATCATCGCGATGATTCGTTTATTGTCATTTCCCCACTTATCTGAATTGGCACTATTTGGCGCTTTGAACTCTACTTCGCCAACTTTTTTACTGTTTTTATATGCCTTAACTTGGGCATCTGCAATAAACGTTCTAAAGTCCCAACTCCAGCGCGATACATAAGTCAACGTAAGTTCAGAGCTCTTAGGAAGAGTTCCATCACTTACAACCGTACATTTATGTGCTGTATCCAAACACCATTCTTGTACCGAGTCCAAGAAAACATCTCGTGTGGCGTCATCTTTTACAATAGTAATTTCCTTGCTCTGGTTCTCTTCCGAAATAGCTTTAACTGTATATTTTGGCGCTGCGCATGCCGCCAGTAGAATAGGCAAGCTAAGAATGATTAGTTTCTTGTACATTTTACATCTCTTTTAATAAATCTATAATTGTAAATGAATTTCAAGTGGCTGCATAACGCCACGTTAAGGGGTGAACAACATCACCACTGAACCTAACCCATTGTGCCTTAAACACTAAAGCTGATTCAAACCAAAACTGCCAAGCGTTGTTAATCCCTCTTGAACGCTTTGTTATGTGAATTTTTTCAGAGTGTTCAATACACACAACCATTAAATTCAATGACTTGATCGCTTAAAGTATGACTGCCATTGTAAGACTTAACCATACCTCCACGGTAGACAAACTGATTCCAATTTTTCTGCTGCACGTCGAAGTAATGGATAGGCAAAACTAACTCCGAATACCCTGAGCTTCGATAAACATCTGGCTCATAAGCGAAGAGAAAGGAATGAGTTACCCCAAAAGACACTAAGCATCGATCGAGTTCTTTCACGATGACTTTAGCTAAGCCCAAACCACGCTTACTTGGTGTAATGGCAATACCACCAATTATGCCTCCTTTGAAGCTTATTGAGCCCTGCTCCATTAAACGACCATAAGCAAAACCAGTAGCGATAATCTGATTATCGTCTTCAATGAGAATTGCACAGACGAACTCACGATTGAAAATGAACATGGAATCTTGGCCAAAAACGGAGTTTAGATGAGCATTAAGTTCAGCTTCGTAAGCCCCAATCTGACCACTTTTGACAACTGATATTTTCAAGGTTGACTCCATTCACATAACGCTCTGTTAAGGGGTGAGCAACGCAATACCAAAGCCGCAGCATACCACCTGAAACACTAAAACTAACGAATAGTAAAAATGCCACGCGTTGCGAATCACTCTTAAACAGTTTGTTAGCTTACTTTCCTACCTTGAACTTTTTCAAAGCCCTTTCAAACCTCTTATGGTCATTACCTGAAATAATGCAATGTTTAGATAAATACTTGTCATAGCAATTAGATGCTGCATTATTCCATTCTACAGCAATATTACGCAGCTCATTCATCCAAATTGGATTGTCAATCGTTGCTTCAATTAAATCGTCAGAAACAGAGTAGGCGCTACTCGTTTGTATAGCCCAGATATCGTGCGAGTATCTTGCTCCAACGCCATACTTTTTAAGCTCATTTAACTTAGATTGTGAGAGCTTAGGCAAGGTAAAACGATTTTTACTAAGCTTTGTTGTTTTATCAAATAACTTATCAAGATGATGAGATAAGTTTTTCAAGTCTTTCATCAACCTCTTGGGTGTCTTTGAGTCATGGCTCAAAGAAACGACCAAAGACTTCATCGAGCATTCCAAAGACATGCAAAGATCTACCATGGCTTTTGCACGAAATTGCTTATTTTGCATAGAATCATTAGATGAATTGAGAATATCAAATCGCTCTATAAATAGATTACCATCCACATAGTAGTTTCTTGCGATCACTCCTTTAACCGCTCTCCGTGGTTTAATTTGTTTTGGAAGACCCAAACTCATTTTCAGCCTATCGACTACAGACATATCAATATTCTCCCTTGTAAGCTAACGCCGCGTTAAGTGGTGAGCAACGCAGACCGCCGCACTTAAAGTATTGTGCCGTAAACACTTAACCCGAACCAAACCAAAAATGCCGAGCGTTGGGAATCCGTCTTAAACGCTTTGTTAGCACACAATTATATCGAAGCATATTTTGCAAATTGAGCCTGAACATAAGGCACTGAAAATGCGATTAATCCGAGATAAAGCGGCCAACCAAGAACTAAGTTAAATGTAACTAGGCTATCCGTAGTCATAGGATAAGATGCAAGAAGTAACAATACCTTAGCCACATAGACTGCTACCCATGTATAAGAGACTTTTTGCCAAATATTAAGGTAAGCTTTTGTTGTGCTGAAATCCCATTCTTTTAACTCTGGCGACGCAACTTCTGCGAACAGCTTTGGTACTGGCTTACCAAGCAACGAAAACACTAAGAAAACTATCGCTGTTTGAAGTGCGCCAATCACAGATTTAATGAAAATTGTATCGACTAACCACTTTTCTGGAAGCAGCCCGATTAAGCAAATTTCAATTAAACCAAACACAGAGAAAACAAACACAATGAACTTTGTGGACTTCAGAAAAAAACTACTGCAACCAGCATAGAGACCAGAAACGATAACAGCTTCAACTAGACCAAAGTAGTGGTAAACGAGACCGTAAAGCAAAGCTGGCAATATCATAGACAGCACTGCATCACGATTGAACAGTATTTGCTTAATTATCTTCAAGCTATCTGAGTTCATATTTGCACGCCTCCCTCTGTGATAACGCTCTGTTAAGGGGTGAGCAACGCAATACTGAAGCCGCCGCATACCACCCTAAACACTTAAACCAACGCATAGTAAAAATGCCACGCGTTGCGAATCCCTCTTGAACAGTTTGTTAACTGAGCGCCTTTCAGTTTTCGCCGATCTTTCAACCACTTTCGCCAAAGCTCGTTTTGCTAATTAATGATTAGCAAAGCTAACTCAAATATGTATTTAACCAAAAAATTACCGTTTATCTTTAGTTTGAAATACGTCTCACAACACCATACTTCGGCGATGTAAGTTCGCCGAACTAATCGCGAATGCCTTATATTATTAGAAGGCTTTGTGCCGCCTTTCACATCAGTAAACTTAAGTATCAAACTGAAATTAGTCGCATTAGCTCAGCTAAGGAAACCGACCGAACACGCTAAATCTCTGAACCTAGAAACTGTATCATTGTGCTTTCGTATTTTCTGCGCCAGTTAACGCCTTGTTAAGGTGTGAGGCACGCAATACCGATGCTTCCGCATAACACCTTAACCACTAAAACTAACGCACAATAAAAATGCCACGCGTGCCGAATCACTCTTGAACAATTTGTTATGTACGTGCTAAAGGTACACTACTGACTCCACATTGTTGCCCTCAGGGTCAATCAAAAACGCAGCGTAGTAGTTTGGAGCATAGTGTTTTCGTAAACCAGGCTTACCGTTGCATTTACCACCTACAGATAACCCCGCTTGATGAAACGCAGAAACTTGTAATTTGTTTGATGCAGAAAAAGCAATATGGCACTTAGAATTACTGACGCCTTTTTCAATTAGAAACCTTACATTTGGCTCGCTCGAAAGCCCAAAGCCAGCAGCATTTTCATCTGTCCACTTGAGTTCAATACCCAATGGCTCTAGCACATTCTTGTAAAACACACGACATTCTTCGAATGCAATTACCTTAATTTCAAAATGATCTATCACTCTCGATCCTTTAGAGTTGGTTGCAATTTTCCTTAAAGTACATAACGCCGCATTAAGGTGTGAGCAACGCTACCACAAAACTAAACCATACCACCGAAAACACAAAACCCAACGATGGAATGAAAAATGCCATGCGTTGGGAATCACTCTTAAATGCTTTGTTAGGCTACAGGCTACCCTCTAGCATCCCTACCTTCTTCATCTTCTGGGACTCGAAAACGCCAATACTTATCAGGGCGAACCCAAACCACAGTTTCTGAATTTAGCTTTTTAAACTCATTTAGAGTTTGACGCCCTATTACCTGATTACCATCAGCGTTTTCACGCAACAGTTGTTCAGCGCAAGATTTAATAGCATGATCAACAACATCATCTTGATAAAGACAACCTTGCTTTTCAAGCTCAAGTTGCATCCAAGCTGCAAGTGACTTTGCATCCATTGAATTATTCGCCAGAGCTTACTTTGAGTAGAGATTCTTGTGGAAAAACACCGTTATCTAGTTTTTTACCAGCAAACCACTGACAACGATAACTACCACTGAAAGAGCCATAATCAGTAGAGCCTAAGCCTTTTGTAATAACTTCTTTTACTGTCATATCTGGACCACCAGATTTAAGTTTTACGATATCACCAACTGCGTAAATTGCTTGTTCGCTCATAACCACTCCATACTCAACAAAACACTAATAACCATATTTTATATAAGGGTAAATTTGGCACTTTCAAGTGCTATAAGCTTAAATATGTAGCCTAACGCCCAATTAAGGTGTGAAGCACGCTACCACTGAACCTAAACTATTGTGCCGTAAACACTAATTTCGAAGCAAACCGAAAATGCCAAGCGTTGCGAATCTGCCTTAAACGCTTTGTTATGCCTCTAGCCAAACCATGCTCGAATATCTTTTACTTCACTACGAGCTGCAATTGCGTAAAAAGCATTAGACAACTCAGAAAACTCAATCATGGGAACCTCAACATCAAGGTTTAAGTCTGGATGACACCAATGTTCAGATGGCATTACGGATACTTGTCTTCTACAAACAAATGGACGAACAGAATAGACTGAGCACTTATTGTCGATAAGAAAAGTACATGAAGATCCGTGATAATCGGGCTTACCAACAGCAACCGATTTATTTAGAGCCTTCCCTGTGTACTCAGAAATAAGCTCAGCTTCAAGTTTAGTAATTGAAACGTTTATTTTGCAACAATTCCCGCAACCCGCTTTACACGAAGTAACTGGAGAAAGTTTATTGGTTAATTCTTCCGTTAGTTTGAACAACTGCTGTAATTTATTAATGTCAGAATCAGAACTTTTCGCCTGCTTTTTTGCAATTTTGTCTTCTTTTACCAAAAGCTTCCTTGGAATTAGGGTCTGTATTCTAGAAATATTCTTTTGAGCGACTTTTGTATCTGCTGCCAAATTTCTCATTTTTCCTCCGTGAGGCATAACGCCGCATTAAGGTGTGAGCAACGCTTTCACAAAACTTGACCATACCACCTTAAACACGAAACCTAACGATGGAATGAAAAATGCCAAGCGTTGGGAATCACTCTTAAATGCTTTGTTAGCTTTTGTACGCTACGATGTCAGCATTTTCTAGTTGATATCTTTGTAACAACACCATCGCCCTTCCAGAAACTAAGAGTAGCCCATCATTTGTTACGCTAAAATCGTCTTTACCGATGGTTCCGGATACTTGGAGCCACGAAAAACGAGGTAAAGTACACTCTGGATACAATTCTTCAAATACGTCAGAAATAGATATTTCAGCCACTTCCAGATTGTATCCTGACAACTGCGATGAACTTAAGGCCGTTGCTAAACGTTCAGTGACTAAAAAGCATGGAAATGAAGTCAATAAATCATCACCTAACCACCCATCAAACTGAAAATGCAGCTTTTCTATTATCGGTGGATGCAAATCGAAATTTGCCAAAGTATTTTCACCCAAGCTCCCAGGAACTTCTGGTTCGATCAAATATTGACTCACTTTATTCTCCCAAAGAAAGCTAACGCCCTGTTAAGGTGTGAGCAACGCAATACCGAAGCTACCGCATACCACCTTAAACACTAAACGCAACGCATAGTAAAAATGCCAAGCGTTGCGAATCACTCTTAAACAGATTGTTAAGTTTCATTTATCAAACTAAAGTGGGGCATTTTTTCACCTGAAGATTGTGCAACTAACTGCGAATTATATGCTTCCATACATTTGGCATATTGAGGCTCTCGTAGTTTTTCCGAATCGACAAAAGTCTTAGCAACAATTCGCCCAACGAATGTGCAGTTGACATCACTAGTTGACGCAGTGAACCACATACCTAGCAATTCACCATTATTAATATAAGGTAGAGCCGTATCTACCGAGTTTAGTCCTGGAGTTCGCCACTTTTCTTGTATATTAATTATTTTTTGGGCATCTCGGGTAAGCACGTATTTTGTTTGCTCATGAATTGCTTTAGCAACATCAAGTCTTGGATTCTTTGTCTTCAACCGCTGAATTAAACGCTGTATTGCATGTTTAGAGAAACGCATGTCACTGTCGTATATAGAGTACTTCCCGTTAACTTTAGCCAGATATGCACCAGCAAACATTTCCTTTACTTGGTCATATATTACCAACATAGCCAGACAATCGCGCTCTCCAATATAAAATCCAGAAACTGAGCCATCTTTGAACAAAGACTTTGCTTTCTTCTGCATGTTCTTTAAACCACCGTTACTAACAAAACGGATGTTATTGACATTCTCAACGCATTCTCGCGCTAAACGCTTCATCGCACCTTTAGCTAATGACTCATCTATAACCAGAGGATCTAACTCAAACTTCCCTACCATCTTAAACTCCTTTTGTTTGCGCTGGACTCTACTGAAACTTAACGCCGCATTAAGGTGCGAACAACGCTAAATACCTAACCCAAACCATTGCACCTTAAACACTAAACCCAAGTTTAAACTGAGATCGCTAAGCGTTGTGAGTCACTCTTAAATGCTTTGTTAGGCGCTTCACGCAAATAGTTAAAATTGGATTTTAAAAAACACCTTTTTGGAAAAAGAAATACACGTAATCCATTGAATTTAATAAAAACCCGAATGCTAAAGCGGCTAACTCTCTGAAACCCACGGCAACCAAACCACCAAAGAAATTGGCTTTTAAGCGCATAAAAATGGAATTTGAAAAGGCTAACTTTCAGAGCGAAATTTCAACTGGTAAACCAGCTTCAAAAACAGAGAAAATCAAAACGATTTGAGCCCAAATAGCTCACAACAAACCAACTTAGAAATTAAATGAGGCAACCCGCGAACATTGGCATGTTTTACGGGTTGAGTGATTCAAGAACTTAGAAAGATAAAGCCAGATTGCCGAGAAACTGGCTCGAATTGCCAAAGGGATAAAAAGAGATTAGAACCAAGAATTTCTTTGCTGCGCCTAACGCCTTGCTAAGGTGTGAGTAACGCAATACAAAAGCTACCGCACAGCGCCTTAATCACATAAGCCACCGCAAAGTAAAAATGCCACGCGTTACGAATCACTCTTAAGCAATTTGTTAGTACATGCGCTACTTCTATTTATGCGCTCCAAGATATTGAAAACTGACATGATATGAAAAGCTTTTAACACTGAAGTGAGACGGGCAGCTACAAAACTTTACCCCGATTGAAAGACGAAAGTTGGCTAGAAGAAAAACGTACTGAACTCACCTACTTTTACTGACTTCAAATTAGAAAAGGATTCGTTCCTCGAACTTCGACAGCAATACCAAAGAAAGACAATTTTGACTTAGTAAAAACCACGAAAGAGAAGAAGCAATAAAGAAATAGGCTAAAAGTTAGAAACCGTAAACGGTGAAATCAAAGCGAACACTCCGCATATAGTGCCACCGGAAAGAACGTGAAAGGTACAAACTGAAAGGTGTAAAGGCGAGCGCCAAAACAGATAAGTACCAAAACTTATGACCTTTGATGTAAAACCCGTACTAACGCCCAATTAAGGGGTGAGCAACGCTACCACCCAACCTAAAGCATTGTGCCATAAACACTAAATTGGAAGTAGCACCAAAAATGCCAAGCGTTGGGAATCCCTCTTAAATTGTTTGTTAGGTGCGTAGCTTATTCTTGTACGACCTTTACCCATTTTGAGCGCCATTCTTGTGCTTCCATAGGATCAGGCCAGAATTCTTTTTGCTTGATGATTAAACCGTTTTCAACGGTATGAAAAGTAATAGCGCGGGCTTTTTGAACACTATCTGTAATCGAAACATCAGTTACGACCGTTGCACCTTCACACACTACCGAATGAACTTCAAACTCCCAAACACCATTTGCAGGGTAATAAGAATTGATAGCTGTGAAATTTTCTCTACCCACTGTAAGTTCATTTGATTGAGGCCAAAAGCCTTCGAAATTAGGACTAAGCCACTCACTAGCTTTGGCAAAGTCATTAGTTTTCATCGCATCCCAAAAAGCTAGGACAACTTCCTTTGAATTCATTATTTCCTCCAAGCACCTAACGCCCTGCTAAGGGGTGAGCAACGCAATACCGAAGCCGCCGCAAACCACCTTAATCACTAAAATCAACGCACAGTAAAAATGCCACGCGTTGCGAATCCCTCTTGAGCAGT
Source organism: Vibrio sp. HS-50-1 (assembly GCF_024747315.1). Classification (NCBI taxonomy): domain Bacteria; kingdom Pseudomonadati; phylum Pseudomonadota; class Gammaproteobacteria; order Vibrionales; family Vibrionaceae; genus Vibrio; species Vibrio sp. HS-50-1. The sequence continues at coordinate 15,042 of NZ_JAMPZF010000003.1, read as the reverse complement.
TTGTTAGTTTGCAAACCCAAAGCATTGACTTTACGTTGTTTTAAACTTTGCAAACAACAAACTTTATGTGTTTTTATGCACTTAAGTCAGGCGTAGTCTCAAAGCGGCTACTCAATGAAACCACTTGGAACAAACAACGCCGCAGAAAACGAACTCTCAACACCAAAAAGCGCTTTTGGAAAACCAATCTCACAATGCGGACTGTCAACAAAGCCACTGAAACCACATGAACTTACCACACCAGAGAAAACGCCATTTCAGCGAGTAAATCGGCTTTTGCACCAACAAACTCAACGAGCAGAGTTTCAGCAAAAAAGCTCAACTCAGTTAACCCTAAAAGTCGCCGCACCAAAGAACAAATCAACTGTTGAAACGATGCCAATTTTGAATTTTCACCACGCTGGTTAACACTGAAATTGAACGCCGATACGACAATTTCGACTTTGAGCTTTTACCACTAGATCTTGCGATATAGCTGCGTTTTTCCTCTTGCAAACTAACGCCTTGTTAAGGTGTGAGGCACGCAATACCAAAGCTGACGCATAACACCTTAACCACTAAAACCAACGCATAGTAAAAATGCCACGCGTGCCGAATCACTCTTAAACAATTTGTTATGAGTATGACTCAAAGGGTGTGAGATCAATCCCCTCAAAATCACATACTGCTCTTATTACTGGATTGCGACAGAGACGTTTCAGATAACCCGATAAGTGCTGATAACTCTCCACATGCGCCTCTTCTGGTAGCCACCCTGCCAACATGAACAGAAAGTAGTCGCATGCAGTTAACTCATTTCCGATTAAGTATTCATGTTGCTTAAGTTGCTCATCAAGAATGGGTAACACTTCCATAATGCGAGAGTTTTGAGCCGAGACTATATCCGGAGCCCCTAGTTCACTAGTTGTGTGACGCTTTGGGTAATAGCGAATCATTAATTCTGACTGTAGCGTATTGTTAAGAAATGCTAACCATTGAAAGAATAAAGGACGCTTTGCATCACCCAATGCTGGCATTAACCCTGATTCAGGGTGTAACTCACAAATATGAATACAGATCGCAACACTTTCAAAAACCGCCTGCCCATCGACAATCAGAGTTGGAATACGACCCGCAGGGTTCAATCTGAGATAGTCTTTCTTTTTGTGGGATTGAGCCTTCTTGTCTACCAACAACAATTCAAAGTCAGCTTTCACATGCTGCAATAGAAAGTGTGGAGCCAAACTCGCGTTGTTTGGATAGTAGTAAAGCTTGAACAAATTAGGCTCCTGCCTGTAATTCTGGGGGGACTCATAACGCCGCATTAAGGGGTGAACAACGCGACCACCCAACTAAAACATTGTGCCATAAAACACTAAATTTGACCTAGAGTGAAAAATGCCAAGCGTTGAGAATCCCTCTTGAATGCTTTGTTAGGCTAACCATAATCACGTTCGTAAATTTGCTTACCATTTTTTTCAATGTAATAAACAAAAAAATGGTTTTTAGCTAACTCTATAAACTGTTCATCGTTAGAAATTATAGAATCAACAACTAATAGGTTAAGGCTATCCCCTTTAGCAGGAATAAACTGATACTTATAAACAAAAGGTAATGCTGAAATGAATTTTTCAGCATTTTTAACTCTAGTTTTCTCGCTATCCAAATCACTTCTAGATCTTATTTCATACACATTCCCTTGGATTTTTGTATACCATGCATCTGATTTCTCTATTTTGAGTACAAATGTTGCGATTAGCGAAGATACAACTAGTACAATAGGTTCAGGTCCTGAGTCTAAAAAATACCAAATTAAACTTGCTATCGCAGTTCCTAATGGTACGAATATGTACTTATTTGCCCATATGAAATCTTTAACTTTATACCTAATTAAGTATTTAAATTGATAATATTTATTCATTAACTCTTACTCATAACTTGACTGGTTGCCTAACGCCAAATTAAGTAGTGAGCAACGCTACCACTTACCTAAACAATTGTGCCGTAAACACTAAAGCCAATTCAAACCAAAAGTGCCGAGCGTTGCGAATCTGCTTGAATTTATTGTTAGGTGTATTCCTTTTAACCTACATATACATTCTTGAAATATTTAACTCGCTCTAAGGTCATTCTTAACTTACATTCTTCAATTTGAACACCTTGCCAAGGTGAAGGCGTGGAAGAAAGACCTGAAAACTCACATTCAGCGTCTCTGTATTTTAACCAAGCCCTTTGAGCCTTTCGAAACGGTTCCACCAGCTCGGTTTGAGACCAGATTTCCCTTAGTGCAGCTTCTTCCTCACTTATTCTAGCGATTGCTTCCTGATAACTTTCGTTAAGCTCCTTGTCTGCGGATTTCATCTTCTGTTCCACACACTGATAACCGGCCATAACACCACCACCTTTTACTTTACAGGGGGCTTCAATATCATCAGAAGCGAAGCTAGGTACAGAAACCAATGCCAATATCACGAGTAATTTTTTCAAGTTTGCCTCCTAGCGCCTAACGCCCTGCTAAGGGGTGAGCAACGCAATACAAAAGCCGCCGCATACCACCTTAATCACTAAATTCAACGCATAGTAAAAATGCCACGCGTTGCGAATCCCTCTTGAGCAGTTTGTTAGTCGCGAGGCACCGAGCGACAATTTTAAGCCGAACTAAACTTTGCAAACAACAAACTTTATGTGCTTTGATGCATTTAAGTCAGGCGTAGTCTCAAAGCGGCTAGCCAATGAAACCACTTGGAACAAACAACGCCGCAGAAAACAGGCTGACAACACCAAAAAGCGCTTTTGGAAAACCAATCTCACAGTGCGGACTTTCAACAAAGTCACTGAAACCACGTGGAACTTACCACACCAGAGAAAACGTCCTTTCAGCAAGTAAATAAGCTTTTAAACCAACAAACTCACCGAGCTGATTTGCAACCAAAAACAGATTTTCGATTGCCCCGCTCTATCACCACCAAAGAACGAAAGAACCGCTTGGAAAATAGCAATTCATTGATTTAGAACCGATGAAACAGAGCTTTGCCTGTCGAAGATGGAACTATGAATCAAACAACCAGTAGCGAAGTTTTGAGCTTAGAAACATGATTTTGATTGCTAGCTTTTTCTGGCGACTAACGCCTTGTTAAGGTGTGAGGCACGCAATACCGAAGCTTCCGCATAACACCTTAACCACTAAAACTGACGCACAGTAAAAATGCCACGCGTGCCGAATCACTCTTGAACAATTTGTTATGTGAATTTAATCCGGTTTAGCCAATTGCCTAAGACTATCAAAGACAAAAGAACTCTTATCGTTGAGCAATGATGCTGATTCTATGCTTTCACAATCAGTACAGAAGGCTGTCATATACTCTCCCTTGATATTCTTAATAGATAGTACATAAGTTGCACCTTTAATTAGCTCGTTAGCACGAACTACAAATTGCGTGTGCTCCTTTTCAGTTGAATTTTTAGCTGTAAAATTTGCCACCCAGAGATTGATTAGCTCAATAGCACGCATATCACGACCTTTAACGCAAACCACCAATTCCTGATAGTCCAAGGTGTCTACATTAGTGACGTTGCATGTATACGACTTACTTTCGTGCTTAAGATTATCAACTAGTAATTCTGAGACAGAAGCCGCCATTGCAAATGATGAAAACAATGTAGCCAAAATAATTGTAAGTACTTTCATATTCCCTCAAATTCACATAACGCCCTGTTAAGGTGTGAGCAACGCAATGCCGAAGCCGCCGCAAAACACCTTAATCACTTAAACCAACGCATAGTAAAAATGCCACGCGTTGCGAATCACTCTTGAACAGTTTGTTATACGTTTTTTTGACACAGCCTTTCTCGAAGTTCATCCGGATGCATCGCTGGATTATGCCTATGTACCATTGCATGACAATTTGGGCACAACGGCACTAAATCTTTAACGGGGTCTAATTCATACTCACGCTTAATATTGGCAATCTGAACAATGTGATGGACGTGAATAAAACCTTTTCCTATTTCCCCATAAACTTCGGCGAAGTCGAAATCACAAACCTTACAATTGTAACCATGAAAATCTAGGCATTTTTGTCTTGCAGCTGGGTTTCGTTCATAGGTGTTAACTGTAACTTGTTTAGTCGAACCTTCAATTAAGGTTTGACCATCAAGGTTTTCTAGGTCATTTTCTGGTTGTCGGACTTCACTATAAATGCCATCTTTCCAAAAACCGACTATGGTTTCGACTTTGCTACCATGTGGCTTTTGATATACATAGCCATTAAATTTGTACTCAAACCCAACATAACGATATTGCCCGCTTTCAATACGAATTAAGAACTTCCGTTTGAGCATCCCCGACTTATCTATGCCATGGTTGGTTCGATTATAACAATAGTCAGGTGGCAGCACTGAGTTAGGGTTTGTTCCGTAAGTGGCTGCCATCAGGTTCTTAATTTCAGTAGAGCTAAAAAACTCTTGTCCTGATTTCGCTAGCAGTTCTTCTACTTGTTCTAAAATAGTCATTTAATCCTCGAAATCTCCAAAACGTATAACGCCTTGTTAAGGGGTGAGCAACGCAATACCGATGCCGCCGCATGCCACCTTAAACACTAAAACCAACGCATAGTAAAAATGCCACGCGTTGCGAATCCCTCTTGAACAATTTGTTATGTGGTTTTCCCACGTAGTCCTATTAAGTTTCCAAATGGATCCTCAACTTGGCACATTGAAAGACCATCTTCAATTTCCATTGGTCCGCGATAAAGGCGCGCACCTAGTTTTTGAAAATGAGCCAGTGCAACACATAAGTTATCTACTGACCAGTAAACAACTGTGCCACTTTTACCAGCACCAACCTTTTTATCTGCTTGGACTATTTCTAGGGAGAAACCATTTAGATCAAGCGCTGTGAAGTCAAAGTCAGGATGGTAAACCGGAACGGCTTCTGGAAAAGCTTTCTTATACCATTCAAGCCCTTTCGCTACATCTGGGACATGAACAAGAACCGCTGATGGATTCATAATTTCTCTCCAACCACATAACGCCCTGTTAAGGTGTGAGCAACGCAATACCGAAGCCACCGCATACCACCTTAAACACTAAAACCAACGCATAGTAAAAATGCCACGCGTTGCGAATCACTCTTAAACAGTTTGTTATAGCGCTTTGCCGTTTACAAGTGACCAATGATGAGGCATTAATTCTCGTATAGTTTTGAAAACCAATGCATTCTCTGGAGTCGTAATTGCTGCTTTGACATCCCCACCCCAGTGGACAAGGCGCTCTTGGCAAACCCCGCATGGTGACAAGATTAGAAACTCATAGTTCTCATTTTCACGACACAGACATAATGAGTGAGTCACTCGCTCATTGAGTTTGTGAGCCTCTAAATACGCTCCCACTTCCATGCATAGGGAAAGAGCATCGTTTTGGGTATCAGGAGCAACGCTTGTTAATATTTTGCCAGACTCTGTTCTAATAGCTGCGGCACCACCCCAACCCGAAGGGTATCGCATGTTTACTAATTCTACTGCCGCTTGATAAAGCTCTTTTTCGATACTATCCATCACCATCCATCTTCAATTTTATCGGGCGCTATAACGCCGCATTAAGGTGTGAGCGGCGCTTGGCTATACTTGAGCGAAGCGAAACTGCCAGGCGTTGCGAATCACTCTTAAATGCTTTGTTAGAAAAATGTGTAGATACCAGCCGCGGTTCCTACAATACCGACGAGCAAAGTAAAACCCCAATGCTTTGAGATAAACTCTCCAAGCGCTTTGACTGAACCACCATTCATTTCCCACCATGTAGCCTTAGTAATTAAGCTACCGTCTAATGTGCGACCAAGGAAATTGCAAAATACATCAACTTTACGCAATGTAGATTGATGCAGTTTTACAAACTCTTTGTTTTCAAAAGCGTCAGCCTCTCCTTGACCATCGAGTAGGTCTTTGGCGGTTATATGATTCATTTCCATTAGTTTAATAATTCTAGGGTGTGGTGCATAACCATTTGTATAGAGCGCAACTAAAAGCCTAGATAGGTCGACTTTTTTTGAGTCATCCAAGATATAAGGCTCACCACCAAGGATTTTGAAGCGATGCTCTAAAGCAGGGAAACCATAGTTGATATCGCGCATGTTCCAATGAACCCAGAAATAAGCTTTATGCTGCTTCATAAATTCGTAGAACTCATTAAGCATCTCTTTTTCTAGCATGTCATAGTTTTTGTCGATTTCCGCAAACTCAACATGCTTTAGCTCAGCAACCTTGTGAATTGAAAATGATGCAGTTTGTCCGCTTGCATAGTTTCTGACCGCTATTGAAGTGACACGAGGTGTTTGCCCCTCTGGACGGTCATAAAAGCTTTCACATGAATAGTGAATCACTAAAACATGCTCTTCGTCTTTTGCTAATTCATTAAGCTTCTTTCGAGCTTTATTTCTTCGTTCTAGTTTTTTAATCTCAGAAGCCACTGATTTCTCCTATTTTTCTAACGCCGCGTTAAGGGGCGACAACGCATTCCACCCAACTTAAGTCATTGTGCCGTAAACACATAAACCAAACTTTGAACCAAAACCGCCGAGCGTTGAGAGTCCCTCTTGAACGCTTTGTTATGGTGATTTATTTTAGACTTGCTTGAATGATGAGCAACTCAATTTCATTAGCCGATGTATTAACCAGACCATGAGTGCCAAAACGTTTATTAACTATCATATCTCCTGAAGTCACTTTTCTTTCCTCACCTTCAATGGTCATAGTGCCTTCACCTTTCAAAATGATATACATTTCTTCATCGTCTCCGTGAGTATGCTCACCCATAGAACTTCCTGGTGGCATAACTACACGGATAGCGAAATCCCAAGCACCATTGAAATCTTTACGCCTAAATGCACGATAGATATCAATTGAACCTTCTCCATCATGGCTATTTTCGTCGATTTCTTTGTCACAAGTGTAAAAATTACGTATCATTTTTTCCGAATTCCTTTCTGATTATTTTCCGCAGATCCTTAAAGCACCATAACGCCTTGTTAAGGTGTGAGGCGCGCAATACCGAAGCCTCCGCATACCGCCTTAACCACTAAAACCAACGCATAGTAAAAATGCCACGCGTGCCGAATCACTCTTGAACAATTTGTTATGAGGTGCGCTCTCACTGATGTTCAAGTAGTCCCATTTTTTCAGCCGTAGCTAAAGCATTAAAAGGACTACTGATTTCACGAGACATGACTTCAACTTGCCGCTGGTCTAAATGCTTAATTTTTGAATCACTTGGCTTGTCAAAATGGATAAAGCCTTTTAAAACTCCATTTAAAGTAGTGATGTCTGCTTCATCTAATACAGCCTTGAGATTACTAGCCTCAGCTTGAGTGCACTCATAGTCTTTAAGAAAGTGAATGTATAAGAATACTTCTTTTTTATCGTCCAGGCGCAAGCTTTCAAACCATTCAGATTTGGGGAAATCTAATATCGTTTGTTTACCAATTTTGTCGCACTCTTTCCATTTGTCATCCCATACTTTCAAGTAACTCAGCTTATCAACTTGCGCTGAGCAGCCAAAGAGAAGCAGAGGTAATAGATAAGTTAGTCCTTTTTTCATCATAAATCTCTAAGCTAAATAGCGACGCCTCATAACGCCCTGTTAAGGGGTGAACAACGCAATACCTAAGCCGCCGCATGCCACCTTAAACACTTAAATCAACGCATAGTAAAAATGCCACGCGTTGTGAATCCCTCTTGAACAGTTTGTTAGCTGTTTCGTACTAGGAGACTGAACTATTAACGTAGAAATAACCGACAAGACCAACTGTGCCGTATAAAAGTGCCTTTAGAGAAGCTAGCCAGTTGCTTTTAATATTAAGTAAAGTCACCACAATTGAGGATACAAACGCACAGCACCACATCAAGACAACTAAACAAGCAAATAGTAAATCTATAACGTCACCTAACCCATAAAGTTCTCCTGGTGAGACCGCTATATGCCCATAAATTTGTGATTTATATATCAGCCCAGAGAAAGCAAAAAAATGGACTAAAACAATACTGAACGCTAATAACTTATTAAATCTTGCTTCCATTAAGCTTATCTCTCCAATGCCACATGCACAAACAGCTAACGCCGCGTTAAGTAGTGAGCGACGCCACCACTGAACCTAACCCATTGTGCCGTAAACACTAAAGCTGATTCAAACCCAAAATGCCATGCGTTGCGAATCTGCCTTAAACGCCTTGTTATGCGCTGACTCACTTGGGTACAAAAACTACCCAAAACCCAAAAAACACACGACGACTTTAGTAAAAAGCTATCGTAAACCCTGTCATTCAAGCGGGGCGCAGTTTCACCGCGACTTTTGATTGAAGCGCACGTGAACAAACAACACCAGAGAAAACTGACGTTCAACAAACGCAAAATCTTTTGAGCAGACAAGCTTACCGTGAGGGTTTTCAGGTGCTAGAAAACTCTCGATTTTACCGCCAGTTACAGCACCAAAGAACTACCTTGGCATCATTCAGATCGACTCTCACCCTCTGGCGCATAACGCCGCATTAAGGTGTGAGCGGCGCTTGGCTATACTAGAGCGAAGCGAAACTGCCAAGCGTTGCGAATCACTCTTGAATGCTTTGTTATGTGCGTGCTAAACGGTAGCGCCTTACCGTACCCTCACTGTCATCTGTGTAGTTACCGAGGTATTCACCACCACAGTTTTCGATGATCTTTTGAGACGCGGGATTGTCAATTGAGCAAGTAACAATAACTGAATCAGTGACAACATGGTCTCGCACCCAAGCAAGCAGAAATGAGGCTACACCCATACCACGAGCTGACGGTCTAGTTTCGTAGCCAACATGACCAATGACATTTTCTACGTTGGCATTAGTACCTTTGCGAACTCGGATTGCACCTAAAATTTCGGAGTTCGATACACAGTAGTAAGTTGTGCTAGGTAAATATCCCTTTGGTAACTCGGAGATTGCCTTTGAACGTTCGACCAAACCTAACAAATAAGCTCTCGGTTCTTGCTCCACACCCGAATATTTTGGAATACCCGACTCTAGGCATTCTTTCGCATAACTCGCTAATATTGGGGCCAAATCAGGGTTGGCCTCTACCACTTCCATGTCAATTTTCCTCATAAGGCACATAACGCCCAATTAAGGGGTGAGCAACGCTACCACCCAAACCTAAAGCATTGTGCCATAAACACTTAATTTGAGTAGAACCAAAAATGCCAAGCGTTGGGAATCCCTCTTAAATTGTTTGTTATGCCACGACTCAAAGCTTTTCACTGAACTCACCACATTGATTACATTTATAGCCTTGTTTGTAGAAAAATAGTGGAAAGCCTAGCAATATGAAAACTAGAAAGGCAGGACGCTTGCCCTGTGTATGAGCAGTTATGTCGCTACTGCCACAATGAGGACAAATATCTTGTTGCTCTCCCACAGCTTCAGAGTGCTTTTCAAGACTTTCAGAAAAATCACTAGTCAGGATTTCAGTAGCTTCTTCAAAGTCTTTTTCTGAAACCATTAAGCGCACACCTCCAATGGCATTTGAATATAGCCATTGTGTATTCACCGTATGCTCATCTGCAACGAAGCTTTCGATACCAGCACTTTCAAGGTTAGCTCTAGCTATATGAGCTTCATGAGGAAAAGAAAACCTTGCTACTACAATCATGAATTTCTCCCTGTGGCATAACGCCGCGTTAAGTGGTGAGCAACGCGACCACCTTACCTAAACCATTGTGTCATAAACACAAAAGCCGATTCGAACTGAAAGTGCCAAGCGTTGTGAATCCGCCTTGAACGCTTTGTTAGAACTGTACTCAAAGATACCGACTAACCCGCTCTAATTCTTTCAAAGCGATACTGTCAGCTGCAATTCCAACTTGGTTCGCCTGCAATGAATACCACTTAACTTCATCAGCCTCGTGAGCCGTAATGTCTCCTGCCCAACCGGTAACAATGAAATAATGGATCAACTGCAGTTCTTTTGTTGGGTGGTAAAGGGAGCATAAATATTTGTATTCCGTTGGAATAACATTGAGTTCTTCATTTAATTCTCGGAACAGCGCCTGAATTTGAGTTTCACCGTATTCTATGTGACCACCTGGTATAGTGATTAAGCCCGGATCAGTTTCCTTTTGTTCACTGCGTTGTTCTAACAGTACCTTTGAACCATTAAGCATGATAAAGGAAATACATTCATTTACTTCCATCTATATGTTCCTTTGAAAGTTCTAACGCCTTGCTAAGGTGTGAGTAACGCAATACAAAAGCTACCGCACAGCGCCTTAATCACCATAAGCCACCGCATAGTAAAAATGCCACGCGTTACGAATCACTCTTAAGCAATTTGTTAGTACATGCGCTACTGCTATTTATGCGCTCCAAGATATTGAAAAGTGGCATAATATGAAAGGCTTTGAACACTGAAGTGAGACGGGTAGCTACAAAACTTTACCTCGATTGGAAGACAAAAGTTGGCTAGAAGAAAAACGCACTGAACTGCCCTACTTTCACTAGCTTCAAATTAGAAATGGATTCTTTCCTCGTACTTCAACAGCCACACCAAAAGTAACCAAGGCTCTCTCAAAAGCCACCACGAAAATGAAGAAGCGCCAAAGAAATAGGCTAAGAGTTAGAAGCCGTAAACAGTGAAATCAAAGCGAACACTCCGCATATAGTGCCACCGGAAAGAACGTGAAGGGTACAAACTGAAAGGTGTAAAAACGAGCGCCAAAACAGATAAACACCAAAACTTATGACCTTTGATGTCAGACCCGTACTAACGCCGCATTAAGGTGTGAGCGGCGCTTGGCTATACTTGAGCGAAGCGAAACTGCCAAGCGTTGCGAATCACTCTTGAATGCTTTGTTATGTGCGTGCTAAACGGTAGCGCCTTACCGTACCCTCACTCTCATCTGTGTAGTTACCGAGGTATTCACCACCACAGTTTTCGATGACCTTTTGAGATGCGGGATTGTCAATTGAGCAAGTAACAATAACTGAATCAGTGACAACATGGTCTCGCACCCAAGCAAGCAGAAATGAGGCTACACCCTTACCACGTGCTGACGGTCTAGTTTCGTAGCCAATATGACCAATGACATTTTCTACGTTGGCATTAGTACCTTTGCGAACTCGGATTGCACCTAAAATTTCGGAGTTCGATACACAGTAGTAAGTTGTGCTAGGTAAATATCCCTTTGGTAACTCGGAGATTGCCTTTGAACGTTCGACCAAACCTGACAAATAAGCTGTCGGATCTTGCTCCACACCCGAATATTTTGGAATACCCGATTCTAGGCATTCTTTCGCATAACTCGCTAATATTGGGGCCAAATCAGGGTTGGCCTCTACCACTTCCATGTCAATTTTCCTCATAAGCACATAACGCCCTGTTAAGGTGTGAGCAACGCAATACCGATGCCGCCGCATACCACCTTAAACACAAAACGCGACGCATAGTAAAAATGCCACGCGTTGCGAATCACTCTTAAACAGTTTGTTATGCTCATTCTTCAAGAGGGCACCGAAACTTGTTATCTCTATCTTTAGCGGTAATCGTTTCACCATAGGTATAGCATTCAAGTGTCAGCTCGTTGTTTTCAATTATTACGATAAACCCAACATCAACATTGCCTAGTTTTCCTACAAATACAGGTTCTGAAACAACATGTCTGTTTATGGGAATTGAACGGGACTTTAGCGTCAAAAAGTACCCAGCACCGGTAAAATAAATCTGCTGATTAAGATCTACACTATTAACAATAGTTTCCCAGTCAATCGAAAGAGTATCGAGCGCACTTTTAATAATGACCTTTTCAAACAATTTCATCGCTTTCTCTTTGAGCATAACGCCCAATTAAGGTGTGAGGCACGCAATACCTATGCTACCGCATACCATCCTAATCACTTAAACCGACGCATAGTAAAAGTGCCACACGTGCCGAATCACTCTTAAATTGTTTGTTAGCCGATCATGCCAACGATAGCCCACCATCAACTACCAACGTATGACCGACGATATAGCTGGCTTTATCTGATAATAAAAACTTAATTGCATTGACGATTTCGTCGGCTTCCCCAAAACGATTGATTGGTACTACGTCAGAAACATCAGCGCGAATATTTGAGTTTTCAAGTTGCTTTTCTTCCCATCGGGGAGTCCACGTTACACCGGGAGCAACCGCATTGATTCGAATTCCAGACTTGATACTTTCTAGAGCAACAGATCTAGTCAGTCCCTCAAGCGCGTGTTTAGCAGCACTATACATTGATGCATTGGGTGTTGGCCTAAGACCATTAACGGAACTTACATTTACTATGGATGCTCCTGCTTCCATTAGTTTCAGTTCAAACCTCAAACACAAGGCTTGGCACAAAAAATCCACATGAAGTGTTTCTTTGAGAAATGGTACATCGACTTTAGGCAGATAACCTCTAGAAACAAGAGCCGGAGAAGCGTTATTTACCGCTACATCCAATTTTCCATATTGAGCTTCAATGTGAGCAAATAAATCGTCTAATTGCCGCTCATTCGCAATATCAACCGACTGGTAATCAACAGATTTTAATTCTGGATATTTTTGCATTACATCAAGCCAAACCTTCTTCGAACGCGAGCACGTAACAACTTTATATCCCTGCTTCACGAGCCGAAGAACTGAATACAAACCGATACCTTTTGAACCACCAGTGACTAATGCAATTTTCAATTTAGGACTCCTTTCCTATTTATGTACTTTGACGGCTAACGCCCTGTTAAGGTGTGAGCAACGTAATACCGATGCCGCCGCATACCACCTTAAACACTAAATTCAACGCATAGTAAAAATGCCACGCGTTGCGAATCACTCTTAAACAGTTTGTTATACGCAAACCAGAAGAGACAATACCGTTTAGTCGTGTTCTTGTGCTGTGTATTTATTTAAAAAATCATAGCTCAACGTGGGTAGCGGTTGGGTATAGAACGCCTCTGGTACATAGTCAGTGTCAAAACCAATGCGGTAACCATACCTTGCAAAGGCGACTTTGGCTAGGGTGGTCAGTTGCATGGAAAAATAGCCGTGTTCTGAATCATTCAGACGTGGCTGGCTCCAATATTCATGGTGATTTTGAACTGCAGAGTACATCGCCTTTTGGTAGGTTTTTTCATCAGCGCCACCAAATACTTTCATCATCACATCGATCACTGGTAAATCGAGGTAGGTGACACTATCAGGCTTACCGTGACTCACCGGCTCAGAAGCACTATGGTTGACGTACTCCTGAATCAAATCCATAGGCTCGCCATCACCCAAGCTGAAAACACACCCGAGCAACCTAATGAAGGTATCACCAGATTCGCTCCGCCATTTAACTTGCGGGTGATCCACGATTTTAACGAAGCGTCTTGCGCTATCAAAATCTTCGCACAACAAAGAGCGCCATGTGGATATCTCCAGGTGCGCGCCTTCAATCCCACGGCGATCCCTGTCAGAGTGAAAACCAAATGACACCTCTTTATTTGGTAACGAAATCGTAATCTTTTCGCCATCCTCCAGTAAGGCATATTCAATACTTTTTGAGTCAAAATACTGCCAAGCGACAAGGGCGTGCAATGCACTGTCAATGTCCGCAAGTTTTAAATATAGTGCTCTAGTGTAAATCGCAAACCCCAAATCTCCTGGGTTGACATAATTCCACTCTTCACTTTGCGCCAACCTGCGTGTGATCACATCGGTCAAAGCCGCAATATTTCCTGGTTGATCTTTGTATACTTTCCGAGCGCCAGCGTAGTTGATTGGCGGGTATTGTTGTGTTGTCATTTACTACTCAATTTATATTTTATTATATCTAGCACGAGGAGTACTCTGGCGTATAACGCCTTGTTAAGGTGTGAGGCACGCAATACCTAGTCTCTGCATACCACCTTAACCACTAAAACTAACGCATAGTAAAAATGCCACGCGTGCCGAATCACTCTTGAACAATTTGTTATGCTCGTTCTTTTAGGGTTTGCAAAAGACTTACAAGATCCAAAACTTCGGTAGTTTCAAAGCGTTCTAGTGTTGGTAAGACATAACTATCGTTCACCATTTTTAAAGTAATTTCTTTGATCACTGCACCGTCCCTTGAGTATGTCGTATCATAGGACTCAACATCACATACACTCAAATGCCAAAGTGCGCTATTTCCCAGTTTAAGACTAATACGCCCACCTAGAACCTCGATGCTGTAAAGACCATTTTTATCCGGAAACTTTTGCTGTAACCATAAGCTAATTGCGGCTATCGAGCTCAAACCTAGCGCTACAAATAAGCTTCCTGATGCAATAGAAATAACGATAATACCTATAGTGCCGATTAAAATTGCACCTTTATTCAAAGCTTTATCTTTTTCCCTGAGATACACAACTCCCTCCTGAGAGCATAACGCCTTGCTAAGGTGTGAGTAACGCAATACAAAAGCTACCGCACAGCGCCTTAATCACCATAAGCCACCGCATAGTAAAAATGCCACGCGTTACGAATCACTCTTAAGCAATTTGTTAGTACATGCGCTATTTTTATTTATGTACTCCAAGATATTGAAAACTGAGATGATATGAAAGGCTTTGAACACTGAAGTGAGACGGGCAGCTACAAAACTTTACCCCGAATGAAAGACGAAAGTTGGCTAGAAGAAAAACGCACTGAACTGCCCTGCTTTCACTGGCTTAAAATTAGAAAAGGATTCTTTCCTCGTACTTCAACAGCCACACCAAAAGTAATCGAGGTTCTCTCAAAAGCCATCACGAAAATGAAGAAGCACCAAAGAAATAGGCTAAGAGTTAGAAGCCGTAGACGGTGAAATCAAAGCGAGCACTCCGCATCTAGTGCCACCGGAAAGATCGTGAAAGGCACTAACTGAAAGGTGTAAATACGAGCGCCAAAACAGATAAACACCAGAACTTATGACCTTTGATGTCAAACCCGTACTAACGCCCTGTTAAGGTGTGAGCAACGCAATACCGACGCTTCCGCATGCCACCTTAAACACTAAACGCAACGCATAGTAAAAATGCCACGCGTTGCGAATCACTCTT
>NZ_JAMPZF010000039.1:0-36524 GCF_024747315.1 Vibrio sp. HS-50-1 | reverse complement strand
ATTTTGGACACTTGCTTATTAAAGCGAGTGATACCACTGCGGAGTGGTAGTTCAGTTGGTTAGAATACCGGCCTGTCACGCCGGGGGTCGCGGGTTCGAGTCCCGTCCACTCCGCCACTTAATATCGACAACCTCGCCCATGCGAGGTTTTGTCAAATCTAGAATATAAGAATTCTACAGGGGTGTAGCTCCAATTGGCAGAGCAGCGGATTCCAAATCCGCGTGTTGGGAGTTCGAATCTCTCCACCCCTGCCATATATCGAGGCTCTGACTTAGGTCAGAGCCTTTTTTGTATCTGCTTGCATCCCACCTATATGCCTTTCTGCTGCCTGCTGCTCTTTGTAAGTATTTATTAACTCACCAACCTATTAGACTAGTCGTTATAACCAAGTGCTCCGAAATGTTAGCAATAAATGAGAATCATTATTTATATTTAGTTACACTCAACCGATCTGGATTAATGGGTAACTATGTATGGATATATCTCGTCGACGCTTCCTTCAATCATCCTTAGCGATCTCCGCGCTTACTGTTCTACCTGCATGTTCTCTATCTAGGAGTACTAATAAGCAGGGGCAGTATATATACGATATCACTGCAGAGCCTTCTACGGCTGAACTAGTGCCCGGTTTCAATACTGAGGTATTAGCTTTTAATGGGCGTATACCTGCACCTATAATTCGTTGCCGACAAGGGGAAAAGGTAACAATCAACTTCATCAATAAGCTATCAGAGCCGACGACGATTCATTGGCATGGCTTGAGGATTCCTATTGAAATGGATGGAGTTCCGTTTTTAAGCCAGGCTCCTATCATGCCCGGAGAGACTTTTACGTATGAGTTTATTCCGCCAGATGCAGGTACGTTTTGGTATCACCCACACATGAACAGCGTTAAGCAGCTTGGTATGGGGTTGGTTGGGCTAATAATTGTTGAAGAGGCTGAGCCTGTTCAGTTTGATGAAGAGCATGAAGTCGTCCTCAAGCATTGGCATTTAGACAAGCAAGGACAGTGGAAGAATCTAATGGTGCCGCGCTTGAGTGCACGTATGGGAACGCCAGGAGAGTGGAGTAGCGTCAATGGTATTCATGAGCCTGTTTATACGCTGAAGCAGAACGCGACTACGCGATTAAGAATTGCTAATGTCGATAACACCATTACCTATCCGATCGCGATTGAAGGCACAGAGGCTTGGGTTATTGCTATCGATGGCAATCCAGTTAAAACGCCTTATAGGCTCACTCAACACAAAATTGGCCCGGGAATGAGATTGGATATCGGATTGATTGCTCCGAAGGCTGGAGAGCGTGTTTATGTGCGTCAAATGAAAGGGCGCTTCCCATTCTCTTTGTGTGAGTTTGAAGTTGTTGAGTCTGACCTGCCAAGCAACAAGAAACTGCCTTTATTGCCTCTCAACCCTGTGCCTGATCTTGATTTGGAAAATGCGGAGCAAATCGATTATGTGTTTGAATGGGAGGGGGCGATCACTCCTGCCGATAAATCGGGCAAAGCGATACCTAAATTCTGGCTGATGAACAAACGAGCTTGGGAGGGAATGAGTAAAGATAATATCCCAGCACCACTTTCAAAATTGGAACTTGGAAAAACCTATATCTTCAATTTGAAGAACGTTACTCAATATCATCATCCTATTCATCTTCATGGGCATACATTTACTGTTCTTGAGTTAGATGGCAAGAAACTTGACGAACCGTTCCATACCGATACGGTTTTACTTGGAAAAAATGGCAGTGCCAAAGCTGCCTTTGTTGCTAACAACCCTGGACGTTGGATGTATCACTGCCATGTTATTGAGCATATGAAAACCGGTTTGATGGGGTATATTGAAGTAAAGTGACTCCTGTAACTTTTTTAATCTCAGCGTGTTTTAAATGCAATACGTTGTCGAATTCTAAAATTTCACCATCAATATCGCTTTAGTTTTGGTTACAATATCGTCATCAATAGTGTTGGGGGGAATTATGGGGCAGTTTTCCATTCTTGGTTTTATTGCGCTAGGTGGTGCTTTTGGTGCGTGTTCTCGTTACTTGATATCTGAACTGTGTGTCATTTTATTGGGGCGTGGTTTTCCATACGGTACGTTAACCGTTAATGTGGTTGGTTCATTTATAATGGGCTTGTTGATTGCTGCGTTCGACAATGAACTGTTGGCAACAGAACCTTGGCGACAAGTGATTGGTTTGGGATTTTTAGGGGCACTGACGACGTTTTCCACCTTTTCTATGGATAATGTTTTACTTATGCAGCAAGGTGCATTTTTTAAGATGGGGTTAAATATTTTATTAAATGTGGTGCTGAGCATCTCTGCTGCGTGGATCGGTTTCCAATTATTGATGCGCAGCTAGCAAAGTAGTTAAAAATTAAACAGGTCGGCTTGGTTTAACCAGGCCGTTTTTATATACTTATATCACTTGTCGGAGTGCCATAAGGCTGAGACCGTTAATTCGGGATCCGTTGAACCTGATCAGATTAGAATCTGCGAAGGGAACAAGAGAAGATATTTATACCGGAGTTCTTTCTGGTTGACCTATCAAATAGTCGAATGTTGTTATAGGCAAATTACTTAAGCTTTATTTAGCCTTAATTTGACTCCTCTTGTCGCATCTATCCGCCAAGCATTTTTATCCAATTACTTTTTATCTAGTATAACAAAGCAAGGAAAAATGCTATGTCGAGTCGCAAACAAGCGAGACTGGAAGCAAAACAGTTCATTGAAACACTCTCGGTACAGCCGTACCCAAATTCCACAAAAGTATATGTAGAAGGTTCACGTCCAGATGTTCGTGTACCTATGCGTGAAATAGCGCTAGCAGATAGTCTGATTGGTGGCACAAAAGAAGCTCCTATTTTCGAGCCAAATGAAGCCGTCCGAGTCTACGATACGTCAGGTGTTTATACTGATCCGAACTACGATATTGACCTTTATAGTGGCCTACCAAAGCTAAGAGAAAGCTGGATTGAAGAGCGCGGTGACACAGAGTTACTTGATGAAGTAAGCTCGGTATACACTAAAGAACGTTTAGAGGATGAGACGTTAGACGACCTGCGTTACGGTAACCTGCCACGTATTCGACGCGCTAAGGATGGGCAGTGCGTCACTCAGCTGCACTATGCTCGCAAAGGCATTATTACCCCAGAAATGGAATTCATCGCGCTGCGTGAAAACATGGGTCGTGCCAAGTACCGTGATGATGTGCTGAATCAACAGCATCCGGGTCAAAGCTTTGGAGCAAATCTTCCAAAAGACATTACCGCCGAGTTTGTTCGCAAAGAAGTTGCCGAAGGTCGCGCGATTATCCCTTCTAATATCAACCACCCAGAATCCGAACCAATGATCATTGGACGTAACTTTTTGGTCAAAGTAAACGCCAATATTGGTAACTCATCGGTGACGTCTTCGATTGAGGAAGAGGTTGAGAAGCTAGTGTGGGCGACACGCTGGGGTGGCGATACTGTTATGGATCTCTCCACAGGTCGCAATATTCATGAAACTCGAGAATGGATTCTGCGTAACAGCCCGGTTCCGATCGGTACCGTACCTATGTACCAAGCGCTTGAGAAAGTGAATGGTGTTGCGGAAAACCTTAACTGGGAAGTGATGCGCGATACTCTGATTGAGCAGGCAGAGCAGGGTGTTGATTACTTCACTATCCATGCTGGCTTACTACTGCGCTATGTACCAATGACTGCAAAGCGTGTTACTGGCATCGTCTCTCGTGGTGGTTCTATCATCGCGAAATGGTGTTTAGCACATCACCAAGAAAGCTTCTTATATACCCACTTCCGAGAGATCTGTGAAATCTGTGCCAAGTATGATGTGGCACTTTCTCTCGGTGATGGTCTGCGCCCTGGTTCGGTTGCCGATGCTAACGATGAAGCGCAATTTGCGGAGCTTCGTACCCTTGGCGAGTTGACTAAGGTTGCGTGGGAATACGACGTACAGGTCATTATCGAAGGTCCTGGCCATGTTCCAATGCACATGATCAAAGAGAACATGGAAGAGCAGCTAGAGCACTGCCATGAAGCTCCGTTCTACACCCTTGGTCCACTGACGACAGACGTCGCTCCTGGTTACGACCATATTACGTCAGGCATTGGCGCTGCCATGATTGGCTGGTATGGCTGTGCGATGCTTTGTTACGTAACACCTAAAGAGCATCTTGGCTTACCAAACAAAGAAGACGTGAAGGTAGGCATGATCACTTACAAGCTTGCTGCGCACGCCGCTGATTTAGCGAAAGGGCACCCTGGTGCACAAGTTCGTGATAACGCGCTTTCTAAAGCTCGCTTCGAGTTCCGTTGGGAAGACCAATTTAACTTGTCGCTCGACCCAGATACCGCACGCGCTTTCCATGATGAAACTTTGCCTCAAGAGTCTGGAAAAGTTGCTCACTTCTGCTCGATGTGCGGACCAAAGTTCTGCTCGATGAAGATCTCGCAAGAGGTACGAGAGTATGCGAAAGACACTGAGCAAGTTGCTGCGGACCAAGCTATCTCAATCAAAATGCTGGATGACCCTCTTGAGGGGATGCGTCAGAAATCGCAAGAATTTAGAGATACAGGTTCTGAGCTATACCATCCAGCAGCACATGCCGAGGTAAGTGACTAATGAGCAAAATCCTTATTCCGTCATCATTGATTGAACTGACTGGTTTAGTTCAACAATGTTTGTTGTTGGCGAAAGAACAGGGTTTTAGCATTGAAGACATTGAGTTGGGTGTGAGCCCAACTCAATCTATTCAGCTTGTTCGTGACCAACAGACCACACGTATAACGACAGATCTTATTGATGGTTATGACTCTGAGCATGAGAGTTCATTTGTGTTCCATTACCGCTCTGCTTTATCGGTAGAAGCGTGTGCTAAGCAACCGTCGAAAGCGATTTATATTGGCATTGCTGATACGCAGGTATCCGATGAAAAGGAGAAAGTGCTTCAGCTTGATATCTGGCGTCACCCAATTAACAACGAAGTGAGAGCGCTTTCCGTTAAGTCCAAATTCAACGCAATGTTCGATCCCGAACATCACCTTGCTTGGATAGTAACGCTGACAGTACTCGATTTTCCTATCGAAGATGCGTTAACACTTGCTCGAGGAATGCTAACTCAACAAGCGAATGTTTCACGTGAAACACTGTTGAATGACAACCTTGGTGAGGGAAGATCTACTCAGTGGGCTGACCAATTTGATGATTTCCCCACACCTGTACTAGAGGATAACCGGCTAGGTATTCAAGTTGGTTGGTCTGCACAAGGTGAGAGCGTTAGCTTTCCAACTCTAACTAAGCAAAGTCTAGGGCTCTATCCAGTCGTTGATGATGTTGCTTGGATTGAGCGTCTACTGCCACTAGGCATCAACACTATTCAACTGCGAATCAAGAACCCACAACAAGCCGATTTAGAACGACAGATCATTCGAGCAATTGAGCTAGGCCGTCAGTATCAAGCACAAGTGTTCATCAATGACTATTGGCAGTTGGCAATCAAGCATGGCGCTTATGGCGTTCACCTAGGACAAGAAGACATAGAAGAATCGAATTTGGCTCAGATAACTAAAGCCGGTATTCGTCTTGGTCTTTCTACGCATGGTTATTACGAACTACTGCGCATCGTACAAATTTATCCTAGCTACATCGCACTAGGGCATATTTTCCCAACCACCACAAAACAGATGCCATCGAAACCACAAGGTTTGGTGCGCTTGGCTTTGTATCAAAAGCTGATTGATAGCATTCCTTATACAAATACAGAGGCTGCTTTCAGACCTTCAAAAGACAAAGAAGTAAGTGACTATGTGCTTGGCTTTCCGACGGTTGCGATTGGTGGTATCGACCAATCTAATGCTGACCAAGTTTGGCTAACAGGTGTTTCTAGTTTGGCAGTTGTGCGAGCTATTACGTTGGCAGAATCACCTCAGTCCGTCATCGAGTTCTTTGCACAACTGATGAAAGAAAGACAGCTAACGTTTACTGATCAGAATAGTGAATTAGCGCATACCAAGAGAGGCGAGCATGCTCACGGATAAGCAGTTCCTTCGCTATCAACGCCAAGTAGCTCTGCCTGAAATTGCTGAAAGTGGGCAAGAGCGTTTGAGCAAATCGCATGTGCTGATCATCGGTTGTGGTGGGTTAGGGAGCGCAGCGAGTTTGTACTTGGCATCAGCGGGTGTTGGTAAATTGGTTGTGGTCGATGACGATGAAGTTGATAGCAGTAACCTACAACGTCAGATCATTTATCGTGAGCAAGACCTACAAGTTGCGAAAACAGAAGCAACTGTAAAACAGCTCACTGACCTCAATTCTATGGTTCAAATTCGTGCCCTCAATAAGCGACTAGACAAAGCACAGCTGCAGCTTGAGGTGATGCTAGCGGATGTGGTGCTCGACTGCACCGATAACATGCCAACGCGCCAGCTCATTAACCAAGTTTGTTTCGAGCAAAATACGCCACTTATCTCAGCGGCGGCAATTGGTTGGCAAGGACAATTCGCTGTCTTTGATTACCAAATACCAAGTGAACAAGAAGCGCAGAGTAAAGCCTGTTACCGCTGTTTGTATCCGTTCGACGAATTACCGCAAACGCAAAAGTGCAGTGAGAGCGGTGTCGTCGGTCCGGTGGTGGGTACACTTGGCAACTACCAAGCGATAGCGGCAATTCAAAAACTGGCGACGGGAAAGTTTCATGTCGAGACTGCCAAGTTACACCTGTTCGATGGATTGAAGCTGCAATGGCAAACCATGGCGATAAGTAAAGACAAACAGTGCCAAGTGTGTGCTCAGATTTAGCTTACGAGTAATGGGCAGAATTAAGAGAGTTGGAAGCAATGACGTTATCAGAACAACAAACAGCACAAATGACCGCTGCTGACCTAGATGTGATCACTATTGTCATCAATGACCAGTCACATCAAGTTGCCAGTGAGTCGAATCTACAGCAAATCATTAGTCAATTTGCGCTGCCTGAAATGGGCTGTGTTTTTGCAATTAATAACAATGTTGTGCCGCGCAGTGAGTGGGCTAGCACAGTTCTTTCACAGGGAGATAGCATCTCTTTGTTTCAAGCGATCGCAGGGGGTTAAAGTCGATGCTTAAAATTGGTGATAAACAATTCGAATCAAGACTGTTCACGGGAACAGGGAAGTTTGCCAACAGCCGATTAATGGCAGAAGCGATTCAAGTGTCGGGATCTCAACTTGCGACCATGGCGTTGAAGCGTGTGGATGTGAACGACCAACAAGACGATATTTTGCTGCCGTTAGTACAAGCGGGGGTGAACTTATTGCCGAACACCTCAGGTGCAAAGAATGCTAAAGATGCTGTGTTTGCAGCACAATTGGCGCGAGAAGCGTTAGGTACAAACTGGCTAAAACTGGAAATTCATCCAGACCCGAAGTACTTGATGCCCGATCCAATTGAGACACTTGTAGCCGCTGAGGAACTGGTGCGTGAAGGCTTCATTGTGCTTCCTTATTGTCATGCTGACCCAGTACTGTGTAAACGATTGGAAGAAGTAGGCTGTGCTGCGGTCATGCCATTAGGCGCGCCGATCGGTTCTAATAAAGGGATAGTTTCTCACGATTTCCTAGAGATCATTATCGACCAAGCTAATGTTCCTGTCGTTGTCGATGCGGGTATTGGTGCTCCTTCACATGCGGCGCGTGCGATGGAAATGGGAGCGGATGCCGTGCTAGTTAATACCGCGATTGCGGCTTCGAGCGATCCCGTTGCGATGGCGAGGGCATTTAAGTTGGCGGTAGAGTCGGGGCGTATGGCTTATGAAGCCAGACTCGCTGGTAAGGTTTCTCATGCGGTTGCGTCGAGTCCACTGACGTCATTCCTAGATGAGCTTTAATCCTAGATTGGTTTAGCTATTAAGCGAGGAAAACATGAGCTTCGTTGAACAATTTAAGCAGCTGAATTGGGATGACATTTCGATGTCGATCTACGCGAAAACGGCACAAGATGTCGAGCGAGCATTGAATAAACCCAAGCGTGATTTGGAAGACTTTAAAGCGCTAATTTCACCAGCGGCTGAAGCATATTTAGAGCAAATGGCTCAGCTGTCATACTCAGCAACTCGCAAGCGGTTTGGTAATACCATGTCGCTTTACATTCCATTGTACCTTTCTAATTTGTGCGCCAATGCTTGTACTTACTGTGGCTTCTCGATGGAGAACAAGATCAAGCGTCGTACCTTGAATAGGGACGAAGTGGCTGCAGAAGTTGAAGCCATTAAACGCATGAAGTTCGATAGCGTATTGCTGGTGACTGGCGAACACGAAACCAAAGTGGGCATGAAATACTTCCGCGAAATGGTACCGATGATTAAGCAACGCTTTAATTATTTGGCGATGGAAGTGCAGCCGCTAGATCAAGACGAATACGCAGAGCTAAAGACATTGGGTTTGGATGCGGTGATGGTTTATCAAGAAACGTATCATCCTTCGACTTATGCTGAGCACCATTTACGTGGCAATAAGATGGATTTCGAATACCGATTGGATACACCCGATCGTCTTGCAAAAGCAGGCATCGATAAGATCGGTATTGGCGCTTTGATAGGATTGGAAGAGTGGCGTACAGATTGTTTTTATGTGGCAGCGCACTTGGACTATCTTGAGCGCACGTATTGGCAGACTCGTTACTCGATTTCTTTCCCGCGTTTACGTCCTTGTGAGGGTGCGCTCCAACCCAAATCAGTCATGACGGATAAGCAGCTTGTGCAGTTGATTTGCGCTTATCGTTTGTTGAATCCAGAAGTGGAGTTGTCATTATCGACTCGTGAGTCACCGAAGTTTAGAGACAACGCATTGCCTTTAGGCATTACCAGTATATCTGCAGCATCGAAAACTCAGCCGGGTGGTTATGCGATGGATGATGTTGAACTCGAGCAGTTTGAGATCAGTGATGAGCGAAGTGCTGGTTCTGTGGAAGATATGATTCGAGCCAAAGGCTTTGACCCAGTATGGCGAGACTGGCACTCGGCGTATTCTGGTTAAGCAACAAATAAAGCCACTGGTCATCGTTATGTTTCACGTGAAACATAGGAAAAGAAAGAGGGTTGATGCAAAACATCAACCCTCTATTTTTCTAGCTTCTAGCTTCTAGCTTCTAGCTTCTAGCTTCTAGCTGTGTGCTACAGGTAGCGTTGCTTGACGAAGCCACTCTTTCACATCACCTTCGACTAGCGGGCTGATCTCATCCCATACTTTCTGGTGGTAATCATTCAGCCAAGCAAGTTCTGGACGAGTTAACATATCAACATTGATGTTGCGTTTGTCGATTGGGCAGCGTGTTAGTGACTCAAATGACAGAACAGGGAAGTCACCGTTAGTTGGGGTTTCAACAACAAGCTCTAGGTTTTCAATACGGATACCAAACGCATCTGCACGGTAGTAACCTGGCTCGTTGGATAGCACCATACCTTCTGTTAGAGGCACGTCGATTTGCTTTTTCGAAATGCTCGCTGGACCTTCATGCACACTTAGGAAGTGGCCCACACCGTGGCCAGTGCCGTGATCGTAATCGTAACCTTCCGCCCATAGGTGCTGACGAGCTAGAGTATCGATTTGATAACCACGTGTGCCTTTCGGGAAACGAGCTCGAGCAACGCCAATATGACCTTTCAGCGCCAACGTAAATTGCTTCTTCATTTCTGCAGAAGGTTGACCAATCGCGATAGTACGCGTGATATCGGTAGTGCCATCGAGATACTGACCGCCTGAGTCCACAAGGTAAAGCGTGTTCAGTTCTAACTTACCAGGTTCAGGTTGGTTCTCGTGATTGTAGTGACACATGGCCGCGTTGCCGCCTGCCGCTGAAATGGTATCGAAGCTGAGATCCATTAGCGTAGGGTCTTCGCTACGAAATGCTTCCAGTTTGTCTGCTAATGTCGCTTCGTCATGCAGGTTACCAGTAGCAACTTCCGCATCTAACCAACATAGGAACTTGCTCATTGCCACGCCATCGCGGATATGACACGCCTTCATACCGGCAATTTCAACCGAGTTCTTCGCCGCTTTTGGCATCAGACATGGGTCTGCTGCTGCAATCACGGACGCACCAGAGTTTTGTAGTACTAGCTTAAACCAAGCGTTACTGATTGCAGGGTCAACTAATACCTTTTTACCTGTCATGGCTTCAAGGCGAGATTGAAGTGCTTCTGGGTGGTGAACGGTCACACCGGTGCCTACGTGAGCGTCAAAATCAGCAGGTAGACGAGCAGGATCGAGGAAGTATTCCACGCTTGAATCTGAGTGCAGAATCGCGTGAGAAAGCAGAACTGGTAGGCGTGATACATCCAAACCACGTACATTCAGCAGCCAACAAATAGAATCTAATGCTGTGATCACAGCGCTATCTGCACCTGCTTTTTTAACCAGTTGTGCGATCTCTTGACGCTTATTCTCACTTGATTGACCGACGGCTTCTGTTGGCATTAGGCGAACGTCAGAGACAACAGGCGCTGGGCGGTCATGCCACAACTCATCAATTGGGTTGTTGGTCAGAATATTTAGCTCAAGCTTTCCAGCCAGTTTAGCTTGTGCCATATCTAGCCAAGCTGAGCTGTGCATACGAGGATCAATTGCGACAGATGCGTTTGTTGGCAGGTTGTCTAGAACCCAATCTAAAGCTGGTTCTTCAATAAGGTGACGATATTCAAATAGGTCACCAGGGACTTGCTTGGTGACTTGAACGGTATAGCGGCCATCAACAAAGATAGCGGCTTTGTCTTTGGTGATTACCGCAGCACCAGCAGAACCAGTAAAGCCTGTTAACCAATGTAAGCGCTCGTTGTGCGCTGGGACGTATTCACCCAAATACTCGTCCTCGTGCGGAACCAGTAGGGCATTAATATTATGTTGTATAAGCCATTCGCGAATCGCATTCACGCGGCTGAGAGTTTCGTTGTGCATCTGTTTTATTCCTTCAAATTACCGCTCCTTCATGCTCAGGTGTGGGAGCTGTTTCCTTCTGCTTCATGCAGTTTATGATCAACGCAAGTTTGCAATGACTTAGGTTGAGTCGGAGTACAACTAGGCCATAGATGAGCCAAAAAGGACTACGACAGTTAAGCTACTCATTTTACCCGCTAAGCGCAAATTGAGAGCGGTATTTTTATCTAAGGTGATCGGTTTTTTGTGTGATCATCGTACGTAGCCAACCCAATGCAGGGTCGTTTTCTCTGTCTCGGTGCCAGAATAAAGTGTATGCCATAGGTGGAAATTCTAGCGGGAGTGGTAGTACGACCAAATCAAGCTGTTTAGCAGCGAGCTGCACAAAATGGCTTGGAGCGGTAAAAATAAAGTCAGTGTAGGAACATAAACTTGCGGCACTATTAAAGTCCGGAACGGTGACGGCAATATCGCGGTCGGCTCCAATATCGGCAAGGCGATAATCTAACAGCCAACGGTCGTTGCCGTCACAACGCACTTGTACGTGACGCAGGGCGAGATACGCTTCGAGGTTCCAAGGCTGTTTTAATGCTGGGTGATTTTTGCGAATAATACACATCTGGTGATCTCGATAAATTTCCAGTTCGCATATGTCATCGGGTGGCAGCAGAGTCAGCTTGGCATCATTAATATCGATGTCTTTTCCAGTTAAGCCTAAGTCTAGCTCGCCACGTTGCAGCATTTTAAAAGTATTATCGGACCAAGGGTGAGTGCTGATCGTCACCCCAGGGGCTTGCTGAAAAATCGCCGGTAAGAAATGGGGTAGAATCAGAGGGTAAACACTTTCAACCGCTGCTATTTGAAAACGGTATTCGCTACTTTGTGGAGAGAACTCTTCTGGTTGAGTCAGTACTTCTAACTGGTTTATCAACAGATCCAGTTTCGGCTTAAGAAACAAAGCGCGTGGTGTTGGCGTCAATCCATGCGAGTTTCGGGTGAACAGGGGATCATCAAATTGGATGCGCAGTTTAGCCAGTGATTTGCTCACAGCGGATTGACTTAAGCACAGTCGGTGGGCGGCTCGGGTGACATTTAACTCTTCTATCAAAACTTTAAAACAGACCAATAGATTTAAATCGATACGAGCCAGTTTTTCGACGTTCACGGTGAATTTCCTCTAAGGAATAATGCTCATGATTATACATCATTTCCATTCATATCATCAGATGATTAAGCTCTATCCAAAGTTCTTTATCCAATTCGGAGTGTTGTGTGCCTAGCCAGTTTTCTAATAGTAAAAAACAGATGGCGTTATTGACCCTTTTGGTTCTTTTCAGTCCTCTTGCGATTGATATTTATCTACCTGCTTTACCTCTTATTGCTTCCACTTTTCAGGTCGATAATGCGCTAGCACAAGACACGATCACTTGGTTCTTATTTGCGATGGGGGTCGGGCAACTGTTTGCTGGCCCTTTGGCAGATAAACTCGGACGTCGAACTGTTGCATTGGGCGGTATCACTATCTATGCGATGAGCGCTTTATTGGCGTGGAGTGCTCAAAATATTGAATGGATGTTGGTTTCCCGACTGCTACAAGGCTTAGGTGCGTGTGCGACATCGGTAGCAGCCTTTGCAACAGTTCGCGATATCTTTGGCCCGGAAAAAAGCGGCAAAATGATCAGCTACCTTAACGGTGCGATTTGTTTCATTCCGGCTTTAGCTCCAATTCTAGGTAGCTGGTTAACTCAGCAATTTGATTGGCGAGCTAACTTCAGCTTTATGGCGGGTTTTGCTGTGGTGTCCGGTTCATTGATGTTTTTCATGATGAAAGAGACCAACCCATCAACGGAAAAGCAAGCCGTGTTTAAGCTCAGCCGTTATTGGGCAGTGCTTAGTACGCCATCTTTTGTCTTCCATGCTTCACTGTGTTTAATGGCAATGGCGGTTATTCTCGCGTATGTCACCTCGGCGCCATCGGTATTGATGACGGGGATGGGGCTGTCGATGAATGAGTTCACCTTCTGGTTTGGTGTAAATGCAGTGATCAATATTGCGGCTTGTATGCTTGCGCCTAAGTTTATGGAGCGCGTTGGCACGCACAACACCTTGGTCACCGGGATCTCAACTCTGGGCCTCGCAGGTGTGATCATGCTAGTGATGAATGGTCAGAATACCGCGCTTTCTTTCATGCTACCTATCTTCATGTCTTCTGTAGGTTTTGCATTCATTCTGGGTGCAGCAGCAGGGAAAGCATTGGAACCGTTTGGTGACAAAGCGGGTACGGCTGCGGCACTGCTTGGGTTGTTCCAAATGAGTGGCTCTGGTTTGTTGGTTGGTACGTTGCAGCGTTTATCTTTGGAACCTCAAACACTGATCGCAATTCATATGTGGGTTCTATTGCCTGCGTTGGTGGTTCTGTTTACAAAAGCAGGTAAGAACTGGCATTCAAGCCTTGCGAAAGCGTAAATCAGTGTAATTTAGTATTTTCCAATGTAAGTAAGGCGTGTATATTTGTCGTTCAGACTTTTCCTGACACCATAACGGAACTCAAAAAGTAATGTCGTTAACCACGTATGAAATGGCTCGTATTCTAGAGCAAATGGAAGATTCACCAGAAAAGGTGATGTTTGGCAAGTTGCTTAATGAGCTGGGTAATCAAAGCTCCGAGCGTATTCGTAGTGCGGCTAAACAAGTACCTCTGCCAATTTTGCGTGATATCGTGTACCAATTCCAGCAAGTGATTGAGTCGCGCAAAGGTGAACAAGTTGAGCTGTTGGCAAAAGATCTTGCTCAACAGGGCATCTCAGCTGATGAGCTTCTTGCTTACTTAAATAAACAATAAAAAGTCCCCGCCACTGCGGGGATTTTTTTATCGCGTCAACTTGTTCTTTATAACATGGTCAATAGAGATAACTCCCGGTCCCCATACGATGACCACTAAAATCATGAATCCCCACAATTGATGGTCATAGAACCCTTTTTCCCACAATACCGGGTAAGAGATGACCGCGATGATATTGAACACAAACAGAATCGCAGCCATCGGGCGGGTAATTAATCCCAACGCTAAAAATACTGGCAGAATTAACTCGGCAGTCGTTCCCATGTAGGCCGCTAACTCCCAAGGCAAAAGTGGCACTTGGTATTCCAATTCGAATAGATACAGCGTGCTATCCCAAGAAGAAACTTTGATTAACCCTGAATTGAAGAACACCCATGCAACCCACAAGCGACAAAAGAGAAGTAGTAAAGGGACAAAGCCAGCTTGTAAGGTATTGATCAAGTCGTCGTACCGATTGACTAAGTTTTTAACCGTATTCGTCATAGAGTGCTCCTTAGATTGATTTCAATGTAAAGCCGTCAACGAGATCGAGTGCCATGATGCTATTAAGGTGAACGAGCAAAGCTTCGGGTATTTCGCTCAAACTCTGCTTCTGCTCTAAACATTGCAGCAGTTGAAAAACATCGGTATCGAGTGCGTGACATTGAGCTTCTCCATTGGCTTGAATCGAGATGACACCTCGCTGTAATTGATTGATATTGAGCTGTTCAAAATCTTGGTGTTGAATCGCATGAGAGAGATCAAATACAGCGTAGTTTGAGTCAAAGCTGCGGCTGCCAGTGAGCAAATGAAACACCAATTGAGGTTGTTGTTCTTCCGTCACTTGGGTAAGTGCAGATAAAGGGATTCGATTTGGTTTTTCGACTTTCTCATTCTGTATTTGTCGAGCTAAGTCCATATGCCATTCAAATCTTGCGACTTCAGGTGCGTACGGAGCTTGGGTCATGACCTGACTAAACTGCATAATCGTATCTTGAAAGCCAGCACCATAATGTACGACATTACCTTCAGCTAAGGGGTGAGAAAGTACGTGTTGGCGAGCAATTTGATCGAAGCACTCTTTTCCAACTAAGGCTTCAACCATTGGGTAGGTCGCTGCCAATACCTCACTCAAGCTGATGATAAAGTTATTGCGGTAAATCTGTATGCGTTCATCTGCGGTAAACTTGTCACTCACAATGTCGCATTCTTCACCGAGCGCTTGATAATGTAGGGCTTTAGCAAATTGACTCTGCAAGGTCGCAAGCTTCATGACGCTTTCCTTTTGCTCTTTTGGTCAATTAAATGATTTTTCTGCAATAGTGAGGATGCTTTTTCTGCTTCGCCAAGAAGTATTTCTGGTGCAGGAATATCCAAATCCCATTCAATCAGCGTATGGCGAGGGCCGTGTTTTTGTGTCCAACTAACGAACAGTTGCCATACTTCATCACTGACGGGACGGCTATGAGTATCAATCCAAATCTCACCTTTATCCAACGGCTTAATTGTAAAACCTGCCAAATGAATCTCGTCGACTTTGTCGGCTGGAATCGCATCTAGGTATGTGTCGCAATCAAAACCGTGATTGAAGGCGGAAACATATACGTTATTTAAGTCGAGTAATAAACGACAGTCGGTGCGCTTTTGCACTTCGGTAAGAAAGTCCCATTCACTGATGGTTGAATGGTGAAACTTCACATAACTAGATGGGTTCTCAATTAAGATTTCACGTTGTAGATGTTCTTGCACTTCAAGCACGTTACGAGTGAAGACTTGCAGCGCTTCTTCCGTGTAAGGCAAGGGAAGTAGATCATTGAAGTAGTGACCACCATTTTCACTCCAGCTTAAATGGTCAGAAACGAAGAGCGGGTCAATTGTATTTATCAATGCTTTTAGTTGTGCTAAATGTTTCGTATTCACACGTTCCACCGAGCCCAGCGATAAACCAATACCGTGGCAACTGATGTGGTAGCGCTCGCGTAATGCTTGCAGTTGATGGCGCTCTACTGAGTTGGGCTGAAAGTAGTTCTCGCTGTGGATTTCTAACCACGACAGCTCAGGTTTATGTCGGCTAAAATAATCGAGATGAGGGGAGCGTAATCCAACACCAGCAAGAGGATGGAAAGAGTGATGTTTCACGTGAAACTCCTTTTCTGATTGGCGAGTAACTGGGGGCGTTGGTTAAAGTGCAACGCGCCCCACAGAAACTTGTGATGTTGAGTTATGAGCCGCTGGTGCTACCGCCAGCCAATTTGTCACACAATCCTTTAGGAACGACAACAAAAGCATCTTTTTGGTTGTCTTCTTTAGAGGTACCCGCGCAAGAGCTGTTTTTCGTTGCGCAGTCATTTTTACCGGCTTTCGCCACGCCATAACACTTTTCTTTTTCTGCTGCGACAGCAGGGGCTGCGGTGAGCATGGTGCCACCAAGAGCAAGAAGGCCAGTAACAGCAGCAGTAACAGCAAGATTCGATTTTTTCATCATAATTTCCTCTGAGTGATTTCCTTTTACTTTCATTCGGCAAGTCGATTCGCCGTTTGGCGTACAACCTTTATCCACTTGCTTAAATTAAAAGATAGAGATGAGGCAGAAAAACTTTCATAAAAATAACTCTCGCGAATGGTTTGGGGGTGATTACCTTCGTTAACTCTTTGAATGAAAGATTAAAAAAACAACGAATTTTTTATCAAGTTTTGTCTAAACAGCACCAAGCTGTTTAGGTTATAATCGGTTTTTATGTATAAATAACCAGTAGCTCATCATGATGGATCCATCTCTATTACTCGACGGTCTAAACGATAAACAGCGTGAAGCCGTTGCAGCTCCTCTAGAAAACTTACTTGTCCTTGCTGGTGCAGGGAGTGGTAAGACTCGCGTTCTTGTTCACCGTATCGCTTGGCTTATGTCAGTCGAGCAAGCTTCTCCTTTCTCGATCATGTCGGTCACCTTCACCAATAAAGCGGCAGCAGAAATGCGTGGTCGTATTGAAGAGTTGATGATGGGCAGTGCATCTGGCATGTGGAATGGGACTTTCCACGGTATCTGTCACCGCATTTTGCGTGCACACTATCTTGATGCCAAGCTACCGGAAGATTTCCAAATCATAGACAGCGATGATCAGCAGCGCTTGTTAAAGCGTTTGATCAAAGCGCAAAACTTGGATGAAAAGCAGTGGCCTGCACGCCAAGTTTCATGGTGGATTAATGGTAAGAAGGACGAAGGATTACGCCCATCGCATATCGACGCTTATCACGATCCAGTGACCAAAACTTATTTGCAGCTGTATACCGCTTACCAAGAAGCGTGTGATCGTGCTGGCTTAGTGGACTTTGCGGAAATTTTGCTGCGCGCGCATGAGCTACTGCGTGACAACAAGTTTGTGCGTGAACACTACCAAGCACGCTTTAAGCATATCTTGGTTGACGAATTCCAAGACACCAACAACATTCAATACGCTTGGCTACGCATGATGGCTGGCCCAGATTGTCACGTGATGATTGTAGGTGACGACGACCAGTCAATTTATGGTTGGCGCGGTGCAAAAGTCGAGAACATTGAGAAGTTCACGCTGGAGTTTCCGAGCGTGAACACCATCCGTCTCGAACAAAACTATCGTTCGACGAAGACGATTCTTGAAGCGTCCAATACCTTGATTGCGAACAACACTGAACGCATGGGTAAAGAGCTGTGGACGGATGGCAATGTGGGAGAGCCGATCTCGGTTTACAGCGCTTATAACGAGCTTGATGAAGCGCGCTTTGCGGTCAATAAAATCAAAGAGTGGCAAGAGAATGGCGGCGCATTGAATGATGCTGCGATGCTGTATCGTAACAACGCGCAATCTCGTGTTTTGGAAGAAGCATTAATTCAGGCAGGCTTACCGTACCGTATTTACGGAGGCATGCGATTCTTCGAGCGTCAAGAAATCAGAGATGCGTTGAGCTACTTGCGTTTGATGGCGAATCGCAACGATGATGCCGCGTTTGAACGTGTCGTGAATACCCCAACACGTGGTCTGGGCGATAAGACGCTAGAGACTATCCGTCGTGCTGCTCGTGATAGAGGTTGCACTATGTGGGAAGCCAGTCTGGCAATGCTCGATGAGCAAGTATTACCGGGTCGAGCAGCTGGCGCGTTAAGTCGTTTTGTCGAATTAATCACCGCGCTGGAAGATGACACACTAGAAATGCCATTGCACGAGCAAACGGACCACGTGATCAAGTACTCGGGTTTGTTTGCGATGTATGAGCAAGAGAAGGGCGAAAAGTCTAAAGCTCGCATAGAAAACTTGGAGGAGCTGGTTACCGCCACTCGCCAATTCGAAAAGCCAGAAGAAGCGGAAGAAATGTCTCTGCTGACGGCATTTTTAACACATGCGGCTCTAGAAGCGGGCGAAGGTCAGGCGGACGAATTTGAAGATGCAGTCCAACTGATGACGCTGCATAGTGCGAAAGGTTTGGAATTCCCATTGGTATTCATGGTCGGTGTGGAAGAAGGTATGTTTCCAAGCCAGATGTCCGCTGAAGAGGCAGGGCGTTTGGAAGAAGAGCGCCGTCTGTGTTATGTGGGCATGACGCGCGCGATGCAAAAGCTCTACATTACTTACGCGGAAATGCGTCGCCTATATGGCCAGGACAAATACCACAAACCATCGCGCTTTATTCGTGAATTACCAGAAACGTGTTTGGATGAAGTGCGCATGAAGGCGCAAGTGAGTCGCCCTTCAAGTAGTGGACGTTTTAGCCAAACCGCAGTAAAAGAAAACTTCAATGAGACTGGTTTTTCACTAGGTTCTCGTGTGATGCATCCGAAATTTGGTGAAGGAACGATCATCAACTTTGAGGGCAGTGGCCCACAAAGCCGAGTGCAGATTGCTTTCAACGGTGAAGGCATTAAATGGTTAGTCACCGCTTACGCGAGACTGGAGAAGCTGTAGGGCTTTGTGAAAAAATGAACATAGGAGCTGCTTCGGTGGCTCTTTCTGTTTTGGCTGTTTGGAATCAACAAAATGCTGAAAGATAGGGAGCTAAATGACGCTATTCGAAAAGGCTCTTGGTCTAAATCGCTTATCTTTAGACAAAGAAAAACCCCGAGGGCTTACGCCCGTCGGGGTTATAGTCTTACTCGCAGCAATCCAGCTACTAAAAGTGCTCCATGCATCAAATCCTTGATAGCGTGCTGCATTCCTTCAGCTTAATCCTTTCGTCGCCTTCCTAGCGGTGTCCTTGACCTTATCCTGGTCTGCTAACCATCCTCGTTAGCTCTCATCACTTGTTCCCTGAGCGGTGTCCATGACATCTTCCTGATGTTCAGTCCTTTCCTCGTCCAGAGGTGTCCATTTCCCGTCCTTAGTAGCAACCATCCTAGTTGCTATTGATTCCGTTCAATGTCCAGTTTTGCAATCCATGCCCGACTATTCATCCTGAATACCCGTTTCTTCTTCCTGAAGTTCACCAAATCCGTGGTGTTTCCTGTTCCGTGTCAGCATCCTTCCGACAAGGTTCATATTACGCTCTTCACGATTCTCAACAATGGTCGAAGCCCACATTTTTCTCAATCAAAAGCGTTTGAAAAATAAACATGTTTATATTATTCAATGTCTTATGGTTATTTTTGGGCTGTTTTACCATTAAAAAAGAGAGGTTTGCTCCACTCCTTGTGAGAGATCTCGCACAAGGAGTCGAGCAAAACAGGCCTATTTGCCGATTGCTGCTCCTTCTCGACGAGGATCTGCGGCACCTTCTAGTCCATCTTTTGTGATGCGTATCGCATGCAGTCCAGAATTCAAATCACGAACATTGGTTTTAAAGCCCATCTTCTCTAGCTCTGGCTGTAAGCCTTCTGCCGCGGTACCTTGCTCAATATCTAAGGTGCCAAAACGGTCAAGTAATCGTGGTTGATTGATTGCTTGTTGGATATTCATATCCCATTGCGTGTGGGCAATGATGGTTTGCGCCACGTAACCGATGATTCGACTGCCACCCGGAGAACCTATCGCCATGTAAGGTTTGTTATCTTTCATCATAATGGTTGGGGCCATTGAAGATCGTGGACGTTTGCCTGGCTCTATACGGTTGGCGATTGGAATTCCGTCATTATGAGTACGGAAAGAAAAATCGGTCAGTTCATTATTGAGCAAGAAGCCACGCACCATTAAGCGCGAGCCAAACGCATTCTCAATGGTGGTCGTCATTGACACCACATTGCCTTGCTTATCGACGATATTGAAATGGCTGGTGGAAGGGAGTTCAATGGACTCGTCCATGCTTAAATTCATTGCGTGCGACCACGGAGGATTGCCTGCTTCAACTTTGCTTAGTGCTTTGCCGACTTGGATCAGCTCTGCTCGCTGCTGGAGGTAGCTTTTATCAAGCAAGCCTTGCGTTGGCATCGGCACGTAATCTTGGTCTGCCATGTATTTACCACGGTCAGCAAACGCTAGACGCGATGCATCGGCGAGTACTTGCCAAGATTTAATGCTGTTAGCCCCCCAGCCTTTGAGATCGTACTGTTCAGTGATCGCCAAAATCTGACCAATGGTGAGCGCGCCAGAGCTTGGTGGTCCCATGCCGCAAATGTCATAGCTTTGGTATGCTGCACAAACCGGCTCACGTTGTCTGATTTGGTAGGTATCAAAGTCGAGTTGGGCTAATACGCCGGGGTTACCCGGCGCGTTTTGTACCGTCTTGATAATGTCTCTGGCGATATCCCCGTGGTAGAAGGCTTGAGCACCTTGCTTGGCAATAGCACTCAGTGTTTGTGCGTATTCAGGGTTTTTTAATAGCGTACCTTCGGTTTTTGGCGAGCCATCCGAGTTAAAGAAATAGGCTTTTGTGACTGGAAAGCGTGATAAACGCTCGGCGTCTTTTTCTATCAAGCTTGCTAGGCGAGGACTGACTTTGAATCCTTGCTCCGCAAGCGAGATAACAGGTTGAATGATCTTTTTCCATTCCAGCTTGCCGTATTTCTGGTGGGTATCCCACAATAGTTTCACGGTGCCTGGTGTTGCGACAGAGCGTCCACCAACCACTGCATCGTAGAATTGCAATGGCTGACCGTTCTCATCTAAAAATAGCTTTGGCGTTACGGCGAGGGGGGCGGTTTCACGCCCGTCGTAAGTGGTCAGTTTTTGCTTTTCGCTATCCCAATACACTAAGAACGCACCGCCACCAATACCTGATGACTGGGGTTCAACTAAGCCAAGCATCAATTGCACCGCGACCATGGCATCTATCGCATTCCCGCCTTGCTCAAGTACGTCTGCACCCGCTTGAGTCGCCAGTGGGTTAGCAGCGGTAACCATATAATCTTTAGCTTTGACCAGCTGCTTTTGCTCAATGCCAGTGCTGTGCTCTGGTGCGACCGAATCTGCAGCTTGGTTAGCGAAGGCTTGTCCAATGAAGGTGAAAGGGGAAGTAAGAAAAAGACCCGAGAGTACGAGTCGGTTAAATGTCCATTGCATGATGACTCTCCATGTTGCCAACTAAGGTCATTCAGCTTGGCAGCCACGGAGATAGTCGTCGAGTTTCCTATTAAAGAAATGTCGAGTGTGCGACGCTTTTAAATCAGAGAGTTATCGAGAAAGGAGCGGAAGGTTTGCACTAAAATACTGCTGCCAACTAGGGTAAATACCACACCACATAAACCATCTATATAAATGCCGGCTTGCTGCAATCTTGTTTGCAAGCGCTGCGTTGACAGCATCCATGCAAGGCTAGAAAACCAGAGTAGCGACAAACCAAACAAAATCACCAGAGCAATTCCTTTTCCTGTCACCGACATGCCCACTGGGACAAGGCTCGACATTAAACTCACA
Source organism: Vibrio sp. HS-50-1 (assembly GCF_024747315.1). NCBI lineage: Bacteria > Pseudomonadati > Pseudomonadota > Gammaproteobacteria > Vibrionales > Vibrionaceae > Vibrio > Vibrio sp. HS-50-1. Next base: position 14,973 of record NZ_JAMPZF010000039.1, on the reverse strand, counting down.
AAAAATACTAAGGCTTTGGGGTTGAGAATATTGGTTGCGAACCCCTTGGTAAACGCCTGACGTTTATTACCGATCACAAGGTTACTGTTTTTGCTTGGCTGATCAGAAAGTGGGTTTTTGATCGTCGCGATCACGCCGCGCAGTGCACCGATACCCAAATACAACAGATAGCTGCCCCCAAGCAATTGTAAGACGGAGTAGAGCAGAGGATGCTGGTGAACTAAATAGCTCACCCCCGTTAGGCTGAATAAAGAATGCAGCAAAATACCGACTGATAAGCCAAGCGCAATGTATAAGCCAGTTTGACGGCCATGACGGGTGGCATTTTGTACCACAAGCGCAAAATCCGGACCTGGGCTCATTAAGGCAATGAAGTGGATACTGGCAAGCGTTAAAAGGATAGTCGATTCATTCATAACACATCTCAAAACATAGTGGATATGAGTTATTGTCGTGATTCTTATTCGGTAGTGCTTGTAAAAAACTAGCAGTACTGAATACCACAGCGTATGAGATATTAGCGTGCCACTTGTGAAGGCGAGACGCCATAGGTTTGTTTAAACGCTTTACTAAAGTGGGCCTGATCATAAAAACCCACTTGATAGGCGACGTCCGTACCACACCATCCTGCTTGGAGTAGTTTCATTCCTTGCTCTAATCGCAAGCGAGCAAACCAAGCGTAGGGAGTCATCCCCGTTTGCGCTTTGAAATGGCGTTGAAATTGCGTGGGGCTCAGTTGACAGAGCTCTGATAGTGCATCTAAACGAACTGTTTGGTCGAGATTCGCCATTAAGTAATCTTTTAAGGTATGCAAAGACTGTTTTCCAAGCGGAACCACTTTTTGCCTCGCGAGTGATCCGTAGCGATCAAAAAGTTGATTAAATCCTTCAAAAGGAAGGCAATCTTTGGTGAGTTGGCTGAGGTTATCGCGGCGAAGAAGAGCATGCAAGTTACTAAGTTGTGAAAATATCTGTGGATCGGAGATGATCAATTCATTAAAGCGGATTATTTGACCATTTTGACTAAGATCGGCAAGATCGCTGAGTAGGTGCGGCTCGATCGCAAATACATTCACTTCATAGCCACTTTCGAGCTTAGAGTGCCCGTCGTGCAGTTCATCTGGCGGCATAATTACGATTTGCCCATGACCCACTTGATGGCTACAGCCTTGATATTGGAACTTTTGCGTGCCATGCGTGATCAGACCGAGGTGAAAGTCCAGATGATAGTGCCTTTGGAAGGCAAACTTCTGGTATTTCGCCTCGATCAGGCTCAGCTGATCATGGTCGGTTGCGTAGTATTGAATCTGTTCCATTACATACAAAAAAGCTTGGTCACATTATGACCAAGCTTATCTGGCAATTTCTAATTTGTCTTGTAAAAAACGATCACTGTGGCTGAACGATTCGGCGTGAGCGACGGTTGTTGCGTAGTCCATCAAAGCTAAATACGACTAGCGCTCCCCAAATAAAGGCAAAGGTAATCGCTTTATCCATGGTAAAGGGTTCGCCATACATCAGTACAGCAAGTAAGAACATCAAGCTTGGGCCGATGTACTGGAAAAAGCCTAACGTTGATAATTTGAGTCTTGTTGCCGCACCCGTAAAACAAAGTAGGGGCAGTGTGGTAATCACCCCTGCTGCAATCAACAAGCTATTTAATGCTAACGGGTTATTGAGCATATTCGACGTTGGGGTTTCTGCAATAAACAGCAGATACACGGCGGCGACAGGCAGAAGGAGTAATGTTTCGATAAACAATCCTGTTTTTGCATCGACACTGACTTTCTTCCTTAAGAGGCCATAGAAGCCGAAACTCATTGCTAACGCCATCGCAACAACGGGCACGGAGCCGAATACAATCAATTGGACCAGTACACCACAGCCCGCTAATACGACAGCAAACCATTGCAACTTACGAAGTCGCTCTCCCAAAAAGACCATGCCGAGCAAGACATTGATTAATGGGTTGATGTAATAGCCTAAGCTCGCGTCAAGCATATGATTGGAATTGACCGCCCAGATGAAAATCAGCCAGTTTCCGCCAATTAATACAGAACTTGCGATCAGGTAAGCGATCTTCGTTTTGTCTTTCGCGATGTAGTAAACCGAGCGCCAGTGACGGCCAAAGTGAAGGAGTGCGGCAAGCAAAAAGAAAGACCAAATCACCCGGTGGCTCAGAATCTCCAAAGGGGATACTTGTGCGATGGATTTAAAATACATCGGCGCAATGCCCCACATGGTATAGGCACCAATCGCCAGCAAGATACCTTGCCGAGCGCGTTGTTGTTCGTCTTCTGGTGTCATGAGGTGTCACCTAATTGTGTGTTTATAGAGCAGAAAATCAGTATACGAGTCGTGATGCGAAACACCTAGCAATTTGCGGTTTTATTCACCACGAAACCCCATTACAATGTGCCCTCACTTTGTGTGCCTGGGCATGCAAAAGCATTTCTACGATCACTCAATCTGAGATTATTCATGACCTCAACCTTGCTAGCCGAACAATCAGATACGCCTGTAACGCCTCAACGTGTGTTGGAGGAAGTATTCGGTTACCAGACGTTTCGTGATGGTCAGCAAGAAGTTATTGAAGCCGCTATCGAAGGCAAAGACAGCTTGGTCATCATGCCGACGGGTGGCGGTAAATCTCTCTGTTACCAAATTCCGGCGTTAGTGCGCTCAGGGATTACCTTGGTGATTTCACCGCTGATTTCATTGATGAAAGACCAAGTTGATCAACTGAAAGCCAATGGTGTAGCAGCGGAGTGTGTGAACTCGACCATGAATCGAGAAGAGCTACTGAGTGTGTATAATCGCATGCACTCTGGTCAGCTTAAGCTAGTGTATGTCTCGCCAGAGCGCGTGTTAATGCGTGACTTTATTGAGCGTTTAGAAAACTTACCCTTATCTATGATCGCCGTGGATGAAGCACATTGTATCTCTCAGTGGGGACATGATTTTCGCCCAGAATACGCGGCGTTAGGTCAGTTAAAGCAACACTTTTCGCATGTGCCCTTTATGGCACTCACTGCCACTGCCGATGATGCGACGCGTCGTGATATTCTAGAACGCTTACGCTTACATGAGCCTCAGGTGTATCTAGGAAGCTTTGATCGTCCCAACATTCGTTACACCTTGGTAGAAAAGCACAAACCGGTTTCTCAAATCATTCGCTATCTAGCCACCCAAAAGGGAAGCTGCGGCATTATTTATTGCGGCAGTCGTAAGAAAGTTGAAATGGTGACCGAGAAGCTATGCAACAACCATATCCGCGCTGCTGGTTATCATGCAGGGATGGATACGGAAGAGCGAGCTTACGTTCAGGAAGCTTTTCAACGTGATGACATTCAAATCGTCGTTGCGACGGTTGCATTCGGCATGGGTATCAATAAGCCAAACGTGCGCTTTGTTGTGCATTTTGATATTCCACGTAACATCGAGTCCTATTATCAGGAAACCGGTCGAGCAGGGCGAGATGGCCTGCCTGCCGAAGCGATGATGTTGTATGACCCAGCGGACATCAGTTGGTTGCGTCGTATGTTGGATGAAAAAGATGATGGACCGCAGAAGCAGGTAGAAAGCCACAAACTTAATGCGATGAGTGCCTTTGCGGAAGCGCAAACCTGTCGTCGTCAGGTACTGCTCAACTATTTTGGAGAGTATCGTGAAAAGCCGTGTGGTAACTGCGATATCTGCCTGGACCCACCAAAACACTTTGATGCGACCGAAGAAGCGCGCAAAGCGTTGTCGTGTGTTTACCGCGTCAACCAAAGTTTTGGTATGACGTATGTGGTTGAGGTGCTGCGTGGGATGCAAAACATTCGTGTGCGCGAACACGGCCACGATAAGATTTCGACTTACGGCATTGGTCGTGATCACAGTCATGATTACTGGGTGAGTATCTTCCGCCAGTTAATTCATAAAGGGCTGCTATTTCAAAACATCACTCGTAACTCGACATTGCAATTAACAGAAGAAGCACGCCCTTTACTACGTGGTGATGTGTCTTTAGAACTTGCAGTTCCACGTTTAGATACCGCAGCACGTGCCGCGAAGTCGGATAAACTGACCAGCAAAAACTACGACAAGAAGTTGTTTGCCAAACTACGTAAGCTACGTAAGTCGATCGCCGATGAAGACGGTTTGCCACCATACGTGGTATTCAGTGATGCGACCTTGATTGATATGGCAGAAATGCTGCCAACGTCATACGGCGAAATGTTAGCGGTTAGTGGCGTTGGTCAACGTAAACTAGAAAAATACGCCGATCCATTCTTGGATCTGATCCAAGAACACATTACTCACCACGGATAAGGAACCCATATGCACAAGGAATTTGGTCTCGCTGATTACATTGTTGAAGAAGGGCGTCTTATTATTACCGCTCCAAGCTTCGACCTCGATACTTTTCCGGCACTGGGTGAGCGTTTGGTGGGATTATTATCTGCGTCTGTGGTAGAAAAACAGTGGGATGCGGATATTCACTCTTGGGTGATCGATTTTGAAGGCTGCCGCTTATTTATGAAAGCGGAGCACTACAGCGAAGCGATTTGGTTTGAAGCGCTAACAATAGAAGAGAGTAGGGAAGAGCTCGACTATTTAGCCGGATTGTTCCAACGCGGCTTCTAAATTCAAGTTATCTATTCTTTAAAGGGTGTTTCACATGAAACCCCCTTTCTTATTTTTGCATCAAAGCCCTTGGTTTTGACGTGATGTTCGCGAAGAAACGTTTGCGTATAAAACACCGCTTGTGAGTAAAATTGGTTAATGTATAATCGCCCACCGCTTTACTCTGAATGAGTTAAGTTAGTTTAATCGTCATTTTTTACATTGTTGGTAAGAGTGCTTTTCTCTGTAGAAAACGCTCGATTTGGGTTCCCTCGCCCCCAAACCAAACTAAAAAGGTATCGCATGAGTAACTTTACCCCTGCGCAGCAGCGCAACGCCCTTATCTATCTGGTTTTATTTCATCTAGTCATTATTGCATCCAGCAATTACCTAGTTCAGCTACCGTTTACTATCTTTGGCTTACATACCACCTGGGGTGCATTCACCTTCCCATTTATTTTCCTTGCGACGGATTTAACCGTACGTATTTTCGGGGCTCAGTTGGCGCGTAAGATCATTTTCTTAGTAATGTTGCCTGCTTTGGCTGTCTCTTACTTCTTATCGGTGGTGTTCTTCGAGGGGCAGTTCCAAGGTTTTGGTCACTTAGGGGAATTTAACTTATTCGTTGCTCGTATCGCGATTGCTAGCTTCATGGCGTATCTACTTGGTCAGATTATGGATGTGCACGTGTTCAACCGCCTACGCCAAATGAAACAGTGGTGGGTGGCCCCAACGTGTTCAACGCTTTTTGGTAATGCACTGGATACCATCGCCTTCTTCGCGATTGCGTTCTACCAAAGTCCAGATCCATTTATGGCGGAACATTGGACGGAAATCGCGCTGGTGGACTACGGCTTTAAGTTAGTGATTAGTCTTGGTCTGTTTGTGCCTATGTACGGCGTACTACTGAATTACTTAATTAAGAAGCTAACGGCAGTGAACCCTAACTTTAAAGTTACGACGACGGCATAGTTTTCATCAGTTAATAGCAACAAAGCCGCTTTTGATAGTGGCTTTGTTGTTTCTAAAGCAAATGTACAGCGAAATGAGCATTTAGATCATCGGTGTCTCAAAACTCTATGAGTTGTACATAGGATAATAACGGGTATTAAAAAAGGCTCCAGAAGGAGCCTTTGTCATGGGATAACAACCATTAATCAGAGGTAATCGTTAATGGCCAACCGATATCAGTTTGACGGTTGGATTCGATTTCTAGCTCAGCGGCGGTCAACGGGTTGGCCGCTAGCCACTGTGCATCAATGTTTAATGTTAGGTTGTCACCTTCAGCCGTTAATACGACGTTTGGCTCTAAGTTTTGGTTGCGACGGTGAGTTAACAACACCGCTAAGCGCAACAACCGCAGTACGCGCTTGGCACTTGAGCCTGATAACGCGTGTTGCTCAGGCAGTGAGGTGAGTTGTTCTCGATAACGACGGGCAATCTCACCAATAAAGAACTTCTGCGCGCGAGTGTAGCCAGGTAAATCCAAATTCTGGAGTAGGTAAGCACTGTGCTCACCGCCTTTTTTGAAATCGATCGTTAAGCCGATTTCATGCAGCTTTGCGGCGGTTTCAAGCAATATCTTGCCTTGAGGTTCCGTAATCCACTCATCGCCGCCGGCTTGCTCCAACAGTTTGCTTGCCAGTGTCGCAACTTGTTCACCGTATTGGTGATCGAGCTGATAACGATTTTGTACGCTGGCAATTGTGCGAGCACGGATGTCTTCTTGACGTAGCTCTTCAACCATCTCGTAGACTAAGCCTTCACGTAGTGCGCCGCCCGCGAGTGTCATCGCGTCGATTTCCAGTAATTCAAAAACGGCAATCAAAATAGATAGGCCGCTAGGGAACACTAACGCACGTTCAAGCGTTAAGCCTTCAATGTCGAGCTCTTCTAAATGATCGGCTAACATGGCTTGCTTCTGCAGGCGTTTCAATTTGGAGTGAGTGATTACTTCGTCCATACCTTGCGCTAGCATTATCTCTTGCAATGCCTGAACGGTGCCTGATGCGCCAACGCACACATCCCAACCGATTTCTGTATAGCGCTCTAGAATTGGCTGGATTGTCTGCTTCGCGCCTTCAATTGCTGCGTCAAAGTTACGCGCATTCAACTGGCGATCTTTAAAGAAGTTTTCCAGCCAAGTCACACAACCCATTTTTAAACTGGTCAGTGCTTTGGCTTCGAAACCTTCACCGATGATGAGTTCTGTACTTGCGCCACCAATATCGACCACAAGACGGCGACCGCTGCCTCCAGAAGTGTGTGCGACACCTTTATAGATAGTGGCCGCTTCTTCTTCACCGGAGATAACGTCGATTGGTTGACCAAGAATCTGGTTCGCTTTCTCCAGAAACACATCTACATTCGTGGCGGTACGTAAAGTGGCTGTGCCTACAATACGAATGTTCTGTTTAGGAATATCCTGCAAGCGTTCCGCAAATAGACTTAAGCAGTCCCATCCTCGCTGCATAGCTTCCATACTAAGAGAATTATGTTCATCTAGGCCCGCTGCTAGACGAACCTTGCGCTTAATTTTAGCCATTGTTTGAACGCTGCCATCGATATGACGCACAACGAGCATGTGAAAACTGTTCGACCCGAGGTCGATGGCGGCGTATAGCGGCGATGATCCTGCTTGACTCATAAACGAACTCAGTTTCCTTTTACGATTGTTTTGGTGCCGATTGACGCGGTTGGCGCGGACGACGTCCTTGCGGCTTGCGGTTACCTGAACCTGAACGAGTACCGCCAGTATTCGTACGACGCTGTTGGTTGCGTGGCGCACGCATACGAATTGGCGCTGGCAGATCTTGGATCAGCGCTGACGAATCGTATTCTGAAACCGGGATAGTGTGCTCAATGTATTCTTCGATTGCAGGCAGGTTAATTGCGTACTCTTCACAAGCAAAACTGATCGAGTGGCCGCTTGCACCAGCACGACCTGTACGGCCAATACGGTGAACGTAATCTTCACAGTCGTCAGGAAGGTCGTAGTTGAAAACGTGCGTCACTTGAGGAATATGCAGACCACGGGCAGCAACGTCAGTTGCAACAAGAATGTCGACATCACCTTTGGTGAATTGCTCAAGAATCTTTTCACGTTTCTTCTGCGGTACATCACCAGTAAGAAGACCGACACGGTGTCCATCGGCAGCCAAGTGACCCCAAACCGATTCACACTTGTGTTTCGTGTTCGCAAAAATGATGGCGCGATCTGGCCATTCTTCTTCAATCAAAGTTTGAAGGAGGGCCATTTTATCTTCGTTAGAAGGGTAGAAAAGTTCTTCCTGAATACGGTGACCAGTTTTCTGTTCTGGCTCTACCACAACATGCTCAGGGGTGTTCATATGCTCAAATGCCAGTTCTTGAACGCGGTAAGAAAGCGTCGCTGAGAACAGCATGTTCAAACGCTCTTTTGGCTCAGGCATACGACGGAACAAGAAGCGAATGTCTTTAATAAAGCCAAGATCGAACATGCGGTCGGCTTCATCCAGAACAACGGCTTGAATGTTGTTAAGGTTGAATACGCGCTGTTTGTAGAAATCGATGATACGACCTGTCGTACCAATCAGAATATCGACACCATCTTGCAGCTTATTCAATTGCTTATCGTAGCTTTCACCACCGTAAGCCAAAGCGGTTTTTAGACCAGTGCTCTCAGTTAATGCTTCTGCATCATTGTAAATCTGAATAGCAAGCTCACGTGTTGGCGCCATAATGATTGCGCGTGGCTGCGTAGGTTTACGACCTTCATGCTCCGGTGTCGTCAGAAGGTGGTTGAATGTAGCAGTAAGAAACGCGAGCGTTTTACCAGTACCCGTTTGGGCCTGGCCTGCGATGTCTTGGCCGGTGAGCAGGACCGGCAACGCCAAGGCTTGGATAGGGGTACAAAATTCGAACCCTTTTTTGTCCAATCCTTCAATAACTTGGGGCTTTAAGCCCAAATCGGCGAACTTTTGCTCTGTGATATGCGTCTTTTTCATGGCTATAGAATATCAGCTAAAGCTTGCAATACGAAAGTAAATACATTCCAATAGGGCATCTAATTACTGGTTATCATCCAACCAGTTTCGAAAAACACATTGGAGTGGAAGATGAGTGATAAGATTTTGCAGCTAACTGATGACGGTTTTGAAAACGATGTAATCAACGCTGCAGGCCCGGTTCTAGTGGATTTCTGGGCAGAATGGTGTGGTCCTTGTAAAATGATCGCTCCTATTCTGGACGAAATCGCAGACGAGTACGAAGGCAAACTCACTATCGGTAAACTAAACATCGACCATAACGCAGGTACACCACCTAAGTTTGGTATTCGCGGCATTCCAACGCTACTGCTATTCAAAGACGGCAACGTAGCGGCAACGAAAGTTGGTGCTCTGTCTAAAACTCAACTAAAAGAGTTTTTGGACGCAAACTTATAATCACCAAGTGATTACAGATAAAACCGTGCAAAGTAACAACGCACGGTTTTGTTTTTCTAACTCTGGACTAGAATACTAATTAGTGCTAACTTATCGCGCGTTAATTGAACAAATTTCTCTTCTTGGTCGATCCTGAGACCAAATCCATCTTAACTAGAAAACAGATCTTATTTTGACTAAACAAGAATCCACCACCATGAACCTTACCGAACTGAAGAACAGACCTGTGTCTGACCTTGTAAAACTGGGCGAAAGCTTAGGATTAGAGAACCTAGCTCGCTTAAGAAAACAAGACATCATCTTCGCGATTTTAAAAGCGCACGCTAAAGGCGGCGAAGACATCTTTGGCGATGGGGTTCTGGAAATTCTGCAAGACGGCTTTGGTTTCCTACGCAGTGCAGATAGTTCATACCTTGCGGGTCCGGACGATATCTACGTATCACCAAGTCAGATTCGTCGCTTTAACCTACGTACTGGTGACTCTATCGCTGGTAAAATTCGTCCACCAAAAGACGGTGAACGCTACTTTGCCCTTCTAAAAGTCAATACCGTTAACGACGACAAACCAGACAACGCTCGTAACAAGATCCTATTTGAAAACCTTACCCCTCTGCATGCAAATGAACGCATGGTAATGGAGCGTGGTAACGGTTCTACAGAAGACATCACAGCACGTGTTTTAGATTTGGCATCGCCTATCGGTAAAGGTCAACGTGGTCTGATTGTTGCTCCGCCAAAAGCGGGTAAGACAATGCTTCTGCAAAATATTGCTCAAAGCATCGCATACAACCACCCAGAGTGTGAGTTGATGGTACTTCTTATCGACGAACGTCCAGAAGAAGTAACAGAGATGCAGCGTCTAGTTAAAGGTGAAGTAGTCGCGTCGACTTTCGATGAGCCAGCATCTCGTCACGTACAAGTAGCGGAAATGGTAATCGAGAAAGCGAAACGTCTTGTTGAACACAAGAAAGACGTGGTTATCCTGCTTGACTCTATCACTCGTCTCGCTCGTGCTTACAACACCGTAGTACCTTCATCAGGTAAAGTACTGACAGGTGGTGTGGATGCAAACGCACTACACCGTCCTAAGCGTTTCTTTGGTGCAGCACGTAATGTTGAAGAGGGCGGTAGCCTAACGATCATCGCAACGGCACTAGTAGATACTGGTTCTAAGATGGATGAAGTTATCTACGAAGAGTTCAAGGGTACAGGTAACATGGAACTGCACTTGAACCGTAAGATTGCTGAGAAGCGTGTATTCCCTGCGATTGACTTCAACCGTTCAGGTACACGTCGTGAAGAGCTACTGACGAAGACTGATGAACTACAGAAAATGTGGATTCTGCGTAAGATCGTTCACCCAATGGGCGAAATCGACGCGATGGAATTCCTCATTGATAAGCTAGCGATGACGAAGACCAACGATGAGTTCTTCGATGCGATGCGTCGTCAGTAATAGCTGAGTCCTTATTCTAAAAAAGCCACCGTTAACGGTGGCTTTTTTGTTGCTTTCTCCCGATGGAAGCATCAGAATGAGGAAAATGTTATCGGGAGGTTAACATGCAACAAGGAATGTTGTCGTCATTACTCCTGAGCTTGTCACTTATCACACTACCCGCGACGTTATCTGCCAAGGAAATGCAGGAGTCTGTAGTAGAACAGTGGCTTCAGGATACTCAAATACAGGCTAAAGTCTCTGAACTGCTTGATTACGTTGTCAGGGATGAAGTCGACTCGCTTAAATTTGCCCTTGATCGACTAGCTTTACCTCAACAAGAGGTCGTGCGTTTTCGGTTATTGGAAAAGCTTGAGAAGCAAGATGTTATTCTCACGCCTAGAATGGCTCTGTTTGTTGAGTCTCAGATCCGTATGACTCCTACTTATCAGGTTCTAGAGCGAGGGGACGGGTATGAGTTTAGTGTGCCTGCCTTTAACTTTCCTGCCATTGCGAGCCGCTTGATTAAGCGTTGGAAGCAAGACCAAAGTACCTTGGACTTTGTACTACAAGCTGAGCGGAAAGAGCTCGACTTAAAGCAATGGCTTACAGGGCAATCTCAACAAGTTCAGGCGCGTGAAGCACTTTTGATTCGAGAGTTGGACAGCTTATCACCGCATGCGCTTGCCGCATTAACCACTCAGTTAACCAAAGCGAATGTGACCAGTTGGCTACCATCGACAGCCGTGATCGTGAGATTAGCGCAAGTAAGTCAAGATGAGGAAGTGTACAACTTACTCTGGCGGATGAGAGCGGATTACAACAGCCAGTCCGAACTCGAGCGTTTAGCTACGGTTGGGGACGTTTTTTCAATTCAGCAATTGATGAACTCCACCGTCAATCCGTCACTCAAACCAGAAGCCATTAGTCTACTTACAAAGTCCAACCCTTTATCTCCGCAAGTGAAACAGTTTCTAGTGAGCAAAATGGCACTATCGGAAGAAGCTACCATGGTCGCTCGAGAGCTGGCGCAGCAAGGGCATCAAACCTGGTTGGAAGAGTTAGTCTCTAACAACCATCAAGTGAAGACTCGGCAGATAGAGCAAGTATTAAAGTAATCTGGCTCACATACCCACACAAAATAGGAGGATCTTAGCGTCCTCCTATTTGTTATACTGCGGACAGTTTAATCAGCCAGTCATGAAGGCCTATGAGTTTTAAGGATTTACGCGAATTTATCGACCACCTAGAACAGAAAGGTCGACTTAAACGCATTGCTCACCCTGTCGATCCCGCTTACGAAATGACAGAAATCAGTGACCGCACCTTGCGTGCTGGTGGACCTGCGCTGTTGTTTGAGAACCCAATTGGCTACGACGTACCTGTTTTGACCAACCTATTTGGTACACCAGAGCGTGTCGCGATTGGTATGGGACGTGAAGATGTTAAAGAATTAAGAGAAGTCGGTAAGCTGCTGGCTTATTTGAAAGAACCTGAGCCACCAAAAGGCTTCAAAGACGCATTGGAAAAATTGCCAGTGTTCAAGCAAGTATTGAACATGCCAGCCAAGCGCTTAAGAAAAGCATCGTGCCAAGAGATAGTGTGGCAAGGTGATGAAGTCGACTTGGACAAAATCCCGGTAATGAGTTGCTGGGCGGAAGACGTTGCACCACTGCTTACGTGGGGCTTAACCGTGACCAAAGGTCCAAACAAGAAACGTCAGAACCTAGGCATTTATCGTCAGCAGAAAATTGCCAAGAACAAAATAATCATGCGTTGGTTAGCTCACCGTGGTGGTGCGCTTGACCTGCGCGATTGGATGGAAACCAATCCAGGTAAACCTTTCCCAGTTTCGGTCGCGTTTGGTGCAGACCCAGCAACCATTCTTGGCGCAGTAACGCCAGTGCCAGATACGCTATCGGAATACGCGTTTGCAGGTTTGCTGCGTGGCAGCAAAACGGAAGTCGTTAAGTCAGTCAGCAATGATTTGGAAGTGCCAGCAAGCGCGGAAATCGTCATGGAGGGCTTTATCGACCCAAACGAGTTTGCTGATGAAGGCCCATATGGTGATCACACTGGTTACTATAATGAAAAAGAAAAGCACCACGTGTTTACCATTACGCACATTACCATGCGTAAAGACCCAATCTACCACAGTACCTACACAGGCCGTCCGCCAGATGAGCCAGCTGTATTGGGTGTGGCATTAAACGAAGTCTTTGTGCCGATTCTGCAAAAGCAGTTCCCAGAAATTGAAGACTTCTATCTACCGCCTGAAGGTTGTTCGTACCGAATGGCAGTCGTCACCATGAAGAAGCAGTACCCAGGACATGCCAAGCGCGTAATGATGGGTGTGTGGTCTTTCTTACGTCAATTCATGTACACCAAGTTTGTTATTGTGTGCGATGAATCGGTAAACGCGCGAGATTGGAATGATGTCGTTAAAGCCATGTCAGAGCATATGGACCCTGTACGTGATACCTTGATGATAGATAACACGCCAATCGACTCGCTCGACTTTGCTTCACCAGTGGTTGGGCTTGGCTCCAAAATGGGCTTGGATGCGACCATTAAATGGGATGCTGAGCTGGCGACGCGAACCGAGGTCACTGAGCGAGACAGCAAAGCGATTACCGAAGCAGAACTGAATGAGTTGAAACAGCAACGCCCTGAGATTGTTGACGTCTATCTTCCAGTTACAGCAAACAACCAATTTGCTGTCGTAACTATGAAGAAAGACCAAGCTGGTCAATCCCAAGAATTGATGGAATATCTATGGGGCTTCTTTGCTCAGTACACGGATAACAAATTCATCATTTTGTGCGACGATGACGTTAATGCACGAGATTGGAATGACATCATTTGGGCTGTGACAACTCGAATGGACCCAGATAGAGACACCATTCAAGTGCGTGGTAAGACTGAGTGTTCATCCAAATTAGGATTGGATGCGACCAACAAGTTCGAATCTGAAGCCACGCGCGAGTGGGGCACGCCTATCAAAAAAGATCCTAAACTTGTGGCTAAAGTCGATGAGATTTGGGACCAGTTAGGTATTCTATGAGTCATCAAGTCCACCTTCTACCAATGGACGTTAGGTTCCAAGTAAAAGAAGGGGAGACGGTGTTGGAAGCTGCGCTCAACAACAATATTCGCTTCCCGCACCGTTGCCAAGTTGGCGCTTGCGCCATGTGCATGTGTAAAAAGCTAACGGGCGAGGTGAGCTATCACCTCGAACCGATGCTAACCGAAAAAGAGCAACAGCAAGGTTGGATATTCCCTTGCCAAGCCTATACAGAAAGTAATTTAGTGCTTACTTTTGACGAGTAAGCGAGAGGAACACCATGACCATCCAATGTAAAGTAAAGTCTATTCAGCCGTTAGCTTGTAATACTTACCAAATCCTTCTTCACCCAGAATCACCAGTGCCCTTTAAAGCCGGTCAGTACCTAATGGTCGTGATGGGTGAAAAAGACAAACGTCCTTTCTCTATTGCGAGCAGTCCTTGTCGTCATGAAGGTGAGCTTGAACTGCACATCGGCGCGGCAGAACACAATGCTTATGCACTAGAAGTCGTTGAAGCAATGCAAGCCGCCCTAGAAACAGATGGTCATATCGAGATTGATGCACCACATGGTGATGCTTGGGTTCAAGAAGAAAGCGAACGCCCGCTATTATTGATTGCTGGTGGTACTGGCTTTAGTTACGTGCGTTCGATTCTGGATCACTGTGTTGCACAGAACAAAACCAACCCTATCTATTTATACTGGGGTGCACGAGACAACTGCCAGCTTTACGCTAAAGAAGAACTGGTCGAGATTGCCGATAAGTTTGCTAACGTTCACTTTGTTCCAGTAGTAGAAGAAGCACCTACAGACTGGCAAGGTAAAGTTGGTAACGTGCTACAAGCAGTAGCCGAAGATTTCGAAAGCTTAGAAAACTACGATATCTATATTGCGGGCCGCTTTGAAATGGCAGGTGCAGCACGTGAACAGTTCACTCAGAACAAGAAAGCGAAGAGCGAACGTATGTTCGCAGACGCGTACGCTTTCATTTAAATACGGCTTTTAAGGCAGAAAAAGAGGGTTTTTTACCCTCTTTTTTGCTTTTTTGATGAATTAGTCATCGAACAGTCAGTTTTTTCCATTTTTTTTCAAAAAAGGGTTGCGAACGGATCTGAGTTCCCTATAATGCGCATCCACCGACACGGCAGACGCGATAAGGCTTCAGCAGGGTCGGAGAGGTGAAAAGCTTCTGAGAAAATAAATTGAAAAAAGTGTTTGACACTCTCAATTATCTCGTTAGAATGCACCTCCGCTTTGAGAGAAAAACTTCTCGATAAGCAAGCTCTTTAAAAATATAGACCTATCAATCTGTGTGGGCACTCGTTGATGATAATCCAATTAGATGTTTCTTTCTTAACGGAAAGCGGTATCAAATTAGGTTTCAATGAAACGAAGTGACCATTGAATCGAAAGATTCAGCACAGTCAATTCAAACATTA
>NZ_JAMPZF010000038.1:0-632 GCF_024747315.1 Vibrio sp. HS-50-1 | reverse complement strand
CCACGACCTTGGATTGAGAATACGTCTTCGATAGGCATTAGGAATGGCTGATCTACCGCACGCTCTGGCTCAGGGATGTAAGTATCTAGAGCTTCAGCTAGTTCAACGATTTTCGCTTCCCACTGCTCTTCGCCGTTTAGTGCGCCTAGTGCAGAACCTTGGATAACTGGTAGGTCATCACCTGGGAAATCGTATTCAGATAGAAGTTCACGAACTTCCATTTCTACTAGTTCTAGTAGCTCTTCATCGTCAACCATGTCACATTTGTTCATGAATACGATGATGTATGGGATACCAACCTGACGGCCTAGTAGGATGTGCTCACGAGTTTGTGGCATTGGGCCATCTGTCGCAGCAACAACTAGGATACCACCGTCCATCTGTGCAGCACCAGTGATCATGTTTTTAACGTAGTCCGCGTGTCCTGGACAGTCAACGTGTGCGTAGTGACGAGTTGGAGTGTCGTACTCAACGTGAGAAGTTGCGATTGTGATACCGCGCTCACGCTCTTCTGGAGCGTTATCGATAGATGCGAAGTCTTTAGCTACACCGCCGTAAACTTTAGCAAGAGTAGTACAGATAGCTGCAGTTAGAGTTGTTTTACCGTGGTCAACGTGGCCGATAGTACCAAC
>NZ_JAMPZF010000037.1:0-3347 GCF_024747315.1 Vibrio sp. HS-50-1 | reverse complement strand
TTGACTGGTGTGACATCGACGTTCACCGTGGTGGACTCCGATACCCCACCGGACGTGACGATGTAGGTGAAGCTGTCTGTACCGTGGTAGTTGTCGTTTGGCGTGTAGGTTACGCTGCCATCCGGGTTGACCGAGACCGTGCCGTTGGCTGGGCCGTTATTGGTATCCAGCGACACCACTTTGTCGTCGCCTTCGAACGTGTCGTTACCTAAGACCTTGATGATGGTCGGCGTGTCTTCCACAACCGTCGCTTTGTCTGCCACGATGTCCGCCACTGGCGCAACTGTGAAGTTCACCGTTTGGCTAATGCTTTCACCACTTGGATCAGTAGCAGTAAACGTTAGGGTTTCTGAGCCGTTCCAGTCTGCCGTTGGGCTAACGGTCGCAATGCCATTTTCAATCGAAACCAACACGTTGCTGTTGCCAGACACTGAGAAGTTTAGCGAGGAATCAGTATCTTTGAATACTTCATTCAAGTCGATCGTGTATGCATCGAAATCTTCCGATAACACTTGGTCTGCAATGACATTTTCAACAATCGGTGCATCATTAACACGATTCACAATCAAACTATCACTGTCGCTAACCGTTGGATTAACACCATCCGACACTGACGCGCTGATAGTCAGGTCTTTAAGGTTAAGTTCATCGTTGTTAACCGCATCAACACCCGCTTGAGTTAGCTTGACTTCATTGCCAACCAACACGAAGTAACCGTTTGAGTTGTTTTCTAGCAACACCGTAAGCTCATCTTCCGGCGTGTCAGTATCGTGAACCGTTAAGGTTGCCACTACCGTATCAGTGCTCACTGCATCTTCAGTGATGCTCTCTACAGCATCGACCTTGATGGTTGGCGCATCGTTTACTGGATTTACAGTAACGGTTACCTTCGCTTCGTCGGTCAATTGACCGTCCGTTACGGTGTAGGTAATTTCGGCGTCACCATTGAAGTTTTCGGCCGGTGTGAACACCAGTTTGCCGTCAACAATTTCAACCTTACCTTGTGTTTCAGGTACGGACGCCGATTCAATCGACAGCGTATCGCCATCAATATCGGTGTCATTTGGCAGGACATCAATCGTCACTGGCGTGTCTTCGTCAGTAATCGCCGTGTCATCCTTTGCCACTGGCGCGTCGTTGACCGGCGTCACATTGACTTCAACGGTAGTGGATTCAGACACACCGCCTGATGTCACGACATAAGTGAACGTATCTTTGCCGACGTAGTTATCATCTGGTATGTAGGTCACAGTTCCGTCAGGGTTGACCGAGACCGCGCCGTTAGCTGGGCCTTTACTGGTATCAAGCGACACTACTTTATCGTCGCCGTCAAACGTGTCGTTACCTAAGACGTTAATGATGGTTAGTGTGTCTTCGATTACATCCGCACTGTCTGCCTCGATGTCGACTACTTGTGCAACCGTAAAGTTCACCATTTGACTGACGCTTTCACCGCTTGGGTCTTTAGCTGTGAACGTAATTGTCTCTTTGCCATTCCAATCCGCAGTCGGAGTAATGGTAGCAACGCCATTCACAATAGAGATCTGGATGTTGTTATTGCCAGAGACTGAGAATTCTAGCGAGGAATCAGAATCTTTGAATGCTTCATTCAAGTCGATCGTGTATGCATCGAAATCTTCCGCTAGCACTTGATCTGCAATGGCATTTTCAACAGTCGGTGCATCGTTAACACGATTCACAATCAAACTGTCACTGTCGCTAGCCGTTGGATTAACACCATCCGATACTGACGCGCTGATCGTTAGGTCTTTAAGGTTGAGTTCGTCGTTGTTAACCGCGTCAACACCCGCTTGAGTTAGCTTGACTTCATTGCCAACCAACACGAAGTAACCGTTTGAGTTGTTTTCTAAAGAAACGGTTAATTGGTCTTCTGGCGTATCAGAATCAGCGACTTCCAACGTCGCCACTACCGTATCAGTGCTCACTGCGTCTTCAGTGATGCTTTCCACGGCATCAACCTTGATAGTTGGTGCATCGTTTACTGGGTTAACGGTAACGGTCACCTTCGCTTGGTCAGTCAGCACACCGTCGGTGATGGTGTAAGTGATCTCAGCATCACCATTGAAGTTTTCTGCCGGAGTGAACACCAGTTTGCCATTCACCACTTCAACCGTACCCTGCTCTTTAGGTACAGAGGCTGATTCAATACTCAGCTTGTCGCCATCCACATCAGTATCGTTTGGCAGAACATCAATCGTGACAGCGGTATCTTCTTGTGTTGTTGCCGTGTCATCTTTCGCCATTGGCGCATCGTTCACTGGCGTCACATCGACATTCACCGTGGTGGATTCCGATACCCCACCTGACGTAACGATGTAGGTGAAACTGTCTGTACCGTGGTAGTTGTCGTTTGGCGTGTAAGTTACGCTGCCATCAGGGTTGACGGAGACTGTACCTTTAGCTGGGCCTTTACTGGTATCAAGCGACACCACTTTATCGTCGCCGTCAAACGTGTCGTTACCTAAGACGTTAATGATGGTTGGCGTGTCTTCCACAACCGTCGCTTTGTCTGCCACGATGTCCGCCACAGGCGCTACCGTGAAGTTCACCGTTTGACTGACGCTCTCGCCGTTTGAATCGGTAGCAGTAAACGTTAGGATTTCTGAGCCGTTCCAGTCTGCGGTTGGTGAGATGGTCGCGATGCCATTTTCAATCGAAACCAACACGTTGCTGTTACCGGCTACTGAGAAGCTAAGCACGGAGTCGCTGTCTTTAAATGCGTCGTTTAAATCAATCGTGTAGGTCGCGAAATCTTCCGATAACACTTGATCTGTAATGGCATTATCAACTGTTGGCGCATCGTTAACACGATTCACAACCAAGCTATCACTGTCGCTAGCCGTTGGATTAACACCATCCGACACTGACGCGCTGATAGTCAGGTCTTTAAGGTTGAGTTCATCGTTGTTAACCGCGTCAACACCCGCTTGAGTTAGCTTGACTTCATTGCCAACCAACACGAAGTAGCCGTTTGAGTTGTTCTCTAAAGAAACGGTTAATTGGTCTTCTGGCGTATCAGTATCACGAACCGTTAAGGTTGCGACTACCGTATCAGTGCTCACTGCATCTTCAGTGATGCTTTCTACGGCATCAACTTTGATAGTTGGCGCATCGTTTACTGGGTTAACGCTAACTACCACTTTCGCTTCGTCGGTCAATTGACCATCCGTTACGATGTAGGTAATTTCAGCGTCGCCATTGAAGTTTTCTGCAGGAGTGAAAACGAGTTTTCCATCCACCACTTCAACCGTACCCTGCTCTTTAGGTACAGAGGCTGATTCAATACTCAGCTTATCGCCATCCACATCATTGTCGTTTGGCAGAAC
>NZ_JAMPZF010000036.1:0-242366 GCF_024747315.1 Vibrio sp. HS-50-1 | reverse complement strand
CAGCTTCTGTTCCACAACCGACAAGTTTTTCTTTGCAGCTTCAAAGTTGGGCTTTTCTTCAAGCAGTTTTTTATAAAGCTCTGCTGCTTCTTCTAATTGACCATTTTGCGCCAGAGAGTTGGCAAGGTTATAGCGGCCGTTAGGAGAGGCGTCATGAGAAAATGCTTCGATAGCGGCTTCGTAGTCACCTTTTTGGTAACTGGCGGCTCCTTTCCAGCTTGGGTTTGTAAATAGATTTTGCGCCTGTTCATACTCACCTTGCTTGTAGAGTTCCGCTCCTCGTTGGTCGGCATTTAAGAACGGATTTGCTTCGGCGTGTTGTGTCCAAGTCATCGGTATTATTGTTGCCACAAACATCCAAATCAGGCCGCGTCGGAACAGTAAAGCTGCAGGCAGAAGTAACAGCGGCAGCAACCAAAAGCCACCGTTTAAGCGAGAGTCAGTGCTAATTTCTTCACTCTTCTTGGCCGAAAGTTGACTGCCAACGTTGTTCGTAAAGGCTGAAATGTTCTCAACATCGCGATTGGTGTGCTGAATAGGAACAAAAATTCCACCTGTTTTCTTTGCTAGTATTTGTAAATTCTTCAGATTTGTTTTCGCTACGACTGTTGTGCCTTGTGCAGTTTTTAAAAGAGAACCATCGGGTAGGGTGATGGGAGCGCCATTAGCGGTTCCTACTGCGAGAACTGAGATGCGAATGTTTTTACCTTCGATCAAATTCAACGTCCGAGACAGTTCTGACTCTTCAAGGTCATCAGCTAACACGATGATGTCGCCTTGTTGCACACCTGCTTGAGAGAACTGGTTGAGCGCTAATTCAATTGCGGAAGGCAGGTTTGCCCCTTGAAAAGGCATTAGCTCTGGTGACAAATTCTCGATAATGCCGGCAAGCGTACTGGAATCAGTCGTCAGTGGACTTAAGTTATAGGCATCGCCAGCGTAAGCAATAAGACCCGTAGCCCCTTCTTTCCATTTAGGAAGTAAGTCCAGCGCCTTATAACGTGTTTGCGCGAGTCGATTAGGCTTGATGTCCGTAGCGAACATCGAGCGAGACATATCAAGTACTAAAATGCGGTTTTGGTTTAATTCAAAGCTTGGGCGAGCGTTGGATTGCCAGCTTGGTCCCGCTAGCGCAATACAGGCAATGGCCCAAGCTACGCCCCAGAGAATAAAATAGTGTTTGGACTGCGTGTTTTGTCCGAGCACTTTAGCTAGGTGAGGGGCAATCAGTGTCGTTTTTTTTGCTCTAAATTTGTGATTGAGCAAGAGCGCAATAGGGATTGCGATGAGCCCCAAAAGCCAAGAAGGGTTAAGGAAAATAAACTCAGCCATGTTTTCTCCTCAGTAGGAATAACAATACCGACAGTACGAATGCAGCGCTTAATGGGTATGGGAACCATTCTGACTGTGGACGCCAAGTTTGCGTGTCGCTTGACACGGGCTCGAGCTGGTTGATCGTGTCGTAGATCTTTTCGAGCTGATCAGTATCTCGTGCTCGAAAATATTGTCCACCAGTCATCTCTGCCACTTTAGTTAGTGTTTGCTCATCCAAGTCGGCTGCGGTGTTAACCTTGCGAGTCATGAAAAACTCTTTCACCATCATTTCACCAGCACCTACGCCTACGGTGTAAATGGTCGCTTTGTATTTTTTTGCGATTTCCGCTGCTTCGAGCGGTTCGAGCACACCGGCAGTGTTGCTGCCGTCACTAAGCAAAATCATGACTCGTTGCGGAGCATCACTGTCTACAAAAGTTTTCGTGCCTAGGCCAATGCCATCACCAATGGCGGTTCGTTGACCAACCAAGCCGATGACGGTTTGATTAATCTGCTGCATGACGGTTTTACGGTCTGCAGTGAGTGGCGTTTGCAAATACGCGTGATCGCCAAACAAAACAACCCCGAGACGGTCGCCTTTTCTCTTTGCCACGAAATCCGATAGAACTTTTTTGACAGCGGTGAGGCGGTCGATGTATTCGCCGTTGAGCTCCATGTCTTCTTGCTGCATCGAGCCAGATAGGTCGACGACTAACATCAAGTCCCGATATTTGGGTTGGAACTCAACTGGATCACCAAACCAAACTGGACGCGCACAAGCAATGATAAGAAGAACCCAGATCGCCATTGATAGTGATTTTTGCAGGGCTTGCCTAGGCTTGCTGCCATTCTCATTAGTTGGTAAGTACGCCAATTTGATCTCGGCTTGTTGAGATTCTTGTGGCAGGAGCTTGTATACCAGCCAGGGGACAGGCAGCAAAAATAGTGCCCACCACCAGACAAATTCAATGTTTAGCCATTGGGCAAGTTCGGTTATGAGTGTTTGCTCAGTCACGGTTATTTGCCTTTTTCTTTGGTGGCAAAGCGTGAGTTATCCAAAAGACACAATCATCGACCAAGCTTTGATGATTTTCTTGAGAGGATTTCTGATACAGCGCTTCTTGCCACTGATGTTGTTTGTCTACGAATCGAGTTTCTTTGGTATGGCTATCGAGAAATTCATACCAAGCGATTCCAGTTAATGGCGCGATTTCTTCACGCGGAAAGTAACTCAATGCCGCCTGACGCAATATTTCTAGAGCAGAGGAAGGGGTATGAGGTGTGACAGATTGAGTTAAAAGTTTTAAGGCTGACTTTTGCGCGCGTAGGCGTTTTTTACGCCATTTCGTATAAAGATAAATGCTGAAAACGAAAAGTACGGTGGCCGCAAGCACTGCCCACCATCCCCAAGCGAGCGGAAACCAATCCGGAGCGTTTGGTAAAATCAGAGGTTCAAGGTCTAGGCTTTGGTTGTTTGTTGTCATTATTATTACTGCTTAATAAATGCTGCTTGTACAGTTTGTTAGCTTAATTGTGAAATCAAGGGCCAACCACTTGATAGCGTGTTAAATGGAATCGCCATCGAATGGCATTGCTGTTTAATGGTTTCTTGGTGTTGAGTAAAGTGTGTTTCGAGTTCCTTTCTTTGGCCCTTGGAGCCAAAGTTGAACCATTGACTACGTTGTCCATCCGAGGCTTTTACTTGACCTCTAAAGTTTGTTTCACCTCTTTCTAAAGGATCATAAAACTGAATAGCCCTCACACTGTTGTGCTGTTTTAGTCGACGTAACTGCGTCAACTCTGCTGCGCTTATGTGGGCAAAGTCGCTGAGCATAATCAGTTCGCTGCCCTTAGGTGTCAGTGTATGAAGTGTTTCTAACACCTGAGTATAAGGCAGTGTACGAGCCTCGTTGTTGGCAGTACGAGCCACCTGCGCGTTATGTGTATCGACGATAGCATTAAGAATCCGCAGCCCCTGTTTTTGTAGAGAGGAAGGGCGAAACTCAAAACATTGATGTCCATCGTCAATCACCGCACCGATGCGATCCTTTTTAGCCAAAGTGAGCCAAATCAACACGCTGGCAAAGTGAGCCAATTGAACCGACTTAAGCATATACTTAGACCCAAAATGCAGGCTAGAACTCAGGTCAAGGTAAAGAATCACAGCTTGCTCTTTGTCTTCTGCAAATAACTTTGTGTGCGCTTTCCCTGTACGAGCAGTTACCCGCCAATCAATACTGCGGATATCATCGCCAGATTGGTATTGGCGTACTTCCATAAAATCCATGCCTCGCCCTTTTTGGCGGCTGGTATGGTTACCGCTCATTTGCGACCAGATACTTTGTGCTGGTGGCAACCAACGTACAGATTGAGTGCGGTATTGCAGCAGCTCTTCAAGGGTTAATGTCACCCCATTCGCATGAGGTGGCAGTGGATGCGTTGTGGACATATCACTCCCTCGTCTTATGCACTGCCAACGAGGCTTAGCAGCTTATCAATGACTTGGTTTGCCGTAATGCCTTCCGCTTGAGCGTGGTAACTCAGTAATAAACGGTGGCGCAAAACCGGATAAGCCATGGTTTGAACATCTTCTGGGGACACAAAATCACGACCTGCAAGCCAAGCGTGCGCACGGGCACAACGATCCAGAGCGATGGTGGCACGTGGACTAACGCCCATTGACAACCACTTATCCAGCTCAGTGTCATATTCGCTGGCTCGACGTGTTGCCATAACTAAACGGACGATGTACTGCTCTATCGTTTCGGCCATATGAATATCCAACACTTCTTTACGCGCAGTGAATATATCTTGTTGGCTTAACATTGGGCGCTCGACGGTAGTTTCGCCTTTTGCTTCACCGCGGTTAATACGCAAGATAGATAGCTCATGTTCCGCATCTGGGTATTCCACTTCTAAATGTAATAAAAAGCGATCTAGCTGCGCTTCAGGTAGTGGATAAGTCCCTTCTTGTTCAATCGGGTTTTGAGTCGCCATGACCAAAAACAACTCTGGCAACGGGTAGGTATGACGACCTGCTGTTACTTGTTTCTCTGCCATTGCTTCAAGCATCGCCGCTTGTACTTTGGCCGGTGCACGGTTTATCTCATCCGCAAGAATAAGAGAATTGAAGATAGGACCAGATTGGAAAGTGAACTCTCCGGTTTCAGGGCGGAAGATATCGGTGCCGGTTAAATCGGCTGGCAGCAAGTCAGGGGTAAACTGAATTCGGTGGAAGTCGCCTTCAACACAATCTGAGAGTGATTTTACTGCACGGGTTTTTGCCAGCCCAGGAGGGCCCTCAACCAAAATATGTCCATCTGCTAAAAGGGCAACAAGCAGTTGTTTGACTAGATCTTGCTGACCAATGATCTGCGACTCTAGGTATTGCTGAAGAGTTTCGAAGTTAGATTTATGCATGCTTTGGACTCTCGATATCCATTTGATTTTTGTGTTGAGTATTGGTCATTTTCCAGATGGAAAAAGTTCCAATGCGCTTTCGCAATTTATCTTTTCAATATTGGGACTCTGCAGAGAATTGCAAGTACTTGCTATCACTGAAAGTTCTTATCTGACAGAGCGTTACATTTATTTTTCATAATATAGTGAGAAATGCCTCTAGTTTTGTATATGTGAGCCGATAAAGTTTCTGTGATGTGCGTGTCATGAGATATGCACCAGATTCCCCTTATGGGGCCAATAACAAGTGATTCTTTTAAAAGGTCCGAATATGTTGAAACTTCATTCCTTGAGCATCAAACAGAAGGTTGTACTTGGTATTACGTTTGCTGTTTTAGCATCAACAATTATCGTTGGTGTTATGGCTCAGCGTCATGCAAGAGATGTGTTGAGCCACCGTCTTGTTGATATCGAACTACCTGCGATGCTGCAGCAAATCAATACAGAAATTGACCGCGAAGTTGTAGAGATGCAACAAGCCGCAAAACAGCTCGCAACAAACGAGTTTATTGTCGAAGCCCTATCTAATACAGACCGCGACCCGTCGGTAGAAGTTCAGTTAGTTCAGCAGCTCAATAACGTTAAATCCCAGTACGGACTTAATGATGCTTCGGTAGCCAATCGTCAAACGGCATATTACTGGAATCAAAACGGGTTTTTGCGTCAGCTGAATCGAACTCAAGATGCTTGGTTCTTTGGCTTTACGTCTTCTGGTCAAGAAACGTCAGTGAGCGTTTTCCAAGAGGCAAACGGCGAAGTAAAAATGTTTGCCAACTACCAAGACTTAAATGGTACATCAATGTCAGGTCTTTCAAAGTCGATGGACGACATGGTTACGCTGCTCAATGGGTTTAAAATTGAAGATACGGGTTATGTGTTCCTCACTAACGAACAGGGTGAGATTCAAATACATCGTCAACAAGGTAAAAACCAAACTTCTATCACCAAGCTATTTGGTAGTGATGCGAGTGCACTGCTGAATAAAAACAGCTTCAATTTGATTAATGTGGACTTTGAAGGGCAGGACACGTTTGTTTCCAGTTTGTATGTTCCTTCAATGAACTGGTTTGTCATTGGTGTAGTTCCTGTCGATGAAGTCTTCGCGGACCTAAATGCTACTGCGCAAAAAATGCTGTTTACGACCATCATTGTCGCCGTTGTATTCATTCTGATGGGCGTATGGTTGGCAAATAGTATTACTAAACCAATTCGACTGATTGCCGATCGTTTTACTGACCTTGGGCAAGGTGAAGGCGACTTGGCGCAGCGCATTGAAATTCAGGGTAATGATGAAATTGCTCAGCTTTCAAAAGGCTTCAACGGATTTATTGAGAAGATCCACGCCACAATGAAAGAAGTTGCTTTAACCAGTGGCTCATTAAGTCAAGCGGCAGAAAGTGTTTCGACGAAAGCAACATCCACACATGACAACAGCCAAGAGCAACGTGATCAAACCATTCAAGTTGTTGCGGCGATTAACCAGATGGGTGCGACCATCAGCGAAATTGCATCGAACGCGGCTACTGCTGCCGATACGGCAAATCAGGCTTCTGATAATACTCAAACGGGTCGTGAAGTGGTTATGAAAGCCAAAGAGGTGATTAGCCGCCTAGCTGATGACGTAGAAACGACCAATATTGTCGTCACGCAGCTGGCATCGACAACTAAAGATATTGGCTCGATTCTGGGCGTAATTCGTGACATATCAGAACAAACCAACTTGCTCGCGTTGAATGCCGCGATTGAGGCTGCACGCGCTGGAGAGCAAGGTCGTGGTTTTGCGGTGGTTGCTGACGAGGTAAGAAACCTAGCGTCACGCACAGCTGACTCAACAGAAGAGATCCAACGGATGATCAACCAACTTCAAAGTGACGCACAAGACGCGGTAAGTGCTATGGAAGCGGGTAAAGCGGTCACTATTGAAGGGGTCGCTTCAACCGATGAAGCAGTGGAAGTGTTAGTCAATATTTCTGAGCGAATTACAGACATCTCTGATCGTAATACGCAAGTTGCGACGGCGACGGAAGAGCAATCCACTGTGGTGCATACCATTAACCAAAACATTGAAGAAATCAACGCGATCAATGAAATGACAACGGCAACGGCAGAAGAGCTGGCGGATGCAAGTCGTGATCTTCAAGCGCTCTCTTCACGTCTGGACAAGATGGTTGGTAGCTTCAAGCTATAGAGTTGGATAGAATAGCCGAAGTTTAAAAGTTCACTAACTAAATTTAGGTAAGTACTATGAATGACTTCGAAAAAGAACTAGAGCAGATTTCTCAGGAAGCCGCTCAGGAGCCAGAAGTAAAACTGCCGTCGCTAGAAGAGCAAAAAGCGATCGTCGCTGAGCTAAAAAAGCTGGAAGCAGAAGGTAAGTTGACGCCAGAAGTGTTAGAGCAACACTTTGGTAAATTTAACCAAAAAAACTCTGTTCCAGTTCACTAAGCTAGGGTGAGGTTTCGGCTCTAACGGGCGCGACAAAATCACCAACTCAAATACAAAAAAGGGAGTGTATGCTCCCTTTTTTAATGCCTGAAAAATGCTAATACCTCTTACATACTTGCCACTTAAAAATTATTGACACTTCAATGAGTTATTAATTAGTACTAGTTATTTTCATACTTGACAATACTACTGCTCTATCTAAATCTATTGCGTATTTCAATAAAAGCGACCAAGGGAATGCGATCAGGATGGAGCAACAAAAAACAAGAAATGTCATTTTAATCACGGAGGGCAGTCTGCAGTCATCTCTGCTGAAAGATGTATTGGAGACCAAACTCGGTATTAGTGTTGCTCTAATCACACCAGACTCTCTTATTCACGGAGCGTTAGATTCGCCTTTAGCGTCAGCCATTATTGTTGATTGCAGCGTGATCACTGATGAAATATTTCGGCGTTATTCGGAATTTAAAGAGTCGCAACAGAAAGATACGCTCGAAATCTTAATTAATTGTGATCAATCCATTTCGACTGAAGATCTTTTTGCTTGGCGTACTCTAGCAGGTATTTTCTATACCTCTGATGATATAAAAACGCTGCAAGTTGGGATTGGTAAGGTACTTCAGGGGGATATGTGGTTCAGCCGTAAGTTTTCTCAGCAATACATTACTCACCTTCGTCGCCACTGCAAACCGATAAATAAGAATGTTCCCGCTATTTTGACCAAACGAGAGCAACAAATAATTACCTTTCTCTCTATGGGGGCTTCCAATCAACAAATTGCCGAACAACTATTTGTGAGCGAGAATACGGTAAAGACTCATTTACACAATATTTTCAAGAAGATTGAAGTAAAAAATAGAGTCCAAGCACTTATTTGGGCGAAAGAAAATATTTCGGATAACTCGTTAACAGTGTAATCTCCTTGAAATATTACGTTATTTAATTTAGTGAATTCTTAATCATTACTGTGACCTAAATGTGTTAAAAGTGTTTCTTTTATGAGAAACACTTTTTTTGATTCTCTTTTTAATAACTTTGGAATTTAAAAAAGTAGCAAATAACTTTACTCTGTGGACTAGCACTTACATATCACACTAAGTGCGGACGATTAACGACTAATTTAAGAATGTTAAGTCACTGAAAGTATGAGAAACATTATGGAACAGTATATGGAAAAGCCTGAAGTCCTAATGCTCACTCAACAAAGTTTACAGAGTGAAAACTTTAAGGAAATGCTTTCTAAAAATATAGAAACTAAAATAACGATCATAGATACTAAAAACCCTAGTTATCACGAACTCATTCCGGAACGCTACTTTTTGCTTGTTGATTTTTCAGTTGAGATTCCATCCGAAACTTTAGTTTATTTAAAAGATAGTAATAAAGTGCTAGGAACCATAATGCTTAATTTAGGTTATGACTTAGACACAGAAGAACTCGCCTCATGGCCGCATGTAAAGGGTATATTCGGTCCGGGAGACTCCATGGACAAGGTGTGTCAGGGGTTAAAAGCAATAATAAAAGGAGATAATTGGCTGTCTCGAAGATTACTGGATCAGCTGGTTAATTATTATCGAGGAAAAGAAGCGAATAGCATTATTGAGCCCGCTATCGAGGTAGAGCTTACTCGGCGTGAAATTCAAGTTTTAAAAATGTTGAAAGAAGGAGGCTCAAATATGGAAATTGCTGATTCTTTATTTATCAGTGAGCATACTATTAAATCACATCTATACAATATTTTTAGAAAGTTAGAAGTAAAGAACCGTACGCAAGCAACAAGTTGGGCTAGGCGAAATCTGTAGTACTAGTATTAACTTACTGTAATAAAAAGAAAATACTCTATAAAGTACTAAGTTTTATATTTATTATTAAAATGTCAGTCTGAAATATCATCCCATATTCAAACTTATTCCTATTCGGTTGACTATTAGACTTCTCATGTCTGTTACAAATCTACTCAGACATAGAATAAAAGGTCTATTCAATTATTAAGACAAGAGGGAATAAAAATGAGCACAAGTGACAATGACACGTATCTAGGCGATGCAGGTGTAAATAACCAATTTGCTGATTTCGATGGCGGCGATGACTTGTTTATTGGTTTTGGTGGTAATGATTCGTTTGTTGGCGGTGGCGGTAACGATTATGTGATCGGCGGCGACGGTGATGATCGCCTAACTGGTGGTGCTGGTGATGACATCCTAAGGGCTGGTACAGGAAACGATTACCTCGGCGGTGGTACAGGTAATGATTTGCTTTTGGGTTTGTTGGGTGACAACAAACTAAATGGCGGCGTCGGTGAAGATATTCTTGTAGCTGGTTCTGGTGATAATGTTCTAGTTGGCGGCAGCAATGGCGATAAGTTTGTGTTCACGGATAAGTTTGGTGGCCATGGCGAAGCAAAAGTTGTGGATTTCACCATTGGTGAAGATTCTTTGCACATTATTAGCGACTCGGTCACAGACTTCGGTGATTTAAGCTTTAGCTATGATGCTGTAGGTAATGCCGTGTTTACCGATGGTGCTGATCTAACCGTGAAACTCATTGGCGTTACCGAAACTGACATCAATACTTACGGTGCGGATTTATTTGCAATCTAAATGACCTAAATCACTCAGAATGGGATTAGTTTGTGTGGCTCTGTCACGCTGAGGTGAACTAACTCGGTCATTCTAGAGTGTATTTGAGGCTGTCTTAAGTTAGGTGCTAGCTTTTGCTGGCGCCTACATTTTCAATTTAAACGGAAATAGTCGTGCAAAAAACGGTTTTCAAAGAAGTGAGACAAAAACTATGCACGCTTGCGGGCTTGCTAATCGCTTTTAGCCTTTTTATCAACTTACTAGTCCTCTCGATACCCTTGTACATGCTTCAAGTGTACAACCGAGTGATATCCTCCTATTCAACCGATACTCTACTTTTGCTCACTATTATCGTGATTGTCGCGTTATTAACCATGTCGATTATTGATATCGCTCGCGCGCAAATGAGTAAATCATTTGGTTATTGGATGGACACCAAACTGTCCACTTTTATGCTTAAGCGCAGCATTCAATACCAATCGCACACAGGGAAGAGTTACACCTCGCAAACGCTGCGAGACATTCAGAACATCAAAAGCTTTTTGAGCAGCCAAGCACCCTATCCACTATTGGATGCGCCTTGGACACCGCTGTTTATTTTGTTCGTATATTTATTGCACCCAGTATTGGGTCACATCGCGTTACTCGGGTCTATCGTATTGTTTAGTCTCGGGCTACTCAATGAGCTAATGACGCGTAAAACCATGCAAGAAAGTGAAGTTAGGGCGATCTCTCATATCAACAACGCCGAGTTAGCCACGCAAAATGCCAATTCAATTCTTGCGATGGGGATGATGAACGCGTTCTTAGAGAAATGGCAGTCGCGCGTGAATGAAGTCAATATGCTCGAAGAGCGAGTGGCAGGTAAGTCCATTTACATGGCTAACTTTTCTAAGTTTGTACGTGGTTCACTACAGATCTTTTTGCTGGGAGGCGGAGCATGGTTAGTGATCCAACATGAGATTACTGCGGGAGCGATGATCGCGAGTTCCATTTTAATGAGTCGGGCACTCTCGCCGATGGAGCAGGCGATTGGAACATGGCGAAGTGCTATGTCTGCTAAAGGCGCGTATAAACGACTAAAAGAAATCGACGCAATCGTGCGCCAAGATGAATCGAATATGCCACTGCCAAAGCCAAAAGGACACTATGAACTTACTGGACTTGCTTATCGCCATCCTGGCACAGCAGAGCCTGTACTCTCATCGATCAACTTATCCATTCCTCCCGGAGTCGCTGTCGGAGTTATTGGCCCTTCTGGTACTGGTAAATCGACGTTTGCTCGGTTGTTATTAGGTACGATCAAGCCACTAGCGGGTAAGGTTACGCTTGATGGTATGGAAGTGTCTACTTGGGCATCGGAAGATCGCGGCGCCCATTTTGGTTACCTCGCTCAAGAAGTAGAGTTGTTTCCTGGCACAATTCGGGAGAACATCGCGCGCTTCAAAGAGGAAGACCCCGCTAAAGTCATCAAGGCGGCGCAACTAGCAGGATGTCATGAATTAATACTCAAGAAAAACAAAGGCTATGATTTCGTTATTGGCGAAAATGGCCGTGGTTTATCTGGAGGAGAAAGGCAGAGAATCGCACTTGCTAGAGCCGTTTATGGCGACCCACCTATTGTGATTTTCGATGAAGCTAATGCCAACCTTGATGGTGAAGGAGAGGCTGCATATCAACGTTTGATTGCCCATTTAAAGGCGCAAGGCTCAACGATTATCGTCATTGCCCATAATCCGAGTACATTACGACAAATGGATAGATTGCTGTATTTGGCTGAAGGTCGAGTCAAATTATACGGTGCTAAAGATGAAGTATTAAAACGCTTGATGGGCGAAGAAAGAACAGATATTCCAAGGGTAAGAAATGAGCAATCAACTGCCAGCCGTTAATCAGCATCCGTCTGAAACCGTTTATCGTTTTAGTCCGCAAGCGAAACTAAGCTTTCGAAAGCCAATTTTACTTGGTGTGGTGACGCTAAGTATTTTTCTTGGTGGCCTAGGCTACTGGGCTGCGACAGCGAAATTAGAGAGTGCTGCAATTGCTTATGGCGATTTGTCTGTTCTCACTAAGCGACAAGAAATTCAACATCTAGAAGGCGGCATTATTGAAAAGCTGTACGTGCAGGAGGGAGACTTGGTTGAAAAAGGTCAATTATTAATTCAACTCTCTAAGCGACAAGCTATGGCGAAGTTGGACTCATTAAGTGGTCAGTTTATTCATACTCTAGCGAAGGAAAACCGTCTAAGTGCTGAGCTAGATGAATTGCCAACGATCGTATGGTCTGATGATCTTGAAAGTATTCCTCGCGTCGATATCGTCCAAGAAGCTCAACTGGTTCAAAACAAGATCTTTGAAGCGAGAAAGCGATTCTCTGATAGTAAGCTGAGCATCATTGAGCAGAGTATTTCTGGGGCAAATTTGGAGCTGGAAAACCTCCAGCAAACCAAAGTAATTGAGAGAGAAAGACTCAATTTTATCGCCGAAGAAATAGACAGTAACCAAGCTCTAGTTCAAAAAGGCTTTTCGGGTAAATCCACCTTACTTCAACTCAAACGTCTTGCGGCGGAAGTGCGGAGTACCTTAAGTCAGTTAGACAGACAATCACTCACAGTAAACAAAAGGTTGGATGAAAACCAAGCGCAAATTGAAGAGTTGAAGCTTGAAAGACTGAATGAGATTGTCGAGGAGCTACGAAACACCAAAAAGGAAATCGTCGCCATTCGTGAAGAGTATCGCTCAGCACAAGATATTGTAGCGAGAACAACCATCAATGCACCTATTGCTGGCCGTGTGGTCAACATGCAGGTGTTTACCGAAAAAGGTGTGATTGGTTCGGGTGAAACGCTATTAGAGTTGGTTCCTCAAGACGATAAGTTGTTAGTCGAGGCTCGCGTGAATCCTCAGGATATCGATTTAGTTAACCCAGGTCAGCAGGCGCATGTTCGTCTGACCGCTCTGAATGCTAGAACGTTGGCACCATTAGACGGCACGGTGTTAACGATTTCTGCGGATAAGCTTTCACAAGAAAACCAAGAGGATTTTTACCTCGCTAGAATTGCAATTTCGCAAGAAGATGTAGCCAAACACCGCTTAACTTCAGGAATGAACGCGGAAGTGCTTATTTTATCTGAACCGCGAACGCCTTTAAGTTATTTAATAAAGCCAATCACTGAAAGCATGAATCGCGCCTTTAGAGAGGAGTAATCTCAAAAGTACTTGAGTGAACACGGACAACTGACAAAATAATTTGTTATGGTTACCCGTTACTAGGCCGTATTTTAATTCTAAGGGAGCCGTGGAATGGAGAAAGTGCAGTTAGTCGTCGATTTTCTTCTCACTCATAAACTGATTTTTACCGCACTGATCTTTGTGATTATGTGGTTAATTCGTCGTACCATTTTATCGATGATTCGTGGTGACCATGCCTTTCTTTCTGAAGATCAGCGCAGCTGGATGTCCAGAACTAAGAACGGCACCTTTGCCGTTACATTACTGATTTTATTTATTTTATGGCAATCAGAAATAAACGAGTTTGCTCTAAGTGTCACGGCGATAGCGGTTGCCATTGTTGTGGCATCCAAAGAGATAATTTTGTGTTTTACAGGCTCGATTCAAAGAGCAAGCTCACGTTCTTTTCGTGTCGGTGACTGGATTGAGGTCGGTAAACTGTGCGGCGAAGTGATCGAGCACAATATGATGGCGACGGTGATTCAAGAAATCGACCTGCACCATGGTCAATATCACTACACCGGAAAAACCGCGACCTTACCCAATAGTATGTTTTTTACTTACCCAGTAAAGAACCTCAATTTTATGAAGCGCTACGTCTACCACAATTTTTCTATCGTGGTGAAAGACTTCGTTAATTTGTATCCTCTGTTACCAATCTTGACCGACAAGATTGAAGAGCATTGTAGCTACTTCAGTGATGTTGCGCATCGCTACAACGCGATGATTGAAAAACACGCTGGGGTTGATCTTCCCGGTGCAGAGCCACATATGCATATTTCTAGCAATATCAATGGTGAGCAGATTTTGCATGTTATGATTTTCTGCCCGACCGATAAAGCTAACCACTTGGAGCATTTGATTCGTAAAGACTTTATGGAACTTTATGAGCAGCGCTTTCCTGTGGTGATTGAAAAATAGAGAAGTGTCGTACGCTAGTTAAAACAAACCCCGCTATCAAACATAGCGGGGTTTGTTTTTCTAACGGTATTTCCAGCTCTAACTATATTCCCTGAATACTTAGCTGAATTTACTTTTCAGCATTAAAAACAGAAAGTAAGTACTGCCTAAAATAGCGACCAATGTGCCAGCTGCCACCTGACTTGGATAAATAGCGATTTGTCCCAGCCAATCTGCCCACAACATTAGGGTTGCACCAATTAAGGCTCCGACACTTAGTTGCTCTTTCACTTTTCTTGCTCCTAACATCATCGCCATATGGGGAGCGACCAAGCCAACAAAAGATATCGGACCAACTGTAGCGGTAGAAAAGGCGCATAATAAAGCCACGATGGTGAGCATTAGCGTATTGGCTACGGTGGGGTTAAGTCCTCGTGCATTTGAGAATTGTCGTCCGATGGAAATTAATGTTAGCCAGCGAGAAATCGCGAATACAGCGGTAAGCAGAACCATTATTGCCAAACATAGCATCAGTGCGGTGTCGGCTGTGACTCGATAAATTGAACCAGTTAGCCACAATAAAATTTTGTAACTGTCACCAGAACCTTGAGCTAGCGAAAATTGAACGAGGGCTTCCAATAGTGCCGTTAGTGCGATGCCGGACAACACGAAGTTAGATGGATTAAAATGGCTTCGTTTACCGATAATCAGCAATAACATCAATACGGACATACTTCCGAAAAAAGCGATACCCCAGTTAAATGCGGAGAGAAGTGACCCAGCGATGACTCCAGTCGTAATAATGGCAAACGTGGCTCCGGAAGACACACCGAGAATATCTGGGCTGGCCAGAGGGTTGTAAACAATGCGTTGCAAAATGATTCCGGCAACGGATAGCGCAATACCGACAGAAAGTGCGGTTAGCATTCGCGGCCAGCGTAATTGCCATTGGAACTCCCCTGGCACGGACCATTGGATCCCGTTTATACCATGGGTAACGAATGAGTAAACCAGAACCCCGACGATGCTCATTATCACTATGCTACAAACTGCGCGCTTAGAAAGCGCCGTTTTTCCTTGGCTCATTGAAAGGTTAAGTTGATCGGTTGCCGTCAGCTTTTTACGAGTAAACCAAATTAAAGCGGGAGCGCCAATAGCTGCAGCCGCTACGCCGCTAGGAATGGTTTCCTCTAACCATAAGCTTAATGAGATGGCGGCAGAGTCTGTGATGATTAACAGCATTGCGCCCAAAAGCATGCTGCTGATCAATTCGTCGCGCGGTGTTCTTGCCCCCATCGCTCTGGCAATATTAGGTGTCAGTAATCCGATGAAGCTGATAATGCCAACTGCGGTGATTGAGGCAGATACCAGCCAAATACCCATCACCATTAACGTGCCAAAAGCAGGTAATACCGCTAAGCCTCGGGCTGCTGCGCCTTCTTGCCCTAGTTTCATTAGAGTCAGAATACGTGGTGCGACGATCAAAATTACGATTGCGATAGCGCAGCGAGGCAATAACCACTCAAACCAATCCCAGCTGTATTGAGAAAGGTCTCCTGCTCCCCACATAAAAATATTCTGTGCAAACTGAGCGTTTAAAATAATAATGGCTGTGGCGATAGAACCGAGCAAGATATTGATCACCATCCCCGAAACGACCAACGGCAAACCTGTCATATTACGCACACCGGCAATTGATACGATCAGGCCAAACGCCACTAAAGCCCCCGCCATTGCGGCTAATGCAGAGTAATCGGCTACCCAATCGACGAACCAAATATTTACCACAACTAATGCAAGCCAAGCGCCAGAAGAGGTGCCAAGAGTCAACGGCGAGGTGAGGTTGTTCTGCGTTAATTGCTGCATTAAGCTGCCGGTGAGACCAAGCATGGCACCAACAAGGAGGGTAATACTTAACCTAGGAAGCTGAGCTTGCGTAAAAAATACGTCACGAAATTCGCTCGCTACCTCTGGTTTTGTTAATAATTGCCACTGTTCGAAGAGTGATAAATTAGTGTCAATTTGTAGACTAAAGACGCTAAGTAACGTAATCAGCGCCAGATAACCAATATAATGTTTCGTTCTCATTGCTTTGGTGCCAACTCTATTAGACTGTCGGTAATCGCTTCAGCGGTGTATTGCAAAGACATAGCACCGCCATACGCCCACACTGCTCTGACTGAATTTACCCGCTGCTTCTTTACAAACGGCATCGCTTGCCAAAGTGGCGAATCTTTCAGTTTGCGTTCTTCTGGGAAAGGTTGTACGTAGAGAACGTAGCTGTTTTGAAGGTTTTGAAGTCGATTAATCCGATCTTGCTTTACGCCCCACGCGCGTGGAGCCTCTTTAATTGGAGCGTGTAATCCCAGCTTTCTGGCCACGTAGTCTGTGGTGGAATTTTCGGTTGCAAGAAACACCGTATTCGGCGTTGAAAAACGCATCACCTGAACACTGAGTGGCTCAGAGTAATAGTGGCGAATTCGCTGGCGCATCTGCGCAAATGAAGCATCTAATTCTGCCAGTTTCTGTTCAGCAAGTGCCTCTTTATTGAATAGCTTGCCGAGCGTACGAAAGTGACGAATAGCAGTCTCGGCCGCAGCCTCATTTTCAGAAAAATTAGGTAAATATATAACCGGAGCAATTTGTTTGAGTAACGGAATCAAGTCTTGCTGTGGAGACGCAGCAAGGATGACATCTGGCTTCAAGCTGGCGATTTTTTCTAAGTTGGGCTCTGCTCGGGTTCCAATATCTTCAATTGACTCTGGTGCAGTTGGATTGACGACCCATTGGCGGTAGCCTGGTAAATTTGGGGCTGCGATTGGTTCTACGTTTAGCGCCAAAACTTGTTCTAAGATGTCCCAGTTTAAGGCAACAACGCGTTGTGGCGCTTGCTCAAAACTATGCTCACCATATTCATCGGTAACGGTGATGACTGCATTTGCATTAGTCATAAAAAATGCCAACAGAAAAGCAGATTGTGTAACCACAGTAAGTAAACGAGCTATTATGCGCATACAACAGCCACCTTTTGGCTCGCCAATGTGTTGGCTGGAGTTGGATGATCAATGAGCTTAATCGGTGACTCATACAACTCAGAAAGGCGCTCCTCATCTAGCAACATGTCGGCGTTGCCTTCGAACGCAATTTGACCTTTCTTGAGCGCAACAATGTGGGTTGCATAGCGCAGTGCTAAGTTCAAATCGTGCAGGATCACGATAATGCCTACGTTCTCGGTTCTATTTAGCTCTGCAAGTAGCGCCATCAGTTGAAATTGATGGTGAACATCGAGCGCGGAGGTCGGTTCATCTAGGATCAAAATTGGTGATTGTTGAGCCAACAGCATAGACACCCAAGCGCGTTGGCGCTCGCCACCCGATAAATCGTCCGCTAATGCTTGAGCAAACGGAGCTACGCCAGTGCGAGCCATGGCTTCAGCGATAATCTTTTTGTCTTCAGGTTTCCAACGACCAAGTGCGCCACGCCACGGAAAGCGGCCTAAGCGCACTAGCTCTTCTACCGTTAAACCAGCCGAGGAGGGCAGCTTTTGTGGCAAATAGGCTATCTGCTTTGCCAGCTCTTTGGTTTTGAGTGATGAAAGGGAAGTGTCGTTTAATGCTACCGTGCCTTTATCTGGTGACATTTGACCAGAAAGCAGGTTCACCAGTGTCGATTTGCCTGAACCGTTATGGCCCAAAACGACAGTCAGTTCATTCGTTGGGATGTTAAGTTGGTCGATGCCGAGGATCTGACGTCCACCTCGAACGATCTCAATATTAGACAGTTGAAACATGGATGGCTCTCAGGAGAAAACTCCCCTCAAGAGAGGGGAGTAGGAAGTTCAATTACCAGCGGTAGTTTGCGTTTAGCATGACAGAGCGAGACTGGCCGTAGTAACACCAGTAATCGCAACCTGATACAAATTCTTTATCCAGAATGTTGTTCACGTTTAGCTGTGCTTGCCACTGTGAAGTGATGTCGTAAGTGACTGACGCATCCCAAAGAGTCACTGAAGGAACGGTTAGGTTCGAGCTCTTAGGGTTATCTTTAGATTCGCCCACATAACGAACACCAGTACCGATGTTTAGGCCTGGAATTAGGCTGTACGCGCTGTAGTCTACCCATGCCGAAGCTTGGTGTTCAGGAATAAGCGCGGCTTGTTTTTTACCTTGGCCAAAGCTCTCATCTGTTTTCGCTTTAGTGTAGGTGTAGCTTGCCATCAGTTTTAGATCGTCGGTTAGCTGCGCCGTGCTTTCAAGCTCAATACCTTGAGAAGTCACTTCACCCGTTTGTGTCGCGATCCATGTTGATGGGTTGGTCACCAACGCGTTCTTTTGCGTGATGTCGAACCATGCAAGGTTGATAAAGCCATCCATAAAGCTTGGCTCATACTTCACACCGACCTCTACTTGTTCACCTTCTAGCGGTTTGTATAGCTCATTGGTTGCCGCATCAATAGTGCTGATCACTTCAAACGACTGAGAGTAGTTCGCATAAGGTGACAATCCATTACTTGCAAGGTACATCACACCCGCGCTTAGAGAGAGCTGACCATCATCACGAGATTCACTTTGGTCAACGGTAGCGCCTTTGCCAGAGTTTTCTGTTTTCACCCAGTCGTAACGAGCACCGATGTTACCAATCCACTGTTCATGCAGTTTCAATTGGTATTGCGAATAGATACTTGCTTGAGATTTCTCAATCTCACGTTTCACGTTGTTGGCAGGATCAAGCGGGGTGAAGTTGCCGTAAACTGGGTTCCACGGGTTGATGGTGCCAAATGCGTAGTTGTCTTGTTCGTCGCCATCGGTTTTGTGGAATTGCAGATCCATACCGACAAGCACCGTGTGCTCTGCGTTGTCTGTCATCCAGTTGCCGACAGCGTTATTGTCGAATGTGATGCTCTGGTTTTTGCCGTCACGGAATACGATGCCTTGCGCTAATTCTTCTTTTGCAGGATCGTTGTTTGAGAATGCGTAAGAGCTGCGCAAGTACAACTCATTGGAGCCGTAGTTGAGGTTTTGCGAGAATGACCACGTGTCATTGATGTCGTGCTCTAGCAAGTAACCTAGAGAGAACTGCGTGCGTTCGTATTTATCGTAGTTTGGCTGACCAAGGTTAGTCGAAGGATCGATTTTGCCAAAGTTAGAACCAATCAAAGTTCCTGCTGCTGGGAAGAATGGGTTGGTTGGCACACCGTCATCACGAAGGTAAGTAGCCAAAACGGTCAGCATTGTGCGGTCAGAAATGTCGAACTCGACGCTTGGCGCTAGATAAAAACGCTCGTTATTGGTGCCGTCCAGTTCGCCATCTTGGCTTGTCATCAGGCCAACCAAACGGTAGCGGATTGTGCCATCGTCGTTTGCTTCATCAGCAATGTCAAAACCCACAGACTGGTGTTGGTTGTTGCCCACTTCGACTTTTACTTCGCCTTGAGGCGTAAACGTTGGTTTTTTCTGCACCGCATTCACGATGCCGCCTGGTGCCGATTCACCAAACAGAATAGCTGATGGGCCTTTAACCACTTCCACACTTTCTAGGCCGTAAGGTTCGACCAACCATGTGTAGTAACCATCGCGGAAGAGGCGGTTGCCGTTTAGGTAAGTCGCAGCATCAAATCCACGAACTTTGAACCAATCGGTGTCGTTGTCGGCACCATAAGGCTGAGCGGTTACGCCAGATGTGTAGCGTAATGCTTCGTCCAATTTTTGCGGTGCACGAACACGAAGTTCATCTTCAGAAATGATAGATACGCTGCGCGGTGTTTCTGCCGCAGGGGTTTCTACTTTAAGTGCTTGCGCGGTGACCGTAATAGTCTCCATTGCAATAATGTCATCTTGTACAACGTCTTCTTGAGCTTGTGCTGTGAATGCAACCACTGCTGCTGTTGGTGCCAAAGCACAGACCAACGCGTTACGGATCGCGATGGTCAGTAAGTTATTCTTTGTCATAAATATATTCCCGACAATTATGATTAACGCTAAGCTTAATTGTAATTATTATCATTTGAACTTTTGTTTCGGTATTTTACTGACTTTTGTATCAAAAGATAGTAAAACGTTCGCAAATTCATTCGCGGTACTTAAAGTCGTTGTTATGTTCAATTGGTTTGAAAAACTGACCCAACCCTTTCCCCAGATGGAAACCGAAAAGCCACCGAAGACACTTTTTGGCTTCTGTCGCTTTTACACTCGTGGCTTTGAAGCCCCTTTACTTGTCATGGCTGTGTTCAGTGCGCTTATTGCCATTACTGAGGTGACGCTGTTGCGTTATATGGGTGAGCTCGTCGATATTCTCTCTAATCAGGATCGCGCAACATTCTGGCAAGATCAGGGTGATCGCATGCTAATGATGCTGTTCTTAGTTGCGGTTGTGATGCCAGCTCTGGGTTTTGTCCACTCAATGGTGATGCACCAAACGTTATTGGGTAACTACCCGATGTCTATCCGTTGGTTGATTCACCGTTACTTGCTAAAACAAGCGGTTGGATTTTTCCAACGTGACTTTGCAGGCCGAGTTGCGACCAAAGTGATGCAAAGTGCGTTAGCGGTACGAGAAACGGTCATGAAGCTGGTGGATGTACTGGTTTATATCAGCGTTTATTTTCTTTCGATGCTTTGGATGATGGGCGAGGCCGATGGTTTGCTGATGTTGCCTATTGTGATTTGGATAGGAATGTACGCGGTTATCCAGTTCTACTTTATCCCTAAAATGAAACAAGTAGCGACAGAGCAAGCGGATGCTCGCTCTGTAATGACTGGACGCATTGTCGATTCTTACACCAACATTTCTACCGTAAAACTATTCGCTCATTCACAGCGAGAGTTGGAATACGCAGAAAGCAGCATGAAGCAATTTTTGGTGACGGTTTACCGCCAAATGCGCATGGTGACTTGTTTGCTGTTTAGTGTTGATGCCATCAACTATTTACTGCTGATGTCTATCAGTGCCATTTCGGTTTATTTATGGCTAGATCACGCTGTAACAATTGGTGCTATTGCGATTGCCATTAGTATTGCGTTGCGCGTACAAGGAATGTCGAAGTGGATCATGTGGGAAGTTAGCGCATTGTTTGAAAACATCGGTACGGTAGTGGACGGTATTAATACGATTTCAAACGACGTTGAAGTGAAAGACATACCAAATGCCAAGCCTCTGCAAATCTCGCAAGGTGAGATCTGTTTCGACAACGTAGGTTTTAACTACAGTGACGAAAAGGCGGTATTTGAAAACTTGAACCTGACCATCAAACCAGGCGAAAAAGTCGGTATTGTCGGTCGCTCTGGGGCAGGTAAATCCACGTTGGTTAACCTGTTGCTGCGTTTTTACGATGTGAATACCGGTAAAATTTGTATTGATGGACAGGACATTTCTCAAGTCGAACAAGAGTCGCTGCGCCAACACATCGGTATGATCACGCAAGACACCTCTTTGCTGCATCGTTCAATTAAGGAAAACATTCTTTACGGTGATCCAGATGCTTCAATGGATGCCGTTATCGCAGCTGCTGAAAAAGCACATGCTCATGATTTCATTCAATCTCTACGAGACGAGCAAGGTAACGTTGGTTATGACGTTGAAGTGGGTGAACGCGGCGTGAAGTTGTCTGGCGGTCAGCGTCAACGCGTGGCGATTGCTCGCGTGCTGCTGAAAAACGCACCAATTTTGATCATGGACGAAGCAACGTCTGCACTTGATTCAGAAGTGGAGTCGGCAATTCAAGAAAACCTTGAAGTTCTGATGGAAGAAAAAACAGTGATTGCGATTGCTCACCGTTTATCAACGATTGCCGCGATGGATCGTTTGATTGTGATGGATGACGGCAAAATCATTGAGCAAGGCTCACACCACGAGCTGCTCCAATTGGGTGGCGTTTACGCTCAGTTGTGGAAGCATCAAACCGGCGGCTTTTTGTCTGAGCAAGGTGATGCTCAACTGCAAGTCATCTAATATGACGCTACACGAAAGAGGAGCAAATGCTCCTCTTTTTTATGTCTGCCGTTTATACCGAGTGAGTAGGCGTCAATGGGTGACGTTTACTTGTGATTATTCATTGAGTTAGACCAACTTAGTGATGGTTATGTTTATAACTGTCTGTCGTTATTGAATTTTTTACGCTTTTTTTACGCGAACTCCGAATGGGCTTTTGCTAAAGTTTCTGCATCGAATTTTGGTTGATGTACTTTATGTTTGCTCATTGGCGAGATAACACATTTCTCTTTTCTGCCATCGTGATTGTTGGCGCGGTTGTGGCCTCATGGCTGTTAGACCAACTGTTTGACTCTACGGCTGCCGTCCTGCTGATTTTGCAGTTAGCAGTCGTGGTGGTGGCGTTTCAATGCAACTCGCGATTCGCTTATGCGGCGGCGGTGATCGAAGCGCTGAGCTTCAACTTCTTTTTCACGACGCCTCGTTACTCTTTGCAGATGTTTCGTCCGGAAGACATTTTTAATCTAGTCGTGTTTATGGTGGTGGCATTTATCACCAGCACCTTTGCGGATCTCTATCGTCGCCAGCAGGGCGAGTTAAAACAAACCAAGCTGCAAAACAGCATCCTGCTATCGGTGTCCCACGACCTACGCACGCCGCTGGCAACCATTATTGGAACACTGACCACACTCAACGAGTACATGCCCAAGCTCAATGACTTAGAGCGCAAAGAATTGCTCGACAGTGCGACTTCAGAAAGCCACCGCTTGCATCAATATATAGAGAACCTCTTACAGGCGACTAAGCTCCAACACGGCACATTAAAAATTACCAAAAAAGATGAGCCTATTGCGAATATTGTGCGGGATGCGGTTTCTCGTTTGCCGAATTACACCGAGAAAGTGTCCATGAATATGGATGATGCCGTTGGTTATTTATCAGTAAGTCGTTCGCTTATCGAACAAGCGATTTTTAATGTGTTGGATAATGCCATGCGATTTTCACCAGAGAATGAATCTGTTGAGGTTTCTCTTTCTAAGCAGGGTTTGTCGTGCGTGATTGATGTTCGGGACATGGGGATTGGCATCAAAGCTGAAGATGCGGAAAAAATATTCAGCCTTTTCTATTCCGGCGAGAACAACAAATCGGCCGATTCAGGCACCGGAATGGGACTCGCGGTTGCCAAAGGCATCATCACCGCGCACCAAGGAGAGATTCAATCTATGCCAGTATCAGAAGGGACGCTGGTCCGCATTCGACTTCCACTCAATCAAGGAGCAGAGCAGGCGTGAGTTACAAAGTGTTAGTCGTGGACGATGAGCCTCGCATTCATACCTTTATTCGAATTTCGCTGTCTGCTGAAGGGTTTGATTACATTGGCGCGAGTACCATTGCAGAAGCCAAAGCGTGTTTCGAAGCGCATTCGCCGCACGTCATTCTGCTAGATTTAGGCTTGCCCGACGGCGATGGGACGGAGTTTCTCACTACGCTTCGTCAAACCTATAAAACGCCAGTGCTAGTGCTGACAGCTCGCGATCAAGAAGAGGAAAAAATCCGCCTTTTAGAAGCGGGAGCGAATGATTACTTGAGTAAGCCTTTTGGCGTAAAAGAGCTCATCGCGCGCATCAAAGTGCTGGTTC
Source organism: Vibrio sp. HS-50-1 (assembly GCF_024747315.1). Lineage (NCBI taxonomy): Bacteria > Pseudomonadati > Pseudomonadota > Gammaproteobacteria > Vibrionales > Vibrionaceae > Vibrio > Vibrio sp. HS-50-1. Next base: position 218,872 of record NZ_JAMPZF010000036.1, on the reverse strand, counting down.
GAGATTTGGTGGATGAGCAAACCGTCGCTGATGAGCTGGTGGCTGGCCGAGTCAAAATCATCAAAAGTACTCACCAATTTTGGTTGGATCAGAGGGAAATTCCACTCACCAAGAAAGAGTTTTCCTTCATTGAACAGTTGATTATCAAGCCGGGAAAACTCATTGAGCAAACTCATTTGCTAGCGGTGATTTGGGGAAAAAGTCATGTCGAAGATACTCACTACTTACGCGTGTTAGTGAGTCAACTACGCAAAAAACTGAACGATAGTGCTGACGAACAGCGGCTATTAAAAACCGAGCCGGGGCTGGGCTACCGTTTAGTGCTTGAGACGTCCAAGCACCACTAAATTCCAAATTTAATCAACGTTAATGCCAAGGTTTAGTGCTGGTTGTCGGCACTCGAACAGGATTCGTGTTGCCTATTTTTCGTGACGGAAAATCAGTCTAGCCCTTAACGCATTAGCATTTTCTATACATAAAACACAGTTAGGGATTGATATGGCTCACTTTACAGTAATTGGTTTAGGGCGATTTGGTGTTGCCGCCAGCTTAGAACTTATTCATCTTGGACACACGGTAACGGGGATGGATAGCGACCCGAAAATCGTCGAAAAATACGTCGAAGAGTTAACGCAAGCGGTCATATGTGACGCGACAGACGAAGGTGCACTCAGAGAATTAGCGCTAGCGAACAGTGATGTGGTGTTGGTGGCGATTGGCGAAGACATGCAAGCCAGTTTGTTGTGTACGCTGGCGCTGAAAAATCTGGGTGTGAAATCCATTTGGGTCAAAGCGAGCACCAAAGCGCACCACACCATCGTGTCTAAGCTTGGTGTACAACGCATTATTCATCCGGAAGAGGAGATGGGCGTAAGAGTCGCGCAGGCACTCAACTATCCGATGGTGAACAACTATTTGGAAATGGGGCATGGTTTGTATGTGGTGGAAATCCACGTTAAATCCAATCTGCACCATACGCCGCTTTCTAAGTTGATCAGCCGAGGCAGTTACAACATTCAGCCGATATTGGTGAAGCGCGAAGAAGCCGTATACACCAATATCAATGATGAGTTTGTGCTTAATGAGTTCGACACGCTGTTGCTTTGCGGTAGTCGCGCTGAGCTGAAATACGTCGCTCCAAGGTTGGTGTAACATGGTTTTGTGGCATCCTTCTATTATCCCAATCGAGCGAAAACCCAAAGCGGGTAAAAAATTGTTGGGCGCACCGCCATTGATACTTAGTCTCAGTTTTGCGTGCTTGATCATGCTCGGCACAGTTTTACTCAAACTGCCGATTGCCACCACAGAGCCTATCACTTGGATTCAAAGTCTGTTTACTGCGACATCGGCCATTACGGTGACGGGATTAGTTGTGGTAGACACGGGCACGGCGTTTACGCCTTTTGGGCAAGTGGTTATTGCCTTCCTGATTCAATGTGGTGGCCTAGGTTTAATGACGTTTGCCATCGTGACCTTGCTGGCTCTGGGTGGAAAAATTGGCTTTTTGGAGCGAGCCGTCGCGAGAGAGGCATTCAACCAAACTGACTCATCGACACTCATTGCCACTGCTAAATCTGTATTGATGTTCGCTCTGCTCGTTGAACTTATTGGTTTCACTATTTTGAGCGTTTATTGGAGTAAAGAGCTGGGCTGGGAAACCAGTTTGTTCCATGGTTTCTTCTACACCATCAGTGCGTTTAACAATGCAGGTTTTGCGTTGAGTGCCGATAGCTTAATGCCTTACGTGGACGACCCGGTCGTTAACTTCACCATTACCAGTTTGTTCATTATTGGTGGTTTAGGCTTCTCGGTTTGGATTGACTTAAAACGCAATCGCCGTTGGCACCGACTCACCGTTTACAGTCGAATGATGATCTTAGGCACGATGATCATTAACGTGGTGGCACTTATCGCCATTTACCTGATTGAATATGACAACCCCAACACGCTTGCCCCGTTGAGCGAAGCAGGGAAATGGTGGGCATCGTGGTTTCAAGCGGTGACGCCAAGAACGGCAGGCTTCAACACTTTAGCTATCGATCAGTTGGAAGATGCCACAACGGCGATCATTCTGGTGTTGATGTTTATCGGCGGTGGATCACTGAGCACGGCAAGTGGTATTAAAGTTGTGACATTTATGGTGTTAGTCTTGGCAACTTACAGCTATTTGCGTCGCGATGAAGCAACCTATGCCTTTCAACGCGAGATTCCCAAAGAGACCATCAGCAAGGCATTGGCGCTGACTCTGATCTCGGTGGGGGTGACTTGGTTTGCCATATTCACGCTGTTACTGACAGAGAAAGCGTCTATGTTAGACATTATGTTCGAAGCGGTCTCGGCACTGGGTACGGTTGGTTTGTCGCGAGGCTTAACGGGCAGTTTGTCCGAACCGGGTGAGTTAGTGATCATCTTCATGATGTTTATGGGACGATTAGGGCCTCTTACTTTGGCGTACTTCTTAGCCAGTCCAAGAAAGAAAAAAGCGCGTTACGCGAGCACTAAACTGGCAATAGGGTAAATGGGCTAACTCGGAGAAAGTGAGCAAAAGAATGGGTACAAGAGGAGTAAATGCTCCTCTTTTTTGTGCTCGTTGTAGCCACGAAACTGTATACGGCAGTCTCTCTCACAACAATTTATGATTCATCTCTATTTTTTATCATTTATAAATTGTCGTTTTTGAGGTGTTGTCCAGAATGGCATTATCCACGTGCAACATAAGATTGCCGGGAATAAAAATAATTACAATACTGCCTTACTGGAAGATACATGAAAATCAAACCCCTCCCACCTTTAAATAGCCTCGTTGCGTTTGAAGCGTCGGCGCGGCACTTGAGTTTTACGTTAGCCGCTGACGAGTTAAACGTGACCCAAGGTGCTATCAGTCGCCAAATTAGACAATTAGAAGAATACTTAGGCAAGGCTATGTTCACGAGAGCCAATCGAAGCATTAACTTAACGCCTACAGGTCTTCAATATTATCAAGCCGTCAGCCAATCTTTGCTCGATATTGCTCAAATCACGGGTGAAGTGAAGAAGTGGCAGGGCGAACAAAAGATCACGGTTGCGACGACAAACGCAATGGCCGCTTTGTGGTTGTTGCCTAAGGTCGCTCAATTTCAAAATGAACATGATGACATCGATATAAGGATTTTGGCCTCAGATAATGTGTTGGACTTACGCCGATTAGATTGCGATATCGCCTTGTTTTATTGTCGCACTCCACCTGCGGAAATGGATGTGACAACGCTATTTTCAGAAGAAGTATTCCCTGTGTGTAGCTCGCTTTATTTAGAGAAAATCGGCCAGCCTAGTGAGCCAGAAGAAATCTTCAATAAAACGTTACTCTATCTGGAAGAGTCTCAAAGAGATTGGGTGAATTGGGAGCAGTGGTTTGCGAGTGTGGGGTTGCCAAATATTGCGCCTCGTAATCGCATGAACATCAATAACTATCCAATGCTGTTACAAGCGGCAATTAATGGTCAGGGCATCGCGTTAGCCTGGGGCTCATTAGTGGACGACTATTTACAAAGCGGCGCTTTGGTTAGGCCAGTCGAGCATGTTCTTTCAACACCTTCCAATTTTTCTATGCTTGAACCTAAAAATAGAGGTTTAATCCCTGCCAGCGTCAAACGTTTTAGAGAGTGGCTTTTGCATCAGTTGCCAGATGAAGTAGGTGATCGAGGCTTAGCTTAAATCAATAAGCAGAGAAAAGAACAGAGTTTGGTAATGTTAAAAAAGCGGGAATATCAGTTCCCGCTTTTTTAATTGATTGATGAAACGACGCACTAAGTGAGTACTGGTCCCTGATTAAGTGTCGAATCATCTTTTAGTGAGGATGTTGAAGCGATAGGCTCGGAAACCACTGTTTTGCTTTCAACAAGCGGTTCAACAGGACCATCAAGTTTCTCTTGCTCTGGGTGAACATGCTCAGGCAGCATTGCCCATGGCTTAGGTTCGCGTCGAATACTATGGAACAGCGTTAAGCTCATCACCGCGATAAAAATGGCGATAGGGAAACCGGCAATAATGGAGGCCGTTTGCATGGCTTTTAACCCTCCGGCGTATAGAAGCACTCCCGCAATGGCAGCGATCATGATTCCCCACAATACGCGTATAGACGTAGGAGGCTCACTGTGTCCAGCGGCATCGAGGGTACATAGAACCAAGGTACCCGAGTCAGCGGAGGTAATGAAATAAGTACCGAGTAATAGACACGCAAGCACGCTAAGTAGTTTACCAAACATACCTGTATCTAGATTGTCGAATAGCGTAAACAAAGCGCGTGTCGTATCGGCTTTGGTCGCTTCAAGAATCGGGCCGCCAGAAAAATCTGCAGGTGGTGTTTGTTTGGCTTCTTGTGCCGCAGTGACTTGCTCTTGATGAGCAACACGAGCGTCTTGCTCTACCTTTAACGCTGCACCACCAAATACTGAAATCCATAAAAACGTGATCAGCGTGGGTACGATGAGAGCACCGCCGATAAGCTCACGTATTGTGCGCCCTTTAGAGATACGAGCTACAAACATGCCAACGAAAGGTGCCCAAGTCATCCACCAAGGCCAGTAATAAGCCGTCCACCAGTTTTGCCAGCCAGAGTCATTCTGTGTATCGCTCCATAAGCTCATACCGACAATGTTTTGTGCATAAAGCCCCGTGCTTTCAAGTAGCGTATTTAAGATATAGCGAGTTGGGCCAATGTAAAGTACGACCAGCACGAGTGCGAGTGAAAGCAGCATGTTCCATTCTGATAAACGGCGAATACCTTTCCCTACACCAGATAGCACCGATGCAACCGCACAAGTACAAAGGGATACGATAATAAAGAGTTGAATCCCCAAACTAATGTCTAGACCAAAGGCTTGATTCAAACCAGAGTTTATTTGGATAACTCCCATCCCCAAGGTTTGAGAGATACCGAAAGCAGTCACCGCGACTGTTAGGATATCAACCGTGTGCCCGATAGGCCCATAAATACGATCGCCAATCAAAGGGTACAAGATAGAGCGTAGGGTAAAAGGCAGATCTTTACGGTAGGAAAAGTAGGCTAATGCGAGTGCAACAATAATAAAGACAGACCAAGGGTGTAGACCCCAGTGAAAGAATGTCAGCTTCATTGATGTTGTTGCGGCTTCATTGGTCAGGCCTTGAGTAAATGGGTTGTCAGCGTAGTGCCACATCGGTTCGGCGACCGACCAGAAAATTAAGCCTATCCCCATACCTCCGGAAAAAAGCATGGATACCCAAGACAAATAACTAAACTCTGGTTTTTCGTCATCTTTACTCAAACGAATATGTCCATATCGACTAACCATAAGGTAAAGAAGAAAACCGACAACGAGTGAAACAAGTCCGATGTAAAACCACTTCATATTCTGCAGCAAAATGCCGGAAATCGTTTCGAAGTATTGGCCCGCTTGGTTAGCGAGAATGGCGCAGAAAAGTACAAAACCGATAACGACGATCTTTGATGCGATAGTCACAGTCGGATTGAGTCCTTTCAATATCCCAGATGTTGCTCTCATAGGCATCCCTCACAGTGCTTTTGTTTTAGCGTTATTGTTTGTTGCGTTATTGTTAATTTTTGAAAGAGAGTAGAGAGAGGGCTTTTGTGTTTCAACTGATTAATACTCATCGGTTAATGAGTATTAATCATGACAAGAAGAACATTGTTAATTAAAAGGTTATTTTGTTGTTTGAGATCAATGCATGAATGACAAAAACTCATCCAAACCCGGCGAAAAAGTCGTTTGTTTGTTGCTGGGTTGTTAATCAAAATCATCTCCACTAACACAACACGATGTTGTACGCACTGGATGCAACTCGACTCTCGGAGATAAGAATATGAGCAATGTCAACCAAACCATTATTCCTGTTGAACTTGTTGATAATGTACTGAACCCAATCAGTGAAGCAACAGGAATGCCGAATCAGGCCTACACCAGCGAAGAGTATTTTACCTTTGAGCGTGATCAGGTGTTTGGTAACACTTGGGTATGCATTGGTTTTGCATCAGACCTGCTTAAAAATGGCTATGTGATGCCACTTGATTTCATGAATCTTCCACTACTCATGATGAGAAATCGTCAAGGTGAAGTCCAAGTCTTCCACAACGTATGTAGCCACCGAGGTATGAAGCTGGTTCATGAGGCAGGCGAAGTTCAAGGCATGATTCGCTGTCCTTACCATTCATGGACGTACGATCTTGACGGCAATCTAAAAGGCACACCACACATCGGTGGTATCGCAAAACACAAAGATGATCGATTTAAGTGTGAAAAACACGGCCTTAAGCCACTTCGTTCAGCCGTTTGGATGGACATGGTATTCGTTAACTTATCGGGCAATGCTGAAAGCTTTGAAGATCATATCGCGCCGCTAGAGCAACGTTGGCAGCAATTCTTAGGTGAAGATGGGTTAGGGCTTCTTCGCCGCGTGAACATGGGTGGCAACTTAGAGATCGAAGTGAAAAGTAACTGGAAGCTTGCCGTAGAAAACTACTGCGAGGCTTACCACTTACCTTGGGTGCATCCGAGTTTGAACAGTTATTCTCGCCTAGAGGATCACTACAACATCATGTTTGCAGAGCGCTTTGCTGGTCAAGGTAGTCTCGCGTACAACCTTTCAGATACAGCAGGAACACACTTACCTAAATTTCCAAGCTGGCCAGAAGATAAACTGCGTCATGCAGAATACGTTGCACTCTTTCCAAACGTGTTGCTTGGTATTCAAGCCGATCATGCCTTTGCAATGATGATTGAACCAATCACTGCGAATAAGAGTGTTGAGCACCTACGTGTTTTCTATGTGGGTGATGAAGCAACGAAAGATGAGTTTGCTGCGTGTCGTACCGCTACCGTTGAGTCGTGGCGAGTCGTGTTCGGCGAAGATATTGGAGCGGTCGAAGGTATGCAGGAAGGTCGTTACTCACCTGGCTTTAGTGGTGGCGTGTTCTCACCAGAAATGGATGTTCCGACGCATTTCTTCCAAACCTGGTTGGCAAAGCAAGTGAAAGCGGCACTGGAGCAGTAAGATGATGCATTACCTTAATTATATTGATGGTGAGTGGTGCGATTCAGAGCAAGCGCTGACCGTCATGAATCCTGGCACAGCCGAAGCGTATGCGACGATTGCAGAAGCCACTATCACCGATGTCGATCGCGCAATGGCAGCGGCACGCCGAGTGGTCAATCAAGGCCTTCTTTCGGACGTTCGTCCCGCCGTCAGAACCGAGTGGATGTTAAAAGCCGCCGCAGCTATTCGTGAAATGGTTGATGAAGGTGGGTTAGTTGCCTGTCGTGAAAATGGGAAATCTTTGCAAGATGCCAAAGATGAGTTTTTAGAGTCGGCACGTTACTTCGAATACTACGCTGGCATGGCCGACAAGCTGGAAGGCACGTCAATTCCGTTGGGTAAAGACTATGTCGACTTCACTCAATATGTGCCGTTTGGCGTGTCAGTGCAGATTGTGCCGTGGAACTTCCCTGTCTCTATTTGTGCACGCTCATTGGCACCTGCATTAGCCGCCGGTAACGCAGTGGTGATCAAATCGCCAGAGATTTCTCCACTTGCCATGACGTTGTTGATTAAAGCGATTGAAAAAGCGGGCTTCCCAAAAGGCACGATTAACTTGCTATGTGGCAAAGGCTCCGTCGTTGGCAGTCATTTGGTGCAGCATCAAGAGGTCGATCAAATTGTCTTTACGGGTTCTGTACCGACCGGCCAACGCATTCTGCAAGATTCAGCGCAACGCGCTACTCCATCGGTGATGGAGCTGGGTGGTAAATCGGCTGCTATCGCACTGAAAGATGCGAACCTTGAAACACTTTTGAAAAGCGTTCAGGTCGGTATTTTCTTTAACGCTGGTCAAGTGTGCTCGGCAATGTCTCGTTTGCTGATTCAAAAAGAGCGTTATGAAGAAGTAAAAGCGGCGGTAGTGGAAATGGCAAAAAGCCTAACTATTGGTCAAGGCGAAAGCCAGCCGGACATCACACCGTTGGTATCTGCTGATCAACAAGCACGCGTGCTTGAAATGATAGAACAAGCAAAAGCCGACGGCGCGAATATCCTAACGGGTGGCTACGCACCTGATTTATCGGGTTACTTTGTGGCACCAACGGTGATTGAAGCCTCACCAGATATGCGTATTGCTCAAGAAGAAGTGTTTGGCCCTGTACTGGTGATTACACCGTTTGAAACTGAACACGAAGCGATCGATATCGCGAATGGCACTGATTTTGGCCTGGTTGCTGGTGTCTTTGGTGAAAGCCTAAACCAAACATTGCGTGTGGCACAGCAACTGCGTGGTGGACAAGTGTTCATCAATGAATGGTTTGCTGGTGGTATCGAAACACCATTCGGTGGCGTGGGCTTGTCCGGGTTTGGGCGAGAAAAAGGACAAGAAGCGATATATAGCTACGTCCAGACACGCAATATTGCCATTCGTTTGCAGCAAGACAGCAACGTATAGCTACCGTGTAACTTGATTTTCATCACCTCGCACCGGCTTGGATTTCAGACCACAAGCTAGAGCGAGGTTGATGGAATCGCTACAAATCTGACAGTGGTTTGTAAACACGGAAATTCTGAACAAGGTAGTTGGAGTAAAAGTGATGAGAAAGTGGCTCTGTATTATTTGCGGCTTAATCTATGATGAAGCACAAGGTTGGCCATCCGATGGCATTGCACCAGGAACAGCATGGGAAGATGTACCGGATGACTGGTTATGTCCTGACTGTTTAGTGGGTAAGGCCGATTTTGAAATGATCGAAATTACCGATGATGCGCCAGTAGAAGAGGTCGCGGCAGTGTCTTCGGTGTCGGTAGGATCGTCTGTTCAGCCAAATGCGGCTCAGCCACTTCCACCTGAAGTCACTCAGCCTATATTTTCAGCTGACCCTATCGTTATCATCGGTAGTGGCCACAGTGGTTACCAGTTGGCAGCGGCACTTAGAGCGCAATCTGAAACGGTTCCGATCACTCTCTTTACCGCTGATGATGGCGCACTGTACAGCAAGCCTGCCTTGTCTAATGCACTGGTCATGAATAAAGACGGCGACGCGCTACAAAGTGAAAGCGCGTTGGAGTGGGAAAGCCGTCTAAATGTCCGCGTTTACCCGCATACCCGCGTTGAGCATATCGATCGTGCCAATTCAACGCTACACACCTCTATCGGCAAATACGCCTATAGCCGCTTGGTACTGGCAACAGGTGCATCACCGATTGAAATCCCAATTGAGGGAGATCGCTCTTGTGTTATGAGTGTGAACGACTTAGTTGATTACCGCCGTTTCAGAATTCAGCTACAGAACAAAAAGCGCATCGCAATCCTCGGCGATGGCTTAATTGGCTGTGAGTTCGCGAATGACCTGATCGAAAGCGGTTATGAAGTGACAGTTATCGGGTTAGGTCAATGGCCAATGGAGCGTTTGATCCCGCAACAGTTGGGTGAATCATTACAAAGTGCACTTGCAGATCGAGGCGTGCAATGGGCTCTACAAGACAGTATCGCCAGAATCGAGCCAAGGTCCGAATCAAGCGCGGTTTTGCATCTAAACAGTGGCAAGAAAATTGAAGCAGACCTAGTGCTAAGCGCGGTTGGACTCAAGCCAAATGTATCGCTGGCTGAGCAAGCAGGGCTAGAAGTGGGCCGCGGCATTAAAGTGAATCAATTCGGCCAGACGAGTGATGAGAATATTTACTCGCTAGGCGACTGTGTTGAAACGGAGCAAGGTTGGCAACCGTATATTGCGCCAATTAATCAAATGATTCCTTCCGTGGCGAAAAGCTTGCTAGGTGATATTACGCCTATCTCTTTAACGCCAACACCAGTGATTGTGAAAACGCCGATTCTTCCACTCACTATTTTCCCGGCAGCCGCTGAAGAGCAGGGACAATGGTACATCGAGAACCAAGCAAATGAATTGACCGCTGCGTTTTATTCTCCTGAGGGAACGATGCTTGGCTTTGCGTTGCTAGGAAGAAAAGTACAGTCATTACGTGGTCCTTGGTTAGATCAATTGTCATTGAAACTTTCAGCAGCGTAACGGAGAAAGAAGATGATTCATTTACCCAATGATGATGCAACATGTGGTTGGTACCATGCGTTGCCAAGTATTGCAGAAAAACCAGCGTTAAAAGGTAAAAAAACTGCTGACTATGCCGTGCTAGGTGCCGGTTTCGCTGGACTAGCTATGGCAAGACGTTTAGCTGAGCTTCAGCCTAACGCACGAATTATACTGATTGATGCGCAACGTATCGGCCAAGGGGCGTCAGGGAGAAATTCGGGCTTTGTGATCGATTTGCCTCATAAGTTTTCACTTGAGCATCCCGATCCTGAGCACAAACAAAAGTTATTATCGCTCAACCGTTCTGCGATTGCTCAGCTAGACACTTTAGTGTCGAAGCACAGTATTTCTTGTCAGTGGTCAGCAAAGGGCAAATATCAAGGAGCCGTAGGGGCGCGCGGTGAAGCGTATCTCGATCACTTTGAGCACCTAATGAAAGACCTTGGCGAACCATACTTCCATGTTAATGGCAGTGAGCTGGCGAAAGTCTTAGGGACAAATTACTACAGCCGCGCAATTTACACGCCAGGTGGTTATTTAATGCAACCTGCTGCTCTGGTGCGTGGGCTAGGGGAAAGCCTTCCAGAGAATGTCGAGGTGTTAGAAAACTCGCCAATCCGCAAACTCAGTAAAGAAAACGGTTACTGGGTATTACATGGAGATAGTGGTTCTGTTGAAACCACTGAACTGTTACTTGGCACCAGCATTTTTACTCGTGAGTTTGGTTACCTTAAAAACAGGTTACTGCCAGTGATGACGTTTGCAAGCTGGACGCGTCCATTGACCGACGCAGAAATGCAACGATACGGAGGTGAGCTGAATTGGGGTTTAACTCCAGCAGATCATGCGGGAACGACGTTACGTATGACCGCCGATCGACGTATTTTGATCCGAAATACTTACAAACACGTGCCGAAGTATGGCTCAAGCATGAACGATAAAGTCAGAGATCAAATCCGAGACGATCATCGTCAAGTCTTTTTGGCGCGTTACCCAGAGCTGGCCGACGTACCATTTACTCACACATGGGGTGGGGTGTATGCCATCTCTCGTAACTTTACTAACTTTTTTGGTCAATTAGATGAAGGTGTTTATGCCAGCGCTTGTGACAATGGTGTTGGCGCTGCGTGGGGAACCATTTCTGGAACGCTGTTAGCTGACTATGTCGTTGGTGCGACATCTAAATCATTGGATGACATACAGCAAGTGACAGGAATGCCTTGTTTGAATCCGCCAGAGCCTTTTTTAGGCATGGGAGTAAAAACGCGTATCCAATTAGCAAAATGGCAAAGCCGGAGTGAATTATGAAGCAAGTCAAACTCGTTGATAGTAAAAACCTAGATTTTAATGTTCGTGGTGATACGCCGGGAATGGCGTACGTAGCCCGAGCGTTAAGCCCAGAAATTTCACCAAACATTGGCGTAGGCTTTGCTAAATGGGAAGGCGCTCAAGTGGCTTGGACAGTGCTTTATGATGAAGTTGTTTTTGTGATTGAAGGCTGTTTCGAGCTGACCGCAAATGGTGAGACACATTTTGTGCACCCAGGTCAAATGCTGTGGATCCCGGAAGGAACCGAATTGGTTTATGGTGGGTATGCCCTGTTCGGCTATGTGGTTCATCCAGGAAACTGGAAAGAGCTACACGGGATTGAATGATTTGTTTTACAGACGAGACAACGACTTGAAGTTCTACTCGTGCTAAATCAAAAATCGTTCACAGTGTATGTGAGCCAAATCAACTAGCCCGTCAAGGGCGTGTCACCGAAGCCTCCTTCTTGAAGTCATTAGGGTATATACATCAGTTTTAACGATAGCCATATCGAGATGCTTGGTATGGCTTTTATCGTTAAGGATAATAATCTCATTGGATCAAGGGCTATATAATCGTTAAATTGCACTTGCGACATCTTTGCGCTGTGACTGGCAATTCAAACTATTGTTTTAGCCAATAGAAACACTAAAAATTATCCACCAAATAATACGTTACTGAGTCTGGCCGTTGCATTTACGGCTGCCTATTTCGCAGCCGATGATTATTACTTAATATAAGAACTCACCATGCACACTCGTCGTGAACGCGTATTTGATCCCTTTCATCGTCTAACGGTATTTACAGATAAATGGCGACTTGGATCTAAATCTTATCTTACTGATCTCGCATCTATTGCCTTATTGCTGTTACCGCTGACGCTATCTAACGCACTTGCCATCTTTCTTGGTCACGCTTCTAGAATCCTAGGGGTGTCAGAGGTTTCTCAGTTATTGTTCCATCTTTCTGATATTTTAATCAACTTATATCCCACAGCGTTTTGCATTGTGGCTGGTTACTATTTATCGCACAAAGTGAACGTGTCGAGCGCGATTATCATCATTTATTCGTTGGTCATGTTCTATTTAATTTCAATAGAGAATGACAGCCTTTCTAGTAATTACATGTTGCCGAATAACCCGTTATTAGCACTCTTTAGTGCAACGGTGTCATACGTTTATTGTAAAAGTTTCCGAATTGAGCTGCTTGATCCTCAAGCAATGGACTTCTCTTCTCGTCTTTTTAAAGATGTCTTACATTTTTTCGTATTCGTTTTATTTGCGGTTAGCTTATCTCATGTCACCGCAGCGGTGATGGATGCTTTTACTACAACAGTGGCTGGACTTAACTTTGATCCGCTGACGTTCACAGGAGGATTATTTTATCAATCCATCTTGAGCTTATTAGGAGCGGCGGGCATTAATGGTCACAACATGTTGTTTGCTATCAAGCAGCAAATATACGCTGCGACCGAAGCCAACATGGCTGCTTGGCAAACAGGCGAAGCGTCGCTTAACGTCATTAGCCAAGGTTTTTACGACGCATTTTTATCCATGGGCGGGTCAGGGAATAGCATCAGTTTACTCCTGTGTCTGTTATTGTTCGCTAAAGAGCGCAATCATATTTTACTGGCGTTAGCGGCAGCACCATTGGTGATGTTCAACATCAATGAAGTGCTGCTATTTGGGTTGCCTATCATCTTTAATCCTATTCTGGTCGTCCCATTTGTATTAGTGCCGCTGGTAAGTTTTATCATCACCTACTGCGCAATTGCTTCCGGCTTAATTGCGCCTGTTGAAAATATTGTGAACTGGATGACACCGCCTCTGTTGAGTGGTTATGTTGCAATGGGGCATCAGGTCCAGGGGGCGATACTTCAACTGGTGGTGATTGCGATTGGTGTACTAATTTATCGACCTTTTTATCTAGCCTATGCAGGCAAATATGTGGGGCAGCTTGGTGTAAGTAATACTTACAATGGTTTAGAACAATCCCTATTTAAATCACTACTCAGTAGTGTGAAAGATGCGAACACATCGAGTATCAGCAAGTCATCCGCGCAGAAGCGTTTAACTTCCATTCTTCGTGAAGGCGAGTTGGTGATGTTTTATCAAAAGCAGCATTCAACAAAGGATGCGGAACAGTATTCTTACGAAGCGCTTATTCGATATAAAGATGAAGATGGAAACTTACTTTCACCAACGTTTATTGAAGATTTTCACCGGTTAGATGCTATGCCACTGCTCGATAAACTAGTTCTCGAAAAGGTGTTGTCGGATATGAAGGAAATGGGATTATCTGATCAGCGAAGAGTGGCCATTAATGTTTCTGTTGCTACCATTCAACAAGTGGATTTTGTTCAGCATTTACAAGGCAGGTTGGTCTATTTTGGAATCCCGGCTGAATGGCTTGAAATTGAAATTACTGAAGAAGCCGTATTAGACAATGAAGTTTCTTTAACTAACACCATGAAAGCTCTACAGAGTATGGGAGTTCGTATCACAATGGATGATTTTGGTACGGGCTACGCATCGTTTCCTCATTTGTTCAAGTATCCATTTAACAAGATTAAGCTAGACAGATCGCTGCTATTGGACGCTAACGATCATCGTGGACGTCAACTGTATCGATTGGTTGCTAAGTTAGGACATATTGCAAATTGCGAGGTCGTAGCGGAAGGGGTGGAAACGCAGTCTGACTATGACTTTGTGCGGTCAAGTGGGGTTGATAAAGTTCAAGGATTTTACTTAGCAAGGCCTGTACCTTTGGATGAGATTATCCATCGACGTGCTTAACTAACGTGCAATAAAAAGGGAAGCGATGGCTTCCCTATAGTGAGTCTTGTTTTGACTTAGTTAGCTCTTATTTGAACTCAAATTTACCCTGCATGATCGCCCAGTGACCAGGGAACGAGCAGAAGAATGAGTAGTCGCCGCCAGCTTTCATTTTTTCAGTGCTGAAAGTAATGCTGGTGCTTTCACCGCCGCCAATCACTTTTGTGTGAGCGTATACACGGTCGTCATTTGGCTTCACGTAATTGTTTTCTGCACCTGCTGCCATGCCGTCCGTACCTACTGCTTGTAGATTAGCGGTATCTGCGATAACGACGTTGTGACCCATTGATTGTGCAGGCATTTTACCTGTGTGGTTTAGCGTCAGTTTTACTTCTTTACAAGTGGCTGGAACGCTCAGTGTTTTAGTAGAAAACTGCATCATATCGTTAGCATCTAGGGACACTTCACACTCGGCACTGGCTTGGGCACCAAAGCTCATTCCTACTAATGCGAAGGTTGCTGCTAATAAACGTAAAGACATATAACACTCTCCATTTTATATTTTGGGCTGACTTGGATTAATCTCATCCAATAGTTCTCATTATCAGCCAATTTTCACTCGAAAAACGTGCTTCAAGCGGTATATTGACGTTTTGTTGCAAAGTTGTACTGGTTAGTTCCACTATTTGATCACTCATAGGCCCTATTTCATGCGATGGCGTGAGGTAAATCAAAAAAGAAAGGAACACGCCCCGTACAGAGATAAGGTCTATCTTATTAAGCCTTTGGAGCAGTATCTTGGCATTTATTAGAAGTAGATTAGAGAAGGTGAGAGGAGAGGCTCAAGCATAAAAAAGCTCAGCCAAATTGCTGAGCTTTAACAGTTAGAGCGGCAGTTGACGTTTAGCGATTTTGCTTCAACGCATCTAACGCTTCATGTAATGACGGCACGATGGAATGACCAAATTGTTTTACCTCTTCGCAAGGTTCAACTAAATCCGGAATCTGATAAGTAACCATATTCGCTGCCACCGCTGCGCGAACACCGTTATTGGAATCTTCAAAGGCCAAACATTGGCTTGGTTCTACATCCAGACGATTCGCTGCCAACAAATAGATTTCTGGATCGGGTTTACCGTGGTTTACCTCGCAGCCTGTGGTGAGGTTGTCGAAGTACTTACTCAAACCCGCTAATTCCAGTTTGATTTTCGCCACCTCTTTTGCCGTAGAAGTCGCTACTGCGATTGGTAAGCCTTGTGCTTTCAGCCATTCTAGCAGCTCAACAACACCATTTTTCACTGGGATGGCTTGGTGTTTGACGACAGCATTGTAACGAGTACGCCATTCATGATGCAGGCGGTCTAGGTTCTCACCGTAGGCTTTGCGGAAAATTGCTTCAATACCTGCCGCATTACGACCAATGATCGACAGGTAAACATCTTCATAAAACGGAAGGTTTTGGACTTCACATGCTTCTTGGAAAATACGCATACAGACGCGCTCAGTATCAAGGAGCAAACCATCCATATCAAAAATAGCAGCTTGGTAGTTCATTACATTACAGACTTTTCGATTGTGATGGTGCATTTTGACATAAGCGAGATAGATTTTCTTGCGGAATTCAAACCGTCCGTATCCTTTTTTACTTTATACCTAGCCGTTTGGCTAAGCGATGTAAATTACCATTATCGAGTTCTAACTGACGTGCTGTTGCAGCCCAGTTTCCTTGATTCTGCTCTAGTGCTTTTACAATCATGGCTTTTTGGAAGGTGTCAGTGGCTTGCTTTAAACCAGCGTCTGACAGTTCAAATGAAGAGCTAGGTATACCTGACTCTTCAGTGGTGGGCTGATTGTTCGACGCTTTGATATCGAAATCTTGTTCCACCAATTCGATATCCAGCGATTGAGTTCTAGCTTTGGCAAGCACGCCCGCTCGTTTGATGACGTGTTCCAGTTCACGCACGTTGCCCGGCCAAGAGTAATCTTTAAGTGCTTGAACTAGAGTGGGAGAGAGTCGAACACTGTTCAGCCCCAACTTGCTGCGTAGTTGCTCTGCAAAGAAACCAGCCAGTAGCACGACATCGTCTTCACGTTCACGAAGTGGGAGAACATGAAGAGGGAATACACTCAAACGGTGGTACAAATCTGCTCTGAAACGGCCAGCTTTTACTTCTTCATGCAGAACACGGTTCGTTGCCGCCACAATGCGTGTGTTGACTCGAATATGTCGGTCATCCCCAACACGCTGGATATCGCCATATTGCAATGCGCGAAGTAGCTTGGCTTGTAACTCCAGAGAAAGTTCGCCAACTTCATCCAAGAATAGTGTGCCGCCGTCGGCTTGCTCGAACTTACCTTTCCGATTACTGATAGCACCAGTAAAAGCACCTTTGATATGACCAAAAAGTTCACTCTCTGCGACAGACTCAGGTAACGCGGCACAGTTTAAGTACACCAAGGTATTATTGGCTCGGTGAGAGCGATGATGAATTGCGTTTGCGACGAGCTCTTTACCAACCCCTGTTTCACCCATTACCAACACCGATAGCTCGGTATCTGCCACCGCATCGATTTGCTCTTGAAGTGCTTTCATCCCAGCAGATTTGCCAATGATTTCGTTGCTTAGCGTGCGTTTCTCAGTGTAAGACTCACGTGGCAAGCTTGCTTGTGTTTCTAACTGCTCCAGTAGTAGCGCAGTGTGCAAGCCACCCGCGGCTAACGCACTGACAAAGCGTAGTTCTTGATTGAGTAAACCATCGAACTGGTTCGGGTCGAAGGCATCAATAGTGATCGCGCCAATCAATTGATCGTCGATCAGCAAAGGGAGACCAATACATGAATGGACGTGCAGCTTGTCGTCGTGGTTCGGAATTAACCCGTCATAGGGATCGGGTAAGTCGCTATTCGATGGAAACCGTACGATATCGCCAGCGCGTGCAATGGCTTCCAATCTCGGGTGTTGGTTTATAGAAAAACGGCGTCCCAATACTTCCTTTGCTAAGCCATTGATAGCCAGCGGCTTAAAGTGCTGATCTTCATACAAAAGAAGAGCAGAAGCATCACATTTTAATATCTCGCGAATCGTTGTTAATAAGGTATCAAATCGAGCTTGCCGAGTGAGCGCTGAATTTAGGTCTTGCGTGATGTGTAGCCATTGCGCGATTAAAGAAGTCATAGCCAATACCAATTGTGTCAATATGACTATTGTAGTGTCTTAATGACAATTTTCAACCGTGTCTAAATGACAGTTGTTCAAGTTGTATTTTAATTAAATTATTGAAATATATAGCAATTAAAAGTTGGCATGCCCAGTGCAATACAAGAAGAAATTATTTTTGTTTATTTCGTCATTCAAGGTAGTAATCATGACAATTCACGTAAAAAACAACATCCACTGGGTAGGTCAACGCGATTGGGAAGTTCAAGACTTCCACGGTACAGAATACAAAATGACAAAAGGCACCAGTTACAACAGTTATCTAATTCGTGAAGAAAAAACGGTGCTGATCGATACGGTCGATCATCGATTCAGCCAGCAATTTATCCAGAACCTAGAAATGGAAATCGATCTTAAGACGATCGATTTTATCGTCGTGAACCATGCAGAAGAAGATCACTCGGGCGCATTGTCGGCATTGATGGAGAAGATTCCGAACACGCCAATTTACTGTACGGAAGCGGCGATTGATTCGATTGTTGGCCATCACCATCATCCCGAATGGAACTTTAAAACGGTAAAAACGGGTGACAGCATCGATATTGGTAACGGTAAGCAATTGGTGTTTGTGGAAGCGCCAATGCTGCATTGGCCAGACAGCATGATGACATACCTAACTGGCGATGCAGTGTTATTCAGTAACGACGCATTTGGTCAGCACTACTGCGATGAACGCTTATTCAATGATGAAGTGGATCAAAATGAGCTGATGGAACAGTGTTTGCGTTACTACTCAAACATTCTAACGCCGTTCAGCAGCTTGGTAACAGCCAAAATCAAAGAAGTACTGAGCTTCAACTTGCCTGTCGACATGATTGCAACTTCACACGGTATTGTGTGGCGCGATAACCCAGTCCAAATCATCGAACAGTATCTAGAGTGGGCGGATAACTACCAAGAAGATCGTATTACCATCTTCTACGATTCTATGTCGAACAATACCCGAATGATGGCGGACGCGATTGCACAGGGCATTCACGATGTCGACCCGGGTGTCGCGGTTAAAGTCTTCAATGTGTCTAAGCACGATAAGAATGAAATTCTCGCCAATGTGTTCCGCTCAAAAGGCATCTTGGTTGGTTCGTCTACCATGAATAACGTCATGATGCCGAAGATTGCTGGCATGCTGGAGGAGATCACAGGTCTTCGTTTTAAAGCCAAGAAAGCCGCTGCCTTTGGTAGTTATGGCTGGAATGGTGGTGCGGTAGACCGTATCCACGCACGGTTGACCGACGCGGGTTTTGAAACGGCAGTCAGCCTGAAAACTAAATGGCGACCAGATGGTAAAGCGATGCGTGAGTGTCGTGAACATGGCAAGAGCATCGCGAAATTGTGGGCGAAACATTCACTAACAAGCCCTGTTGCGTCTCCGATGATGGCTGCGTCTGCACCGCAAGTTCAATCGCAGCCCGTTGTACAAGTAGAAACGCAAGCAGTGGTCGAAAGGGAGCTTATTAATCCAAGCTCAGAGGCACATCCATCAGATTGCCAATGCATGATTTGCACCGTTTGTAACTGGGTGTATGACCCTGCTCAGGGTGAGCCTAATCAAGGAATTGAACCAGGCACCGTGTGGTCAGACGTTCCGGATTACTTCCTTTGCCCTGAGTGTCACTTGGGTAAAGATGTATTTGTTGAGTTCAAGGGTTAAGGAGCTGTGATGCAAGCACCAATTGTAATCATAGGCAGTGGCTTTGCTGCCTATCAACTGGTTAAAACTGTGCGTCGAATGGATGCACAGGTGTCAATTCAAGTATTCACCGCTGATGACGGTGCGGAGTATAACAAGCCCGATTTGAGCCATGTGTTCAGTAGAAAACAGACCGCGAGGGATCTGGTGGTAAAAACGGGAGAAGCGTTTGCTCAAGAGCATCATATCGAGTTATTAACCCACACTAAAATTGATAGTGTGGATACGCAAGCCCAACAAGTGGTAGCAGATGGACAAGTTTATGCGTACTCCAAACTGATTTTTGCAACGGGCGCGAAAGCCTTTGTTCCTCCAATGCGAGGTGATGCTTCTGGCGATGTCCTAACGCTCAATTCGTTACAAGAGTATCAGCTCGCAGAAGAGAGAATCAGTCAAGCAAGGCGCGTAATGGTTATCGGTGGTGGTTTGATTGGCGTTGAGATTGCAATGGATATTGCGAGTAGCGGTAAAGCCGTTACGGTGGTTGAATCAAACCAACGCTTGCTTGCCAATCTTATTCCTGAGTTTGTGGCGTTGCCTCTGGAAAGCCAACTTAAGCAGCAAGGCATTCAACTGGCGTTGGGAAATGGGGTTGTTGAGGTGAATCGTACCGCCGATTCGTTGGTGGCGACTTTGAACAGCGGTGAAGTGATCGAGACTGATGTAGTGATTTCTGCCGCTGGCTTACGTTCAAACACTCAATTAGCGAATGCTTGTGGATTAGAGGTTGGGAAAGGCATTGCTGTCGACGCTAAGCTGCAGACTTCTGCGAATAATGTATTCGCTCTGGGCGATTGCGCCGAGATACAAGGGCGTATGCTTCCATACCTTCAGCCAATCGTGTTGAGCGCTAATGTTTTAGGTAAGCAGTTGCTTGGGCAGGAAGCGCAATTGAAGTTGCCGCCAATGATGGTAAAAGTCAAAACGCCGAGTTACCCAATTCAGCTTGCCGGGGACTTCAGTGCTGTCGCGAATTGGAATGTGCAGATTTCTCAATCTGGCATCGTGGCAAAAGCTGAAAATGAACAAAGCATATTGACAGGGTTTGTTGTTACGGGCGAGCAAGTGGCTCAGGCTTTTCCGTTACTGCGTGAACTGTCTCAAGTCGCGCAATCGTAACTCGCTTCAAGAAGCACAATTTTATATTCAAAGAGGGTATAACCATGTCACATCTTCGTATTCCGAAAGACTGGAAGGTTCAACGTTCGACGCCATTTTTTACCAAAGGCAGTGTGCCTCCAGCTCTTCTAACTCATCACAACACAGCCGAAGGCGTGTTTGGGCAGTTATGTGTAATGGAGGGGCAAGTCACCTATTATGGTTTTGCAGATGAATTCGCGACAGAGCCTGAAATGGTCATCGTGATCAACGCAGGTCAGTTCGCGACAAGCCCGCCACAGTATTGGCATCGTATTGAAATAAGCGATGATGCACAGTTCAATATTAACTTTTGGTCGAATAAAGATAAAAGTGGACAAGCGATGTTCCACGCTAAGCAGTAAACCTTTCTAGACAATTTGATTATTGCGTGAATTTATCGGGAAAAGCGCATATTAAGTAAAAGAGCAGAGACGTTTCTCTGCTCTTTTTTGCTTATTGGCAGTAACGACATGCAAACTTAATCAGCGATATTAACTATAAGCCCGCGCCACACGACCTTTGCAATTCAAGGTATATTGTTTGGCGTAAGCTGGGATGAAAACAGACTGGCCTTTGTCTACTGCGCACGTCTCACCATTTGCATGTGTAATCACGAGCGGGGAATCTAGCGGCAACAGGATTTCTGCGGTTCTTACATCAAGCATTCGTTGGTTGGCTTGTTTTACAATCGCGAATTTGAAATCGTCGACGGGAATTGGGTATTCCAACATGTCATCGTTTTCGATTGGTTCAAGCAGTAGTGTATCGAATGGTTTTTCTTCGAAGCGTGTGCATGCAACGAGTTCTTTTATATCCATATACTTCGGCGTTAAACCGGCACGTAGCACGTTGTCTGAGTTCGCCATGATCTCAAGCCCCGTACCTTTCAAGTACGCGTGTGGCGTTTCTGCATCCAAGAACATCGCTTCGCCTGGTTTCAGCGTGATGACGTTGAGTAGCAAGGGCGCAAACAAACCAATGTCGCCCGGGTATTGCGCTTCTAACTCCAAGACCAGGTTGAACAGAGGTAAGTCGGTGATGCGAGCTTGTGCCAATAGCACCGTCAACGCCATCTCTTTCTGTTCGCCTTCCAGTGACAATAGACCGGAGAAGAAGCTCGCCAAGCCTTTGGAAGTTTGATTGTCGATAAGGTCATCCACCAAGCCTTGCAGCTCAGGAATCGCCAACTCAGAGAAGAAGCTGATGATTTCACTGGTTGGGCGGAAGCCATTCATCGCTTGGTATTCGGTTAGCGCGTAAACCAATTCTGGTTTGTGGTTTGGATCTTTGTAGTTACGGTTTGCAGCGGTTAGGGGAATGCCTTGTTTTTCTTCCAGTGCAAAACCCAGTTCTGCTTGTTGCTTGTTTGGGTGCACCTGAATCGACAGCGCTTTCTCAGCGGCAAGCACTTTAAACAGGTATGGAAGTTCACCAAAACGGTTTACGACTTCTTCACTCAGAAAAGCATTCATGTTTTGAGCAATCAGTGAAGAGAGTTTGATCTCCTTACCGTTTATCATCACCAATGAGCAACCGTTTGGATGCGCGCCCATCCATACTTCGGCTTGTGGTTCGCCCGTTGGGTTTTCAATGCCAAACAGTTGGTTAACAGAAGTAGTACTGCCCCAAGCGTAGTTTTGAATCACGTTGTTCATCAGGAAAAACATCGGATGCTTAGCTTGAGTTTGAATCGTTTGTGTATCGGACATCGTTAAATCAGACATAGAGTGTCACCGTGCGAGAAAATCATGGCTTAGGCGACATTGCCCAAGCCATAGGAGCCATTTGGGGGAAGGGAATGATTAAGCGGCTGCTTGCATCATTTTTGCTTTACGCACTTTCTTCAACGTTACACACGTTACTGCGGTAACCGTTGCGCCAGCTGCCATACAAATCAGAGCAAGGACTGGGTGGTTCATCGCGCCAAGCAGAGCGACCACGGGACCACCGTGAGCAACGCTGTTGGTGATGCCGAATGAGAACGCCATTACTGCCGCCACCATTGATCCAAGTACGTTTGCAGGAATCACTGACATTGGATCTTGCGCTGCGAACGGAATCGCACCTTCAGAGATACCCACCAGACCCATTGCGCCTGCGGCTTTACCCGCTTCGGTTTCTGATTCTTCGAACAGGTCGAACTTACGACCAAGCGCCGTTGCCAGTGCCATGCCTAAAGGTGCAACAGGGATTGCACACGCCATCGCACCCATAAATTGAGTTTGACCGCTCGCAATCATGCCCACAGAGAATAGGAATGCGACCTTGTTGAATGGACCACCCATATCGAAGCCAGCCATACCTCCAAGTACGATACCCAGTAGAACGACGTTACCTGTACTCATGCTCGTTAGTAGCGCAGTCAGACCGTCCATTAGGCTTGCGATTGGCGCGCCGATAACGAAGATGAAAAGACCTGCGATGAACAACGAACCTGTGATTGGCGCAATCATGATTGGCACCAAAGGTTGAATAAACTTGTGGTAGTTAATAGACGTAATCCACTTCACGAAGTAACCCACAAGCAGGCCTGCGATGATGGCACCGATAAAGCCTGTACCTGCGTCTGCGCCGTAGAAAGAACCGTTGTTTGCAATCCAACCACCGATCAAGCCAGGAGTTAGAGCAGGGCGGTCAGCAATCGCGTAAGCAATGTAACCCGCTAGAATTGGGATCATCAGCGTAAAGGCAACCACACCGACGTTGAGGATTTGGTTCCACATGCTGCCTTCAGGGATGGCCATGCCGGCTTCACTTGGCTGACCGCCGATTGCAAGAGCAAGTGCAATCAACAGACCCCCCGTTACGACGAAGGGGATCATGTGTGATACGCCGTTCATCAAGTAGCGATATAAGTCAGAACGGGCTTGAGAAGCTTTGTTTGCAACTGACGCTTGCGTATTGCCATTGGACTCAGCTTGGTACGTCGGTGCGTTTAACGCTTCACTAATCAGTCCTTGAGCATCGCGGATTGGGGCTTTTACGTTGGTTTTAACCACGCGTTTGCCCGCGAAGCGGTTCATGTCGACTTGTTTGTCACAGGCGACGATGATGGCATCTGCACGCTCGATTTCTTCTGCGGTTGGGCTGTTCTTCACACCGATTGAACCGTTCGTTTCAACCTTGATTTCGTAACCCATCGCCGCTGCACCTTTCTCTAGCGCTTCCGCCGCTAGGTACGTGTGGGCAACGCCAGCAGGACAACCAGTAACACCAATGATGAAACCTTGGTTTGCTGGAGCATCTGTCACTGGTTGCGGTTCTTCTTTAGCAAGAAGGAGTGCCAGTGCGTCGTGGCTGTTTGTTGCGCCTAAGAACGCATCGATGAAACCATCTTCAATCAATTTTGAAGACAGTTCTGCAAGTACTTCGATATGGTGGTTATCGCCACCGTCTGGAGAAGCTATCATGAAGAACAGTTTTGAAGGCAAGCCGTCTTCCGCGCCGTATTCGATACCTGATTTGCTTACGCCGATCACAACCGCTGGTTCAATCACAGCGGCGCTTTTCGCGTGTGGAATTGCCACGCCATCTTCAAATCCAGTATTTCCTAATTCTTCACGTGCTTTTATATCTGCAAGAAATTGTGTTTGGTCAGAAATACGACCTTGGGCATGAAGAACGGCAACCAGTTCTTTAAATACGTCTTCTTTTGAAGACGCTTTAAGATCAAGCTTAATTAAGTCTTCATTTATTAGTTTGGTGATCATTGTAGAACCCCTATAAATATAATTTTTATTTCAGGGATATTTTTAAATTAGTGAGAAAAAGACTGTAGTGAAGAAAAAATGCATTTACTGGAGGATTGTAACCGACTAACTATAGTGTGATTTAGATCGTTCACTGGACAAATCTAGCTGCATATCTGTGACATGATGGATAAGAAGCTAAACGATAAGTGAAATGTGGCCTCGCTCCCACTTGAAAAGGGATTGAGTGTTGTTGATAGAGTTTTTGTTACTGGAGATTTGATGCGTTAACTGGATTTTTGTAACATTAAAATGGAAGTGTGATTTTGCTCAATAGCACAAAAGTCCAGTCCGGTGTATATCTATAGTAAATAGCATCATTGATGCATATATAGAGTGTGAGACAATGATTTTTCATGATTTAATTTCAGCTGTATTAAATGAAAGAGAGCCATTTCATAATATTTGGTTTGCAGGAGATTTTCATACGCCGCCTGAATTTAGCTATCAAGTTAATTTCCCTCGCCTAGAGTTAGTTCTGGATGGGGAATATATTAATGAAATGGAAAGTCATGATCGAAAAGTAACGCACATCGTTGCTAAAAAAGGCGACGCGATATTTATTCCACCTAACTGTTGGAATAAACCAGACTGGGATACCGATTGCTCAGTGTTAAGTATTTTGTTTGGGCGTCGACAACTTGGGTTGAGTTTGGTGAGCAAACGCAAAGGTGAGGCAAACTTTTACGATATTCAAAAGCATAGCATCCAAACACGCTCAGGATTTGCGATAGATAACATCTTAGAAGCGTTGAGCTCACTGGCTCGTGAGAATACTAAAAAACCAATGGATGAGCTTTTACTGCAAGCATTACTGCAATACGCGAAGACGATGTTGGATGCACCAGTCGAGCAGCAGTCACATAGCCGTGTGCAAGATCTCTATCAAGGGATTTGTATCTACATTCAAGAGAACTTCCATCGCCCAATCACGCGCGACAGCATTGCGTCGAGATTCAGTATTTCCTCGAACCATTTGTCGCGCTTGTTCCGTCAGCAGGGGCACATGACTTTGGCTGACTACATTACTTGGGTACGTGTGGATCGCGCGAAGTTTATGCTCAAGAAATACAACTTCAAACTCAATGACGTATCAGTGCGCTGTGGATTTAAAGACGTGAACTATTTCTGCCGAGTATTTAAGAACCGTACAGGCAGAACGCCGACGGAATATCGTGGTTCGATTTAAACCTTCAGTAAGAGTGCGTAAATCATAGAGAAGTTTAGGCGAGCAGCCTCGACATGGCGTACATCAGCAGCGCTTGTAAGTCGACGCTGCTTTTTGTTAGTAGTAGGCGTTCCGCCATTTGATCGGTAAGCAGATTTCGTGTGAGGTTAGTGGCCGCAATGATCTGTTCTCGGGTCGGATTTTCTGGCATCACCAGTGCTATAGCCAGATGAACATCCCCCATCTTCGAAGCCCAATCCATCGATTTTTCATTTGCAATAACGGCAATGGAAATATGGTCAACACCTGAAAACATCACATGCGGCAGAGCGATCCCCGGAGTCACGCAAGTTGATGAACGTTCTTCGCGTTTAATAAAAGCAAGAATCAGTTCGTCGGGATGAATGGGGTGGATAAGCTGAGCTAATCCTTTAAGGCATTCAAACTTGGTGAGCTCGGTATGTGCTTTGGCGTAGTGCCATTTGATTTCACAAGGTGGGCAAATTTGCGGTAAACGCTCGGCCAGTTGGCTAGAAAACTCATAGTTGATATGAGATCCCACCACCGTAAAGTGTTCAGCAATCATGTCTTTGATGACGAAGCAGGCCAGCTCTGCGTCAATGCCAATCGCTGTGATTTGACACAAATCACCTTGTTGTAGACCTGCTTGCAAAATCGCCACGGACTTGGTGAGTTCCGCAACACGATTTTGCGTTACATTAATGATATGTAAGGTACTTTTGAACTTCTTTGCCACTCGATTGAGTGGCTGAGCAAGGTGCGCACTGGCATTTGCATTATCGACGAAAAAGGTGATTTGGTATTCGTTCATCTGCAAATTTAGTCGCGGCAGTGGACGAGGAATACTTTGTCGACGTTCAGCAAAACCTCTTCAATGGGGATTTGAATTTTGCGCGTCCCTTCGAATCGGCCAGGTTGTTCTATCTCAATATCCGACACGATCAAAACCCGATCCGCTTGAGCGATATCGTGCGGAGTGAGCTGATTCTCTATCCCCATCGCACCTTGCGTTTCTACTTTAATTTGCACGTTATGTTTTGGCGCAGCTTTCATTAGTGCATCTGCCGCCATATAAGTATGAGCGATGCCTGTAGGGCATGCTGTCACCGCTACGATTTTCATGTTCTATCCATTTTATTTTTTGTGGATATTAGCACAGCCACCGCAGATTGAATTGATTTGAGCTGGATTAACGCAAGAGCTCTATCACAGTTTGAATCTCATGTTACATTAATCCAGTTAATGCACTTTTAGTCCTATATATCAAAGGGTAGGCACTGGTTAATCTATGCCCAAATAAAATGAGTAGGAACGCATACGAGCCAGGGGATCCTGTATCTCAAACTCACTTGGGTATATATTCGAGCGTGAATATTGGAAGGTAAAACAATGGACATCACAAACCTAATTGAGCTGGAAACGATATGTTTAGATCTAAAAGCTCAAACCAAAGATGAAGCGCTCAAAGAGCTGGTCGAGATGTTAGAGGCCGCCGGCAAGCTCAATAGTCAAAGCCAGTTCTTGGCAGATATTTGGAAACGAGAAGAGATCGGTAACACAGGATTTGATGATGGTATTGCGATCCCTCATGCCAAAAGTGATGCTGTAGCGAAACCGGCTGTCGCGGTCGGGATCAGCCGTAATGGGATTGATTATGGCGCCGAAGATGGCGAGCTGTCCGATGTGTTTTTCATGCTGGCGTCTCCAGATGGTGATGATCATCATCACATTGAAGTATTGGCACAAATTTCCACCAAAATTATCGAAGACGGCTTTGTTGAAAAGCTCAAGTTGGCTCAATCGCGAGAAGAAGCGCTTGAGATGCTGACTGATATTCAAACCCAATCCAATGAATTTCTCCCAACTTCTTTAGAATTTGCATCAGAACCCTTGAGCCCTTGGGCGCAAAAACTTGGCCGCATTAAAGAGCACTTGCTGTTTGGCACATCCCACATGATCCCGTTTATCGTTGCGGGCGGTGTGCTGTTGTCGTTGTCGGTGATGATCTCTGGTCACGGTGGTGTACCACAAGAGGGCATTCTGGCCGATATTGCCCAAATGGGGATTGCTGGCCTGACATTGTTTACTGCCGTGCTTGGCGGTTACATTGCTTATTCCATTGCCGACAAGCCGGGCCTTGCGCCGGGTATGATTGGATCTTGGATTGCGGTCAGTCATTATAATACGGGTTTTTTAGGTGCGATTGTAGTCGGCTTTTTTGCTGGCCTTGTCGTTTGGCTATTAAAGAAAATTCAGCTACCAGACAGCATGAGTTCGCTTGGCTCGATTTTTATTTATCCGCTAGTCGGTACGTTTGTTACTTGCGGTGCGGTGATGTGGGTGATAGGTGCTCCGATTGCCAGCGCAATGACCACCATGAACGAGGTGCTGACGGGCATGGCGGGCTCAGGCAAAGTAATGCTCGGTACCGTGCTTGGGGCAATGACCGCGTTTGATATGGGCGGCCCAATCAACAAAGTGGCGACGTTGTTTGCTCAAACCCAAGTGAACACGCAACCATGGTTGATGGGCGGGGTCGGTATTGCGATTTGTACGCCGCCATTGGGTATGGCACTAGCCACGTTTTTGGCGCCGAGTAAATTCAAGCGAGATGAACGCGAAGCAGGGAAAGCCGCAGGTATTATGGGGATGATCGGTATTAGCGAAGGTGCGATTCCTTTTGCCGCTGGCGACCCTGCACGAGTGCTACCCGCTATTGTGGCGGGTGGCATCGTCGGTAACGTGATTGGCTTTATGTTCCACGTAATGAACCATGCACCGTGGGGCGGTTGGATTGTTCTCCCTGTTGTGGATGGAAAAATCGGTTACATCATCGGCACGATTGCGGGCTCTGTTACCACCGCGTTGATCGTGATTGCACTAAAGAAAACCGTGACCGAAGATGAGAGTTATACAGGTCATTCTCAAGTATATGGCTCCGTTCAAGGCGAAGGTGAGGCGGATGTTTTGGCGGTCACATCTTGTCCATCAGGTGTGGCACATACGTTCTTAGCGGCGAAGTCATTGGAAAAAGCGGCTTGTGCACTCGGCATTAAGATTAAAGTCGAAACCCAAGGGGCGAATGGTGTCATCAACCGAATTACCGAGAAAGACATCGAGAAAGCGAAGTTTGTGATCTTTGCTCATGATGTCGCGATCAAAGAACCGGAACGTTTTCGAAAAATCCAAGTCTTGGATGTCAGTACCAAGGATGCCATGTTGAACGCCACGGCTTTGTTGCAAGCTCGTAGAGTGTCTTAACATTTAACTTCTGAGAAATGTCTCCTCGATGACCCTGATGAATGCTTTTGGTATTTACTCCAACATCGCGGTTCGCTTTTATTTGTGCCGCGAGTGAAGGATAAATTACGAGTAATGTTTTCAATTCTTTAGTAGCATGTTACAAAACATTTCAGTCAGGTGAACTAAGGGAAGCGTGCAATGGAAAAACAACGAGTAGCATTTATTGGTTTGGGTGTTATGGGTTACCCAATGGCGGGCTATTTGAGCAAAGCGGGATATGAAACCAAAGTATACAACCGCACCAAAGCCAAAGCTGATAAATGGGCTGCAGAATACAACGGCATTGCGTGTGAGACACCGCGAGAAGCGGCAGAAGATTGCGATATCGTATTTACTTGTGTCGGTAATGACGATGACGTGCGTAGCGTTGTATACGGTGAAGAAGGCATTCTAGTCGGTCTAAAAGCAGGCGCGGTACTGGTTGATCACACCACGACTTCTGCTGATTTAGCCGTTGAATTGGCCGATGCTTGTACCAAATATGGCAATCACTTCATTGATGCTCCGGTATCTGGTGGTCAAGCAGGCGCAGAAAATGGTGTACTAACCATCATGTGTGGTGGCGAGCAGAACATTTTTAATCGTGTGTCTCCAGCGATGGACGTATATGCAAAGCAAATGACGCTTCTGGGTGAAAATGGTCAGGGTCAACGTTGTAAAATGGTAAACCAAATCTGTATTGGTGGTGTGCTTCAAGGCTTGAGCGAAGCGTTGTTACTCGCGCAGAAATCCGGTTTGGATATTGAACAAGTAGTTGAAACACTCAAGCACGGTGCTGCCGGGTCATGGCAAATGGAAAACCGCGCCAAGACGATGGCGCAAGATAAGTTTGATTTTGGCTTCGCGATTGATTGGATGCGCAAAGACTTAGGCTTCTGTTTGCAAGAAGCAGAGCGAGTGGGTCTAGAGCTCCCACTGACTAAGAAAGTGGATGAGCAATACGCAGACCTTCAACGCGATGGTTTAGGTCGCATGGATACATCTGTTCTGATTAAAGCCGTGGCTAAGAATCAGTAGTAGATAAACAGTTCTTTAGTATCAAAGAGCTTGAAGAAATTTAAGTTGATCATAATCGTTCCCCTTGAACATTAGTGTGTGACTAACGAACTTGAATGAGGAGGTGCTTTGGGCCACCTCCTTTTTTATGTCTTCTTATCACAGCATTTGCTGGCGCAGTGTCCGTTTACTTGTTTAAGCCTAGCGCAATCTCAAGGCCTTTGCCGTAAGCTTCGTCCGCTTGGTAGGCGTGGTTAACGTGACGTTCTTTGATGAAGTCTGGCACACCATCCATTGCACGAGCGGTGTTGTCGAATAGAGTTTGACGCTGTTCTTCGCTCATCAGACGGAATAGGTCTCCCGCTTGGCTGAAGTAGTCTTCGTCTACACGGTGATCGTAATGATCAGCATTGCCGTTGATGCGTAGAGGTGGCTCAGAGTAATCTGGTTGCTCTGCCCATTCTTGTTTGTAGTTTGGCTCGTAACCTAGTGTTGAACCAAAGTTGCCATCAACGCGCATTGCGCCATCGCGGTGGTAGCTGTGTACCGGACAACGAGGCGCGTTAACTGGAATTTGGTGATGGTTTACACCTAGGCGGTAACGCTGCGCATCTCCGTATGCAAACAGACGGCCTTGCAGCATTTTGTCTGGTGAGAAGCCAATTCCAGGAACGATAGCTGCCGGGTTAAACGCGGATTGCTCAACTTCCGCATAGAAATTTTCTGGGTTACGGTTCAGTTCAAACTCGCCTACTGGGATCAATGGATAATCTTTTTGTGACCATACTTTTGTTAGGTCGAACGGGTTGAAGTTCACTTCATCCGCTTCTAACTCAGGCATGATCTGGACGTACATCTTCCATTTAGGGAAGTCTTGACGCTCAATCGCTTCGTAAAGGTCACGGTGATGGCTTTCGCGGTCTTTACCTACGATCGCTTCTGCTTCTTGGTCAGTCAGGTTTTTGATGCCTTGCTGAGTTTTAAAGTGGAATTTCACCCAGTAACGCTCGTTTTCTGCGTTGATAAAGCTGAATGTGTGGCTACCGAAGCCGTGCATATGACGGTAAGACGCTGGAATACCACGATCACTCATAACGATCGTAACTTGGTGGAATGCTTCTGGTAGTGATGTCCAAAAATCCCAGTTGTTTGTCGAGCTGCGCATGTTGGTGCGTGGATCGCGTTTTACTGCGTGGTTTAGATCTGGAAATTTTAGTGGATCACGGAGGAAGAACACTGGCGTGTTGTTACCAACCAAGTCCCAGTTGCCTTCTTCGGTGTAAAACTTTAGCGCAAAACCACGGATGTCGCGCTCTGCATCTGCGGCACCGCGCTCCCCCGCAACGGTGGTAAAGCGAGCAAATAGTTCGGTCTTTTTACCAATCTCCGAGAAGATCTTCGCGCGAGTGTATTTTGTGATGTCATGAGTCACAGTAAAGGTGCCGTAAGCGCCTGAGCCTTTGGCGTGCATACGACGCTCAGGAATCACTTCGCGGTCAAAGTGTGCCAGTTTTTCAAGGAACCAAACGTCTTGCAGTAGTTGGGGACCACGAGGACCTGCAGTCATCACATTTTGATTATGGGCGACAGGACAGCCTGCGGCGGTGGTTAATTTCTTATTTGTCATTTTTCTTCCCCTCCAGGGATCAATACCTTAGCAACTGAAGAGAAGATTATTACGGAAAAGCTGGAAGCAAAAACTGATACTGCTTATCAATTCAATAGGTGGTAACGATGATGAAAAGTAACTTAGAATCAAATTCTTAGCTGATTTTTATGATTGGTTTATTAACGTATTGGCGAAAAGGGTAAAAAGAGGACGCTGGCATTTGCATGAGTTGCGCTTTGTTGACAAGGCTAACGTCGGAAATCGCCCCTTTGATATCGCTTTATTGAACATCAAAGGGGCGGAATGATTAGGAGTACTTCACTTCAATTTGCTCAGCTTTTTCAAACGCTGGATGCGTTGCGAGTTGTTTTCCATAACGCTCAATATTCGGGAAGTGACCAGCCAAACCGAACTTATGCACGAGCTCGACAATAAATGACATCATGATGTCTGCGCCAGTTAAACGTTCTTCTACTAGGTAAGTTTTGCCTTCTAGCGATTGCTCGAAATAACCCAGAACGTTCATCGCTTCTTTGTCAGCATAGCCTGATAGAAATTGAGTTTCGTTTGGCTCTTTGCTGATAAAGATTTTTAACAACATTGGTAAGATTGCTGAACTTTCAGCAAAGTGCATCCATTGTAGGTACTCAGTGTGCGCCTTCGTCCCACGCTCAGGAGCCAACGCACCATCACTGTACTTCTCAATCAAATATTCGGTCATCGCGCCTGATTCAATGATGAACTCGCCATCATCTTCAAGCAGGGGCGATTTACCGAGCGGATGAACGCTCTTTAGCTCAGGCGGTGCCATGAAGGTCACTTTGTCACGAACATAAGGCACGATTTCGTAATCCACATTTAGCTCTTCAAGTAACCAAATGATGCGCTTTGAGCGAGACTGATTGAGATGGTGAAGTTTAATCATTTATTTATCCCTTCCTTATAATGGGTCGTTAATCTGTACTACAAGCTTGCCGAAGTTCTTACCTTCCAACAGACCGATAAATGCTTCTGGTGCATTCTCCAGTCCTTGTACTAGATGTTCACGGTATTGGATCTTTCCTTCTGCCAACCATTGATTAATATCTTGCGCAAATTCACCGTAACGATGTCCGTAGTCATCAAAAATGATGAAGCCTTGCACCTTGATTCGTTTAGTCAGCAGCTTACCCATTAATAATGGAAGATGGTCGGTACCTTCAGGCAGTTCTGTTGCGTTGTACTGAGAAATCAAACCACAAAGTGGGATACGTGCGCTGGTATTCAGAAGTGGCATTACAGCTTCGAATACTTTGCCACCTACGTTTTCGAAGTAAACATCGATACCTTGGTCACAGGCGTTTTTCAACTGCTCTGCAAAGTCGTCAGCTTTGTGATCAATACATTCATCGAAGCCAAGGACTTCTTTGGCGTAACGGCACTTTTCTTCTCCGCCTGCAATACCAACAACTCGACAACCTTTGATTTTGCCAATTTGACCAACGGTCGCGCCCACAGGGCCTGTCGCGGCCGCTACCACAATGGTTTCACCTGGTTTTGGCTGACCGATATCGAGCAAGCCCATGTACGCGGTAAAACCTGGCATGCCAGCAACACCTAGAGCGTATGATGGGTTTTGTGGTTCTTTGCCTAGTTTAATTACCATCTCACCAGTTGAGAGCGCGTAGTCTTGCCAGCCAACAGTGTATGCAAGAACCCATTCACCCGCTTCATAATCTGGGTGGTTTGATGCTTCTACCTGACAAACTGTGCCAGCGATCATTACGTCATCAACCGCAACAGGATCGGCGTATGACTCGGCATCGCTCATGCGACCGCGCATGTATGGGTCGAGAGATAAATAAACGGTTCTCAGTAGCATCTCACCATCTTGAGGAGTCGGTTTCGCCACTTCTTCTAGACGAAAGTTTTCTTTTGTTGGTGCACCATGGGGACGTGACGCGAGTACGATTCTGCGATTTGTTGCGTTAGTCATATTTATCTCACTTATTAATTAGACCGGTCGTCTAGTTTTGATTTCAAAATATCCCGCTCATAGAGCGGGAAAGTGTATTGTGCTATCACAGGAGTTATTACCAACTGTGAAACACATGTAGGGTGTTCATCTTACTTTTACGCTACCTACTATGGGCAAGTTCGCGTGTTTTGCAGTAGATGTTGAGTATAGGTCAGACTTTGCGTTAATGCTGCCTGATCTTGATACAGTTTGTTCAGCAAGCTTGCGCCGTTCCAAAGGTAGTATATCTGCCTTGCCAATAAAGCACTGTCACCATTTGGGATAGAGCCATCTTGAATGCCTACGTCAATGCAATACGCCATTGATTGAATGGTTTTGTCTGCACCTTGGCGTAACGCTAGGCGCATGGGCTCTGAGAGATCGGAGACTTCCGCACTTAACTTGACCAACAAACATTTGTTCGCATTACATACGTCGTCTTCTACTTTGACCATTTCTTCAAAGTAGCTCATTAGGCGTTGGTAGCCATTCAGATCGGTATTGGTAAAGCGTGCGTTTAAACGCTCAAAATACTTAGTAAAGTAGTCTTGAATCATCGCTTCACCAAATTGTTCTTTGGATTTGAAGTAATGATAAAACGAGCCTTTCGGCACCGCGGCCTTTTTTAAAAGCTCTGAAAGGCCAACACTCGTAAACCCTCGGTTTACGATTAACTCGTATCCGACGTCGAGAATATGTTGGCGTGTGTCGTTCGTCTTTGCGTTCATGAAGCGTACTATAGAATGAATTAGACCAGTCGTCTAGTTTTTGTTGTGGGTTATTTGATTAGCTCGTACTCAATCACAAATAGCGTGTCGGTATTTGGGTAGATTTCTCGAATTAACTGCTTGAGTTTTGGTAGTTCGATGGCTTCTTGTTCAGCATGAAACTCATTGATATCTTCAAAGTTGAGTGGTTCTACAGAGCGTATTTTGATGTTGCAGACTTTACGATCCGTCTCTAGCGTAAAAACTTCGACCTCTGTATTTGGAACGTAGTGACTTTCTGATTCATCTCGAATCGTAATCGTTTTTTTGCCTGATGTGATCAACGGGGTTAAGAATTCAAAAAAGGTAATCTTGGTTGGGTGGGATGACATGATGTACTCGTTAGTCTGATTGTTTGGCGTAATTATATACCCAAATAACCTTGAGGTGCTTATTTCAAGAGAACGAGCGAGTGCGTAGGACGCGAATCAACTTGGCACTAAAGTAACCCGAGATAATGCCTATCCAGTTGGTACTGAGATCATCAAAACTAAATGAGCGACTTGGAATAAAAAGTTGACTTATTTCTTCCATTGAAACGATAGCCAACAGTAGTAGCAAAAGGCGGATCCCAAAGATGTCGGCTTTACTTGAACTTACTAAAGAGGGGAAGGTGAAGACCGATAAAAAGCCGATCAATAAACTGAAAGTAAAGTGAAGCGTACTCGATCCACCTAAGTAGGTTTCCATTTGCAGGTAAGTGGCATGGTGTAAGTCAGAGCTTTTCCACAAAGAGAGTGAAGCCGTAAGCGTCAGAACGAAAACAAAACTTATCCGTGTCAGTATTGAAACCATAATTAACCTATTGGAAAGAAGCCTAAGTAACGTTTTACAAAGTACAACGCCGCTAGATTCTGAATTGCCATGCCAATTGCCATCGCCCATGCTGCACCAATAACACCGAACGTTTGGCAAAGCGCAATGAGCAAGCAGATAGAGATTGTGCCGGAGGAAATTGTAATGTATTTCATGGTTCTTTCGTGACCGCTCATGAGCAATAAAAATCCTACAGAGCCAGTCGCAACATTGATTAACTGCCCTAAAGACAGGACGACTAACAGTGGCGCAGCAGCAAGAAACTCTTCACCAAAAAAACGCATCACAAACTCTGGGAATAGAGTGCAAATAATCACGGGCACAATGGCCAAACCAACGTTGGCTCGGCAAGCTAAACGGCTAAGGCTTTGCAGTTTGATCATTTGGCGTTCTTTGTAGAGAGAGGCAAACATAGGAGCGACCACAAAGTTAATGGTAATCAGCACAAAGCCAATCAGTAGTGATGTACGTTGAGCTGCAGCTAATAGACCGAGTTCCGCTGTTGAGATAAAAAAGCCCGCAATGACAAGGCTTCCCCATTGAAGAACGTTCGTGAAGATACTGCCAATCCAGACTTGCTTGGCAGAAGCGACCATTTTTTTGTTTGGTACGAAAGCTGATGTCTGATACTGACCTGAACCTAGCCAATTAACACTGGATATTACCGCGACGCTCATACTCGCCAGAAGCAGTGCGGTCATCAGATTGTTTATATTTTGCTGACCGATATAGTCCAAGCCAAAGACAAAAAAGACCATCAACATACTCACGCCAAGCTGTAAAGCGAACAGTGATGACACGACCTTTCTACACGCTTGAAGCACACGACTGTTGGTCTGTGCAAGCACCAAAAACGGTATGCAGAACAAGCCTAAAGTAATCGCATGCATTGGCGATTGGGTCTGGTTTAGTTGTTCAGGAAACAGATTAAATCCTGCTAACAAAACGGCAATGGCTAGCAAGCAAAACGCCATACTTCGATAAAGTGCCGTTTTATAGTTGTGGCTTTGTTGAAGTGTCTCTTTGTTGTTAAAGGCGATCGCATTGTAGCGAACTAATGAGACATCAAATCCTAGCTGAGAAACGATCGCGAGTAGTGAGACTAGGTTGAATAAAAAGAAAAATTGACCGGAAGTCGAAGCGTCACTGGCCTTCGATACAATCAGTGTCAGTAAAAAAGCAAATAGCGCACTCAACACACGCGTGATTGCGGTTTTCAATCCAGTAGATAGCAAGCTTTTTTTACCGCTGGGCATCAACAGTAATTTTTGTTGAACAGTGTGAAACATAGGGGCATTTAACCGTAAATATTATTGAGTGCGAGGCGCTGTTTTTCTTCACTGAAGGCGTCGTTTAACGCTGTTGTATATTGGCAAAAATCAATTTCATCATAATGATTGACACAGTGCGCGATCTGCTTGGCCATTTCTTCAGGTGTTAGCGCTAAAAATGGGTAGTTGAGATCTTTGGTCGCGCCGATAGTTCGAATCACCATAGGAAGATGTAACTTGGCTGCCTCTAGAATAGTTAACGGCATCCCTTCCCATGCTGCAGTATGTAAGTAAAGGTCTGAGCCCTTGAGCTTTTTAACCACCTCATCACGAGGCAACATGCCAGTCACATCCACATTTTCTGTACGCAATTTTTGTTCGAGTGTGTTGTCACCGCCTCCTATCCAAGTGATATCTAATGGGCGGTTAAGCGCATGTCGATTAAGATGTTGCAATGTGTCGATGAGAAATTGCGGATCCTTTTGGGGCGCGACACGACCAAGCACAACAAGTCGCAGCGCTTCTTGTCTGTTTCGCAATAAACGCTCTTCACTTTGATAAGATACGTAGTTGTTGAGCAGTTCAGCACGTTTCGCGCCAATGCTAATCGCCAGGTCACATTCTCGTTGGCTACAGCCTGCCACCACATCAATTTTGCTTAGTTTTACTTTCTCTAGCACTCTATAGAGCTGGCGTGCTAATTCGGAGATATCTTCACGTTCGAAAGCATAACAGTGCGGCGTATAAACCAAGCGCGCCTTGCCAAGTTTTAGAAATCGCCCGAGAAAGCCCGCTTTACTCGAGTGCAAATGCACAACGTCAGGCGCAAGAGATGCAATCATGTGGTTTGCATCGCGAACAAATTGAAGTAAGCCGCCTTCCACCCATTTGGTCTGTGTGAAAATATGATGGTTGTTCTCATTGGTTAAGTCGTTTTCTCGAGCTCTGGCTAGCAAGAAATGTTGATAGGGTTCGTCTCGAGAGGAGTTAGCATAACTATAGAGGGCTGTTTGAACGCCACCTCCGAAGGCTTCTGTAATATGGAGCACTTTTTTCATGATGATTTTGTTCCTGGTGTCTGTATCCATTTATGCTTGAAAGCATCACGCTCTTGTTCTGAATAAACGTGGCGATATAAGGGAAGATCGTACATATAGAACAGTTTTGAAAAGTCGTAGTGATGCTTAAAGTGCTGGTGGATATTGGAGTACCACTTGTTTTTCGCTTCATTGCTGTTTTTCAACACGAAGTCTTGCAGCCCGAGAAACTCGCCAATTTCTTTATCGAGAGAGCTGAGCTTTTCGCATTTGATTAGCATGACGTTGGCTTGCTCGTTCTTGAATGTGAAGAAAGGTTGAGTGTTGTCCAGTTCTTGACGCATCACATCGATATTGAAGTTACGTTTTAACTCGTTGTCGAACCAGTTCGCAAAATAGTTGAGATTGATATAGTTATCGAAACAATGTTCGAGGTGCTGATACGTGACTGCCATATCTCGGTGAATTGCATCATTCTTTTTGCCTTCGATAAATTGCAAATGGAGGTCTTGAAAGAAACGAGAAAAGACAGTTGCGATTGGATCACGGACCAGTGTGACGATTTTGATCTGTTCGCGTTTTTGTAAGATACGTTTTCGTTGCTTGAGCACTAAGCGATAGAGCGCACGGTTTTTGAAATCGAAAAATTTACTCACGTCTTTTTTATTGTGATACATGTGAAATTCTTCGTGATCATCAAAGGTGTGGATGTGATAGCTCGGGATATTTCTTTCTCCCAGCGTGTGCTCAATTGACGATGAGCCAACTTTGCCCATTTGGTAAACTAAAACAAAATTGTCAGCTTGGAGTTCTCGGTTCTTTTCAAATTGTCGAGAGATTGAATGCTTCATCTATCCTATCCTTGATTATTCAAATTCATGGTGATGGTTTACCGGAAAAGTATGAGTAATGGTGTTGACCTTTGACTCGCGGCTCATGCTTATCATGACGGGTAATAAGAGTATTAAAATGATGGTGGTATTTACCGCAACGAAGAACACCATGATGAGGGCGTATATCGCGAGTAAGAGGCTTTTTCTGTTGTCATTGAGACTACGGAAGCAAAAGCGAATAAACAGAAAATAACCACCAAACAATAGGGCGATACCGAGCAACCCGTATTCAATTGCGGTATCTAACACAAAGTTGTGGGTGTAGATCGCCAGCTCATCATAGTTAAAGTAACTGATCATAAAGTTGGGCAGCATCTTCGCGCCGACACCTAAAACAGGGTGCTGAAGTAAAATGTCTAACCCATTGGCAAGTAAGAGTTTTCTATGAAGATTCGATACCCAGCGGGCTTCACTTTGGTTGGCAAATAAGACGTCTTCTTGGGTTATTTCCAATGTGTCCGCTAGCGTTTCAAACCCAACGTAGAGTGTGGTTGTGACGGCAGTAAACACAATGAAGCTTAAGGCTAATAAAATCGTCCACGTGTACGTTTCATTAAGCGATTTTCTCATCAGGTTTTTTACGAGCAGCTGGTCAAAGAAGAAAAGCAGACAAAAACCAAGTAGTGCTTTTCTTTCTTGCGACAACACCAGTAGTACCAAAGCAACGAGCATTAAAAGGTGGAAAGCGCGAATTTTATCCCGATAAAGGTATAGTAGTGAGCAAAGTACACCGAAACCGTATTTACTTACCCCGAGTAACTTAAAGCCGCTTTGATAGCCTTGAGCAAAGTGCCATAAGGCAACGAGCGTGCAGATCAAAAACAGCAGATAAGTGAAATAAACCATTACCCATTCATCATCAAACACGCCATAGGCGTACATTAGGCTAAGCAAGCAGAGAATCGCCAGCCATTGCACGGTTTCTATAACTAGCGGCATTAAGGGGACGCGATTTAGCAGGCCATTTAAGAACACATAACCACTGAACAGTACAAGGAACCCCATGCAGGGATGCATGAGTTTTTCAGCTTTTCCTTCCAATACCACTAATGCAGTAAAACCAATGGACAAAAGACTTACGATGTCTGATGGTGCTAGTGCTATTCCTCCAGCACGAAACTTCATGGGAATAAAGAACAATGCTAATAGGCATGCTGCAAGCAATGAGGCTCGGTGGCTCGATGGCGCGGAACTATTTGTTGGCGCAAAGCTGCTGGTAGATTCCATAGTAACCTTCACGAAATTTATCGATGGTGTAGAGAGAGGCCCTATTGACTGAGTATTGACTTGCAGCGTCATACCGCTCAACACTTTCACACAGCTGGAGCACTTTTTGGCTCAGCTCATTTGAGTTACCTACCTGAAATAAATACTCGGCACGTCCGGTGACGTCATCCAAACCGGGTACGTCCGATGATAATACGGGTAAGCCTGCTGCCATGGCCTCAACCGCCGCCAAGCCAAAGCCTTCGACATGAGATGATTGCACGTAAATGTCCATGTCGTTCAAAAACGCTGGAACATCAGAAACTACCCCATGAAAGTGAACACGTTGCGCGACGTTAAGCTTTGTTGCCAATGCTTGCAGTGGCGATTTTTTTTCGCCATCTCCAGCAAGATGGAGCTCGTATCGTCTTGGTAAATGGACAAGTGCTTGGATAAGCGTTTCATGATCTTTATGTTGGTGAAGTCGGCCCACCATTCCAATCTTGATGACTGGTTTGTCGAACAGGTGGCTGGCGCTCTTCGGCATCATAGGAAACCTTTTTAAATCAACGCCATTGTGCACCACGTGATATTTATGTTGGTAGCGAGGCATGAACTTCACCAGTTCATCTTGTACTTTTTCACTAATACTGACCGTCAAGTCGTGGCCCCAATATAAGACGTACTCCATGAACTTAAACAACGGATAGTCACGTCGACGGTTGTAAGAGCAGTGCTCAGTCTGGATTCGTTTTTTACCTACCGCCAATAGCGCTAGATAAATGGAAGGGTAGAGGTGCCCGTGAACGACATGCGGCCAACGTAGCAAGCAGTATTTCTCACTCAATGACAAAGTGCGCCAGTTAAAACACTCTATCCCTTGGGCGGATAGCGTTGGTAAGTAATCATTTTCATCACACAAGACCAAAATTTTGATTTCGTATTCAGGCTTATGTTCTAAAACAAGGTCGACTAAGAACTTCTGAGCACCGCCGTTCTGAGAAAGATCATTAATAATATGTAGAATCTTGGTTTTCATGATTAATTGGTCAGATATTGCTGTTTAAGGTCGGTGATTTCTGCATTTGAGAAAAAGTGCTTCGTCAATTTAGAATTCAGCATTTCTTCAACGTACTCGGGTGTAGGTTGAAATTGCGTTTTGAATTCTTTCATTAGTGGCGAGTACCATTTGTTGTCTGACTGATTTTCATAAACGACATCCACGGGGTAACCTAAAAAGCCTTCGACTGCGGAGTTAGCCTGCTTTAGCTTGTCACTTCGAATGACCAACAGTGAAAAGTTATTGTTATGGTATGTCTGATAGCCTACTTCGTGATTAAAAGGTTCGTTAAACACATCAATCCCTGTTAGTTGTTTGATTTCGTTGTCAAACCACTGCAGCGCATATTGATGATTCATGTGCTTATCAAATGCCTCTTGGAGTAACTGCGGACGTTCGGTACGGATTGCGCTATCATCTTTTAGGTATTTGTCCGCCATCCAAAACGGAAGTGCTTGAAAGAACATTGAAATATTTCGTCCGATCGGTTCACGCACCAGTGAGATAATTCGAACTTTTTTCTTGTGCTTTAACATACGGCTCATCGCTATGCGCTTGAGTCGTCGCTTTAACGCATTGATCTGAGGTTTATGCAATTGCGCTCTAACAGGGGATATCTGTTTTTGCGCATCGACAGTCATAAGGTCGTGCAAGTGAATCGAGTTAGGAATGGAATGTTCTAATGCACTCGAACCTACTTTGCCCATTTGATAGATCAATACTGGTTGTTCTTGGCTTTTCAACGTTTGGTACCAAGATGCGTTTGAGTTAGTAGGCGTATTTCTGGACATAAAGCGTTTCTCCTTCCTTAGTCTTGGCTTGTGTGATTAAGACGCCAAGAGATGGAACTGAGTGTTGTATTTGTTTAGATAACGCAAGGTTAACCAGTGATGATTTTGTCGATTCTGAGCGAATGACGGTAATCAGACCATTGGCATACTGACCAAGAATAAGTGCATCACTCACTGACAGTAGGGGCGGTGTATCGATAATGATCCGGTCATACTTATTTTGAAAATGTTCGAGCAACTTTTTAAAGCGATCAGAAGCTAGCAGTTCCTGTGGGTTTGGCGGAATTAGACCGGCCGATAATACATCTAAGTTGGCTTCTTCTATATGTGTAACACAATCTTTGATTGGCGTATCCATAGTCAGGATATGCGTTAAGCCAGGGCTTGATTCAGCAATACCAAACCGTTTTGCGATGGAAGGTCGGCGTAAATCGCAGTCGATGATCAATACCTTTTCCATTTTTGAAAACGACACCGCCATATTAATACTGGTCGATGTTTTTCCTTCTTCTGGAATGGCAGAAGTAAAGGGCAATATCTTTTGCTTAGTGTTGGTTAGTCTGAGCAGAAGCGAGGTTCTGACGGAGCGACAAGCTTCACTAAATAGCTTTTCTTCATCATCTAAATACGCGGTATAACTGACGCCGTTTTTACGCAAATTGCGTTTTTTGACCATCGGAATCACGCCTAAACACGTAACACCAAGTTTTTCCTGCACATCGGCTGTGCTTCGGATAACTTCTCGCATCGTTTCTAAGATGATGACCAGAGCGCAAGCAATGGCAAAGCCAAAAAAGGTGGCAATCAGTACCAGTTTGATTCGTTGTGGTGCCACCGGGAATAGAGGAATGATGGCTTTGTCAGTAAAGCGAGCGGTGACATTCTTGTAGTCGCTGGTGGCGTTGGTCTCTTTCTCACGATTTAAGAACGCTTCATAGAGTGCCTTATTGGATTCAACCTCGCGTTTTAACTGCTCGTAACGCGCTTTTTGTGACCCTAACGATTGGAAATCGGCCTTTTTGTTATCGAGTTCTGCTCTAAGCATGTCCTCTTGCGCTTTTGCAGCAAGAAGGTCTTGTTGCTTGCTGAAGGAAATGTCACGAATGAGTTGCTGGGTTCTTGATTGAATTTCAGCAAGCTGCGCTTTCGCCTGAATCATTCGGTCATGCTTGGGGCCGTAGCGCTGTGCCAGCTCAGAGAGATTTTTGGCTGCCTGGGCTTCCGATAATTTTAGGTCGCGGATCTGCGCTTGATTAGCGAATTCATCAATTGACAGCAAGCTGTCTAAACTTTGTGAAGATTTACGTCTTAACAGTTGGATTAACGTCTGCGCTTCAATGCGCTTATTAACAGCGACATTTAGCTTGCGAGTGAGTTCTTCTAGCTCATTTGCGTAAATTTCATCAATACCGTTTATATCGATCAACCCTTCTTTTAACAAGAACTCTTGCAGCGCTTGCTCAGAGTTACGTAATCGCTCCTCCAATTTTTGTGAGTTATTTGTCAACCAAGTGGCCGCATTTTGTGTAACGACCAATTTGGCTTCAAAATTTGCGTCAATGTAGGCTTGGCCGACCGCGTTAGCGATTGTCGTAGCAAGCTTAGGGTCGGTAGAACGAAAGCGAATTCTGACTAATTGGGTGTTACGTACTGGCTCAATATCGAGTTTACTTCTGAAAGCTTGAAGCGCTTGATAATAGGACTCTGAAAACTGGGCAGTTTCTTTTGGGCTTGGAGCCACATTCAGTAGGTCTTGAACAAAAGGGATCGACTTTATTTGGTCGATCTTTTGATTTAATCCACCTGAGCGTGTGAACTCCGGTTGTTGAGTTAGGTTCAGCTCTCTAATGACCTTATCTGCAATATGATTCGATTTTAAAATAGCGATTTGCGTTTGAAAGTACTCTTTTTTCGTTGTGTCGACGCCATATACTTCCTCGATTGAAAGGGCGCTTTTTTGCTCTTCTTGGATGAGTAACGTTGCTGTAGCTTGGTATATCGATGCTTTGGAGTAGATATACCAAGTACAAGTTAATGAAAACAGAAGCGTGAAAGCTGCGATGCTTAGCCAATTCTTTTTAATCGCTTTAAAGTGATGACCAAAACGA
The DNA here is from genome assembly GCF_024747315.1 of Vibrio sp. HS-50-1. Classification (NCBI taxonomy): domain Bacteria; kingdom Pseudomonadati; phylum Pseudomonadota; class Gammaproteobacteria; order Vibrionales; family Vibrionaceae; genus Vibrio; species Vibrio sp. HS-50-1. The sequence goes on along the minus strand of NZ_JAMPZF010000036.1, from coordinate 175,888 downwards.
ATCAGTTCTACTTTGTTCATCTGGAGATTATTTGGATGAGTCCCGTTCATTTGATTCCCTGTCACTTAAAAGAAGCTCTGGTCGATAAATACAATGTCACCAGGCTCAACGTTGCGGTGCATACTGACACCCTCTATCGTTTGACCCGTTTTATGTTTGGTGAGGTTAATGCCTTTGCGTGAGGCTCGGTCGGTCAAGCCACCAGCTAAAGCGATGGCCTTTTCGATAGTTAATCCTGGTCGATATTCAAATCCACCTGGTTTCCTGACTTCGCCATTGACGTAAAACAGACGAAAGTTATTGATGGTGACCATCACTTTTGGGTTGATGAGATAATCGCCTTTTAAGCCCGTTTCTATTTCGTACTTGAGTTGTTTCGGTGTTTTTTTGATTGCTTTGATTCGGCCAAGGTAGGGGTAATCAAAATAGCCATCTGACGTTATTAGAATATTTTTAATCGTAAGATCTTCTTCACCATAGACCTGCACGGAAATGGTATCGCCCGTGTCGAGTAAGTAATCTTCTTCGTTTGAGTCAGCGTTTACCAAGGTGCTAAATAGCAGTAACGCGACGCTCATGAATGTGATGAATGACTTCATTAATAATCCTTGTTACAGAGAAAACTGTGCGCTTAAAGTCCAAATGTTCTGTTCGAAGCTATAACCTGGTCGGTTAGAGGTTTTATCTTGGTATTGCCAGTCGGCTTGCAGCTGTATCCAGCGTTTAATTTGATAATCGATACCAAAAGATAGGGTGTAGCGATCGTCGTTTCTGGTGATCCCCGTATAGTCATCTTGTTGATAAATAGCACCTAAGCGAGTTGCAAGGTAACTATTCCAATCGTGCTTGAGGTTCAGTCGATAACGAGTTTGTAGGTTGTAATCGCCATCTTGATCTGGGTTAACTGCCGCTTGAGTGGTTTTCACGCTGACTAGAGTTTGTTCTTGAGGCAGCCATTCAAAGCCGATATCCCAACTAAAGCCTTTAAATGTCTCTCGTTGAGCGCTGTCAAAATCTTTGATTTGATAACCGAGTCGAGCGATGCCTTTGGTTTTTCCTGTGACTTCCCATTCGGCACCGGTGTAATAGAAACTGGTGCTATTATCTTTGGAAGGCTGCGCAGAATTTCGGTGCTGATAGTCGGTTACTATTTGTTTTGTCCCAACCAACCAATAGGTTCTTGGCGTCGCCCTTAAATAGAATTCCAAGTGTGCATTGGGAGCTCGAAAATCGTTGTATTTCGTTTTAGCGTTTGGGCGCCCAGGTAATCCGTCACGGTAGTTTTGATAGGTTTTATCACTGTAGCCTAAACCGAATTCGAGTCTGCCTTTTGCACCGTTAGAGCCAAAGACATAATTGGTTTTGATATCGTTACGGTTGAACTCAATTGGTGAGTCTATTGCGCTACCATTACCTTCGGTAATGTCTTCCCCTCTAATTTCATGCTGGGCGCGAAAACGATAATCAACCACTAAACGATGACGATGATTGAACTCAAAAAAGTTGGAAAACTGAAAGGTATGATCGTCGAAGTCGTTGCGGTCATCTGATGAAAAACCTGCTTTCAACTTGTATAAAATATCTGCGCGATAGCGATTCCTTTCTATACGTGCTAATAAGCTTGGCTCTATACCCCAAATATTGACCGATTCTACATTGCCGGATTCCTCCGCTTTGTTGATGTTGTCATCGCCCTCGTAGAAAGTTCTTACGAGGGGAATAAACTCAATGCCAGACTCGGTTTGGTAAGCCATCGGTTCTGCGAGTAAGCCAGTTGAAAACAGACTCAATGCTATTGCCATTGTCAGTTTCTTCATAATCTCAACCTTAGTAAGCGTTAGCACCAGTGAACCCTTTGAAAACGGTCATGAAGATGATTTTGATGTCCATCCAAACCGACCAGTGGTGGATGTAATCCAAATCAAATTCGACTCTCTTTTCCATTTTTTCTAAGGTGTCTGTTTCGCCGCGATAGCCATTAATTTGCGCCCAGCCAGTAATGCCTGGTTTTACTTTGTGACGTAGCATGTAGCGGTCAACAATCTGGCGATACTCTTCATTGTGCGCCACGGCGTGAGGGCGTGGACCAACAATAGACATGGTCCCTTGCAGTACATTGATAAATTGAGGCAGTTCGTCCAAAGAGGTGCGACGCAGAAAACCACCAAAAGGCGTAATGCGTGGGTCGTTCTTTGTCGCCTGTTTCACGTGAGGGCCTTGATCCATAGTGGTCATTGAACGGAATTTCCAGACTTCTATCTTGCGTCCATCGAGGCCGTAACGATGCTGTTTAAAAATGATCGGACCTTTAGAGGTCAGCTTAATGCCAATCGCAATAGTGAGCAGGACTGGAGAGATCAAGGCTAAAATAATGCTCGAAAACAAGATGTCTTCAAACCGTTTTACCCAGGAAGAAATTCCAGCAAATGGCGTATCAAATACGCTGAGCGTTTGAACTTGGCCGATTTGCGCCCAACGAGAATGCAAAAGGTTATAGGTAAAGAAGTCAGGAATCAGATACGTATTTGCGGTGGTGTCTGAGAATTGGTTAAGAAGCGATGCAATACGTTCTTTTGCGTGCATTGGCATTGCGATATAGACGTAATCCACTTCCCCTTTTTTGGCTCGCTCAAGGGCGTGGTCAACTGCCCCTTTAATAGGGTAAGCAGAATTTGGCAATCTGTCGGAAGAACGCTCATCGTAAAAGCCATCAAAAAGTACACCGTGTTCAGTGTGGTTTTGAATTTCGTTAGCAAGGGTAATGCCGTGAGGAGTTTGGCCGATGATTATTGCAGTACGAGTGTTGAATCCTTTTTTTCTTAAATAGGCTAATCCGGTACGGAATGTCACTCGCCATGCCAAAAGTAGAGCGGGCGTAATCGCAAACCACAATGCCAGAATAGTGTTATCAAATAAGTCATAGACTTCCGAAAAATACAGAACAATAAAGATAAGCGCGGAAGTTACTGCCCAGGCCACACAGACAATAATCATCTGCTCTTTAAACGAACTGGTTCGCCAAGAGCGGTACAGATTGCCGCTTTCTGCCATAAATAGAAAGGAGATGCCTCCAACAAAAGCCAGTATGACGTAATCTTTCCCCATCGCAGTATTCATGTCTTTGAACACTAAAAGCAGCATAAAAGAGACGATGACAGCAAGATCTGAGATGCGATATAAAAAAGCGAACTCCATCTCGTGAGAGCGGATAAGTCCTTTTTGTTTCATGACTCAGTTTCCCTTCTTACACGCTACCGCCCTTGGGTGTCTCCCCCAATTGCCGTGTCGTGAGCGTTATTAGTAGTTGGTGAACAGAGCATTCTGTTGAATGCTTCTGAGTTTTTTGTCACGTGTAATTTCGTTGATAAGTGTAAAAATTTGCGTTGTTGAGGTAAGTGGAAATAAGAATGAAATTTAGACCTTTGGCTAAGTTTGGCGGGTTAGGAAAAAGCTGGTACTTACTCATGAGGGATGAGGAAAAGTATTAAAAATGAAGTATCAGTACAAAGACAATGGTTTATGTGAAGGTAGAAGAAACGGGTGATCTTATTGGTTAACGATTAATGATTTAGTATCGAATTACTTATATTTATTAGGATAAAAAAATCCCTCTCAAGTGAGAGGGATTTTTTGTGAGTAAGGACGAATGAATTATTCGACTTCCACGCCGTTTTCTTTGTATAGGCGGCGACATGCACGACCATCACTGTGAAACAGGTGACAACGGTGTGCTGGAATACCAATCTCGATTTTATCGCCGGTATCGACTGCGAGCGTGTCAGGCTGACGGAAAATAACGTCTGCGTCTGCGCCTTCTAGGTTTAGGTATACTTGAGTTTCATTACCTAGCTTCTCAACAATCATCACTTCACCGTGAATGCTTGCATCAGCTTCAGAAGCGGATAATAGGTGCTCAGGGCGAATGCCTAAAGACATGCGGTCGCCACGGTTAACCGTCGTGCCATCCACTGGAATCCAGAAAGATACGCCATTAGATAGTTGAACTTTGACGCGCTCTGCTTCTACTTCATCAATGAATACGCTCATGAAGTTCATTTTCGGAGAACCGATAAAGCCTGCTACAAAGCGGTTTTGTGGGTAATGGTAAAGCTCAAGCGGCTTACCAACTTGCGATACATAACCGCCGTCTAGTACAACGATTTTATCTGCCATTGTCATTGCTTCTACCTGATCGTGCGTTACGTAGATCATGGTACAACCAAGTTGACGCTGAAGTTTCGTGATTTGGGCTCGCATGTTTACACGCAGTGCGGCATCCAAGTTTGATAGTGGTTCATCTAGAAGGAATACATTAGGTTGCGATACCAGTGTTCGACCGATAGCCACACGTTGACGCTGACCACCTGAAAGCGCTTTTGGTTGGCGTTCAAGTAAGTGACCCAGTTGTAGAATTTCTGCAGCCTGTTCAACACGTTTGTCGATTTCTGCTTTGTCTGCTTTTGCTAATTTTAAGCCAAATGACATGTTGTCATATAAGTTAAGGTGTGGGTAAAGAGCGTAAGACTGGAATACCATACCAACACCACGTTTGGATGGTTCGACGTCATTCATGCGCTGGTCACCAATATACAAATCACCTGAAGTAATGTCTTCAAGACCGGCAATACAACGTAAAAGGGTAGATTTACCACAACCTGATGGACCTACGAAAACAACAAATTCACCTTCGTTGATTGTTAGGTCTACGTTCTTAGAAATCAGTACGTCGCCATACGCTTTACAAACATTTTTTAACGTGACACTCGCCATGTAGCTCGTCCTCGATCAATTTTTTATTATTCACCGCTCATCATTATATGAATTATCTAGCGAGCAGTAACAGTAGGAATCGGTAAGTTATTGCGGTTGGTAAGAAAAGTAGGGTAGCACTTCAATAAAATGTCCTGAATAGAAGTGCTACCCATCATAGCCAAGTACGAGTTTCTCTCCCCCACATTATTCGTGTTGTCTCCCCCGTGAAATAATTACCACAAACAACACCAATAATGACATTCCACTCGTCTGGCAATGCAAAACCAGCAAATCTTTTTCCTAATACGTAGGCACTGCTGGGAAAGGGTTCTTACCATCCACTCTTGGATGACTGAAGTTTGTAAGATTGTGCGAGGTGCGACATCCTCCTAATAGAAATAATTGTAGGGGGAGTAGGTAGGGAGGAGTAAAAAAGGAGGAGGAATAAAGCAGTTGGTCGGAAATCACATTATTGCACCACCTAAAGTTGAAACCGATCACAGGAAGTATCCGTTTTGTGATTTGAGTCTCTTACCCTTGGCGATTTAGATCACGAAAATACGTCATAATTGTAAGGGCGTAGGGATTAGGAGGATGAGACATATTGGATTATTTCAGATGATATATGTCGAAATACGGCTGAACCTCAATGGACTAGCCCTACATCAAAAATATAAAAAGGATACGAACATGAAAAAGTTAAGCGCTGTAGCACTAGGTACTCTTGTTGCTTTGGGTTCTTTTGGTGCTAATGCTGCCATCGAAGAAGGACAACTTACTATCTGGATCAACGGCGACAAAGGTTACAACGGCCTTGCTGAAGTTGGTAAAAAATTCGAAGAAGACACTGGCATTAAAGTGACAGTGGCTCACCCAGATGGCCTTCAAGACAAATTCCCTCAAACTGCAGCGACTGGTGACGGTCCTGACATCGTATTCTGGGCTCACGACCGTTTCGGTGGTTACGCAGAAGCTGGCCTGCTAGCAGAAATTAAACCTTCTAAGAACATTCAAGAAGGTATTGTTGATTTCGCTTGGGATGCTGTACGTTACGACGGCAAATTGATCGGCTACCCAGTTGCGGTTGAGTCTCTATCTCTAATCTACAACAAAGACCTAGTTCCAAACCCACCGAAGTCTTGGGAAGAAGTTGCAGCGCTAGATGCAAAACTTAAAAAAGACGGCAAGTCTGCAATCATGTGGAACCTAAAAGAACCGTACTTCACTTGGCCACTAATGGCTGCTGATGGCGGCTACGCGTTCAAATACACTTCTGAAGGTTACGATATTAAAGACGCTGGTATCGCGAAAGAAGGCGTTAAAGACGCAATGAGCTTCGTAAAAGGCTTGGTAGACAAAGGCGTGATCTCTGCAGATATGGACTACTCAGTATCTGAGTCTGCATTCAACCAAGGTAAGACAGCGATGACGATCAACGGTCCATGGTCTTGGGGCAACATCGAGAAGTCTGGCGTTAACTACGGCGTGACTACGCTACCTAAGTTCCAAGGTCAATCTTCTAAGCCATTCGTTGGTGTTCTAACGGCTGGTATCAGCACTGCGTCTCCAAATAAAGACCTAGCGGTTGAGTTCATTGAGAACTACCTACTAACAAACGACGGCCTACGTATGGTTAACAACGATAAGCCTCTAGGTGCGGTAGCGCTTAACTCGTTCCAACGTGAACTAGATTCAGATACTCGTATCGCTGCGACTATGGACAACGCGATGAACGGCGAAATTATGCCAAACATTCCTCAAATGAACGCATTCTGGGGCGCGGCTAAGAACGCAATCATCAACGTAGTTGATGGTCGTCAAACTGTCGATGCAGCATTGGCAGACGCAGAAAAACAAATGACTAAATAATTAAGTAAGACCTTTTTAAGGAGGGGGCAACTCCTCCTTACTTTTCTATATTTATTCTATATTCGCTAGCAGGTTCCCTATGCAGTCAGTTCAAGGTACAAATGCTATGACAGCACCAGAAGCCAGCCTTCCGAGCAGCAAAAAAGTGTTCATGAAATGGTCACTTTTAGGCACAGTCGGCATTATCAATGGCTACGCAACAATCCTTATGTATTCACGCGGTGAGATTGCGTTTGCACTACTTACGATCATTCTTACCGCTTTAGCGTTGTTCATCTTTGGTAGTAAAAAGACGTACGCACACCGTTACATCTACCCTGGTATCGCAGGGATGATCCTTTTCATTCTTTTCCCTCTGGCGTACACCATAGGTTTGGCGTTTACCAACTACAGCGCGAAAAACCAACTCTCTTTTGATCGTGCGCAGAGCGTACTTTTGGACAGAACTTATCAAAGTGGTGATAGCTACCCGTTCACTTTATATAAAACGGATCAAGGACATCAGCTTGTGGTTGAAAAAGATGGGGAGCTACTTGCTACGCCCACTTTTCAACTAGATAGCCTTTCAGCATCGGATCTTGACCTATCGCCAATTGAAGAAGCTACGGGCGAGAAAGAATCAATCAAGACGATTGTTAAGAGCCGTAATACGTTGAGCAGTGTTGATTTGCATCTGCCGAGCGGTGAAGACATCCGCATGAGCGGGTTACGTAAGTTTGCGGCAGTTGTGCCTTTGTACACGCTGCAAGAAGACGGCGAAACGTTTTACAACAATCGTACTGAAGAGACGTTACGTCCAAATATGGAAGTAGGTTACTACCAACCTGTCGATGAAAACGGTCAGTTTGTTGGTAGCACAGTGTCTCCTGGCTTTGTGGTGAACATTGGCACACACAACTTTGAGCGTGTGTGGAAAGATGATGGTATCAAAGAGCCGTTTATCAGTATCTTTATCTGGACGATTGTGTTCTCGGCACTCACCGTACTATTTACGCTTGTAATTGGTCTTGTTCTAGCAAGTGTTGTTCAGTGGGAAGCATTAAAAGGCCGTTCGGTTTACCGACTCTTACTGATTCTGCCTTATGCGGTACCGGCGTTTATTTCTATCTTGATCTTTAAAGGTTTGTTTAACCAAAGCTTTGGTGAGATCAACATGCTTCTGGAAGGTTTGTTCGGTATTAGCCCAGCTTGGTTCTCAGACCCGTTCATGGCGAAAACCATGATCCTGATTGTGAACACGTGGCTTGGTTTCCCTTACATGATGATTCTATGTATGGGTCTACTAAAAGCGATTCCTGATGATTTATATGAAGCGTCAGCAATTGATGGTGCGAACTTTATTACTAACTTTACTCGTATCACGCTACCAATGATGTTGAAGCCGTTAACACCATTGTTGATTGCGAGCTTTGCCTTTAACTTCAACAACTTCGTGCTTATCCAGTTGTTGACAGGCGGTGGTCCAAACATGATTGGTACGTCAGAACCTGCGGGTTATACAGACCTATTGGTAAGTTACACCTACCGAATCGCATTCGAAGGTGCGGGCGGTCAAGACTTCGGTCTAGCAAGTGCAGTAGCAACACTTATCTTCCTATTGGTTGGCGCATTGGCACTTATCAACCTACGCGTAACTAAAGTAGCTCAGGACTAAGGAGAGATTACAATGGCAATGGTACAAGGTAAGTCATTAAAGTATCGTGTTTGGGCTACTCATATTGCGATGTGGGCATTCTTGGCACTGATTATTTTCCCTTTACTGATGATCATCGCGATTTCATTCCGTGAAGGTAACTTTGCAACGGGTAGCCTGATCCCAGACAACCCAACGCTTGATCACTGGAAATTGGCATTAGGTTTCTCGGTGACTAACCCAGACGGTACAGTTACACCGCCACCATTCCCAGTCATGACATGGCTGTGGAACTCAGTAAAAGTGGGTGGTATTTCTGCAATCCTAATCGTGGCGCTATCAACCACATCAGCTTATGCGTTTGCTCGTATGAAGTTCAAAGGTAAGAACACCATCCTAAAAGCGATGATGATCTTCCAAATGTTCCCTGCGGTATTGGCATTGGTTGCTCTATACGCGTTGTTCGACAAATTGGGTCAGTACATTCCTTTCCTTGGTTTGAACACGCACGGCGGTCTGATCTTCGCTTACTTAGGGGGTATCGCCCTGCACGTTTGGACGATTAAAGGCTACTTCGAAAGTATTGACTCTTCGTTAGAAGAAGCGGCGGCACTGGATGGTGCGACACCATGGCAAGCATTCCGTTTGGTATTGCTTCCATTGTCTGTGCCAATCCTAGCGGTAGTATTCATCTTGTCGTTCATCATGGTAATTGGTGAAGTTCCTGTAGCATCACTACTACTTTCTGATGTAGACTCGTACACACTTGCAGTGGGTATGCAGCAATACCTATATCCACAAAACTACTTGTGGGGTGACTTTGCTGCAGCTGCTGTACTTTCAGCAGTGCCAATCACTGCCGTATTCTTACTTGCTCAACGCTGGTTGGTTGGTGGTCTAACCGCTGGTGGTGTGAAAGGATAATCTCTTGTGGTCTGAGATTGATAAGAATAACTAGAAAAGGGCGACCACATGGTCGCCCTTATACGTAGCACGGATATTACAATTTTGGTTTGGCCGCCGATCAGTAATATCTTGGCTTTTATTGGCGTTACGCATAGCTGGCTGTTAGCTTAGTTCCTTACGATTCAATCACTAACAGTTTCTTGTAACCATAACCTGAGTCTAGACTCAGGTTTTTTTATACTTGTTAAATACAGTTGTTCAATAAGCAGGTAAAGATTAGCGGCTTTGCCATGGATTACACAGGGCTTGAATAATGCCCTGCGTAGCACTTCACATAAATAACCTGAGCTCAGGTATCAGTAAAATTAAGGTAGGTAAGGATTAAAACTCTCGACTGGAGGGGGCGCATCCAACGTATTGAAGCAGCGTGTATAAGCTTTCTTGCTGTAGTGCGACGCGACGAAATAAATTTGCAAAGGTGACATCACCGCCAAAGCAGGTTTGAATGTAATGGTTAATTTCTGTTTCGTTATACCCCTCGACGTACATGGTTCTTACCCACTGGTACTCGACCGCTTTTAAATTGGTCAACGTCTCTTCACTTAAGGTCGTTTCTTTTAGTCTCAAGATCCAAACTCTATCCAACTCCAAAATAGTGGATGGATTTAAGCAAAGCTAGGTGAAGGATTTATGACAGAGGAGGCTGAGTGTGAAGCAAATGGCAAAACCATGATGTTGCTCCACACTCTGGATATAAGTAACGTTGAGGTAGTCAATAGCGTTCTTAACGGAGGTAGGTTACTTGAGATACTTTACGTGCGCTTCCATCTCTTCCCCGATTTCTTTGCGCATGTTCATAAGGCGGATAGCGGATTGTTCCAAGGCTTTATCTTCATCAGATTCTGGAACCCATTTCGGTACGTCGGTTGGTTTTCCGTTTTCATCCACAGCAACCATAATAACGATACAGTGGGTGGTGAGTCTGTTTTTCATTTGCTTTGGGTCACTGGCTTGCACGTCAATCGCGATGTGCATTGAGCTTCGTCCGGTATAAATGACTTTCGCGCTAACTTCGACTAAGTTGCCGACATGAATCGGCGCAACAAAACGAATACCACCTGCGTATGCAGTAATGCAATACTTGCCACTCCACGCTGCAGAGCAGGCGTAGGCTGCTAAGTCGATCCATTTCATTACGGCGCCGCCGTGCACTTTTCCGCCGAAATTGACGTCACTGGGTTCTGCTAAAAAGCGAAGGGTAATGTCTCTTTGACCACTGCTCATCTGTCTTTCCTTGATGGGTTATTGTTTTCCCAATTTAGCAGCAAGATGAATTTTCGGGAATAGAGAATGAAACAAAATATTAACTTTTATTCGAACGCTGAAAACAAAAAGCCACAGCGTAGTTCTGTGGCTTGGGGAACTGGGATTAATTGGCGGTGGAGGCAATCTCAGAATTGGGCAATGGCTTTCTGTGTCGTATTTTTATTTGCGACAGGATAACGCCAGAGATGACTAACAGCCCACCAATAATGTGGTAAGCGTAAATTTTCTCACCAATCAACGTTGAAGCAAGTACGACAGAAACCACGGGCATTAAGTTCATGAACATGGCACTTGAATCAGCGCCAATTGAATCGATCGCTTTCACCCACATTAACGGCGCAAAAATGGAAGCCGCAATGCCAGCATAGGCGATTAATGGTAGCGCGTCTTGGCTTGGTAACAGTTGTTCACTAGAGAGCCAAAGTGGTGTAAGCATCACAACCGAGAAGAAGCCTTGCATGTAAACCAGAGTCAAACTACTGAAAGGCATCTTCCAGCGTTTTAGCAGCACGCAATAAGCCGCGTATACCATGGCGGCAATCAGCATAAGGCTATCACCTTGGGTCATGTCTTGATGTAAAAAGTAGGTGATATCACCATGACCAAGCATAAACGCCAAGCCGCCGAGCGAAATCACACCACCGACGATACTTAACATTGATACAGACTTGCCTAACAGAGGAACACTTAAAAACACACTGATCAAAGGAACCAAAGAGGTAATCAGTGCCATGTTGGAAGCCGTTGTCGTTAAACCAGCGTAGTAGCCAAGTGATTGGTTGAGCACCATGCCAAGTAACGCAAGAGATGCCAGCTTAGTTAAGTAAGGTCGAATAATGTGTCGTTGTTTGATGATCGCAGGTAGACAAAATGGAGTTAGAAGTACCATTGCGACAAACCAACGATAGAAACTCATCGCACTTGGTTCAATTGCGCTTGCTGCCATCTTATTCACAATTGAGTTACCACCCCAAATCATAACGGTGAAAAACGGAAGTAAATAAATCATGAGAACCCTATAGCACAATTATTGATGGCGCTAGTCTGGCAGGTCTTTATAATAAAAAGTATCTCTTAAAAGACATCGTAAGCGATAGGAAGACAATTTTGAAAAAGAGCGCCAGAAATCTTCATCCCTCATTATCAATCGACCGCGCACCATCGGATGTATTTATGAATTTTGAAGCCTTTCTCTCTAATACAGAAACGCGAATTCATAGCCATCCTTGGGGGCAAGTGCAGCTGATCAGCGGTGGGATCCTAGAGATGGATGCAGAAGGTACAAGATTTCTAGCGCCTCCGCATCTTGCAATTTGGGTTCCTGCTGGTATCCGTCATACTAGTTACAACCGTAAACCTATCGAATATTGTTCTTTGAACATTGCCCCTGAATTGACGGCGCACTTTCCTACCAAAACGAGTCTGATCAAAGTGACTCCAATCGTGTCGTCCATTATTGAGGACTTTCGTCAACGAGACATTAACGTGGCGCAAAGTGATGAAGACAAGCGATTGGTACAAGTGTTATTGGACCAGCTTGCAAAGCAAGAAGTCGAACATCACTTTTTACCGACAACCGACAATAAGTATCTTGAACCGATTTTAAAAGCAGTAGAAGAATCGCCGACGGATGAGATCAGTTTGGCGGAGTGGGCGGCAAAAGTGCATACCACAGAACGCACGTTAGCGAGACATTGCCAGAGTGAGTTGGGCATGAGCTTTACTGAGTGGCGCTTACGTGTGCGATATTTACATTCTATGGAGTTGCTGCGTAAAGGGCAGACCGTAAAGGAAGTCGCGTTGACGTTAGGTTATAACCAAGCTAGCCCTTTTATCGCGATGTTCAAGAAATACTCCGGCATGACACCGGAGCAATATAAGAACCGCTTATTATAACTGAGCCAGAACGTAATTCAGACCACCGACCACGGCTGCAACTTGCGCATCGTTGCACTCTTCGTCGGTCACCGTTGGGCTGTCTGGGTACACTTCCGTTGTCGTGCCGTAAACGCAATTTGTTACGCCGCCACACAGACCCAGCTTCACCATTGGGTAGTTGATAACGCCAAACTGTACGACTGGTGAACCAATGATTTCGCCATTTTCATCTGCAGGTGCAATGTGAGTCACTTTCGCAACCGATTCAATCACCGCTTTTTGAAACTCGGGTTGAGGGTTTTCACTATCTCCAACTGTGTAAAAACCGTCTGGGATCATGCCCTCGATGTACTCAATGCCATCACGAGCGGCAAGCGCAGGACGGAACTCTGTTTCATCGGAGTCTGTCGTTTCATGTAGATCAATGTGCATTAACACATCGCCTAAAGTTGCAACGAGCTTCATGAGGTTAGCGGACTCTTCGGCAGGGCTGTCTTCATAGAAAGAGCGGTTTGGATCAATCGCGTTTGGATTCCAGCGGTTGATCACCTCGTAACCCCAAGGGCTCACGCAAGGTGCAACGACAATATTGAAATGCTCTGCGTAGCGCTCTGCTTCTGTTTCTACAAACTTTAAAGCGCCATGTACACCGCTGGTTTCATAACCGTGTACGCCGCCTGTGACCAATACAATAGGCTTCGTTGAATCCCAATTGCATGTTTTGATACAAAACAGAGGGAAACGTGCCTCGTTGTATGAGAGCGCACCATATTGTTCAACATCAAAACGCTCGCGTAGGGCATCGATTTTACTGACGACTTCATCTTGGTAGCTACGTTTTACTTCTTGCGTTGCTAACCAAGCTTTACGTTCCTCTTCGCTCCAAGGTTGGCCAGGGGTACCGATTGGGTAAATGTATCCACTTTTCATCTATACTTTTTCTTTTGACTGCTGAAAGGTACCACAAGACTAGACCTGTCTTATCTTAACGGCAATATAAAACACCATTTGGCATAGTATTCTTTGCAAAATCATCACTTTGATGAGTGATTTATTGGTGTTACATTTTGTTACTTACTCAATTTCATATAAGAGACAAAAAATGGCTGGAGCAAGTTTACTCACACTGTTGGATGATATTGCCACGGTACTCGACGATGTCGCCTTAATGTCGAAAATGGCGGCAAAGAAAACCGCAGGTGTGTTGGGTGATGACCTAGCGTTAAACGCTCAACAAGTGTCTGGTGTTGCATCTGAGCGAGAAATTCCAGTGGTTTGGGCGGTTGCGAAAGGCTCGTTCAAAAACAAATTGATTTTAGTTCCTTCAGCATTGCTAATTAGCGCGATTATTCCATGGCTTATCATGCCACTATTGCTAATTGGCGGCTTGTTTCTCTGCTTTGAAGGGGCAGAAAAGGTGCTTGAGAAAGTATTCCCTCACTCCCATCCGCACGAAGAAAAAGAAGAGTTAGTTAATACTGGCGAGTCGATAGAAGAGTATGAAAAACGCAAAGTTGCTGGTGCGATTCGAACGGACTTTATTCTTTCAGCGGAAATCATTGTGATTGCGTTGGGTACCGTGACTGGGGCGAGCCTTGTGACGCAAATCTTAGTGGTGAGCTTAATTGCAGTCATCATGACCATTGGTGTTTATGGCTTAGTAGCAGGCATCGTGAAATTGGATGACTTGGGCTTCTACCTTGAAATTCGCTCAAAAGGTAAGGGCTGGATGGCGAAAGTCGGCAGTGCTTTAGTTGCTTTTGCACCAAAGCTGATGAAGTTGTTAACGATTGTGGGAACTGCCGCGATGTTTTTAGTCGGCGGGGGGATTGTAGTGCACAACGTACCTGCCATTCATCACTTTGTAGAGCCGATTATTATGAACTTTAGTGGTCATTCGGTTGCTACAGCGATTCTGCCTATTTTGCTTAACGGCATTATCGGCTTTGTGGCGGGGTTGATTGTGGTTGCTGTGTGGGCTGCTGTAGAAAAAATTCGCGGCCACTAGTAATCACAGCCCAAAGCAAGACAAGAACAACAAGGGTCATGACTTCTTTTCACAGAAAGGCATGACCCTCTTTTATGGATGGAACGTCAGTAAAGTGGTTACTTCACTTTCCACTCAATTTGTTCATTTGCTCGAATAGGCACAACGATATCATTGCCAAATGGCATCGTTTCCGGCACATCCCAAGCGGATTTTTCTAACGTTACCGTATCTGTGTTGCGCGCAATGCCGTAAAAATCAGGACCATTGAAGCTTGCAAACGCTTCCAAGTTTTCCAGTTTGCCTTCATTCTCGAATACTTCTGCATAAAGCTCTAGCGCTGCGTGTGCAGTGTAAGAACCAGCACAACCGCAAGCTGACTCTTTTGCCCCTTTTGCATGTGGCGCAGAGTCGGTACCTAGGAAGAACTTCTTGCTACCACTGGTTGCAGCTTCGATCAGCGCTTGCTGGTGGGTGCTGCGCTTAAGAATTGGCAAACAGTAGAAATGAGGCTTGATACCACCCACAAGCATATGGTTACGGTTGAAAAGAAGGTGGTGAGCAGTGATGGTAGCAGCTACGTTATCTGAGGCGTTATTAACGAAGTCTGCTGCGTCGGCAGTGGTGATGTGTTCTAGAACGATTTTAAGATTAGGGAAGTCATTGACGATGGGAGCGAGGACAGTATCAAGGAATTCTTTCTCTCGGTCGAAGATATCAACATCGTGATGTGTTACTTCGCCATGAACCAAAAGTAACATTCCGACTTCTTCCATCGCTTCGAGAACGTGGTAAATGTTCTTCGCATTGGTCACACCGGAATCTGAGTTTGTGGTAGCGCCTGCAGGATAAAGCTTGGCAGCAACAATGTTTCCGGTGGCTTTAGCCTTACGTATTTCATCTGGTGTGGTGTTGTCTGTGAGGTAAAGCGCCATCAAAGGTTCAAACTGTTCGCCATGTTGCTCTTTTAGAATTCGGTCACGGTAGGCTAGGGCGAGCTCAGTTGTAGTAACTGGTGGGACGGTATTTGGCATGATCAGCGCACGGCCATTGTAGCGGCTGATGTCGCGAACGGTGTCTTTAAGAACTTCCCCATCGCGTAAGTGAACGTGCCAGTCGTCAGGACGAGTGATTGTCAGTGTTGTCATTAATTGCTCCCACCATTGAAAAGTTGTCTGATTGGAGCCTAAGCGCCGTATTTGCTTTTGAGCAAACGCTTGCGCTTAGGCGACAGGATGATAGAGGAATTGCCCTCACATTTCATCCCATTTTTCACTTTTCTACAGAGTGAGAGTGTAAGTGATTACTTCATTGTTAACCAAAGCGCGTGGATCGTACCCGGCAGAAAGAAGAAACACGTCAATATTAGGTTAATCAAAAAGTCTTTATTTAGACCTTTCTCCATAAACACCGCGACAGGCGGAAGAAAGATACATAACAAAATCAGAACCAGTTTTCTTGTATCCATAATTAAGCTCCAAATCAATAAATGGGGGCAGTGATAACTCAGATGAATTATGTGTGTCGTATCACACTTTATCAAACGGTATTTGGTCAGAACGATGTTAAAAAACGCGAATGTTGAGTGTAGTAAATACTTGTCGCTCAAACCAAATTTATAAGAATAGCATTCAGAAAAAATTGAGTTGGATGAAGCGGCAATAGACTCTGCACCTTAATGTGATTTGGGTATACAATACTGCAACAAATAAAAAACACCCTGTAGGAAGAAGGCTATGTCGCAACCCATTTTGTCCCAAATTAATGTTTTTCCGGTTAAGTCAGTTGGCGGATTATCGCTGTCGTCAGTATGGGTTGAGAAGCAAGGATTGAGCTTCGATCGTCGTTTTATGATTGCGAAAGCTGATGGCGCTATGATTACCGCGAGAAAGTATCCGCAAATGGTAACCATTAAGTCCGCCTTATTATCCGATGGGGTTGTGTTTAGCAGTTTGGGGATGGAGCCGCTTAAAATCCGTTATCAAGACTTTAAAATGCAGGAAACGCCAGCAACAGTTTGGAAAGACACCTTTACTGCATATACCACCACAGATGATGCAGATGATTGGTTTAGTCGTGTATTGGGTCAACGTGTTGAGTTGTTGTTTAGTGGTGAGCAATCGAATCGTGTTCGCGAAAAGCTAGGACAAAACGTTAGCTTTGCCGATGGTTATCCGGTGTTAGTGATTAGCCAGGCTTCCCTTGATGAACTGAACCGAAGAAGCTCTGAGCAACACTCTATGGATCAGTTCCGTACTAACTTAGTGGTCTCTGATACCAAGCCGTTTGAAGAAGATTCATGGAAGCGCATACGAATCGGTGAGGTAGAGTTTGAGTCTCTCAAACCTTGCGAGCGCTGTATCCTGACTACGGTGAATACCCAAAGAGGCACATTCCGTGAGAGCAAAGAGCCGCTCAAAACCTTGCAACAGTTCCGTGCAAACGATGTCGGTGGTGTGTTCTTTGGCCAGAATCTTGTCGCGCGAAATGAAGGCATTATTCGTCAAGGCGATAAAGTTGAAGTATTGGAGTACAAAGAGCCGGAGTTTTACGCAGATAACTCGCCAGTGCGCATGACGTTAACATGTGTTGAGCGTGAAGAAATCGCCCAAGACTTCGTGACCTTATGGTTAGAACCAAACAAAGGTTCTTTACCTAATTACTTGCCAGGACAACACCTGCCAATAGAAGTGAATATTGATGGTAAGAAAGTAGGTCGACGCTATACGCTATCATCCAGTCCGTCTCGTCCGGGTCGCTATGCTATTTCTGTTAAGCGTATTGCAGGTGGAAGAGTCTCTAATTCGCTCTTAGACAATTTACAAGTCGGTGATGTTTTAGAGGCAGAACAACCTGATGGCCAGTTCCACCTAAAAACTCATGAAGCGCAGCCTCTATTGTTACTCTCTGCAGGCAGTGGAGTAACACCAATGCTATCGATGGTACGTTACTTAGCGGATCACAATCAGTTGGAGAACGTGGTTTTCTACCATCAATGTCGTACCGAAAATGATATTCCTTGTCGCTCTGAGTTGGAGCAGTTAAAGCGTAAGCACCCGGGGTTAGAAGTGAAAATCTGCTTGACGCAGCCTGCCGTTGATTGGTTTGGGTTAAAAGGGCGTTTAAGTTTGTCACACATTAAGCAAATCAAAGATATTGAACAGCGCCAAGTGTTTGTGTGTGGTCCTGATGGTTTTATGGAGAAAGCGAAAAATCTCCTACTAAGAAAAGGGCTGCCAGAAGAAAACTACCATCAAGAAGCGTTTGGCGTATCTTCAGTCACTTCAAGACCAGAGAAGAGCATAGCGATCGATTTCAATGGGACGAAAGTTGTAGGGAATAATCAGAAAACGTTGTTAGATCAGCTTGAAGACGCAGGGAAGGTTGTTAGCAATAGCTGTCGTGCTGGCTTATGCGGCGCGTGTAAGGTTCAGCTTACGTCGGGTCAAGTACATCATCCGGACGTGCCTGCGTTGACAGATGAGGAACGTGCGATGGGAACCGTATTGGCGTGTTGTGCTGTTCCAGAGACGGACGTGACGGTAACAAACTAAGCGAGAAGGCTCCCGGGTTCTCAATAAAAACGCTGCTAACTTTAGCAGCGTTTTGAGTTTAAAAGTGAACGGAAAATATCGCTTAGTCGTAAATCGTTGGGATTGGCTGACGTTTGTGCTGCGTTGCTTTGTAAATCGCTACCAGACGATCACTCACTTGCTGTGGAACGGGTTTGCCTTCTAAGAAGTCATCGATCTGTTCATAAGTTAAGTTCAGAGCATCTTCATCTGCTTTTTGCGGCTCTAGTTCTTCTAGATCTGCCGTTGGTACTTTCTTAACAAGTAGTTCTGGTGCGCCTAATGTTGCAGCCAACTCGCGGACTTGACGTTTGCTTAAACCAAATAGAGGGGCAAGGTCGCACGCGCCGTCACCAAACTTAGTGTAAAAACCGGTGATGTTCTCTGCTGAGTGGTCTGTTCCCAATACTAAGCCGCCAACGTAACCAGCGATTTCATATTGTGCAATCATACGAGCTCGCGCTTTTACGTTACCTTTTACGAAATCAATTTTGTCGGCTTCAGTCGGAAGCAGGCCCGTCCCTTGCAACGCGGTATCAGTCGCCGCATGCAAACCGTCAACTCCATCTTTAATGTTCACAGACACAGAGTGTGTTGGCTTGATGAAAGAGAGTGCCAGTTGCGCTTCATCTTCATCTTTTTGCTCACCGTAAGGCAGACGCACTGCGATAAACTGATATTTGTCAGTACCAGATTCCGCATTCAATTGTTCTACTGCAAGCTGGGCAAGGCGACCTAACGTGGTTGAGTCAACACCGCCACTAATGCCAAGCACCAGTGACTTACAACCTGCTTCTTGTAGCTTACGCTTAATAAAAGCAATACGGCGTTCAATTTCAAAATGCGGATCAATTGAAGGGAGTACACGCATTTCATCACGGATGGATTGTTCCATTTAGGGTTCCTTTTCCTGCAAATATTTCAGACACCAAAGCCCGCTTGCTCAAATGGTGATAAACCATGCAATTGAGACTGATAAACACGACTTTAGGGTCAAAAGCTGTAAAGATTAGTAGTATCATACCGAAATCATCAGATTAGAAAACTCTCTTCAACCAGGTAATCACCGGATATGAAAAAAATCGCCATTTTTGGTAGTGCGTTTAACCCACCTAGTTTAGGGCACAAAAGTGTTATTGAGTCATTGAGCCACTTTGACCTTGTGCTACTTGAGCCTAGCATTGCACACGCTTGGGGCAAGAATATGCTCGATTACCCAACTCGGTGCAAAATGGTTGATGCATTCATCAAAGATATGGGACTTTCTAATGTTCGGCGTTCTGATGCAGAGCAAGCTTTGTACCAACCCGGACAAAGTGTGACAACCTATGCGTTGTTAGAAAAAATTCAAGAAATCTACCCAACAGCCGATATAACTTTTGTCATAGGTCCTGATAATTTCTTCAAATTTGCTAAATTTAGTAGAGCAGAAGAGATTACGGAACGTTGGACTGTTATGGCGTGCCCTGAAAAAGTAAAAGTCAGAAGCACGGATATACGTAACGCATTGGTTACGGGTGAAGACATAAACGCCTACACAACCCCGTCCGTCTGTGAATTGTTGCTTAACGAAGGCTTATACAAAGAAACATTATCTGGGAACTGAGAGGTCAGATTTTCATGGTCAGATTAGCCGTATTTAGTGCATGTGCGCTGCTTGTGGTCACACAAGCTCATTCTGCGTGTAACTATTTTTCTGATCGTTCTGTTGTGTTTGAAGATAACACCCTTCCTATCTGTGAAGAAATTTTAGATTCCATTGGCGTATTAAGTACGGATGTGTTGATTTGGTATGCTGCGGAAGCGAAATTCGAAGGGCCAACAGAAAACTATTGGGAAGAGTGGGCGATTAAGCCGGAAGACACACCACTCCTAACCCAAAATCTAGAAAAGAATTATTTTGGGCTTGGTTTTTGGATGCCGGAAGAGCTCCGAGACGAAGAGAGCAAAATGGACACAGAAGAGTGGCTCCGTAGTCATGGCCTGATGTTCAGCGTGGGTTTTGGTGATAAATCCGACGGACAGCCAAGAATGCGATTTGATTATCGTTGGCACGAATATTACGACGCTGACTGGATGATGCAGATTGAAGTTCCTTTCTAGTCACCTTGAGCGAACATAAAAAGGGCGTACATCATCCATGTACGCCCTTTTTATTTTTATCTGAGTCTCTATTTTCTGCGCGCGTCACTCTGCGTAATACTGAAAAGATGGCTCGTTAGAATGCGAGTTATAGCGCTTCTCCAAAGACCAAAAAGCAAAGTTGCTCATATTCTTCTGTGTTACCCGCAAAAAGCGTATCGACAATCTGCTCTTTTTTCTTTCCCGACAGCTTCATTTTTCTTGCTTCACGGAGTGTGAGTACCAAGCACAGCTCTTTAGAAATGTCCATGTCACAACCAGGCGTCCACTGATTGATGGTTTTTGTTAACGTTGAGTGCGCTAGTTTAGGGGAGAGAGTCAATACTTCATGTCTTACTACCGTCAGCAGATCGGTTTGCAGATCTGAGCGCTCGGCTGTTGTTGCTAGTTTCTCGACGAGGGCTTTTAGCAGTGGTGAAGGTTTCACAAACCCTGCTTGTTGTGAGAAGTCATCATTTAAACGCACAGAAAAATCACAACGATATACACGAGAATTAGGTAAAAAGGTGAGGGAGCTCAAACATCCTTGAGGAATCCAAAAATATTGGCCTGGTTCAATGGCATACTCCTGCTTACCCAATTTAATGACGGCTAACCCTTCGACGACAGACAGCAGACTGTGCTTCAGTGCTTTTTTGCGCGCAGCTACTTCAAGAAAGGGGTATTTAGCGTCGTGAAATTCAATTGCGTAGTTCATTATGAGTACCAGTGTTTTTTGGCGCTAAGGGTAACGTTAAACCTATACGATTCCAACCAGCTGAGAGAATTTTTTAGCATGAGAAATTGTAGCCTAACTGGTATGACCATGTTAAAAGTATGGGTTGAAATGCTGCTTGTCAGCAAAACTATGCGTAAAATGTGCCAGCTTTTTTTGATATGTAATGAACAATGACTGCCAATACCGATCCTTATATTGAAATTCGTCCTTACAATGACGAAGAAATTCCAGCAGCGCTGGATCGTCTAATCCAAGATGATGAATTTATCACTGCTATTCTCGATCATCGCTTTGCTAATAAAGCAGCGTGGTTTAAAACGCTAATGAGCCCGATCCTGCGCATCTATCTGAAAGCTAAATGGAGCAAGCTTGATTCTGTAGAAGCGATTCAGATTGAAGTGAAGAAGTATCTGAAAGATACATTGAATAAGACAACGGATGGCGTCACTTTTTCTGGTTTGGATAAGCTGGATAAAAACACGTCGTACTTATTCGTTTCTAACCACCGTGATATTGCGATGGACCCTGCGCTAGTAAACTATGGCTTGTACCAAAGTGGGCACCGTACAGTTCGTATTGCGATTGGTGACAACCTGCTGAAGAAGCCATGTGCGACAGAATTAATGCGACTCAATAAAAGCTTCATCGTTAAGCGCTCTGCTAAGGCGCCTAGAGAAATGATGAAAGCATTAGGACAACTGTCGAGCTACATTAAACACTCGCTTGATACCGGTAATTCAATTTGGATTGCCCAAAAGGAAGGTCGTGCCAAAGATGGAAACGACTTTACTGATCCTGCGATTTTAAAAATGTTCCATGTTGAAGGCCGCAAGCAGAAGATCAGCTTTGGTGAATACACGCGTTCTTTGAAAATCGTTCCTGTCTCGATTGCCTATGAAAATGATCCATGTGACATTGCCAAAGCAAAAGAGCTGTACGAAAAAGCAGAAAATGGCCGTTATGAAAAAGGTGAATTTGAAGATATCGAAAGCATTATTCAGGGCATCATTGGTTATAAAGGCCGTGTGCATGTCGCGTTTGGTGATGTGATTGATCAAGAGTTTGAAACGCCAGAATCTCTTGCCGGTGAAATCGACCGCCAAATTCATAATAACTACAAGTTGTACCCAATCAACTTGTTAGCTGCTGGACGCGAAGATTCGAGCATCATCACAGAGGCGGTGAAGCGTCACCTCGCGGATAAATTGGAGCAGTTACCTGAAGGGGCAAGACCTTATTTGGTGGCGAGCTATGCCAACCCAGTGAACAATCAAGAGTAGTATTCATCGCTGAACTTGATGGATTATGAACGCCTTAAAGCCTCGGTTTTCCGGGGTTTTTTCTTGTTTGCTTTTTAAGGAGCAACGGCCCCGCCAAGGGTTAAATTGCTAGGCCACTTGGTGATCTTGTTACCACCTAAAAAGATATTCCCTTTCACCGTCATCGTGTCTGGAAATACTTGTAGCGCTGATCCTCCTATATAAAGGTTACCATCAACCACCAATCCTTCAGGAAGAGCAGAGATAGGAGTGCGAATAACACTTAAATCGCCTTTGACTCGAAGTTTAGCTGGGAGCGTTTTTAATGGTGTATCCGTCAAGTTCAGATAACCGCCGAGTTTGATGCCCCTAGGCCAGTTTTCGATCTTACTACCCAGTAGATTCGCATAACCTTTTATCTTTGTACCTGAGCGAATGGTTTTGAGTGCGCTGTTGGTTGCTTCCAAACTGCCTCCCACATCAAGCCCCTTAGGCAGCTTTTTGATCGGGGTTTGCGAGATATTTAAGTTGCCTTTGACCACTAACCCAGAAGGTAATTGGGTGTAAGGTTTGTTTCGTAGATCAAGATTACCGTAATTATCGGTGTGACCAAACTTAGAGTAGTAATCTAGCTCATATGCGAAAGATGGGAAGCTGAGCAGCATCAAGGTAAGGAAAAGGGAAACAAAACGCATAGCCAGAGACTTAGTTAAACATAGAGATCTTAAGTGCTCATCTTATACTTAAATAGACTCATTATGCATACTTTGTTAACAGTTTTTGATTTTTAGCCCAAGAACTTCAAATTAGGGCTTTATCTGAAAGCATACACGCTCTCACGATGCCGAGTTGCTTCAGTGTGCAAGTTAGGGAATGATTAAGTGATTGATTATATAGTTTATTTAAAAGTAAATGTGAGAAAAATATCAGTAGAGATATGAAGAATATGAGATTCTGCCAAGAACTGAACAAGCGTCCTTGTTAGTATCATGAGCGTCTGAGGGAGATTTTCATGAAGTTAAAAAGAGTGTCTATTTTTGCCGCTGGTGCTGTAGTAGTACTACTATCTGGGGCCGCTTTTGCTAAATCATACAGTACGCCAGAAAGCAAAGCGCTGGTGGTCGCTGACGGCAAGGTAGGTCAGCGTATCTGTTACTACGATGATAAAGCCTACACCACCGGAGCCGTGATTAATGTTGAGGGTGTATTACTGATGTGTACAGCTGAGAACGATTTTGAAACGAATGGTTCGTTAAAGTGGGTGGTATTCAAAAAAGATAAATAAACGCCAAAAAACGGTCTGTTTAATATTAGGATAACGGAAAAATAAAAAAGCGAGCACAGAGCTCGCTTTTTCCATTAACGCGCGATTGAGCGAGTTTTTAATTCAAAGATAAGCTTTTCAGCACTTACTTCAAATTTGAATCGAGCCGTCGCTTGGTTTGACTCTTCTGTTATTTCAGAAACATTGTATTCAACATCAGCACATACTGATTTAGCGAGCTCAATGTATTTTTGTAGTTCAGACTCTAGCTCTGTTTTTGTCTGTGCGAAAACCGTTACGTCGGCAACTTCGTCACCTTCTTTGATGATGAAGCCAATCTCGCCTGCGCAGCCGCAAGCTTCACATACTTGGTTTTTTTCTAATTCGACACTCATAACGAATCCTCTTGTAAAAACTAAGGGTATTCTATCAGGTATTTGATCTGTATCTACAAAAATGACGAGTTTTGAATAAAAAAAGAACAGAATAGGCGTTTGTTAAGTAAGGGTTAAAGATTGGATTACTAAATCATCAAGAACGTTAATGTGATATATATCAACATTTAAAATCAATTAACGAACATAGTGACGAGATTTCGCTCAGCCCAGTTGAACTAATGGACAATTTATAAGACTATTTCTTGATTGATTATTTTTAATAATTATCATTCTTGGTCTTTGAATAGTTTCGATGAATAAATGGCGCAAGGTTTTGATGAGACTAACTTTTCGCCTTATTTTGAGTAGCATGTATTGACAAAAACATAACTGCAAATTGCACATTACGCAGTGTAAAGACGTTATGATTTGGAACTTAACTTTATATTAAGTAGTCGCAGTACATATATCCAAATGGCCTTAATGCGCAGGTGTTAGCGGTTCAATTTTTAGGTTTCGCTTAACGAAGTGCCTTGGGCAACTTGGGTATAATGCTAAGAATGATTTCATTCTGGCCTCATTTAATAGTGAGTTAGATGGATTTACAAAGAGAAGAGCTTAAAATATGCCAAAGCGTAGTAAAGAAGATACCGAAATCACTATCCAAAAGATCATGGATGCCGTTGTTGATCAGCTACTAAGACTAGGTTACGACAAAATGTCGTACACGACTCTAAGTCAGCAGACAGGTATATCTCGTACCGGTATTAGCCATCACTTCCCTAAGAAAACGGACTTCACCGCCGCACTGGATGGCCGTATCTTTAAAATGTTTATTGAACACCTAGAGTTTGATAAAGGGCTAAGTGCATTTTCACAAAGTTGGATTAAAGCACTGGAAGATGCTGAGTTCCTCGCGATTTTACGACTGCTATTCCATCACATTGTCACGGCCGAAAATGCGCAAGAATTTGCTGCTAACGGAATTGACCGTTTATACAAAATGGTTGAAAGCCAGTTTGGCGCAGGTGGTGACAAAGAGCTCGAGTGGTTGATTGGTCGTTCATTGATCCAAATGAGTAAGTAATCGCAATTGAGAGCGATAGATGAACACTTGTTTGCTGCTTTGGTTGTAAAGCCAAGGCAGAACACAGTAATTTTCTCGCCGCTCTTTTGAGCCCAAGATTCGATTAAATATCAAAGCAAAGGCCCGCAATATGATTATTGCGGGCCTTTGTCGTTTGGAAAGCAGAAGAGACGGCTCAGAAGAGATACACGCTAAGCGGCGGCGTGAACTTGAGGAAAGTCTAAAGTTGGATGTTTTGTCACGATGGAGCGGTAGCCATAAACGTGCTCAATGCGCTCTGGCGTCAGTGCATTCCATGGTGTGTCATCACAAACCAGTTTTCCCTTATGCAAAAGTACAAGTCGGTCTGCGTACTGGGAGGCTAAATTCAAGTCATGCAACACGACAACGACTGCGGCGTTCTGTATTTTCGCGGCCTCACGAGCAATCTTTAACGTGTTGTGTTGGTGGGCGAGATCTAACGCAGAGGTTGGCTCATCAAGCATCAAGATTCGTTCCTCGCCAGATTGGTGTAGCTGTGTCATCACGCGTGCTAGATGTAATCGTTGCTTTTCGCCACCAGATAAAGATGGATAGAGGCTTTCTGCCAAATGCATTACATCGGTTTGTTTCATGTAATGTAAAGCTAACTTAGTGGTTTCTTTATTGGACAGCGATAGCGGAATCGCGCCTAATTCGACCACTTCTCTGGCTAAAAATGGGAAGGTCAACGTACTGTGCTGTGGGAGCATCGCAATGTGTTTTGCGCTTTTTTCAGGCTCCCAATCATGCTTTTGTTTACCGAAGTAGGCGATGTCATGATTTGAAGAGATTTCACCACACAGAAGCTTGAGCAAAGTACTTTTTCCCGCACCGTTGGGGCCGAGTAGGGCGGTCACTTCACCAGCTCGGATATCAATATTGATGTCATCGAGAACAATGCGCTTGCCATATTTCATCGAAATGTTTTTACCCGATAAAACGATCTGGTTCATTACAAAATCTTCCCTTTCTGCTGGAACAATAAGTAGATGAAGAAGGGTGCACCGATCAAGGCGGTCACGATACCGACGGGTAATTCTGCTGGTGCCACGGCAATACGAGCAAACATATCAGCAGCGGTAAGAAGCAGCGCTCCCATGAGTGCAGAGATTGGCAGTAGCGTTCGATGGTCGGGGCCTGCTAGCATGCGTCCTAAGTGAGGAATCACGAGCCCGATAAAACCAATTGCACCACTAATACTCACCGTAATACCAACCCCCAATGCAGAGAGCAAAATAAGCTGTCGTTTGAGTTTTTGGACCGGAACTCCCAAGTGTCTTGCTTCTGATTCCCCTAGCAGAAGAGCATTCAGCGCCATCGATTTTTTCTGGAACCAGAATAATAGGACGACCAGCGTGACAGCGGATAGGCCTATCCCCGACCAATTTGCGCCAGCTAATGAGCCCATCGACCAAAGTGTTAGATCTCGTAGCATCTGATCATCAGCAATAAAGTTCATGTAACCGATCGCCGCTCCTGAAAGCGCGCTGATGGCAACACCAGCTAACAACATAATCGTAACTGAGGTACCAAATTTACTTGTGCCGAGCTTATAAACGAGAATGGTCGTCAACGCACCACCTAGGAAAGCAAAAAGAGGCAGCGCAGCTAAGTTCATTAGTTGCGGATAGTTTTGGCTAAACTCTGCAAATACAACAATAGCGAACGCACCGCCAAGTGCAGCACCAGCAGACACACCAATGATGCCGGGCTCGGCCAGCGGGTTACGGAATAAGCCCTGCATAACCACACCACAAATTGCCAAAATGGCGCCGATGAACATACACAAAATGGTGCGAGGTAATCGGATCTCGTTAATCACCAACTGAATGTGAGGAGCGAGATCAGAACTGCTTCCTGTTAGGCTACGCAAACTGTCAGTGAAACTAATGCTCATTGGACCTACTGTAATAGAGGCGATAGCAACAAATGCTAAAAAGCCGCTAAGTACGGATAACGTCGTTGAAAGGGAGATACGTCTTAACAACATGTCATGTCTCTATGGGTAAAGCAGCGCATTCAAACGTTCGGCTTCTACAAGGCTTTTAAGACCCAAACCACCAACAAGGGCGTGACCGTCAATCGTGATGATATTTTTATTCATTCCCGCAGGTGTTGCGGCGAGAAGTGGCATTGCTTTTAAAATCGCATCGGCACCGCCCAGCGTTTCATAGCTGCGACCGCTAACGAGAATAACGTCAGGCTGCATCTCTACCATGGCTTCTGTGGATAAAGGCTTGTAAGAAGACAGCTGGTCAGCAGCTGGGTTTAGTCCGCCTGCTAGCTGAATAATTGCATCGGGTGTGGTTTCTGATCCTGCAACGTTCGCAGGTCGACCTTCATGGATGAGTAGAAACAGTACTTTCTTTTTCTGAGCTTGAGCAGGTTGATTTGCATTGAGTGCTTGAACTTGCGCTTTCACATCTTGCTTTAAATCTTCCGCTTTAGCCTGGCGATTCATAAGGTTCGCAATTTGATCGATACGTTGGTAAAGGCCCTCAACGTTGGCATCGGTATTGACGATTTCTACATCTACCCCCGCCGCTTTTAATTGGTTCAATGCTGTTTTCGGTCCCATCTCATCAGAGCCAATGACTTTTGTCGGACGTAAGGCGAGCAACCCTTCTGCTGAAAGGCGGCGATGGTAGCCTACTTTAGGCAGTTCCATGCCTTTTGGTAACTGACTGGTTACGTCGATAGCAACCAAGCTATCTTTGGCGTCGAGTTCAAGCAACAGTTCAGTGACGGCACTGCCTGCACTAACAACACGCTCTGATGATGGTGTTTCATTGGCAAAAAGTTGGCTACTCGCAAGTAGGGAAATGGCTGCCGTAACAACAGCATGAATGGTGGCACGTGTGTTCTTCATTTTGAAAGGATCTCTATCTTACTTATTTTTATGATGGCTCTTCAGTGAGTAACTGAGTTGCCTGAATTCCGTTTTCTTGCAAAAAGCCGAGAAGTTGAACTAGCGACTGAATGTTCGCGGTTTTTTCTGCTCCAATCACAATCGGTTTATCGCTTGATTTACTCTCTTCTAGCAGCGCGAGGGTAAAGTTGTCCCAATCAATGTATGTCTTGCCGTTAATGGCCCAGTAAGGCTCGTCTTTGAGAATATTTACCGTGATGGATTGCTTATCGACATTTGCAACGGCCTGAGATTCTGTACTCGGTAAATTGACATCTAATGAATCGAGCTTGACCGCTGCAGTTAACATCAGGAAAACCATTACGATAAAAATGATGTCCAACAGCGGTGTTAAATCAGGAGTTAAGTCGTTACGAGTGTTGTCTTGTGGCGTTTTAATCATTGTGCTTCTGCCTCGACCTTTGCAGAAGAGCGCACTGCTAATGTTGAATTGTCTGGCGACACGTGTTGCAGAGAGATACCTTCAAGCCATAAGTTGACATAGTTTAATGTGTGTTCGAGTTTGGCGATCACACGATCCGCCCACAAACCAATGATTTGTGCTCCTGAAATCGCAGGAAGGGCGATAATAAGACCTGCTGCAGTAGTGCGCATGGCCAAACCTAGACCGTCTGCCAAATCATTCGGGGTGATATTCCCCGTTGAGACAGCGATGCCTTTGAACATCTCAATTAAGCCAAGTACCGTACCAAGCAAACCAATCAAAGGGCTAATGACGCCAATCAACGTCAGTAAGCGAAGGCCAGAATGCAGCTGATGACGTTTTTCTTGTAGCCAAATGCCTGCGGCATCTTCTCTTAGAGACTTTGAGAAAGAGTGATGGGCAAGCAACATGGCAACGCCACGATAAAGGAGCGGTCGCTTATGCGACAATTCTTCTGCAAGCGTCTCAAGATCGTTTCCATTCGTTGGGTCTAACCCAATGAGTTTTTGGCGAATGGCTCGTTTCCCGACGCCAAGGCTAATCAAAACGTGGAATAACCGCTCGGTAATGATCATGACGGTGAGGGCTGAGCAAATGATCAAAGGCCATGTCATTAGGCCAAGTTGAGTTTGTAATTCTTGTAGTTGTTCCATTATCCATCCAACTTAAAACGAACAGGTACTTGTACTCGGTGAGCCACTTTTAGCCCGCCCGAAATATGTGGTGTAAATTGCCACTGTTTGATGGCACGAAGCGCTGAGGCGTCCAGCGATTCTGTGCCGGAAGACTCAATCAAAACCTGTTTAATTTGATTGCCATTTTCATCGAGCCATATTTCATATAAGGCTACGCCTTCGATACCGCGTCTTTGTGCAGATCTTGGGTAGCGAGGCTGAGTTGGTTGATTCACAAACGTTGGTTTGTCGACCAAAATAGGTTGAGACGTTGCCCCTTTGGATTGGCTCGCTGGCGCGGTTTGCTGAGCGACCATCTCTTTCTTCGCCGGTTCCGTTTTTTTCTTCGGTTTGGCTTCGGGCTGATTCTCTTGTTTTGTTACGGCTTTGGCTGGTTCCACCGTCTTAGGCTTAGATTGTTTAATCGGCTCTGTTTTTTTCTTCACTACCTTTTTCTTAACAGCGTCTTTCTTAACGACCTGTTTCTTTACGATCTTCTTTTCTGGCTCAGGCTGCTCCTGAGGCTGCGGCTCTTTTGGTGGCGCCACATTTTCTGGCGTGGATTTTTCGACGGTAGGTGGTGGTGCCGATACAAGGTTTAAACTTACCGAACTTGCTGGATTTCCAGCAGGCATCGCGAACACTTTCGTTTCTTGAGAAACAAAAAGAAGTGCGGCATGGATGGCAAGGGAAGCACCTCCTGCAATGACATATCTTTGTACGTTCACGGAATATCTCGGGAAACTATGAAAACTTGAGCAGATTATTACTCACAACCGAAATAAGATCAATTATCAATTGCATTATCATTACGCTCAAATTATGATTCTTGCAGATTTTTAAAGACGAGCCTCTACCCCTTATATGGTGGGAGCTAAGCGAGTATATATGAGCGTCGATATCGATAAATTTGACGAATCAGTGTTGGGAAGCGATAGCCCTGACCCATTGCGATTTGCCTTTGTTAAGAAACATTCGGCACACGCTGGCGGAGCGAGCGTGCCTGTACCTCCACCTCAGCAACAGGCGATTTTTTCAAGCGTTACCGCTAACTCGGTTAAAGCGACCAATAAACGTTGTCTTTATATTCACGTTCCATTTTGTCGCGTACGTTGCACCTTTTGTAACTTCTTTCAAAATGCTGCGAGCCGCGCACTGGTTGATGAGTACTTTGACGCACTGATGCAGGAGCTCAAGGAGAAAGCTGCACTGCCTTGGACACAAAACGGTATTTTCCATGCTGTGTATATTGGTGGTGGAACGCCAACGGATCTGTCTCCAGCACAGGTTCGCGTGTTAGGTCAGGCGATTCATGATCACTTTCCTTTGGCTGCGGATTGTGAAATCACCTTAGAAGGTCGCATCAACCGTTTTTCTGATGAGCTATACCAAGGCGCTCTCGACGGTGGATTTAATCGTTTCTCTTTTGGTGTACAAAGTTTTAATACACAAGTGCGTCGCAGCGCGAAACGATTAGATGATAGAGAAGATGTGCTCAAGCGAGTTAGCGAGATTGCCAACGAAGACAAAATTCCTGTCATTATCGATTTACTCTACGGCTTGCCTTATCAAACCAAAGAAGTGCTAGAGCAAGATTTAAATGATTTTCTCTCGACTGGCGCACACGGGTTGGACTTATATCAGTTGGTAGTCGGTGGTTCAGCACCCATGCTTAACCTTGTAGAAAAAGGAAAAATCCCCCCACCAGCTACCACGCCAGAAAAAGCAGGCATGTATGAGCTCGGTGTGAACTTTATGGACAAACACCATATGAAGCAACTGAGTGTGAACCATTGGGCAATCGATAACCGTGAACGTAGTTTATACAACAGTTTAGCCAAGACATATGCAGAGGTACTGCCAATTGGCTGTGGAGCTGGAGGTAATATCGGTGGTTACGGGGTGATGCAACATCGCACATTGGCGACCTATATTAAAGCCATCAAAGAAGGGCAAAGCCCCATCGCTATGATGATGAAGCAAAGCCCTCTAGATCCACTATTTGCTGCACTCAAATCCGGGTTTGATCGCGGTATCGTTCAGGCAAACCAACTGCCATCGTTTATGGGGGAGGACACGTTCGGATTTTTAATGCCTCTATTTAAAGTGTGGCAGCAAAAAGGTTTAGTGGAACTGCATGAACGCAGCCTAGTTCTTACTCTTGCTGGTAGTTTCTGGGCTGTTTCATTGGCTCAAGGTTGTATTCAGGTACTTACGTCAGAGATGAACGAAACCGTACCGAAAGTATCCAATAATTAATGAAAAAATTGAAAAAAGACGGAAAACATATGGAATCAATCAAACAACAAGTTGAAGCATTACTAGAGCAAGAACCGCAATTATTGCCAGCAGCAATGGCAGAACGTCTCGGTATTTCTGAATTTGAGGTTGTTGCGGCTTTGCCGCAGGAAATGGTGGCCATCGCTCCAGGAGCGCAAGCACAAAGCATTCTAGAAGGTTTGGTTGGTTTCGGCCCGGTGACGACTATTGTTCACTCTTTTGGCTCTATTTTTGAAGTCAAAGCGCCATTCCCAAAAGGAAAAGTGGCGCGTGGCTATTACAATTTAATGGGCAGAGAAGGTGAGCTACACGGACACTTGAAACTAGATAATGTTAAAAATGTTGCGTTGGTCAGCAAACCGTTTATGGGTAGAGAGAGTCACTATTTTGGCTTTTTCTCTGAGTGCGGAAGCAATATTTTCAAAGTTTATTTAGGCCGTAACGAAAAGCGCGAGCTACTTGAAGATCAAGTCACCGCATTCCGCGCCTTACAAGCCGAATTGAAAAAGTAATCACAAACATAATCGAGGCTCAACTCGAATACTAATTAGTAAAGTCAGGTATCAATATGGATCAACAAGTTAAACAAGAGCGTTTGCAAGGTCGTTTAGGACCAGAGATCAAACAGTTTCGTCAGGAGCGTCGTACGCTTCAGCTTGCAACTGTCGATGCAGAAGGTCGCCCTAATGTAAGCTACGCGCCTTATGTCCAAAATCAGGAAGGCTACTTCGTACTCATTTCTAAAATCGCTCGTCATGCTCGTAACCTTTTAGAAAATCCTAACGTTTCTTTGATGATGATCGAAGATGAAGAATCTTCAAAGCAGTTGTTTGCTCGTAAGCGCTTAACTTTTGATGCGGTGGCAAATGTGGTTGAGCGAGACACGGAGATGTGGCACCAAGTTGTTGGACAAATGAAAGAGCGTTTTGGTGAGATTATTGATGGTCTCAGCCAACTAGAGGATTTCGTGTTGTTTAACTTAAAGCCAGAATCGGGGCTATTTGTGAAAGGCTTTGGTCAGGCGTATCAAGTGTCTGGTGATGATTTAGTAGATTTTGTTCACCTTCAAGAAGGTCACAAGAAAATCGAAAGTGCTTGATTGTAAACCGGTCATATAAATATCGAGCATTCGGAATAATGAATGCATAAAGGGAGTTGGGTTATACTGACTCCCTTTTTTATATTGGAACAAAAGCATGAAACCTGTGAGCAAGGAATTGAGCGAGATTTGCTATCCCTTTATTTACGAGGACAGTCCGGTTTGTGACTTTGAAATCACGGCAGATGAACTTTGTAGTCGTATTGGTTTAGTTCTCGCGATGGATCTGGACGAGTTTAGCCGCGATATACTGACAAGAATGCAGCCTAATGTTTATCACCTAAATGGTTCGGTTCGCGGAAAGCTAGCGATTACAGAAGCGGAAGTTGAAGAGCTAAAGGCAGATTATGACTTGCTTAAGCAACGCATTGATGGTGGATTCAAAGGTTTCGTTCTACCCGGAGGGCACCCTGCATCCAGTCAATTGCATTTGTGCCGTTGCCAAGCTAAAAAAACGGTACGAGCATTAGTTGCCATCGAACATGCAGGTAAGAAGCAACCTGCCCCCATTCTATTTCGTTACGCGAACTTATTGGCGAATGTACTTTATAGCTTGGCTTCTTATATTAATCACATCAATCAAGTCGAAGAGACAGGGTTTGTATCTCGTAGTTACTCGATGCCAAAGAAGTGACCTGAGAAACTAGCAGCTGCGAACATCAAAGCTTCTGCGCGAAAAAATGGCCGCAAAACACCATATTCGACAATTTGCTTCTTGGCTGTTTAGTTAAGAGTTAAGAGTTAAGAGTTAAGAGTTAAGAGTTAAGAAGCCATAGCTTTGGCTTCTAGTTCTTTTGCACCGCGCAGCATGGCTTCAATCAGCTCACCAGCATTGAACTTCTCAAGCGCCTCGTGTGCGCCAACTTGGTGAGCTCTGTCTACACAGATTTCGCTCGATAACGACGTATGCAAAATGCGGTATGAGTGATTAAGAGCGGAGTCATTTTGTACTTCGAATGCTAGCTCGTAGCCGTCAAGCCCTGGCATCTCAATATCACTGACCAAAATATCGATTGGTCGATGAGCCTCAGCCTCGCTTTTCATCAGCTCTAATGCGTCTAAACCATTTTTACAAATTTGGTATCCGATATTGATACTATCAAGAGCATCACACAGCTGTTTACGAGCGATGGAAGAGTCATCCACCAAAAGAATGCTTAATGCTTTTAGGCGCTCACGTTCAACATCTGTCAGCATCGGGATCTTTGAGTTTTCGTATTGCGGATAAATTTTGGAAAGTAGCAGTTCTACATCCAGCATCTGAACCGTTTTGTCTTCGTAGCGAGTAATACCTGTTACGAAAATATTTTTCCCAGCGCTCGCTGGTGGGGTTTCAATGGCTTTCCAATCGCATTCAATGATCTTCTCAATACTACGAACCATAAAGGCGACCACGGTTCGCAAACAGTCTGTCACGATCAAGTAGCAATTCTTGTATTCTTCTTCACTGATAGGACGAAAGCCGACAGCCGCTGACATGTCGATCACAGGCACTGTTAAGTTACGTATTGTAACGGTGCCAATGACGTGATGATGCGAGTAAGGGATCTTCGTGGTTGGCATATACGGAACGATTTCACGGACTTTTAGCGTGCCTATCGCGAAACTCTGTTGCAGGGTGAGTTTGAACATCAACATGCCCTGAGATTGATTCGCTTTACTAACGACTTTTGCCATGAAATAACCTTATAAATACCACCGAATTGTGTCTAATCTAATCTTATCAGACGAAGGCTTCAACCATCGGAGAGACAAATGTGAGCTTTTTAGACAATCTCTTAAAGAATAGTGATTAACTGAGCAAAACTTGGTTGTATTTTAATCTTGTTATGCCGAAAGTTTGATAGTCCCATGTATTTGAACCTTGAAGCCGCCTAGGTATAAACAAGAAATGTTTGGCGTGTTAAAAGGGATTGGGTACACTTGCGCGACCAGAATAGTGAGAGATAGATCAATGGCAAATACAGCAGCCGCATTACATATTCTTGTGAAGCACAAAGAGCAAGCAGAAGACATTATCAAGCAACTGAAAAAAGGCGCAAAGTTTCAGACACTAGCGAAGAAGTATTCCACTTGCCCGTCAGGTAAGCGCGGTGGTGATCTTGGTGAGTTCCGCCGTGGTCAAATGGTACCTCAGTTCGACAAAGTGTGCTTTTCTGGCGAGGTTCTGACGCCACATCTAGTCAAAACCAAGTTCGGCTGGCATGTTGTAAAGATCCTTTACAGGACATGATGGTTTAAAGTCTGCGTAGACATAGTAAGATGACTTTCGAGCATCTTAAACATTATTTTCGCATCATGTGCTGAGATAGTGCATTGAAATGAATATGTTACTAAAGTGCTTTACAGGACGTGAGGGATAGAGTCTGCACAGACATTGTATGCTGCCTTTCGAGCGTCTTAAACATTATCTGTGCAGATTCCAATAAGAGCTAACATCATGACTGATACGATTTGAACAGCCATGCTTAACTCATTTTTTATGTTTGAACGAAACATCGCATCATCCATTCAACCAGGCAATCATAATCTTCCAAAAAGCCCAAATCCCAAGCCACAGCTTGGGATTTTTAATTAGTTTAAGCGAAGATAAAGCTGTATAGGAAACCGGCTCCCATTGCCATAGTTAGGATGACAAACAGGAAGGCTGCAATCATTTGGTTTTTGAAGATGGATTTCAGCAAAATCACTTCGGTAAGACTTGCGCCCGCACTGCCGATGATAAGAGCCATTACAGAACCTAACGCCATGCCTTTTTTTACCAGAGCGGCACTTAGTGGAATCACGGCCTCTGCACGGATGTACAATGGGATACCGATGATTGCAGCAACCGGAATCGCATACCATTTCGCTTCCCCGGCGTATGCCGCAATCAGATCTGTCGGGATAAAGCCGTAGATGAAAGAACCGATGGCAATACCTATCATTAGATATGGGAACACTTGTTTAAAATCTTTCCAAGTTGAGTGCCAAATACGTGTCCAACGGTTTGGTTTTTTCTCTTGAATAATTGTTGCAGTGACAGTGCCTTCTGCTGAGCAGCAAGAGAGTTCAACGTTGGGTTCTACTTTGTGTGCGCTATCACCGCAGCAAGATGTCTTGGCCGCTATTGACGCTGGTTCGCTACCTGAGTTTGTGGCACAGTTTGAAGCAGGCTTTAATTCTCCTTTCTTCGTGCTTGAATCACCACAAGATGTTCCGCATGAAGACGCGTGTGTCGCTTGGTACGCTTCTGGTTTTACGTACCGCTCAAAGCCAAGTTTTTCAAGTATGTAGCCGGCCATTACTGATACTGTCATCGCGATAGCAAAGTAGAATACCGCTACTCTCCACCCGAAGGTCATTACGAACAAACCAATGATTACCGGGTTGAGCAGTGGGCTTGCAAACAGGAACACCATCATTGGGCCGAAACCCGCTTTCGCGCGCAATAAGCCTTTTAGAAAAGGAATAGTTGAACATGAACAGAAAGGTGTAATCGAGCCCAGCAGCGCCGCGATGAAGTACCCTTTACCCTTCTTTGAGCTCAGAATAGATTGAATTTTCTCTGGTGTAAGAAAGTCCTGCAAGACACCAACGATGTAGCTGATTGCTAGAAACAGGATGATTAGCTCTGTTGCAAGAAACGCAAACATATCAAGCGCTTCTTTTGTCATAGTTATGATTTCCGGGCTCATATTGACTCTCCGATTAGTTCGTTATGAGTAAGTGTACATACCGAAATGAAGCTGAATTTTTCATTTCGACTTTTATCGAATTATAGAAATAAAAAACTCACCGTCAATATGTTATTTCGATATTTTTCGAAATAAAATATTAACGCCTTATTTATTAGATGGTTATGATGGGCTGGCTCGATTTGCTACTGTCGATAATTTCCATTATTATCGAAATGAAACAGTCAATTGTTATGTTAAGTGGTCTCTATGGAACTCGACGCAGTAGCCAAAGCGCTAAAAGAACTTGGGCATCCTACCCGTTTGTGCATTTATAAAGAGGTGGTGAAAGCAGGCTTCCAAGGAATTGCTGTTGGTAGCGTTCAAGATAAACTCGGTATACCAGCGTCCACTCTTTCTCATCATGTATCGAGCCTTGCTTCTGCTGGACTGATCAGTCAACGACGTGAGGGTCGTACTTTGTATTGTGTGGCTGAGTATGAATGCTTGGACAGTGTGATTGGCTTCTTAAGAGATGAGTGTTGCCTTAATGAGGACCAAAAGGATAGTGATTGTTGATAGTGCATTGCAATGAACAGGTTACTAAGGTGCTTTACAGGACATGACAGTTAGAGTCAGCAATAAGGATTGTATGCTGACTTATCTAAGTCTTAAACATTATTTGCACGGTTTCACCCACGAGCTAACATCATGGCTGGCACGCTTTGAGCTGCCATGATTAATTCATTTTTGCCCCTTTCCGCGTTATAAACCAATCACGCAAGTTGCGTCACGCACACTGCGTGATGAACTCATTTCAGCCCCGAAATGAGTTAGAATGATTCACCCTCATTTTAACAATCTCAATATGCACAGTTTCAGTTGACCACTACAAAAACGACTACCCTTAAGTAGAAGGTTAGCGATGCTTTGCATTGCCATGTGTTCATACAACTCGGGACGGTTGAAATTAGTGGTACTTCTATCCCCCCTCAAGGGAAATCATGAAAAAAGCTAACATAATCCATATTCTATTGGTGCTAAACTTCCTTTTCCTCACTGCGGCCTGTTCTCAGTTAGAGCCGTATCGAGTCATGACCGATGAACCTCCTGGTAAAGATGGTGTTCTACCAGAGCAGCCCGTTTATCGTGCCGATGTTTCTATATTGCCGGACAAAAAACCATTATCTAGAGTCTGTGATAACTCCAAAACGAATTGTATCCAAATAGTCGAGTTCGATGAGTTTGGGAATGCCCAAAGCCGAAAACAATTAGAAACAAGTATTTCCGAATCTAAAAAAGTGGCGGAAGCAGGAGGAACTGTCCTTGTCTATGTGCACGGATGGCATCACTCAGCCAAGCCTGGTGATAAAGATATCGAAGCCTTTTTAGACTCAGTGACCTATGCGTCAAATTCTAACTCCAAGCCAGCGATGGGTATATATATCGCTTGGCGAGGGGACTCTATACCATCAGATAATTGGTTCACGTCTCCATTTAGCTACATGCTCACTTTTTGGGATCGAAAATCAACAGCTCACTCAGTTGGTAGTGGTGGAGGGGTGTCTGAGTTACTTCGCAAAGTTTCGGATGTTCGTAAGAACACATCATCTCGCCTAGTCATCATAGGGCATAGTTTTGGCGGGGCCATACTGTACTCATCAGTTTCGCAACTTATGGCTGAGCAGATAAGGTTAGATATGAGGTGTATCCGAGGTAAAGATGGTCAGCCGGAAAACGGAATAGCTGAGTTCAATGAGATTGCTGATTTAGTTGTTCTGGTAAATCCTGCCTTTGAAGCAATGCAAATGTCTCCGCTCTATGCATTAGCGAGAGATGCGACCTACAAGTGCAATTTACCCCCTAGAATAGTGGTAGTTACCACAGAGGCCGATTGGGCAACAGGACTTACATTTCCAATTGGCCGCTTTTTTGGTACTCAATTTCAAGCCTACCCTCGGGGGCAATATAAGGCGCTAGATCGAACCACAATTGGGCATTATGACCGGTACATTACTCACCAGTTAAAAGTGAGTAAGCGCTGTAGTTCATCCATACAGAAAAATACCCCTCAAGTGCAGATTCTGAGCGACACGAAAGGAAATAATTGTATTCCAGTTACAAGTAATAATGAGATAAATGCCAAGCCTGTTTTGCTAACAAGGTGCGATCAAGCAGGAGTGTGTGATCTTCTACCTGATGATATTTACATAAAACGCCGATTACCGGATGCGGATGGTAACAAGGATACGGTTCCAGAAAGATTTCCAATTATGAATATCCGAACAGACAAGAGTGTCATGAGTGGTCACAATGATATTTGGAGTCCAACTTTAAAGAGTTTTCTGAAGCAGTTACTGACGACAATTCAAACGAAGCCAGAAGACCTTAATTTCAATCCGATTTAGCGCAGGGGGAAGAGAATGGCTCCATAAAAGTGATGGAGTGTGTTGAGAAGTGAGCCGTGATAACTCATTTATGTCCAAAAGTGTGTTTGATTAGATTCTCAATCCTGGTGATCACCAAGCCACTCTGTCTGCTACACGATATGCAGTGAGAGTACATTGCAATGAGCACGTCACTAAGGTGCTTTACAGAACATAAGGCTTGGTATCTACCTAAACATTGTCAGATGAAACCCATAAGCCTTAAATATCATCTGTACGGTCTCTTTTCACCAATCACTACCGTTATGACATGGCAGATACATTCTGATCTGCCATGCTCAACCAAACGCTAATCTTTCCAAACTAGAAACTCATTTATATGTAGTTAACTTGGCTTTTCTCATAAGTCGTTATCCTATTTGAAGCTTTGTATGAGAATACGTTTGCTGGTTGTATCAGTTATCCATGCTATTCCTTGCTGGAGAACTCTGGTTCATGTTCGGGCGCTTGCTCAATGACAGCCTTAGCGTGTATTAGATGAGCCTTGGGTGATCACTTGGCTATCGGCGAACATCAGTAAGTTTCAAATCTTACGCTTTGCCTTGCTGATTGGTTGTGCGGGGTGGGCGTTAATGCGCGATCCTTACACCATCCACTTTACTCGCCTTGAATTGCGTTTGGTGCCGACGCCGTTGGTCGAGATCTGCTTGCTCGTGTAGGCGGCGGTATGATGTCGACGATCAAAATGGGCATCATCACAACGTTCCTAAGTTTGGTGATTAGTTTGCTGCTCGGCTTCGTGACTCGTTATAGCCGAGGCTTAATTGAGATCACCAAAGGTGTGCCATACATTGTGGCGGGTCTGCTGACCGCTGGTCTAACGGGGATGAACCCAAACAGTGCCTTGATTGCGATTGTTATGGTGTCGTGAGCACCATTAGCGGCGCCCTGCGCGAGCTTGTTGATGGAAGCCAAAGCGCAGCCTTATACGCATCTTGCGCCCATTTGGGGAACCAGTCAGTGGCGAGTACTCCGTTACTACTTGTTGCCTTATGTGCTGCCGCCATTGATTCGTCACGCGTTTCTGCGTTTGCCGTACATTACGATCAGCCTGACTTCTCTGAGTTTTATCGGACTAGGCGTTAAGCCGCCAGAACCCGAGTGGGGTTTATTGATTGCAGAGAATCTGCCTTACATAGAGCGCTCGCCAACAGGTGTCTTGCTGCCAATCTCAGGCTTAGTTTTGATGGCAATTGCGGTGAATTTGATTTTTGATGACAAGTGACGAGCAGCGATAAAGCGAAGTGAGCGTCCATATCCAGATGTAATCAGTAATTTGGTAATTTAGAAAACAAAAGGATGTGTTTTCTGCCAGAAAGTACACAGTAAGGTCTATGTATATTGGAAGCACCTATAGATTAACGAGTATAAAAGTGACTCGAACTCAGGTGTTTAGGTAGTGTTACTCTTTATAAACACGTAATCCTTTATCCGTTAATTCTTGTGTGACCACTTCTGATAGGTTTCGATCGGTAATAATTCCGTCCAATTGCTCGATGTCTAATGCATGAAAGCTCGCTATCTGACCGTATTTAGTTGAGTCTGAGATCAGATAGTTGGTTTGTGCCGCCTTGATGATCGCTTTTTTTACGAGAACTTTATTTTCATTAGGTGTTGATAAGCCCTTCAAGCTCCAAGAAGAAGTCGAAATAAAGGCGATATCAATATTTAGCCCGTTCAAGAACTCTGCGACTTTTCCACCAATGGTGGATTGGTTTTCGCGGTCAATTTTTCCTCCTGTGTGGTAAAGCTCACATTCACTGTGCGTCATAAGGAAAGCAGCAATAGAGAAGTCATTGGTGATCACTAAAAGATCATTACGATTTGCTATTTGATGGGCGATTTCTAGAGAGGTTGTTCCCGCATCCAAGTAAATAGTAGCGTCTTGGCCAATTAACGTAGCCGCCAGCTTACCAATTTGAATCTTTTCATCCGCTTGTTGCTCGACCTTCGCATCATGGGAAAGTTCTGAATGTAGAGCTTGAGCGAGTTGCACTCCACCAGAAACAGAAACGACTTTACCTGAGGATTCAAGCTTCACGATATCACGACGAATGGTCATATGTGATACGCCAAGGTGGTCGGTTAAATCTGAAATGCTTAACACTTCTTGATGTGATAACAGGGATAATATGGTTCTTTGACGTTCTGCTGGGATCATAATTTCACTTCTATATTCTTGTTTTTCAGTATCCTACCAATCTTTTTATTTTTTGTGAATATCTGTGAATTATGTTCTCAACGTTGTAAGAACAGCCTTCGCTTGTGTTAACTGCTCGGAATGTCTCTTCCCATAAAGAGGTATATATCACGACATTGTTAATTTATGTGAAAAAATGTGATTCAAAGCGAAGTCTTAGTATTAATCTTCACATATAATCACATCAACCAAACAAGAATTAACAAAGTTTAATAGACCAGAAGGCATTGTTTTTATGAGTGAAGTTCAATCTGTAGGTGTTATCGGTTTAGGCTCTATGGGAATGGGCGCCGCAAAGTCATGTGTGCGTGCAGGCCTAGATGTATATGGTTTCGATTTAAATTCTCAAGCGCTTGAAGAGCTAGGTTCATTCGGTGCAAAAGCTGTTTCTACAAATGCAGTTGAGTTTGCAGATAAGCTTGATTCGGTTCTAGTTCTTGTTGTGAACGCAGCTCAAGTTAACACGGTCTTGTTCAAAACTGGTCTTGCTACAGCGCTTAAGCCGAATACGCCAGTAATGGTTTCAGCAACCATCTCAGCAGAAGACGCAAAACAAATTGAAGCGAAATTGGCAGAACACAACCTTGTGATGCTTGATGCACCGGTATCTGGTGGTGCTGCAAAAGCAGAATCAGGTGAGATGACTATTATGGCGTCGGGAGCGCAAAGCACATTTGATGCACTTGAACCAGTACTCAACGCAACGGCAGCTAAGGTCTACAACATCGGTGAAGCGATTGGCCTAGGCGCAACTGTGAAGATTATCCACCAATTGCTAGCAGGTGTTCATATCGCAGCTGGTGCTGAAGCAATGGCATTAGCGGCACGTGCAAACATTCCTCTTGACCTGATGTACGACGTGGTGACGAATGCAGCGGGTAACTCTTGGATGTTTGAGAACCGCATGAAGCATGTAGTTGATGGTGACTACTCCCCTAAATCTATGGTCGACATCTTTGTGAAAGATCTAAACCTCGTATCGGACACAGCAAAAGATCTCAAATTTCCACTTCCTCTATCAAGCACAGCACTAAACATGTTTTTGAGTGCAAGCAATGCTGGTTTTGGCCAGGAAGACGACAGTGCCGTTATCAAGATTTTTGATGGTATTGAGCTTCCAGGTGTAGAAAACAAACAGAAGTAAGCGCACGTAAAACGGAGAAAAAATGATGTTATTAGGCGTTATCGCAGACGACTTTACTGGCGCAACAGACATCGCAGGTTTTCTTGTAGAAAACGGCATGCGCACAGTTCAGCTTAACGGTATTCCAAAAGAAGAGATTGATGTAAACGCAGATGCGGTCGTGATCAGTCTTAAATCTCGCTCCTGTCCTGTAGATGAGGCAATCGAGGATTCAGTAGCTGCGCTTAAGTGGCTGCAAGCAAATGGCTGTCAGCAGTTTTACTTCAAGTACTGCTCAACGTTTGACAGCACAGCAGAAGGTAACATTGGTCCTGTAACGGATGCACTGCTTGCAGAGCTAGGTGAAGCGTTCACCATTGTATGCCCATCATTACCAGTGAATGGTCGCACAGTTTACAACGGCCATCTATTTGTATTCCAAGACTTGCTAAGCGACTCAGGTATGCGTAATCACCCTGTGACACCAATGACTGATTCAAGCCTAGTTCGTATGATGGATGCTCAATCTCAAGGCAAATCTGGCCTGGTGAACTTCCAAATAATTGAACAAGGTCCAAAAGCGGTAATTGAGCGCTTTGAAGAGCTAAAAGTACAAGGCAACCGCTATGCAGTGGTTGATGCATTCAATGCAGAGCATCTTGTCACACTTGGCCAAGCGGCGAAGTCTCTAAAACTGGTAACTGGTGGTTCTGGTTTGGCTGCGGGTATTGCTAAGAACTGGATAGAGACCCTTGAAGATCAAAGTGATGCGAAGCAGGAGGGGAACCCTAAAAAGGCACCAACCGTTGTGTTATCTGGATCTTGTTCTGTCATGACCAACCAACAGGTCGCTGTTTACAAAGA
This sequence comes from Vibrio sp. HS-50-1, assembly GCF_024747315.1. Lineage (NCBI taxonomy): Bacteria > Pseudomonadati > Pseudomonadota > Gammaproteobacteria > Vibrionales > Vibrionaceae > Vibrio > Vibrio sp. HS-50-1. The sequence goes on along the minus strand of NZ_JAMPZF010000036.1, from coordinate 133,401 downwards.
AAAAGCGCCACACTTTGCTATTGATGTGAAGGCGTGTCTGACGGAAGAAGATTACTCAAATCAAGTGTTTGATTGGGTCATGACCAACATCGAAAGCGAGTTCGCACCACTGGTTTACGCAACCGCAGATGCAGCGGCGTTAAAAGCGATTCAACAAGAGTTTGGCGCGCATGCTTCAAGTCACGCGGTTGAACAATTCTTTAGCCAACTTGCAATCAAACTTCAGCAGCACGGTGTGAAAAATTTCATCGTTGCGGGTGGGGAAACCTCAGGGGTTGTAACCCAAAGCCTAGCCGTAAAAGGTTTTCATATCGGTCCTCAAATCGCACCAGGTGTACCTTGGGTGAAGTCACTTGAAGGCGAGCTTTCTTTGGCTCTGAAATCGGGCAACTTCGGCGATGAACACTTCTTTGCCAAAGCACAGTCGTTTTTTGAATAGGTGAGGTTGTGATGAATAAAGAATTGATGACAGAACAACAACTGCGAGAGCAAATGGTCACTATGGCGCGCTCTATGTTTGAACGTGGCTATGCGACTGGCGGCGCTGGCAACCTTTCTCTAAAACTGCCTAATGGACACTTTCTGGCAACGCCAACTGGTTCTTCGTTCGGCCGCTTGATTGCTGAAGAGCTTTCGGTTGTGGATATTGATGGCAACCATATCTCTGGTGAAAAGCCATCAAAAGAAGTGGCTTTTCATCTGGCGATTTATCGAAATAACTCAAAGTGTAATGCGATTGTGCATCTGCATTCTACTTACTTGACGGCGCTTTCTTGTCTTGAAGGTTTAGATCGCGAGAATGCCATCAAAGCTTTCACACCTTACTTTGTAATGCGCATTGGCGAACTGCCAGTGATTCCGTACCTGCGCCCGGGCGACCCTCAGATTGCTGAAGAACTTGCGCAGCGGGCTAGTGACTACCGAGCTTTCCTCCTGGCGAACCATGGTCCAGTGATCACGGGTACGGACTTTGAAGATGCAGTGGATAACGCAGAAGAGCTAGAAGAGACAGCGAAGCTAGCGTTCATTCTTAAAGACAGCAACATCCGCTACTTAACGGATACTGAGATTCAAGACCTAAAAGGGAGAGGTAAGTAATGGCTAAATTCGCGGCAAATCTGACAATGTTATTCACAGAAGTTCCTTTTCTAGATCGTTTCGAAAAAGCACACCAAGCGGGCTTCAAAGCGGTGGAATACCTTTTCCCATACGCATTCGAAGCGCAAAAACTAGCAAGCAAGATACAGCAGTTTGGTTTTGAGCAAGCGTTATTCAACATGCCTCCAGGTGATTGGGATGCAGGTGAACGAGGTTTTGCAGCTATTCCGGGGCGTGAGGATGAATTTAAAACGAGCGTCGAGACTGCTCTGATGTACGCCAAGGCACTGAACTGTAAAAAGGTTCACGCTATGTCTGGCATTGTTGATTCTCGCTTCACTCGTGATCAGCATATTGAAACCTTTATCTCAAACATTCGTTATGCAGCGGATAAGTTTGCCGAACAAGGTGTTGAGCTGATGATTGAGCCACTCAACAATCGCGATGTACCGAACTACTTTGTTGCACATCAACGTGAAGCGGTGGAACTCATCAAACAAGTGGCTCGTCCAAACGTGAAATTGCAGCTCGATCTCTATCACGCACAAATTATGGACGGTGATCTGAGTACGTTGATTCGCGATGTGGCGCCATACACAGGCCATATTCAAATTGCTTCTGTGCCTGAAAGGCACGAACCATCGGAAGGCGAACTGAATTACCCACACCTATTTAATGTTTTGGATGACTCTGGTTACCAAGGCTGGATCGGTTGTGAATACAACCCAAGGCATAGCACGCAGCTGGGCCTTAGTTGGGTTAAACCATACCTATAACAATTTTAATTTCTATCCATAAATAACTTGAAACTAATTACAAAAACAAAGGGTCGTGACTATGAATATTATCATAACTGGAGGGGCGGGTTTTCTCGGAACCCTACTTGCCAAATCACTACTAAAAGAAAACAAAGCTGAAAGTATTACTATTGTCGACATTCAAAAGTCGCGCTTAGAGGGCATTGATGACCGAGTCGTTTCTTTAGTCATGGATATGACAAAGCGAGAAAATATAGACCAAGTTATTACTGCCGAAACGACACACATTTTTCATTTAGCGGCAATTGTATCGAGCCATGCTGAGCAAGATTTTGATTTAGGCGTAGCTGTAAACCTGACGACCACACAGTTATTGCTTGAGCGTTGCCGTAAAGTAAACCCTAATATTCGTTTTACGTTTGCTTCATCTTTAGCTGTATTTGGTGGTGAACTTCCGGAAACGATTACACCAATAACAGCACTTCATCCTCAGTCATCCTACGGGACGCAAAAAGCTATAGGTGAGTTATTGGTTAACGACTATGCCCGTAAAGGCTTTGTTAAAGCTGTATCCGTACGTTTACCGACTATTTGTATTCGCCCTGGGAAACCAAACCTTGCCGCTAGCTCTTTCGTAAGCGGAATTATTCGTGAGCCTTTGAATGCTCAAGAATCAAATTGTCCTGTAGACCCTACGCTAAAACTTTGGATATCGAGCCCGTCTAGAGTGGTTGACAATATTCAGTATGCAGGGCTAATGCCTTATGAGCAGTTAAATAATCTGTCCTATAGAACGCTTAATTTACCTGGCATTCAAACTACACCAGCTGAGATGATTCAAACAATGGACACTTTAGTGGGTAAGCAACTTTCTAATTATATTACCTATGAGCATGATGCGGGTATTGATCGTATTGTGAGTAGTTGGCCACAAAAAATTGATTGTACTAAAGAACTGGAGCTTGGATTTAAAGCAGACAGTAATTTCAAGGATGTATTACAACAATTTATTTCTGTTAACAATATGGAGATTGTCTAATGTTACCAACCTCAGTAATTGGACTAATAGTAGCCGTATCAGTCCTTGTTTTTCTTGTATTACGTACAAAAGTACATGTGTTAATTGCGATGTTAATTGCGGCATGTATCGCAGGTATTATTGGTGGGTTAAGTGTTGACGACACGATTGCGACCGTTAGCAAAGGATTTGGTGGAACATTAGGCGGTATAGGGATTGTCATCGGTCTCGGCGTTATGATGGGGGCTATTTTAGAGGCTTCTGGAGCAGGAGAAAGTATTGCCTATAATTTTATAAAGTGGTTAGGAAAAAAGAAAGAAGAGGCCGCTCTTGCTGTAACTGGCTATATTGTTAGCATCCCAATCTTTGTGGATAGCGCGCTTATCATTCTTTATCCAATTGCGAAGTCTTTGTCAAAAACGTCCAATCGCTCGATTTTAACGCTTACGGTTGCTCTGGCGGGCGGCTTGGTCGTAGCGCATCACGCTATTCCGCCGACTCCAGGGCCTTTGGGAGTTGCTGGTATCTTTGGTGTCGATCTTGCCAGCATGTTAGGTTTTGGTTTGATGATCGCAGCGCCTTGTGTCATGGGTATTGTTTGGTATGCAAGATGGTTAGAAAAGCAGTTTCCTGAATTCATTCCAACCGAACATTTCTCGAAGTCTAGTGAGCAACTGATTAATGATCACAAAGAGTACATTGCAAGTAAAGAAGCGAAAGACCTACCATCTTTAAGTAAATCTATCGCTCCAATTATTATCCCTATTTTACTTATACTTGCGAAATCAGTGATGGGTTTATTAGAGGGGACTTTCGGTTTCGAAGGGCTGACAGCAACAACATTTGGTCAATTTATCGCTTTTATCGGCAGCCCTACAATTGCACTATCAATAGCAACCTTATTAGCGGTTTACACATTGGGTAATAACCTTACCAAAGAAGAAGCGAATGAAAAGATGGAACAAGGAATCTCCACTTGTGGCATCATTTTGTTAGTAACAGGTGCTGGTGGCGCGTTAGGTGCGGTATTGCGTGAAACGGGTGCGGGCGCAGAGATTGCCAACCAAGTTGCAGGGCTTCCTATTTCTGCGGTTATGATTCCATTTATTATTGCGACGTTAGTTCGCATTATTCAAGGCTCTGGTACAGTCTCCATGATAACCGCTGCTTCTATATCTGCCCCAGTTTTAGTGAATATTCCTGATGTTAACCTTTTATTCGCAGCGACGGCAGCTACGATGGGATCTCTATTTGCTGGCTACTTTAATGACTCGTTATTCCATATTGTTAATCGACTAATGGGGGTGACTGAGGTTAAGAAACAACTCATCATTTGGACTATTCCAACAACAATTGCTTGGGCTATTGGTGGTTCATTAGTCATGATTCTTAACTTATTCTTCGGATCTCATGGTTCAATCTTTGATCCCGTGTTACCACTTGCTGTACTTTTGGGGTGTATTGCATTTACAAAATCTTACAGCGCTAAGCACGTCGAATTACAAGAGGTATAAAGGTTTACTTGTACTCTTCCATAAAGTCAAAACCTATCACAATATGTATTTTTAGCAGATAGTTTAGGGATTTTTAATAATATGAACGGCCCTATGTTTGGGCCGTTTTAGTTCTGATAACTAAACTATTTAACTTGAACTGATATAGTTTCTTTCAACCTAATCGATATGAAATGGAATCTCTATTTCCCGTTTAGTTAACGATTACATATAAAGGATCTATTCGAGTTTAACCCTAGTGACTTTACTCTAGCGAAGTAGGGTTACTTTATATAAGAGTCCAGTACTTTCAATACGACTTCCATATCTTTTTCACGTTGAGTTTTGTCTTCCTCAAGTACAACGTGCTCAAGTAAGTGACCTTTAATTACTTCTTTCATTAAGCCATTTACAGCCCCTCGAATTGCAGCGATTTGTTGCAACACATCTTGGCACTCATGTTCTTCTTCCAGCATTTTTTTGAGACCATTCACCTGACCCTGTATTTTGCTGACACGGGTATTGAGCTTCTTTTGATCTCTGGTTGTATGGGACATGACTTATCTTCTTTAAGTTACTGACTGCGAGATTCTAACTGATAATGTAGCACTCATCTTATACTGGGGGGGAGTATAGTTTAAGGCAACTTTAGAAGAGCATATTGAGAATAACAGTGGATTTTGTCGCATTATTACAACAAGGTAATGGATGGTTTTTTATACCCAGCGCCATTTTATTAGGAGCGTTACATGGATTAGAGCCAGGACATTCAAAAACGATGATGGCGGCGTTTATTGTGGCCGTAAAAGGAACAGTGAAGCAGGCGGTGATGTTGGGGCTGGCTGCAACGCTTTCCCATACGGCGATCGTATGGATAATTGCTGCGGGTGGGATGTATATAAGCCAAAGATTTACTGCAGAAGCTGCGGAGCCATGGATGCAGCTTATCTCTGGGGTGATTATCGTTTCGACGGGTTTATGGATGTTCTGGAGAACGTGGAGCGATGAGCGAGCTTGGCACAAAGCTCATAAGCAAGCTCGAGACTGGAGAACGCAAGTTGTCGATACTGGTCATGGGCATCTATCGCTTTCTATCGTAGATGAAGGGCATCACTGCCGTTTTCAGTTACGCACACTTAACGGTAAGCCTTTAACGGCTGAAAACGTTAAACTAGTGCTACCCAACGCAATCAGACAGCCTTCTGATATTTATCACTTTATTTATCGCGATGGCTATTTGGAATCCGCCTCCTGTGTTGAAGCCTCTGATGATTTTTTCGTCACGTTGATGGTCGGGCACCATGATCACACCCACGATTTCGAGGTGCATTTTCATGCGGATTCCCACTCGGAAGGCGAGAATAAAGAGTACCAAGACGCTCATGAGCGTGCTCACGCTCTAGATATTCAAAAGCGCTTTGGCGATCGAGATGTTACCAATGGACAAATACTTCTGTTTGGTTTGACGGGTGGGTTAATACCATGCCCGGCGGCGGTCACTGTTTTACTCATTTGTTTGCAACTTAAGGCCATGACACTTGGTGCAACCTTGGTGGTGTCTTTCAGTATTGGTCTAGCGTTAACTTTAGTTGCAGTTGGTGTTGTCGCGGCAGTGGGCGTTCAAAAAGCAACATCGAAGTGGAGTGGTTTGAACGATGTGGCTCGTCGTGCACCTTATCTATCGGGGATCTTGATTAGCGCCGTTGGTGTATATATGGGCATGCACGGGTTTACGACGTTAATGAGCTAAGCTCTGTTGTAATTATTACGTCGCTTTTTGTTTATTAAAGGTAGCTCTTTCATGTTGTGGATGATTACTAAGTACGCGTTAACCGCAGGAATAGTGGTGCTGATATCTGAAGTTGCCAAGAGAAGTGATAAAGCGGGAGCGCTGATTGCCGCGCTCCCGACGGTCACTATTTTAGCTTTGATTTGGATGTATATTGAAGGGCAAGGTCAGGAAAAGCTCGCGAACCACGCGTTTTATACTTTTTGGTATGTACTGCCTACATTGCCGATGTTTCTAGTTTTTCCTTTCTTACTGAGCCGATATTCGTTTTGGTTCTCTTTGGGGATTTGCGCCATTATTTCAATCGTTTGTTTCTTCATTGTGACCATCGTTATCAAAGAGCTTGGAATAGAATTAACTTAATTGAGCAAAGGAGAATTGTAAGAATATAGGTCGAAGCGCTCGCTTATTTATATTTTCAAGGCTCTAACTAGAACTCTTTCTTTAACGCTCGATGCTAGTGTGGCCGCTTACTTTAAGTTAGCGATTGCTCTCTTGTCTTTCAGCCAAACCTCGTAGAAATGTGACGTTTTGAAGACTTTTCTTCCTTCATTCTAAAGTTATCGGTAATCAGGCAGATACAGTGGCTACAAAGTTACGTCTAGCTTTGCCAGACAGGCTAAAAATATAGTTTGTGTTGGTTATAAGAGGCGAAAGGCTTAACGCTCTGTCGTGAGCATCACATTGAATTGTACCGAGACAATTAAAATGAAAAGAATCATCTTATTAGCCGTTTGCGCCATGTTTGGTATTGCTGTCGTAGCAAGTATGGCATCAACGTACCTAATTTCGAGTCAGAAAATCGATGACATCATCTTAAACAAATCCCAAGTTCAAGCTGAGTTTTTAGCAGGAAATGCAAGTTATATTTTGGAGAACTCAGCCAACCCAATGCAAGACTTACAATCGCTCGTTGAGGGTTTGAAACAACGTTCAGACGTAAGCTATGCAGTCGTAATTGATCGCAATGTGACGGCGGTTGCTCACAGTGATAAGCAAAAGCTAAATAAAACCTACAATGATAACTACACCGTTGAAGGTGCAACCAAGGGAGTACAACAGTATTCAAAGTGGTATGCCGATGTCCAGAAAGTGTGGGTGTTTGATATCATGGCGCCGATCTACGTGAATGGTCAGTTGTACGGTACGTTTGATATTGGTATTCCTATTACAGAAGTAAGCCAAGCGACGAATGGAATTATTACTTCCCAACTGATTTCCATGGTGGTGATCTTCGTTCTGTGTGTTTTGGCTCTATCGCTGCTACTCAACAAGCTGATGCGACCGCTATCTGCGCTTAAGGAGGCGTTGCAAGACATCTCGAAAGGTGATGGAGACTTAACGGTTCGTTTACCAGCAAAAGGTAATGACGAAGTCGCACAAATTTCTTCGGCGTTCAACGTGTTTGTTGGCAAGGTACATGAAATCATTACACAAGTTGTAAATACTGGTGTAGAGCTGAATGGTTCCGCTGTCGCGCTGCGTGGACAATCTCAACAAGCGCTTGCAAGAGGGCAGGAGCAGAATGAGCAAACCATGCTGGTTGTCACGTCTATGAACGAAATGATCGCGACCGTCAACGAAATTGCGTCAAACGCTGCTGGTGCAGCGAGTGCTGCGAGCACGGCAAGTAATGAGACTCAAGATGGCTATAAGACGCTAGAAAGAACCAAGACGGCAATGACGAACCTTGAAAACGAGATGAACAGTACTTCCAATATTATCGTAAGTCTTGCGGACAACACTCAGTCGATTGGTAGTATTCTCGAAGTCATTAGAGGGATCTCTGAGCAAACTAACCTATTGGCGTTAAATGCCGCTATTGAAGCAGCGCGCGCCGGTGATGCCGGACGAGGTTTCGCCGTAGTGGCAGACGAGGTCCGTAATCTTGCCACTAAAACGGCTCAGTCCACTGATGAAATTGACAATATGATCCATCAGTTGCAAACCGAAGCCCAAAGTGCGGTTAATTCAATGAGTAATAGTAGAACCCTTATTGAAGAAGGCACTGCAGAAACGGAGCTGGCTCGACAAGCACTAGAGGCAATTGCTGATCAAGTTACTACTATTTTGGATATCAATACTCAAGTGGCAACGGCAACAGAACAGCAATCGACGGTAGCAAATGAAATTAACATGAATATGGATACCGTCAGTCACTCCGTGAAAAACGCGCTAACGGCGAGTGAGCAATTGGAAGAATCAAGTCAACAACTTGCGGAATTATCGAGAACTCTCGATCGCCACGTAGGAGCGTTTAGAATTTAAACGCCAACGGAAATCCTTTTGCAAAAGCCAGTAAATCTCGATTGCTGGCTTTTTTATTTGAGAAAATCGAATGTCGATTTGCTCTACTATGCCAGTTTTTATAGTTATTGGGATAAATGGTTAGTGCTTAACTAGGCGTTAAGCTTCGCGTGTTGTTTTAAGTGCTCAACAAACATAGAGATTTTCTTGGCTAAGTGCTTTCTAGAAGAGTAAAACGCATAAAGCACTAAATCTTCAGGTTCGTATTCTAGAGGGATGACTTCAAGCTTGCCGCTCTCGATCTCATCTTTGCATGATTCTATTGGAAGTATTGCGTATCCAAGCCCTGATAACGCGCCAGATTTAGCGAGATGGCCACTGTTTACTTTGAACGAGGATTGTACTGTTTGCGTAATATGACCTCCGTCGGGGTTTTTAAACACCCAGGGAGCACCATTTACTGCGGTAAGTGTCGTGATACAGGGAACATGATTTAAATCCGTAATTTTGTAAGGGCTGGCGTACTTATTAAGCAGTTGAGGCGCAGCTAAAATAGCACTGGGCCAGCGTTTGATTTCCCTTGCTACCCAATTGCTGTCAGACAAAGTCCCTCTATGAAAACTCAAAATGACATCAAAGCTATCAATAACATCATCTTTAGGGTATAGCGTTGTATCGCAAGACAAAGAGATTGACGGGTATTGTGTGCAAAAGGTGACAACCGTTTTGGCCAGTACAGGTGTGTCTGGCATAAGAATACGTAGCTCTCCCGTTACGGTGTGCGAGTGGCGAGTCACGGTTTCTAGCGCGTTGTTGAGTTGTTCTAATAGTGGACGAGTGCTGCTATAGAGCTCTTCTCCAGCCTCGGTAGGCGTCATTCGCCTTGTCGTTCTATTGAACAACCTGATGTTTAACTTTTCTTCAAGCAGGGCAATATGTCGGCTGACATTCGATGTTGGTATATTCAAACACTCAGCGGCTCGCTTAAAGCTGTTGTTTTCATACACACAGTGAAAACTTTTTAACCAGATTTGGTCGACGTTATCAAACATTCTATTGTCCCACTTTGTTGGATTATCAAGCCAGCATATTGCACTTTATCCTCAGACTGAGTTGCATACAATTTTATTTAACAGTCAGAGCGGGCAAACGATGCAGATGTCGTGCTACGAGGTGATCAATAATGAGGTACTCATGAGTTGGCTAGAAAGGTTATTTGAGAATAAGAATATAATAGGTTCGCGCAAAGCGTCTATTCCAGAGGGCGTTTGGACAAAATGCCCTGAATGTGAACAAATACTTTATCGCGCGGCATTAAAAGAGAATTTGGAAGTATGTCCTAGGTGCTCTCATCACATGAGAATGGCTGCACGTCAAAGGTTGAACACTTTTCTGGATCATGGAACACAGCAAGAGTTGGCAAGTGAGTTGGAACCGCAGGATATTTTGGGTTTTAAAGACTTAAAGCGATATAAAGAGCGAATTGCCATCGCGCAGAAAACGACTGGAGAAAAAGATGCCTTGGTTGTGATGCAGGGGAAGTTACTAGGCTTGCCTGTTGTAGCTTGTGCGTTTGAATTCTCTTTCATGGCTGGCTCGATGGGGGCGGTGGTTGGCGAGAAATTTGTCCGCGCCGTTGAAACTGCGATTAATACAAAATCTGGGCTAGTGTGTTTTTCTGCTTGCGGAGGGGCGCGCATGCAAGAGTCTTTGGTAGCACTAATGCAAATGTCAAAAACCAGCGCCGCGTTAAACCACTTATCTGAGCACAGATTACCCTATATCTCAGTATTGACGGACCAAACTTATGGTGGCGTCTCGGCGAGTTTAGCCATGTTGGGAGACATCAATATTGGTGAACCTAAAGCAAGCATTGGCTTTGCGGGACGGCGTGTTATTGAACAAACGGTACGTGAAAAGCTACCAGACGAGTTTCAAAGAAGTGAGTTTTTATTAGCACATGGTGCATTAGATATGATTGTAGACAGACGTGAAATGCGTGATCGCGTTGGCGGCTTATTGGCTAAGTTAACCAACGCGAGGGTGGTCTCAGAATAGGTTGTATTAAAGTTAGGCTTAGTACTTGCGTTTATTGAGCCGTAATCATTACAAACCGTTCATTTTGCCCCCATCTTGGTTCCGCATTCATTAGGCTGAGATCCAACGCCGTTTGGTATGGGTCAACAGCAAAATGGTCGCTTACTAAACCCCAGAGCATCCAGTTGATTGCGGTTTCATTCTCGGTAAGCTCTTCGAGTGGCGCTTGGAGGAAAAAGTACTCATCTTCGCCATCGTAACCGAGCAGATCATAGATAATGTTGCGTAGCTCTCGATCCAAATCATGTTGGAGATTGATTGAGTCGCACAGTTGCTCTTCTGTTGGGCCATTCTCATGGCGATAAACATTGCGTTTTGACTCTTTGCGTAAAGTACCTGAGCCAGTTTTAATGCTTACTTTCTTTTGCGAGTGTTGCTCAAGAACTTGAATGATTTCATCCTCTAGTTGATCGAGTTTACTCAGCAAAACTTGATTGTTTATGTCACCAGCGGGGGAGGCCATCGTTTGGAAGGCTTTCACTCTCTCGTAGACTGCTTTCCCGTGAGGAAGCGCTGCAAAGCACTGTTCTCGGAGCGCGTCATTGGCTTGCCAAATGCCCGAGTAGAGCTCGTAATCATGTGTATATGGTGGAAGATCTTCAGTATCTTCCCCTAATAATTCTCGCCAGCGCTTTTGCCACTGTTCTTCTTTTGCGTGTTTTACACGCGCGTATTGCTTAACCCAGCGGTTACGAAGTTTTACCCCAAAAATGGCAAGTCCCCATGGAGCGAGCAAATAAAAATAATAGTGAGAAGAGTTATCCCAAAAGTAACCGTAAACGTAAACACCAAAAGCAAGCACCCAAGTTCCAATAGTACAAGCAATAACCCCGGACATTATTGATGATTGGCGCTTTGTTTCTCTTAATGTATTACCTTCAGCACATAACCAAAAAATGCCACCAAAAACAAAGGCAAACGTTGTCATGAAGTAGGCAATCCCCGCTCCCAAAAATCCCCAAAGTGACATGTATTATCCCTAGCCAAATATCTGCTTTATTCACTCATCAATGACTCGAGGAGTAAATGTGTTTGATTTGGCGGAGAATTTACCATTAATGCCAACCTTTTGATATGCACTCGATGACTTATTGGGAATGAGTCACAAATAAAAATAGATGGTATCAAGCATCAAAATTTAATTTAGAACCTTTGATTGTCGTGAACTCTATCTGGAAGAGTTAAGGGGGGCGTTTAAGGGCAATTTTCCTCATAAAGTCGTTATTTAGAAAAAGGTAAATTAATGTTTTTATTGATAATTGTGAGAAATCTTGGGTTGGGATTGATCCCATAAATTTAGAGTAAAAAGCCTATTTTTGGGAGCGATTTCATAAATTTTATGACACTGATTTCACTGTTTGAGCTGTAAAGAATATAAACCCCCACTCAATGTATGTTAATAATCAATGAGTGTTGTTATGTCTCATATCCGTTTTTTCCCGCGCCATCGTTTGGCGCTTGCTTGTATGCTAGCGAGTGTGTCTAGCTTCTCTTTTGCACAAAACCAGTGCGCTGTTGCTGATTTACAACAATCGAGAGACTTGGCTGCTGCCGTTTCTGGTGCTGAGTATGATTGCTACCACGCTTGGTTTTCAGCTCCTTCCGCAACGCTGAACGATATTTACAGCGAAGCGAGCTTAAGCCGTATCCAAGTCGCGTTGGATCAAGAAATTGCCCGCTATCGTGGAGAAGCAGAGCAAGCTCGTGTTCTAGAAAATCTGGGCGAGTTTATTCGTGCTGCATACTACGTTCGTTACAATGCTGGCACAGGTACACCTGAGTTTTCAGAAGCGTTGAGTCAGCGTTTTGCTCAGTCGACGAACCTATTCCTTAACAACCCTCATGCTTTGGATCAAGGCCGTGAACAAGTTGGCGCAATGAAGAGCTTGACTTTGATGGTTGATAACGTGAAGCAGTTGCCGCTGACCATGGATAGCATGATGGCCGCGTTGATGCACTTTAACCGTAAAACCGCGCAGGACACGCAATGGGTCGATGGTTTAAACAACCTGTTCCGTTCTATGGCAGGTCACGTAGCAAACGATGAGTTCTACCGCTACATGGCAAACAATACTCACCATATTGATACATTAGCGAGATTCGCATCTGATAACGCTTGGGCATTGGATACGGATGCGAGCTTTATTGTTTTCAATGCATTACGTGAAACTGGTCGTTTGCTTGCGAGCCCAGATCAGGAGACCAAACGCAAAGCCTTGGCTGTGATGCAACAAGTGATGCAGCGTTACCCATTGGGCAGTGAGCATGACAAACTGTGGCTTGCTGCCGTAGAGATGATGAGCTACTACGCACCTGAAGGTTTAAACGGTCTGGACCTAGATCAAGCGAAGCAAGATCTAGCAGCGCGCGTGATGCCAAATCGTTTTGAGTGTCAGGGACCTGCTATCATTCGCTCTGAAGATCTAACCGATGCTCAAGCTGTGAAAGCGTGTGAAGTACTGGCTGCGAAAGAAGCCGACTTCCATCAAGTGGCGAATACGGGCAATCAACCTGTCGCTGATGACTTGAATGATCGTGTTGAGGTGGCGGTGTTTGCTAGTAACGACAGCTACGTTGATTATTCTTCGTTCCTGTTTGGTAATACAACGGACAACGGAGGTCAGTACCTTGAAGGGAATCCATCAAAAGCGGACAATACCGCCCGTTTCGTGGCTTATCGCTATGCGAATGGCGAAGATTTATCGATCTTGAATCTAGAGCATGAGTACACGCACTATTTGGACGCGCGATTTAACCAGTACGGCTCATTCAGTGATAACTTAGCCCACGGTCATATCGTGTGGTGGCTGGAAGGTTTTGCTGAATACATGCATTACAAACAAGGCTACCAAGCGGCGATCGAACTGATTGCAGGCGGTAAATTGAGCCTTTCAACTGTGTTTGATACCACATACTCTCACGATACTAATCGTATCTATCGTTGGGGTTACTTGGCCGTTCGATTCATGCTGGAAAATCATCCGCAAGACGTAGAAAGCTTGTTGGCGTTGTCGCGCACTGGTCAGTTTGAACAGTGGGCGCAACAGGTGACGACATTAGGTCAACAATATGACGCAGAGTTTGAACGCTGGTTGGATACGTTAGAAGTGGAGCCAGAGCAACCAGGTACTGACCCAGAAGAGCCAACAGAACCAACAGACCCTGAAGCACAAGTGACCGAATTGACGGCGAACCAAAGCCTTCAACTCAGTGGCGAAGCGTACAGCGAAAAACTGTTCTACGTTGACGTACCAGCCAACACCGTGCGCTTTAATGTATCTATTGAAGGTGCGGGGGATGCGGATCTTTACATGAGCTACAACAAAGTTGCGCATTACTACGACTTTGAAATGAGCCAGTATGGCGATGGCAGCAATGAAGAGATTGTATTTGAGCCAGAGCAGGATGGTTACGTGAAAGCAGGTCGTTATTACATCAGTTTAACTGGCCGTGATAGCTATGACTCTGTGAATCTTGTGGCTGCTTTAGACGTTGAAGCGCAAACACCGCCAACACAAGTGCAAGACGATTTGGCACCAGTGGTATTAGAGTCTGGTGAAGCAAAAATGCTGACAGTTCACAAGCAGCGTTATGCGGCAGTGTATGTACCTGAAGGTGTTGAAGAGGTTCGTGTGTGGCTAACGGCCCACTCTCAAACTGGTAATGTCGATCTATATGCCAGCAGAGAGCATTGGCCTACGGTTGAGCAACACGAGTACGTGTCCAACTATGCAGGTAGCAACGAATACCTTGCGATTCCTGTTACTGAAGCGGGCTATGTGCACTTCTCTCTTCAAGCACCAGAACAAGGTGATGACGTTGAAATGTTAGTGCACTTCAACTAAAACATGCTCGATTAGCTGAAATTGAGATAAAAACGTCGCTCATAGAGCGGCGTTTTTGTTTGTATCGGACGCTATTGTGATCAAACAGCGGCGAATGCTAGTTAATCGGCTGATTTATCGAGTTATCCTTTGCTCTTTTTCTAAACGGCTTTAGGTTTGTATTACAATTTACCGCGCACATAAACTTTTTTAGCGACGCGTTCTGTGACCTAGCTTCTGATTTGTGCTTCCCAAACGGATACAATATATATGCACCCCGTGCAATAAAGTGAAAAGGGAAAGACATGAAAACGCTTATTTATGAAACGTTGATTAGCCTTGCTAACCAAGAACCAGAACAACATGCAAGAATCCGACAAAATCTATATGAACAGTTGGATCTGCCGTTCGATAAGCAGCTGGCTTTGTATTCTTGTGCCCTTGGTCCTGCAAGTTCAGGCAAGTTGGAGAGTAGTCAAGGCATTAACAACGCGGTAGATTGCGCGGTTAAACTGCTTGAAACCCCTGAGCGCTAATTCACTCGTTGTTTAAATCACGGCCCGATCCCCAAGGGCCGTTTTTAATTGCCTTTAAATTGATTTCAACGTCGTGATTACTCTGCTCTTTCCGCCAGCACTTCTTTGAAGGCAAACATGCCGTTTAATGCCGCTGGAAACCCTGCGTAGACGGACATCTGTAAGATGACTTCTTTAATTTCAGCCTCGCTGCAGCCTACATTCAGTGCTGCATTGAGATGTACTTTCAGTTGTGGCGAACAATTCCCCATTGCCGTTAGCGCGGCGACGGTTGCGATTTCTCTCGATTTTAGGTCTAAGCCTGGGCGAGCATAAATATCGCCAAACGGGTACTCAATGGTGTACTGAGCTAAATCTGGGCAAATATCTTGTAAGCTTTCGATGACATTGTGACCAGCGTCGCCATCAATGTGAGAGAGTAGTTCTAATCCTTTGTTAAAGCGTGATTGTTCCATCGATATGTTCCTAGTGAATAAATGCAAACATACCTTAATCGTTAGAGTTAACTCTAAGTCAACGAACTTTTCCGCTTTTATACAAGGCAATTTTTTCTTCTAGAGCCGTTAAGTGCTTTTGCTGCTGTTAAATGTGGAGCTTGAGGTTTTCTTGGTGTTGCTCTAGCAAGGCTTGGCGTTGTCGTACAGATTCTGAGCCGACTTCCCTTAATTTTGCATATTCCAGAATCTCTTCAAGCGGCATTGCAGTTTCTTTTAATCGCTTTACGAAGCTAATCCAGCTTAGATCTTTCGCACTATACACTCGATGCCCACTCGCGTTTCTATGGACATGTTTAAGTAAGCCAATTTTTTCATAGTATCGAAGTGTATGAGCAGACAAGCCGACGAGGCTAGAAAACTCTTTGATATTCATGATTACCCTCCAAGGTAATTCATACCAATAGGCATAAGCTAAGTTCCGCATTTTGAAGTCATTTCGGGATAGATACAAACGGTAATCTTCCATGTTTTAAGGTGGGATACGCAGAAGGGGGCTATTTTGAGTACGCGCCAAACGTGATCCACCTGCCAGTTTCACTTTATTAAAAATTAGTTACTCAATAGAGTGGTTTGGCTGTTTTTAGTCTTTGGCCTCCTTTAGGGCGTACCCGGGCATTTTCTTTTATATATTTTGAATGCGATTTTTTGCAATACAAAACAATGACTTAGTTTGTTTTATGTGCGATGTGCTTGAATGTCATCTACTCGTTTACGTCCAGAACCGTTTCTACTTGTGCAATGGAGGAGTCACTACGCCTTCATTTTCAGCCTTGAGTTAGGGCGAAAAGGGTGAGGGCGTCTGATGAATAGCTCTTATAATTTTGACTATTGAATTTACTCACAAAAAAATGCAAACAAGTAATCGTGAGTGAAAACGAGTAGGAGAACAACATGAGTGGCTCACAGGAAATACAATCATTCGGTGCGAATGTTATCTTACATGCGTTTGATTGGAAGTATGCTGACATTGCCCAACGAGCAAAAGAAATCCACGAGCTAGGTTACGGCTCCGTGTTGGTTTCGCCACCAATGAAAAGCGCCCACGATGATCGCTGGTGGCAGCGCTATCAACCTCAAGATTACCGTGTCATCGACAATGCGTTGGGTGATACCAAAGACTTTATCCGTATGGTTCGTGAACTGGAGCAAGTTGGCGTGTGGGTTTACGCTGACGTGGTGTTTAACCATATGGCAAATGAGGCCCACCTTCGCCGAGACCTCCAATACCCAAGGCAAGAGGTCTTGGAGGAATACCAACAAAACAAACAGAAATATCAGTCGCTAAAGTTATTTGGCGACTTATCTCAACCGCTTTTTGATGAAGAGGACTTTGTTGAAGCGTTCGGTATTAAAGACTGGAAAGATAAATGGCAGGTACAAAATGGACGCATAACAGGTGGCCCAACCGATCCTGGCTTGCCAACCCTCCGTGTTTGTGACCATGTCGTTGAGCAGCAACGCGCTTACCTAAAAGCACTGAAAGCCATTGGTGTGAAAGGTTTTCGTATTGATGCCGCGAAACACATGACGCTAGAGCACCTTAAACGTGTTTGGACAGACGACATTACACGCGATGTGCATATATTTGGCGAAATTATTACCGATGGCGGTGCGACAGAAGAAGAGTATCAGTTGTTTCTTGAGCCGTATTTGCAGAAAACTCGCTTAGGCGCTTACGATTTCCCGTTGTTCTCAACCATTTTTAAGGCGTTTGCTAAAAAGGGCAGTTTCAAGTCGTTGATTGACCCATACTGTTTCGGTCAGGCCCTTTCGCCTGGTCGCGCCATTACATTTGTTGTCACGCATGACATTCCTAACAATGACGTTTTTCTTGATCTGATCATGGATGAGGAAAACGAATGGTTAGCTTATGCCTACATTCTAGGCCGCGATGGTGGTGTGCCATTGGTTTATACCGACTTAAACACTAGCGGTATTACAGATAAAAATGGCAAACCAAGATGGCAAGGCGCATGGAACGATCCGCGAATGGCGAAAATGATCCAATTCCATAATATGACGCATGGCGAGTCGATGAGTGTTCTTGAAGGTAACGATGATATGCTGGTACTTAAGCGAGGGAGCAAAGGCATTGTCGTGCTTAATAAATCGCAGCGTCAGCAGTCTTTGACATTGAAAATGGATGGCAACTGGGTGGATTTGATGACGGATCAGGACGTTCCATCTGACGGTAAGTTAACTGTGCCACCTAAAGCCTCAATGTTGCTCGTCGAAAACTAAAAAATAAAACACCGAGCTTAGCGAGCTCGGTGTTTATATTTATCGGCGGTCATTCAAGAACGGGTAAAGTCTAATGTAAAACCGAAGTCTTTCGCCTCTGCTATGAGGTTATGAGCACTCATTAACGCAACATTCAGCCTTTAAAAAGCCGATCACATCATCTAAACATTGGTACTCTGCAACGCAAAAAAGGGTTCGCCCCTCACGACGTTGGGTGAGAAGCCCGGCTGAGGCTAGACTAGAAATATGATGAGAGAGAGTGGATGCAGGAATGACAAGCTTTTCTTGTACGCCGCCTACCGCGATACCTTTGTATCCCGCTTTGACAACTTCTTTGTAAATACTTAAACGAGTAGGATGACCTAACTCTTTTAGTGCTTTAGCGACGGCTTCAAGCTCCATACTGACCTCTAAAGAATGACTACAGTAAATTTGTTTCGATAATAGGGAAAGTCTCGGTAAATGCCAACTCTTGTGATCTAGGAACGATTTAAATCAGATGAGATTCATACCGGCTCATACCAGCACAACAATAATTGTCTACTCCAATGAGACAGATCAATCTTCATTATTATTTCACCCCACGTTCAAACTCCCTCGTCTACACTCATGGGTGAGTTGTCAGTTGGCAGACCAAGGAGGCGGCCATGATTGCGGTTCATAGAGATTATTGTTTGTCTAACAGTTCAGATTTACATGCTCACGTTAAAGTTAACCCTGTCGGTAAATTAGAAGTTGAGATTGTAGAACTTCAAGAGCGCCATACCACAGAGTTTGATGATTTGTCTTTTGAGAGCCGTGGGTGTGAAACTCGAATCTGTGGTAAAGAAGACACAACTCAGTGGCAGTTCAATCTTGCAGTTACTGATGCGTTAGAGCTTTCTCACTTAGTGGAAGAAGCAAACGAAGAGTATGAGATTTTAATGAATGATCTTATGTAATCTCGTGAGAAGATCATTTTATCCTGCACGGCATGTGACTCGGTACTGAAAAAGAAAAACCTCCCAAACGGGAGGTTTTTAATATTGAGCAAGTTACCGTCAGAGCGGCTCTTCTCTCGGCGGTGTTAGTTCTTGAACGTTATCTTCATTGAAGTCATCGGCGTAACCTTTCGGCGGTGGCGTCCAACCACGTTCTGAGCGCGAGAGTTTGTCATGGCGATCTTTTTGCATCTCTTCCGCCATTTTTTCCTCTAACTGAATAAACAGTTGTCGGAAATTGTTGTCATAACGTTCGCCTTCAGAATCATCTTCCCAAGCTTTGTAGAGTATCTCGGACTTGCGCGCTTCAACACGCTTGTATGTCGCTTTTTGCTGCTCAACAAAGAAGGGATGAATACCAAGTGCTTTCATCGTGTGACCGCCCATCTCCAATGCGGAATGGTAGGTTTCCGATTCAATAATATCAGCCCCAGCTTGACGCAAAAGATAGCCGTGACCACGGTCAAAGGCGCGTGCGATCACCGTTACTTTGGGGTACGTGTGTTTGACGTACTTCACCAGTTCCACACTCGATTCTTGGTTATCAATTGCGACGACCAACGCAGCCGCATGCTCGATGCCTGCAGTGTGCAGCATATCTGGTCGAGTCGCATCGCCAAAATAAGCGCGAGTGCCAATCTGGCGCATGTTATCGACTTGGTTGGCTTGGTGATCGAGCACCACTGTTGTTACACCATTAGAAACAAGCAAGCGGTTAACAATCTGACCAAAACGGCCGATACCAGCGATGATTACTGTGCCTTTTTCTTCAATCGTATCGCTTTCTCTTTCGTTTGATTGAGTTTCAAAACGCGGCAGTATTAATTTGTCAAATAGAATGAACAAGCCTGGCGTTAAGAACATTGAGATAGCAACAACCAGCGCAAGAGTTTGCGAGAGTTCAAACGGAATGACGTGGTTTTGCACAGAGAAGCTTAGCAACACAAAACCAAATTCACCCGCTTGAGCCAAGCTTAAGGTAAACAGCCAGCGGTTGCTGCCTTTCACTCTAAATATCAGCGCGAGAATAAATAGCACCAAGGCTTTCAATACCATCACGCCAATGGTCAGTGCCATGATCAACCAGAAGTCACCAAATAGAACTGAGAAATTGATCCCAGCTCCGACGGTGATGAAGAACAGACCCAGCAACAACCCTTTAAATGGTTCGATATTGGACTCTAACTCGTGGCGAAATTCGCTGTTCGCCAATACAACGCCAGCCAAGAAAGTTCCTAATGCAGGAGATAAGCCAACCAAACTCATCAGTGCTGCGATGCCGATCACCAGCATCAATGCGGTGGCGGTAAAAATCTCACGCAGCCCAGAGCTAGCAACATAGCTCAACAGAGGTCGACTTAAAAAGTGACCACCAACGACAACAATCGCTATCGATGCTGTGATGACTATTCCGTACGCCCAGCCCGGTAAATCGGCCACGAGGTTTAAATCGTCATGATGCTGCGCAGCCGTTTGAACAGCATTTTGTGCTTGTTCGACTAACTCCGGCAGGGCCAGCAATGGAATAAAGGCCAACATCGGGATAACAGCGATATCTTGGAAAAGCAAAACAGAGAACGCGTTTTGTCCGCCTTCTGTCTTCGTTAACCCTTTTTCGCTAAAAGTTTGCAAAACAATCGCGGTAGAAGAAAGGGCGAAAATCAAGCCGATGGCTAAGGCAATGGTCCAAGGCTGCTCAAAGTACAGGGCAATACCCATAATCGCCGCGATGGTACCGCCAACTTGAAGACCGCCTAAGCCCATTAAACGATTTCGCATTGACCAGAGCATTTTAGGCTCTAGCTCTAACCCCACTAGGAATAGCATCATCACCACGCCAAATTCGGCAAAGTGCTGAATTGTCGTTGTTTCCTCACCGACTAAACCGATAATTGGACCAATTACCACACCAGCGATGAGGTAACCTAAAACGGAACCGAGCCCTAAACGCTTGGCAAGTGGTACCGCAATCACAGCGGCAATCAAATACACGAAGGCTTGTAAGAATATCCCTGTCATGAAGCCTCCTTGATGAGCTTCGGAAGTGCGCTGTTGAGTTTGATTAATGACGCAGCTGCTTCAACATCCAGTCTATCTTCGACTAATGCTGTTAGCAGGCTTTTGTATCGTTCGACATGACGGGGAATTCGGCCTTCCTCTTCGGCTGTACGTGCGCCGAACAAAGCAAGAGGCGCAATGTAGTGCATACCCGTGAGCGCTGACATTTGCTCGATAGGAGCGAGCAGTTCCCGAATCGTAAAATGGTTGTAGCCTTCGGCTTTATAGGCTTCTTCTTTGCCGCCGGCCGAAAGCACGCACAGCATGGTTTTACCTTGTAGTTCGGTTCCTTCAGTGCCGTAAGCAAAGCCATACTCCAAAACCAGATCTTGCCACTCTTTTAAAATTGCTGGGGTTGAATACCAATATAGTGGGAATTGAAAAACCACTACATCATGCTAACGCAAGCGTTGTTGTTCACGGTCGATATTGATATCGAAACGAGGGTATTCACCATAGAGATCAACACATGTCACGCCTTCAATTTTTTGAGCTTCTTTGAAAAGTGGAGTATTCACTTCTGAACGATGCTGGGAAGGATGAGCAAAGAGAATTAATACTTTTTTATTCGCCATAAGGATCCTTGCTATCTAAATAACCATGCCCAGTAGGAGCGCAGGTTGGTTAGAAAATGTAACTCATAAATGGCCGTCAAGCTAGCTTGGAAAAGTGCTTAAGCTGTTTCAATATCAATAAAAAACCACCAAATAAGTTGGTGGTTTTGGCAAGCGTCAAATTCTAATTAATCATGAATAGGAACGACTAAAATATCGACTGGTGACTTGTTGATAAGATGTCTTGAGTAGGAAATGATTTTGCTCCAGAAATCTTGGTGATGGCCACAAATCAGCAAGTCCACTTCTTGCTCTTTGATGGTAATTTCGAGCTTATCGGCTAAATCACCAGTACCCACGAAGAAGTGTTTGAGTGGATAATCCATGTACTCACTGAATGTTCTCAAACATTCCATAGAGTGCTCATTCAGCGGCCTTTGGTCTGGGTTCTCTTTAATGTCTACGAGCTCACGATAAATTTCCCCGTGAGTTCCATCAATATGGATGAATGAAATATCGGAGTCGAGATAGTTAGCCATCGCTACGGCTCTGTCGATCAGAACAGTGCTCTCATCGGACAGTTCGAGTGCAACAAGGATATGTTTGTATTTCATTACCACGCCCTTATGTGGATTAGCTTTACTGTAAGCATAGTATGGCTTGGGCAAAATTTGTGTAGATAAGATCTCGAAATCGTTCAAAGTTTTGATAAATAATGCTGCTTGCTTTTTAGTCAGAAAACCCGCTAAACTTCGCAAATCATTTCTCTAGGAGATTACGCCAACATGAAGAACTAAACCTGTTATCCATATTTTTACTTATTTTTTGGATCTGCAGGGTTAGTAGGCGTAGCTCACTTTCCGATATTTCTTTGCAACAAGACGACTTTTTGATTTGACGTTTATCGTCGAGCTTTACATAGCGCTTAATGCGTTTGTGCACGCGTTTTGTTGCAATCTCAAATCATAGCTACGGCTGTTGTCCCTGTCATACAGGAGGCAAATTATGCCAGTTTTACAAGCTTTTAATGTTAGCCATCAGTTTGATAATGGCGATACGCTATTCCAGTCTATTTCTTGTTCCATGACTAAACGACGTGTTGGTTTGGTTGGGCGCAATGGCATCGGTAAGTCACTTTTGGCTTCCATTTTGGCGGGAGAAACTCAGCCTTCCAGCGGTGTAGTGACTTTTCCCTCTTCTTTCATGATGTATCGCCAGCAGCCGTCTGATTTGCTTTCAGGTCAGCAATCGATCGCCCAGTTTCTGGGAACTGACTCGGTCTTGCATGCTTTAAAGCAGATTGAACAAGGTGATGTTTCTGAGCATTTGTTCGAACTGGTTGGCGAACAGTGGGATATTGAACTGAAACTCAAACAGCAGCTTGCTGCGATGGGATTGCCGCAAGACCCTGATTTCTCTTGTGCTCGGCTCAGTGGTGGTCAGTTGGCGCGTTTGCAGTTATGGCAGTTGTTTGAAAACGAAACGGAGCTTTTGATTCTCGATGAGCCATCCAATCACCTCGATACCGAGGCGAAACAATGGCTGATAGAGTCTATGACGCATTTCGGCGGCGCGATTTTACTCATCAGTCACGATCGTGAGCTGTTGCGATCAATGGAGGAAATTTGGGAACTATCGGGCTTAGGCTTACAAGTTTTTGGTGGAAATTACGATGTGTATGCCGAGCAAAAACGCACTGAGCTGCAATCGGTCGAAAGGCAGTTAGCGCAGGTCGATAAACAGAAAAAACGGTTAGCTGAGCAAGCCCAGAAAAATCGCGAAAAAGCAGACCAACGCGCCGCGCAAGGGAACAAACTGCGCAAAGACGACAGTCAGCCCAAAATTTTGCTTGATGGCAAAAAGGATAGCGCGACCGCCAGCGCCTCAAATCGCAATAAGAATGAGCAACTCAGACAAGTGCATTTACAAGCCAAAGAGCGGGCGTTGCAATCGCGACATGAGCAGCTCAAAGCGCAAAAGCTTTATCTTGCAGATAATCCGAACCGTTCGCGAAAAGTGTTGTCGATACAAGAAGGTATATTGCCTTTTGGGGATTCTACTCCTATCACTTTGCAGATTTTTGCGAACGACAAAGTCCATCTCAAAGGGAAAAATGGATGCGGAAAGTCAACCTTGTTAAAGACGTTGCTTGGCGAGCTGTCGTTGCAGAGTGGTGAGCTGCAAGTGAATACGCCTTTGTATTATCTCGACCAACATTTTGGCGCAGTGAATCCAAATCTTTCGTTACTTGAAAACGTAATGGAGAGCTGCCAAGAGATGACGGAAAGTGAAGCGAGGACCTTATTGGCCGGGATCGGTTTTCGTCGAGACGCTGTGTTTCGGTTGGGATGCGTACTAAGCGGTGGCGAGAAGATGAAGCTCACAATGCTGATTGTCAGCCATCAAC
The DNA here is from genome assembly GCF_024747315.1 of Vibrio sp. HS-50-1. NCBI lineage: Bacteria > Pseudomonadati > Pseudomonadota > Gammaproteobacteria > Vibrionales > Vibrionaceae > Vibrio > Vibrio sp. HS-50-1. The sequence goes on along the minus strand of NZ_JAMPZF010000036.1, from coordinate 109,804 downwards.
ACTCCCAGCCTTTGCTGCTGCTTGATGAACCAGATAACCATCTCGATCTCGATTCAAAAATAATGCTTAGTCAGGCGTTAAATGCATACAAAGGTGGATTTGTTCTGATTAGTCACGACCAAGATTTCGCTTCTGAGTGTGGGGTTTTGCGTCAAATCGAACTGAATTAAACGAAAGAGAGTAAACGCCATCGTAGCTCTTCAGCGTTGTTCCTAAGCTCTACACTTCCACTTACCGATATGTAGAATTCGCAGGAAATGAGGGAGTTAGGATGGCTTTCACAACTCGTTTAATGAAATTAGATTCATTTTGTCGATATATAGTAGAGTTCTGATGTATTGCACAAAAAGACAACAGAAAAATAAAAAGGAATTTCATGAAAAAGAACACCCTAGCATTAGCAACGGCTCTCGCACTCGGAAGTGTGTTGTCTGTGGCGCATGCAAATGAAGCGGCGCAGTCGTCGGTTGAACAGGTAAATCCGAAAGCCGTCACGTACCCAACCACACAAAAAGTGGATGTTGTCGATGACTACTTTGGTACAAAAGTGAGTGATCCTTATCGCTGGTTGGAAGACGATCTCAGCCCAGAAACCGCAGAATGGGTGAAGGCACAAAATGCAGTGACGTTTGATTATCTGTCGAAAATCCCTTACCGCAAGCAGATTGAAGAGCGCATTACTAAGCTCATGGATTACGAAAAACAAAGTCAACCGTTCAAAGAGGGTAAGTTCACTTATTTCTACAAAAATGACGGGCTACAAAACCAAGATGTGCTTTATCGGCAGCTAGGTGATGGTGAAGCAGAAATTTTCCTCGATCCAAATACTTTTAGTGAAGATGGCACCACATCGTTAGCGGGAGTGAGCTTTTCACGAGACGGTTCTTTGGTCGCATACAGCATTTCGGAAGGCGGTAGCGATTGGCGCAAAGTCATAGTTCTAGAGACAGAAACCAAAAAGCCCGTCGGCGAAACGCTGGTGGATATTAAGTTCAGCGGCATCAGTTGGCTCGGCAATCAAGGCTTCTATTACTCAAGTTATGACAAGCCAAAGGGGAGTGAACTTTCCGCGAAGACGGATCAACACAAGCTCTACTTTCATACCCTTGGAACAAAACAAAGTGAAGACCAGCTGATTTTCGGCGGGTTTGAGGAAGAGAAATACCGTTATGTTGGCGGTTATACGTCGGATGATGAACGCTACTTGTTTATCTCAGCCAGCGTATCGACATCGGGTAACAAACTGTTCTTTAAAGATCTGAGTAAGCCAAACAGCCCGCTTAAAACCATTTTAGATAACACCAGCTCTGATACTTGGGTGATAGACAACCAAGGCACGAAACTGTACTTGGTTACGAACCTTAATGCGCCGAACAAACGCGTCGTGACGGTGGATGCGAGTCAGCCGCAGCCCAAAAACTGGAAAGATTTGATTCCTGAAACAAAGAATGTGTTACGCGTTTCTACCGCGGGTGGCAATTTGTTTGCGAGTTATATTGTTGATGCGATCTCGATGGTGAAGCAATACGACATGAACGGCAAACTCATCCGAGAAATCAAATTGCCTGATATTGGCAGCGCATACGGTTTCTCGGGTAAAAAAGAAGAAACCGAAGTCTACTATTCTTTCACCAACTACAAGATGCCAAGCACTACGTATCGTCTGAACATCAAAGATGGTGATAGCGAGGTGTACTACAAATCTAAAGCGCCATTTGACCCTACTTTGTATGAATCTCGCCAAGTGTTTTACACCTCAAAAGACGGAACAAAAGTGCCGATGATCATCACCTATAAAAAAGGGACACCGATGGACGGCAGTGCACCAACCATCCTATATGGTTATGGTGGTTTCAACATTAGCCTCACACCATCTTTTAGCCCGACACGTGCAGCTTGGCTTGAGCTTGGTGGTGTTTACGCGGTAGCGAACATTCGTGGCGGTGGGGAGTATGGTAAAGAGTGGCACAACGCTGGCATTCAAATGCAAAAGCAAAATGTGTTTGATGACTTTATTGCGGCGGCTGAATTTCTAATTGATGAAAAGGTAACGTCATCAAACAAGTTAGCCATTAACGGTGGATCGAATGGTGGCTTGTTAGTGGGGGCTGTTATGACGCAACGTCCAGAGTTGTTTAAAGTGGCGCTGCCAGCAGTCGGCGTACTGGACATGCTGCGTTATCATACTTTTACCGCAGGTGCTGGTTGGGCGTATGACTACGGTACGGCAGAGCAAAGTAAAGAGATGTTCCAATATCTGAAAGATTATTCGCCAGTGCACAATGTAAAGGCGGGGGTGGAATACCCAGCAACATTGATTACAACGGGTGATCATGATGATCGTGTTGTTCCTGCTCACTCTTACAAATTTGCTGCTGAGTTGCAGTCAAAACAGGCGGGTTCAAATCCGACCTTGATTCGCATCGAAACCAATGCAGGGCATGGTGCTGGCACACCAACTCGTAAAATAATTGAGACAAATGCAGATATTTATAGCTTTGCACTGTTCAATATGGGGATAGAGAAACTGCAATAGTGCGAATCGTTTGCGTTTTTAGTTAACGAAATGCATTGGTGCTTTTGCACTCGAAAATAAAAGGGAATCACAGAGTGTGATTTCCTTTTAATTTATTGTGGAGTAACTATTCTAAATTGACCGCAAGGCTAATTAAATTAAGGTATTTGCAATTTATTACATCTATCTTCTTTACCTGAAGAGTAATATACGATACAAATAAAACTTGATCGCGATCACCTAACACCATTGCACTCCTTATTTATATGGTAAATTTAATTAATCATTTGTTCTAATGATAATTGAATTTTCATAAGTTTTAATATTCCCTTCTTCGTAAAGCTTACCAAATTTCAAGTTATATAAGATATAAGTAGCAGTGATTGAACTTTTACGACGCTTTATTTTATTTTAATTAAAACGTCTAATGTTTCGTCATTATTAAATTTGCTTTGATAATTTATATTATCCAAAGCGAGTTGTGTTGCTTGCTATTTATGATGACCTCATGACGTGAATAATTTTATAATCATTAAAATGGATACAGTTTTATGAATTTAGTGAAACCGTCTGTTGTTATCATGGCAGCAGCCCTTCAACTCGCGTCTTCTGCTTATGCTCAGACAAATAATGACGAAGAACTACAAGATATGTCTGACCCACTTGCGGTTTACACCCAAGCGGGCTTTGGTATTACTGACAAAGGCGCGAACATCAAAATCGGTCAAACTTACCAATCTAGCCAGCCTGGCACCATGGCGATGAACATCATCGAAATGAAAGGCATTGGTGGTGAGCTATTTGGCATTCGCGACAATGACGATCCAATGTATGCCAATGTTGATGACAGCATTGACTCTTTCCGACTACGTAATTTCCAAGTAGAAGTTGCAAAAGGTCTAGGCCGTCAATTAGATGTAAACTACGATGTTGATAACGATAAATTAGATGCATCTTATAGCTTTATTCAGGGTCTACCTAAGTTTGGTATGTTGCAGCTATTTCCTTTAGCTGGGGCGGGTGTCACTATTGCTAATGATTTTAGTGGTGATGACAAAGGTTACGAAATTCCAGGTACTTTCACCGTTGTCGGTATGTACTCAAAAATTGAATTAACCGATAAAATCTGGATTAACTACAACCCAATGTATATGCATACATTGTCAGGGTCTAGTCAATATAAAGATACTTATTACGCGGGTGAAGATAATATCTTAACTCATGAGTTTGCGTTGTCTTATCAAATTAATCCTCGCGCAAATATTCGTTACTTTGCAAACTGGAATGAGCACGTTAATTTCGGTGATGGTGATCACCGTATCGAATTTAACTACCAATTCTAACTCCCTCATTTATTTCCAGGATAGAAAGTGTGTTTATCCATATATTTAAATATTTAGGCTAGGGCACTTTCTACATAAAGTAGGTTTATCATGAAAGCCAAATATAAATTTGCGTTGGTATCTATTGCTATATCTTCTGCATTACTATCAGGATGCAAAACTGGCGATATCGCAACGAAAACTGCCCAAGCACCCTCTGTTGAAACCGTTACCCTAACCGAAACAAAAATCACTCCTTATCATACTTTTATCGGTCGAACTGAAGCGGTAAATGACGTTGATATTATGCCTCGAGTCGGTGGCGAATTAACCGCGATTCATTTTAAAGATGGCGATATGGTCGAAAAAGGCCAATTGCTGTTTGAAATCGACGACCGTCCTTACAAAGCGGCACTGGCGTATGCAAAAGCGTCGTTGCAAAAAGCAAAAGCACAACTCGTTCAAACTACGCGTGATGCAGAACGTGTGAAGAAACTCATCAAAGATAAAAGCATCAGTGAGCAGCAATACGATGACGCCATTGCTGCGCACGCCGCAGCGATTGCCTCGGTAGAAGAGGCGAAAGCGACGCTGGTTTCAGCAAGGCTCGATCTTGAATTTAGCTCTGTGCGTGCTCCTTTCTCTGGCCGCGTGGGTTTCAGCAACTTCCGAGTGGGTGACCGTATTTCGAAAATTCAACTCGTTCCTCTTGTTTCGATCACTCAAATCGACCCAATTCGCTTTGGCTTTGATGTGGATGAGAAGCTCTACCGCCGCGTAAGAAGTGCCATTGATGTGGCTCATCGTAACGATGACAAACTGGATGTTGATTTAACACTGACGCTTTCAGACGGTTCATTGTATCCGCTTGATGGCAAGATCTACGCCGTTGGCAACAAGATCGATTTAGAAACAGGCTCAATTCGAGCAGAAGCACAATTCGATAACCCAACTTACGCGCTTATGCCGGGTGAATATGGCAACTTGACCATCAAGCTGCGCAACAAAACCATTGATGGTTTGCTTATCCCATCGGCGGCTGTTCAACAAGACCAAGCGGGTGACTACGTCATGGTGGTTGGTGATGATCACGTGGTGTCTCGTCGTAACGTTGAACTCGGTCAGACCTACGGTGTGAAACGTGCTGTGTTGACTGGTTTGGCGGCTAACGAAAAAGTCATCGTCAATGGTCTTCAAAAAGTGCGTCCGGGTGCAACGGTGAAAGACGTTGAACTACAGAGTGAACAAGGCTGAGTGAGTACTGATGTTAAGTAAATTTTTCATTCACCGGCCGAAGTTTGCTTTGGTGATCTCACTGGCGATGACATTGATGGGTATGATCGCCCTGAAAGTCTTGCCAATTTCTGAGTATCCTCAAATCTCTCCAACGGTAATTACGGTGAGCACCATGTATCCGGGTGCAAACGCGGACGTGGTTAAAAAGACGGTAGCACAACCGATAGAAGCCAAAGTCAACGGCGTTGAAGACATGATTTACATGTCTTCTGTGATTGGTAACGATGGCTCATACACATTGCGTATTTACTTCCGAGTGGGCGCAGATGGCGATATGGCGCAGGTTCGTGTGAACAACTTGGTGGCACAGGCGACGTCGTCTCTACCACAAGAAGTAAACCAAATCGGTGTGACGGTTAAGAAGAAATCTTCCGACATGCTGGGCGTTATCACACTGCGTTCCCCGAAACAGTCTTACGACAGTATCTACCTTTCTAACTACGCGGATCTCAATATCGTTGAGCGTCTAAAACGTATCGAAGGTATGAGTGACATTACGCTGCTGGGTAAGAAAGACTACTCAATGCGTATTTGGTTGAACCCAAATAAATTGGCCACCTTGAAGCTTTCTGCTAGCGATGTTATCGGCGCAATTAAAACGCAAAACATCCAAGTGGCGGCGGGTAAGATCGGTGGTATGCCAGCTCCGGGTGACCAGCAATATCAATATGTTTTGCAAACCAAAGGCCGCCTTACTTCTGCGGAAGAGTTCGAGAACATCATCATCCGTGCGAGCAAGAAAGGTTCTTTGATTCGCTTGAAAGATGTGGCTCGTGTCGAAGTTGGCGCACAAGGCTACGAAGCTGATGGTCGTATGAATAACGAACCAGCCGCCGTTCTGGCCTTGTACCAGTTGCCGACAGCGAACGCGCTAGACGTGATGGAACGCGTGAAAGAGGCTATGAAAGAGTACGAGAAATCGTTCCCAGATGATTTGGTCTACGACATCGCGTATGACTCTACCGAATACGTAGAGACGTCGATTGATGAAGTGTATGAGACGCTGGTGATTGCGGTACTTCTTGTCACCTTCGTTGTGTACGTTTTCTTGCAGAACTGGCGAGCGACCATCATTCCAACCTTAGCGATTCCGGTTTCCATCATTGCGACGTTCGCAATCATGGGCGTGATGGGCATGACCATTAACACGATCTCGTTGTTTGGCTTGATCCTCGCCATCGGTATCGTGGTGGACGATGCGATCATCGTGGTAGAGAACGTGGAACGGGTTATCCATGAAGAGCATTTAGACCCGATTCCGGCCACTATCCAAGCTATGAAAGAAGTGACGGGGCCAGTATTGGCAACAACGCTTATTTTGTTGGCGGTATTCGTACCGGTTGCGCTATTGCCGGGTATTTCTGGTCGAATGTTCAACCAGTTCGCGGTCACCATCTGTGTATCGGTGCTGATCTCTGCGATCAACGCATTAACGTTAACGCCAGCGCTTTGTGCGTTGATGTTGAAATCAACTCACTCACAACCTATTGCGCCTTTGCGTGCGTTTAACCGAGGTTTTGAAGCAATAACGCGCAAATACCAAGGTTTAGTTGGCTTCTTGAGCCGCCGCATTGTGGTGAGTATCGGTGTTTATGGCGCGCTTATTGCGGTGCTGGCGTTTGCGTTCATGACCGTACCTTCTTCTTTCGTACCGAACGAAGATAAAGGCGTGTTCATGGTCGAAATGCGTTTGCCAGACGCAGCAGCATTGCAGCGTACTGCACCATTAATGAAGAAGTACGTTGATGAGCTAAAACAGATGGAAGGTGTGGAGAACGTGGTTTCGGTTGCGGGCTTCTCGGTAATTAACATGGCGTCGATTCCAAACTCGGGCATGTTGATCATCAAACTGGATAACTGGAGCAAACGTAAAGACCCTGAGCTACACCAACGTGCGTTGATGAACAAAGTTAACCAAATGCTGAACTCAACGCCAGATGCCGCTTCGTTTGTTTTCGCGACGCCGGCAATCAAAGGCATGGGTGCGGTAGATGGTTTCAACCTTGTGCTGCAAGACAACTTGGGCCGCTCTCCACAAGAGTTGGCAAAAACAACCGCTGATTTTGTTGCCCAAATCAATCAACTGCCTGAAGTGGCGCGTGCTTTCTCGATTTTCCGTGCGAACATTCCGCAACGTTACATTGATATTGACCGCGATAAAGCGATTTCGATGGGCGTACCGTTGAATGAAATCTTCAGCACACTGCAAGCACAGTTGGGCGGCGCCTACATTTCTGACTTCAACTTGTTTGGTCGTTCGTACCAAGTGAAAGTGCAAGCAGAAGAGCAATATCGTGACAACATCGACGACATCGACCATCTGTTTGTTCGCTCAAGCTCTGGAAAAATGGTGTCACTGGCAACGTTAGTGAAAGTGAAGCCGATCTTCGGCCCTGATACCTTATCGAACTACAACATGTTCAGTTCTGCAACCGTGAACGGTGCGCCAGCGCCAGGTTACAGCTCGGGTGATGTTGTAAAAGCCATTGAAAAACTGGCTGCGGAATCTTTGCCAAGTGGTTACTCGTACGAGTGGTCAGGCATGACTTACCAAGAGATGAAAGCAGGCAACATGGCACCAATCGCGTTCGCATTGTCTTTGCTGTTCACCTACTTGTTCTTGGTGGCTCAGTACGAAAGTTGGACCATTCCTGCTGCAGTAATGATGGCGGTTCCAGTCGCGATTCTCGGCGCAATGGGGACGTTATTACTGGTGGGACAACCGTTCGATTTGTACGTGCAGATTGGTGTGGTCATCTTGATCGGTATGTCCGCCAAAGTGGCGATTCTTATCGTGGAATTTGCCAAAGTTCTGCGAGAAGAAAAGGGCTTATCCATCATTGATGCTGCCAAAGAAGCTGCTCGAATCCGTTTCCGTGCAGTACAGATGACCGCATTCGCCTTCATCTGGGGGGTATTCCCGTTGGTGATTGCATCGGGTGCTGGTGCGGCATCTCGTCATTCACTGGGCTTTGCAGTATTCGGCGGCATGATTCTCTCTACGTTTGTAGGCACGTTACTGACGCCAGTGTTCTTCGTGATGATGCAATCTCTGCGCGAGAAGTTTAAGCGAAAGAAACCCACTGAACTTGAGGTGAGCGAGCAATAACGCTGATTTCAACTGACTCCACAACACCCCCACGCTGTGTGCGATTGGCCAATGCCTTTCATTGATATACAACCACCGTCGCAGCGTGGGTTCCCCTAACAATAATAGGTTTTAGCATGAAAAATCTTTCAAAAATCGTCGTAGCGAGCTCTCTACTGACGTGTGCTGCTGCGCAAGCGGGTGGGTTATACCTTTACGAAACTACAGCATCGGATATTGGTTTGGCATCCGCTGGTATGGCGGCTCGTGCGCAAGATGCCTCAGTAATGGCTGCAAACCCGGCTGGTCTGGCGAATGTTTCTGGTAAATCTTTCTCTGGTAACCTGATTGGCCTTTACGGTGACGCGCAACTAGACACGATGACTGGCGATGCTGGCAACGTGATTGGTTTTGTTCCTATGGCGTCGGCATTTTACAGCCAACAAGTGAACGACAAATGGACGCTGGGTATTGGTTTATATGGCAACTACGGTCTTGGCCTCGAGTACGAAGGTCTTTTGGATAATCATTTAGATATTCCTACAGCAACGACGCAAGCCTTGACCATTCAACCTTCCGCTTCTTACCGCATCAATGATCACTGGTCTGTGGGTGCGGGGCTTGGTATTCAGTACGGTATGTATGAAGTAGAAGGGACGTTGGCTAGCTCTGGCGTGCATAAAAAATACTTAGACGAAGACCAAAATACTCAGGTTAATGGCCGAGTAGGTGTGCTTTATGAGGCAACACCAGGCACGCGTCTTGGTCTGTCTTACTCTTCTGAAACCGAATTTGAATTCGACAACAGCAACTCCATTGCTCCACAACAACTTATCTTCAGTGCTTACCACGAATTGAATGATGACCTAGCGGTGATGTGGAACGTGAACTGGCAAGACTGGAGCGAATACACAACCACGCTGAACGTAGAGACACAAGACACTTACCAAATCGCATTGGGTACTCAGTACAAACTGAATGAAAAAATGATGTGGAATGCAGGTTTTGCATTCGATACCAGCATGTATGAGAGCCAATCAAACGGTGATATTACCGTTCCTACTGGCAAGGCGTACCGCATTGGTACAGGCATTGATTACACATTGGATTCAGAAAACTCAATTGGTTTCGCGTTTGAAGCGATCTTGATGGAATCGTCAGAAACGCCAAGCTTACAAGCTGGCTTTGATGAGCCTGCTCTGTACTTCATGAGCATGAGCTACAACTGGAAAAACTAATCATTCCTAATCGCTAAAACGCCTTCCTTACAGGCCATTCTACCCTAACTACCTGCACTGGATACTGTCACGCTATCTAAGGTAGTTAGGGCGCTTCTGTCACACCCAGTGAGTGATGATTTAAAAAGTATCTGCGCGGCTAAGTGCGGGTATTCAACATCTCAAAGGACTAAAAATGAAAAATAAACTAGCGTTAGTGTGTACGACTTTGTTGGTCAGTACGCTGGCTCATGGTGCCGAGCACCGAGTAAAAGACAATAAAAACAAGTTGGCGGATGACCCAACAAAAGTCATTACGAAATTTGGCGCGTCGTACGCAAACAACTACGATTTTGATGATCAAAACATCTCATTCTCGGGCTCACTTGCGCTTGACCAAGCGCGCAAAATTAACCTGCGTATCAATGATGATGCGAGCGAGTGGCGTATTGGTGGCTCGTGGTTGTTTCCGGTCGGTATCGTGAACTTCAACTTCGGTAAAAATGAATACGTAAACGGCGCGGATCAAACCAACTACAGCGTTGGTACCTTTATGCCGCTAAGTTATTTCGGGATTGAGCCAGCAGGCTTCCAAATTTTCCCAATGGCAGGCTATACGTACAACACTGGTGATGTTCCTGTTTGTGACGGTGCAGCAGGCAGCAACTGTAGCGAGCCTAACTTTACGGGCACTCCAAGTGCAGAGAATGGCTTCAATATGATGAGCTCTTCAGGCAGCAGCGGTTACGTTGGTGCATTTGCGCTGAAATCGTTTACCAAAGAACTGACGTTAATCAGCTTCGCAGCAGGCACTTACGGCTCAGAAAACAGTGAAGGAGAGAACTACAAAGGCTTCTTTGGTGGTATCGGCCTTGGTTATCTCGTGAATAAACGTCACTCGTTTAACGTAATGACGTTTGTCATGGACAACAACACCTATTTAGATGAGGCAGATAGGCGCGTCGCATTATCTTACCAATATCAATTTGAATAAATTGAAAACGCAGCAACGATGGCTGCGTTTTTACTTTGATGGAATAAATTAGTGAATCGCGTTCTTTTCTTCGATCTTTTTCTGATATTGGTGTTTTAATATATACATGCGCTTAACATCGCTATAGGCTCCGTTAATAAAGTATTCTTCTACTAAATGGCCTTCTTCAATAAAACCACATTTCTTATATAAATGAATAGCGACTTCATTATCCACTGCGACCAATAAGTATATTTTACGTAGATTAAGAATCGAGAAGGAGTAATCCAATGCACGATTAATCATCTCTGTCGCATAACCTCGTCCTTGATGCTCTGGGGCGATGATTATCTGAAACTCAGCGCTTCGGTGAATGTAGTTGATCTCAATAAGTTCGACCAATCCAATCACTATGCCGTCTTCATCTTCAACCACAAAGCGTCTTTCTGCGTCATCATGTATATGTTTTCGGTACAGTTCTTCGAGCTCATCATAAGATTCATAGGGCTCTTCGAACCAGTAGGCCATGATATTTCGGTTGTTATTTAGTTCGTGAATAAAGCGCAAATCAGAGCGTTCTAGTGCACGCATTTTTAGGCCTTTCTTCATCATTTATCTCCAATGAGGCGAAGTAAACCTCCGCAATTGATGCTAGAAAATCTTAACGTATTTAACAAGAATAGCGCATCTGTTTTTGGGAAATATTGTGTTTTTTTCAATATGGAAACTTAGAGTTCACGCCAAATAAAAATTAATCTTTACGATAAAAAATTCGATTAGGTGGTTTGCCTAATATCATATTAAATACCGCGCAACGACTTAGTGTCTTAATCTAAATAAACAAGGTATTCAATATGTTTTCAATCGGTGACGTAGTAGTAGCGACTAAAGGTATCGATCTTGGCGAAATGGTTGTTACAGGTTTAAGCAGTGGCGGTTTTTACACACACGTAAAAGCAGGCGAGAAAACGCTAACTTACCCAGCTAAAGATCTTAAGAAAGCATAATTAAATTTGCTCACTCTTATTTCTAAACTGGCTTAAAGTTCGTATTACTTATTTTAGGCGGGTTAGAATTTATAAAAGGTAGCGCAACAAGTCGCTACCTTTTTTATCACTCTCTTTTCTAGTTTTCTTCTGTTTTATGAACCTCAACACGGTTTCTACCGGTTTCTTTGGCTTTGTAAAGGGCTAAGTCGGCGCGTTTTACGAGTGGTTCAAACGAGTCATCCAAGCTACAGACTTGAGTTACACCAATACTAGCGGTAAAACTCATATCACGACCTGAGTGTTGAATCGTCGTAGTTTCTAGCGCATTGCGAATCGTTTCTAATGTGTTTAGGGCTTCTTGCGATGACCGGCTTCTTAGTACGATGGCAAACTCTTCACCGCCAACTCTGGCAAGTAAGTCACAGTCAAGTAGATGGCTTTGAATGGTGTTGACTGCATGGATCAGCGATTTATCGCCAGCGTCATGACCAAACCGATCATTAAGGCTTTTAAAGTTGTCTAAATCTAGAATAGCAACATGGAAGTCAATGCCTTGGGTGCGGTATTCATTCAGGCGGCTTTCGATTTGTCGCATGAATTCTCTGCGGTTTGGAATGCCAGTCAGATCATCCGTTGTGGCAAGATGCTCCATTTTCATAATTTGTATATGAAGAGCAATGTTTAAAGCAATCCAGTTAGCAATACACTGAAGCTGTGCCGCTTGTTCGTTTGTATAAGTGTGCGTTTGATGATGTGCAACATTAAGCGTGCCCAAACAGACTTTACCGTGCATTAAAGGCGCATCCATACACGTCCCCATGCCATTGGATGCCAGCATCACACAATCGACCTCATCAGATTGAGTGACATCGTCACAGATCATCAGTTGTTGATTTTTGAACACTCGGCCAACAAAAGCTCGGTGAATAGGTACCAAGAATTCAGCCGGAATCGCTTTATTACCAGAGAAAGAGTAGACCTTCAGGTGATCATCATTTTCATAAAGCGTGATACTCGCGCGGTCGGAATTGAATATACGATTTATCCATTCTGCGACCGTATCAAGCACCTGCTGCAATGTTTCCGATTGAGCTAAAAAGTGAACAAACCCTATCGGCATACAGATCGGACTTTCCATGTTCTGCATCGATAAGTCATCAGGGTTAAAAGTTCTTTCAAGTCTCAATAGACATCTCCTTGCGATGTTGCAAATACCAACAATAAGTTACACGAAGCTATTTTCAAGAAAAATGCGTTTCTACGTAAGATTATGGTTTATTTATCGCCATCTATGTGTGTTCAATTGCTTAATGTGGGCGTTAACTCACGCCTAAATGAATAAATGTTATACCTATTTATAAGTAAGTCATTACTCAATAAGGGGTGTTTTTGAGGTAGAACCAAAGAATAGGAAAGCCCTTCAGGGAAGAGAAGGGCAAAGAGGGTAAACTTAGGAAAGTAAATATGTACGCAGTGAATTAATTATCTTTGTATTTCTGTAAAATCAACTGACTGATTTGCGCGATGAGCTGGTCTCTGGCTTGCAGTGATAGCTCGGTTTCTGTGACATAGATACTAATGTAAACAGGACGATGGTTTTCCTTCCATATGATTGCGTTAATACCACGCGAACCGTGACCACCCGCACCAGAGCGGTCGGCGATAGACCAACCTGTTGGTAATACTGAACGCATTAACGAGTCTGAAACCTTGTTGTCCTGCATCCAGATTTTTAATTGCACGCGAGACTCGTAAGACAACGTTTCTCCTTCAATCAAGGTTCGCAGAGTGTTTACCATGGCGTTAGGTGTGGTTGTGTCGCGGTTGTCTCCCGGTGTCGCTTCGTTCAAACGTGGTTCTAATCTATCTAGGCGCGTCGCTTTATCACCAATAGTTCGCAGAAACATTGTTACGGCCTTAGGGCCGCCGATTTCATTCAATACTAAGTTGGCAGCAGTATTATCACTCATCAACATCGCAGCTTCACAAGCGTGTTCTACGCGTGTGTTTTGGCCTGCGAGTTTGTCCATCACTGGAGACCACACAACGATGCTGCGCTCATCGACTTTCGCGGTCGCATTTTTACTTAGCTTACCGCTGTCCATATCACTTAGCATTGTGGCGCAAGCCAAGGTTTTGAATGTGCTCATGAGTGGGAAGCGTTCATCGCCACGGTAATCCCAGCGCTCATCGGTTTGCGTATCCCAAACCGAGACTCCAATTCTGCTTGAGGTTTGTTGTTCGATGAGAGAAATGTCTTCATTCAGTTGGGAAGAGTAACTTAGGGTTGAGCAAACCATTAGCCCAGCCAACAAAAATAACTTTTTCATGCGTCGTGTTCTTCATTTTGGTTTTGGTTCGCACTGTGGCGATGTTACGCAAACTATAACGAGCGAATACTCTAACCACTGTTAAATCCATGTCGATTTTTTGTAGGATTCTGCGCAATACCTCCAAGTTTGTTATTGACCTTAGGTATATTGTGGGTTTACTCAACTTTACGAATATTGACGTTGCATTACGCTAGAAAAACTAAACTAGAGTTGTCGTCAATTTGAGAGTGATGTTCATGAAAACTGTACGAAATTTTGTATGGATGATAATTGCCGCCGTGTCTGTGTTGTGGTGGATGAGTGAACCGCAACTGCTTTCCTCGACCCAATTCTTCCAATGGCGCTCCGCGCTTATTCAATATTCTGGTGTTTTGTCGTTAGCTTTGATGTCTATTGCGATGGTGCTGGCGCTGCGCTTACCTGTGATAGAGCAATGGGTTCATGGCATGGACAAGGCATATCGAGTACACAAGTGGTTAGGTATAGCAGGCGTCAGTTTGGGTGTGATCCATTGGCTTATGTATAAAGTGCCGAAGTGGCTCGTTGCTGCTGGTTGGTTGGAAAAACCAGTAAAACACACTGGAGCAGGGCCATCAGGCAATAACTTCGTTGGTTTTGAGTTATGGGTTAAAGAACTGCGTGATATAGGCTTGGATTTAGGTGAGTGGGGCTTTTATTTGCTATTGGTATTGCTGGCAGTGTCACTCTGGACTGTTGTTAAATACAAACCGTTTAAGTTATCCCATCGTTTAATGGCTGTGGTGTATTTGATGGTTGCTGTTCACTCCGTTTTGCTGATCAAGCACGCGTACTGGGGCGATCCCATTCATTTTATCGCTTTTGGTTTTGCATTGATGGGCTCTGCGGCTGCCGTTTATAGCTTGTTTGGCTTTGTCGGACGAGCGAATCGCTATCCCGCCAAAGTGGTGTCGACTCGCTACTTCCCTCAAGCGCGAGTGATGGAGCTGGTTTTGGCGCCAGGCATTAACGACCAAGGAAAACCTTGGCAAGGGCACAAAGCTGGGCAGTTTGCTTACGTTCGTTTTGGTAACGAAGATCCACATCCGTTTACGATTGTTTCAGGTGAGCACGATCCAGAGGTCCGTTTTTTGATCAAAGAGCTAGGCGATTTCACGACCAATTTGTACCAGCGCGTGAAAGCGGGTAATGAGGTTGTTGTTGAAGGGCCGTATGGACGTTTAGAGTTTGATGTCAACAAGCCGCAAGTTTGGATTGCTGGTGGTGTCGGGATAGCGTCGTTCTTTGCTATCTTATCTTCATTGAAAGCGTTAAAAAGACATCCGCCAGTGCATTTGTTTTATTGCACACGTGGCTTAGATAGTCATTTAGTGGATGAACTGTGGAATGCCGCGCGTCAGGCACAAGTGAAACTGAACGTGATAGATACTGCGGTTTCACCTCGACTTAATGTTGAACGAATTGCGAGGGAATGCGGCGACTTATCGCGTTATGAGTTTTATTTCTGTGGACCGGAGGTATTCTCTAGAACCCTGAAAAAAGAGTTAGAGGTATATCGTTTTGATATAGAACATCGCTATCATGAAGAGCTGTTTGTGATGCGATAGTCTAGTATTTGGGGCGAAATAAAAAGGAGCTGATATTAGCTCCTTTTTATTTATATTTAACGTCTATGAACCGTGTTAATGCGTTAATCCGGTCTTACTACAGTTCCACTTTTTTGACCATGCCGGCTTCTGCATGTCCGGGGATATTACACGCGAACTCTACATTTTTATCGCCATGGAAGTGCCACAGGAGTTGTTTCGCTTTGCCTGGTTCAACAGTGACAGCATTGCCGGAGTCATGCATGTGATCGCCAGACATGGTTTTCATCATTTCACGGTGTTTAAGTTGTTCTTCTGCTGAGCCAATGGTAAATTCGTGATTGATTTTGCCTGTATTCATTACCACAAATTGAACCACATCATCCGGTTCTATTGTCACGTCTTTTTTGAATGTAATTTTCATGTCATCCGTTAAGAGTACATGAACGACTTTGTCTGGTTTTGCGCCATTTGCAGGCATACCAACCGCTGACATGCCCGGCATGCCGCTCATACCAGAATGATCCATTTTACCGTGGTCCATTTTTCCATGATCCATCGGCATTTTATCCATGTTCATGGAACCGTGATCCATTTGACCATGCTCCATGTTGTCGTGGTTCATGTTTGAGTTATCCATTTGAGCAAATACGCCACTCGATACCATGGTTAGAGCAAGAGTGATAAGAGTCTTTTTCATGTTGATTTCCTTTACTATCAATGAGCTATCGCGCCATTACTCTCTGAATAATGGCGCTCGTTGTTATTTATCTTGGTGTTGAGTTGATTTCACTTCACGCTGTTTCCACAGCTTGAAGATGGCAGGTAACACAAGCAGTGTTAACAGCAGGGCAGAGGCCATGCCACCAATCATCGGTGCAGCGATGCGTTGCATCACTTCAGAGCCTGTCCCCTCGCCGTACATGATTGGAATAAGACCAATGATTACCGTTAATACGGTCATCATGACAGGTCGCACACGTAAGCCAGCACCTTCGCGAATTGCGTCTGTAAGATCCCGCGCTTGAAGCGGTCGTTGTTTCTCTTCTGCATCCAGTTTTCGGTGGTGCCATGCTTGGTTGAGATACACCAGCATGATGACGCCTATCTCCACCGCAACGCCGGCGAGGGCTATAAACCCTACCCCCACGGCAATAGAGAAGTTGTAGTTCAGATAATGCATCAGCCATAAGCCACCAACCATTGCTAAAGGCAGCGTCAGCATGATGATCAGCACCTCACCCACACGGCGGAAGCTGAAGTAAAGTAGCATCATGATGATCGCAATAGTGATTGGTACTACGACACTTAAGCGGTCTTTGGCGCGTTCCATGTATTCGTACTGACCTGACCAAGCCAGCGAATAACCCGCAGGTAATTCAAGTTGATCTGCTACTACTTGTTGTGCTTCCACGACGTATGAGCCTAGGTCACGACCTTCGATATCCACGAAAACCCAACCGTTTGGACGCGCGTTTTCGGTTTTGATCATCGGTGGACCATCTTCATAACGAATATCTGCCACGTCTGCGAGTGCGATGCGTGCGCCGTTGGGAGTTACCAGTGGTAGGTTTTGCAGTTTAACAACCGAGTCACGGTAATCTTGCGGATAGCGGACGTTGATAGGGTAGCGCTCTAGCCCTTCAATGGTTTCTCCAACATTCATACCACCGACCGCGGTTGAGATAACTTGTTGAACGTCTTTGATACTCAATCCGTATCTCGCAGCTGCGCGGCGTTTGATATCAATCGTTACGTAACGGCCACCCGCGACACGCTCCGCATATACAGATGAGGTGCCGTGAACGCTATTAAGAATAGGTTCCAGCTGAGCTCCAATTTTTTCGATCTCTTTCAGGTCTGGGCCTGCGATTTTGATCCCAATTGGCGTTTTAATGCCCGTCGCAAGCATGTCGATACGCGTTTTGATCGGCATTACCCATGCGTTGGTGAGTCCCGGAAACTGAATCAGTTCATCGAACTCTTTGCGTAACGACTCTGTCGTCACGCCTTCACGCCATTGATCGTGAGGTTTTAGCTGAATAACTGTTTCAATCATGGTAAGTGGTGCAGGATCGGTGGCCGTTTCCGCACGGCCAATCTTGCCCCAAACCGTTTTGACTTCCGGTACGGTTTTGATCAGCTTGTTGGTTTGCTGAACTAGTTCACGTGCTTTACCAATCGAGATTCCCGGATACGTAGTCGGCATGTACATCAAGTCGCCTTCATCCAATGGTGGGATGAATTCGCTACCCAGTTGACTGGTTGGATAGTAAGCTGACGCCATTAGACCTAAAGCGATAACGATCATACTCTTAGGATACTTGAGGCTGGTATTCAGTAACGGGCGATACAGCGCAATTAAGCCTCTATTTACTGGATTCTTATGCTCTGGTAATACGTTGCCACGGATGAAATAACCCATGAGCACAGGTACGAGGGTAATTGCCAAACCTGCCGCTGCGGCCATTGCATAAGTTTTAGTAAAGGCGAGAGGGGAGAACATCTTGCCCTCTTGACCTTCCAATGCAAATACTGGCACAAAGCTTAACGTGATGATAAGCAGTGAGAAGAACAGGGGCGCGCCCACTTCTTCAGCGGCTTTGCCAATCACTTGCCAGCGGTTCTTATCCGTGAGAGGCGTTCGTTCAATATGCTTGTGGACGTTTTCTATCATTACGATGGCACCATCCACCATTGCACCGATGGCGATGGCAATCCCCCCGAGCGACATGATGTTGGCATTAATGCCTTGAGAGTGCATGACGATAAACGCGGATAAAATACCGACGGGCAAACTCAGCGCTATAACCAAAGATGAACGGATGTGAAATAGGAAGAGGGCACAAACAATCGCCACGACGATGAATTCTTCCGCCAATTTCTTCCATAAGTTTTCTACGGCAGCGTTAATCAGCGTGGAGCGATCGTAAGTAGGAACGATTTCTACACCATCCGGTAAGCTACGCTGTAAATCTTCAAGTTTGTCTTTTACTTTGCTGATGACTTCACTCGCGTTTTCGCCGAATCGCATGACAATAACGCCACCAACCGCTTCACCTTCGCCGTTAAGTTCAGAGATGCCGCGACGCATTTGCGGACCTAAGTTGATGTCAGCAATGTCGCCCAATAAGAGCGGTGTACCTTTCTCTGTCACTTTGAGCGGGAGTGATTCAATATCCTCAATACTCGTTAGGTAACCTGTAGTGCGAACCATATGTTCCGCTTCTGCTACTTCAACAACAGAGGCGCCCGTTTCCTGATTGCCGTTTTGGATCGCCATGTTCACTTGTTGCAGTGTCAGGTTGTAAGCACGTAGCTTAGCTGGGTCAATCTGAACTTGATATTGCTTCACCATACCGCCAACGGTTGCGACTTCAGAGACGCCATCGACGGTTTGCAGCTCATATTTCAAGAACCAGTCTTGCATACTGCGTAGATCAGCAAGATCATGGTTGCCAGTTTTATCTTGCAGTACATAGCTATAGACCCAGCCCACACCCGTTGCATCTGGTCCTAATGTCGGTTTTGCACTTGGTGGTAATTTAGGTGCTACTTGGCTTAGGTACTCTAAAACGCGCGAACGTGCCCAATACATGTCGGTATCATCGTTAAAAATGATATAAACATATGAGTCACCAAAGAATGAATAACCACGAACGGTTTCTGCACCCGGTACGGCGAGCATCGCGGTGGTTAGCGGATAAGTAACTTGATCTTCCACCACTTGAGGTGCTTGGCCTGGGTAGCTTGTTTTGATGATCACTTGAACATCAGAAAGATCCGGAATGGCGTCTACAGGTGTATTCTTTACACTGTAAAGTCCGGTTAAAACAAGCGCTAAGGTAGCGATCAAAACCATGAAACGGTTTTTGATCGACCAGCGGATTATTGCTCCAATCATAGTTAGCCCTCAACCGCTTCAAGTTGCTTCAAGACGTAGTCAGCTCCTTGTTTTTCAACTAAAAACCGTACTTTCTGACCTTCTTTGAATCCGGATAGATCCACTTCATCACCCACAGAGAAGTTCATCTCTCCTGCCTCCCAGTTCCATTCTGCAACTGGGAGGTGGTTGAGAGTTATCATCCCAAAATCCGCCATCAACATGCTGATATCTCCGGTAATCCATACGTCAGTCACGACAACGCTGTCATCGGTTTTGTAGTCAACGACTTCATATTGACCGGACTCTGTTTTCTGAATTTCAAACTCGATAGCTTGGCCTTTTTGCAGAGTGCCCACATCAACGTCATCTGCGAGGGTAAAGTTCATGACCATACCCGGCCAATCCCACTCTGCTACGGGCTGATGATTAATGGTCAACATACGGTGATCTTTCATCACATCGGTGATTTCACCCTTAGCCCAAACTGTTTCTACTTTGGCTTCAGTAGGTGATGAAATACGGGATAGATCAGCCGTTTGGCTCGATTCCGAATCCAACATAAAGTGTGCAGAGGTTACGATGCGATCATCTTGAGACAGACCTTGTAGCACCTCGATTTTGTCGTCGGCTTCACGCCCAACTTTGATGCGCGTTGAGCGGTATTTACCATCGCCTTCAGACAACACGACTCGGGTCATACCGCCGGATCGAATAACGGAAGACTTAGGAATCGTCATAACTGCGTTATCAGTGACTGGTTGAAGGGCAATGTTGGCAAACATATTAGGTTTAAGATCGCCATTCGGGTTAGGGAACTTGAGGCGTACACGCAAGGTACGAGTTTTAGGATCCAGAATAGGGTATACGTAGTCGACAACCCCTTTCCATTCATTGCCTGGAATAGCATCAAGCGTCATAGTGGCGCTACTTCCTGCTTTCATCCAGTGAGCTTGGCGCTCAAATACTTCGGCATCCACCCATACGTTTTCAAGTGGGCCCGCGCTGATTACCGCTTGAGCAGGGGATAGGTAACCACCTTCACGAACGTTCAAACTCGCGATGACGCCATCTTCCGGAGCTTTAATTTCAATAGTTTGCGATGCTTTCCCGCGTTGAGTGATGGCTCTGATTTGAGAACGATCAACACCCAGTGTCACTAAACGTTCTGTCGCGCCTTTCACCAGGCCATTACGCCCAGTTCGGTAGGCGTTCAGCAGCTCTTCTTGTGCTTTGACTAGCTCAGGCGAGTACAGCGTGAACAGCACATCGCCTTTTTTGACCTTTTCACCCACGGCATTGATGTAAAGCTTTTCAACCCAGCCCGCCACGCGAACGTTGGTTTGCCACAAATGGCTTTCGTCAAACGCGATATAGCCGACAGTTTCAATCCGAGGTGAAAGTTGCTCTAAAGAGACTTGAGCAGTTTTTACACCTAAGTTGTTTTCAACTGATGGGTCAATTTTTACCGTGCCGGGTTTGTCTTGTTCACCTGCGAGATCTTCAGCGTACACTGGGATCAAGTCCATGCCCATTGGCGACTTGCCCGGTTTGTCGCGCTTATAATTTGGATCCATTGGCGCAACCCAATAGAGTGGCTCGTTCGAGCTGCTCGCAGCGCTACCACCTGTGCCGCTCATGTCGTGGTTTGCACCAGATAGGTACTGATTAACGCCAAACCCCAGTGCCCCGCCAACAAGCAGAGCGATGGTTGCTATTTTGATTGAATTTGAACTCATTCCTAATTCCTTATTTTCCCCATGAGGCATGACAGCGATGTTGATTGTTTATTGGTGTGTATTCGCCATCGGCCCCAAACTTGGGTTCTCTCATGTTTTTGTTTTAGTTCGCGCTTGCTTCAGGCGTGATGTTGGGTGCGGATACTTGATATTCGAAACCACCCAATAAAGCCGCTAAGTTGCTGTTTACGATGTTTAAATCGGTAATAAGACGTTGCTGTTCGAGCTTTAGCGCCAGCTCGTCTGTGCTTGCCATGAGCACGTCGTTAAACTGTGCGGTGTTGTTTTGATAACCCCTTTCTACCGCGTGAATACGAGCTTGAACTTGGGGAAGTAAGGTGGATTGATAACGCTCTAAACGCTGACTCAAGTTGGCGCGATCAACCAGCAATGTGTTGACCTTCGCGTTCATCTGAGTCAGTAACGTATCTTTTTGTGAGCGAGCAGCACCCACTTGATACTGCGCGGCGGCTAAGTTGCGGTCTTGGCGATTGCCAGTGAACAGGGGAATGTCCATCGTTAGATACGCGCTCACCAAATCCGATGCTGGTTCGCCTTTCATATTGTTGGCTTGACGATAGGCGTACATCACTTCCACACCAAATTGAGGTGTGTAAGCTTGCTCTGCAATGTTCACTTGAGTTTCATTGGCAGAAATACTTACGTCTGCCATTTTCACCATCGGGTGCTCACTCAACTGTTGGTAGTGCTTGGTCGTTTCGCTATTTGCAGACAACTTTTGGTTTAATGACGCCCAAGTCAGTGTGTTGCTGGCTTGAAGTGTTGAGCGTCCGTTTTGGGTATAGGTATTGAGCCAGTCAGAGCCCAACCATTCTGAGAGTTGCGAGACCAAACGGCGCTGCATTTGTGCGTTGGCTTGTAGCTTTTCATCCAACTTACTCACTTGAAGCTGTGCATTCAGTAAATCTTGCGCTTCGCTTTTGCCGATTGAGTAATTGGTTTGAATGAAGTTTTCCATTTCCGTCATGAGCCGACGGTTTTCTAGCAAAATTTGCTCTGCTTTCTGCTGATAGCCCAGCTCCAACCAAAGCTGAGTCATGCTGTTTGCCACTTCAAGTTCCCGTGCGTGAACTTGTAGCGACAAACCATCGGCTTGTTGATTGGCTTTCTTTTGTTGAAGGTCGAGCGTCGAACCACGTTCGAACTGTTGCATCAAACCGACGGAGATATTGGTCATCGGATCCTCGTCAAATTTGAAGCTATCGACAGGCAAACCACCAAAACCGACTTTCAATTTCGGGTCCATCAAGGTTGCGCTGGCTACGCCTGTTTCACGCATCGCTTCCGATTGAGCATAGAACTGCTTACGGTTGCCATCGTTGCTCAACGCAATGCTAATGAGGTTTGCTAGCTCATTGGTTGACTGAGCTTGGATTGATTGGGCTTGCGCTTCTTGTTGTGCTTTCGTATTGGCTGGCGATTGCGCCACCACATTGAAAGCAGGTAGGGCAACCAGAGCCAGTGAGCATACTGGTGCCACTAAGCGATTTGGGTTGAATTCCATAATTTACATCCAAATTGATACCAAGCTCTTTGGCGTTTCGGGAACGATTGAACCGAGCGGGAGAGCGTTGGTATTTGCCAAACGGATGACGCACTTTTTTATCGCTAAATAGCCGGTAACAAATGGAGTTACGAGCGAATAGCTGAGGTAAGCACGCTATCAGTTGGGCGCAAAGAAACTGCCTGCAAAGCGATGCAGGGTCGAATGCTTTGTATGGATTAAACTATCGGAGGCCGATACAAATCATGGGTGACTTGTACCACTGGTGCGGTAATTTCTGAGGCAATGGATGCGCGACAAGCCAATGGGAAGAGCTGGCTGTCGGTGACTGGTAATGGGACAAAAACGAATGAGCAAGATGCTGTGCAGCAATTGTGGATCATACCGGAGCCATCAACACAGCTTATGGTCATCTCTGCAGAGCCGGAGCTCAAGGATGAGGCCATCTCCATGCTCATACTCGGGGATCCGCAGTGATCGTTCTCGCTTGCCATTTCCGTCATATGAGCAGACATCATGGCATCACTCGACATCATTTTTAGGCTCATTAAAGGCGCACTATTTACAACGCTAGATACCAGCAGTATCAGCGTTGTACATAACGTTAGCCAAATTGTATGCAATGATTTCAGACGCATACGGTTTCCAGTCAAAATGAGCTTATATATCGAGTAACCCTTAAATAATAAAGGTTACCCTAGGGGTAAAGTCAAGGATTATACCGAACCCACTTCCGAACCCACTTCGAGATAATGAGTTCTACATCTTAAAGTCAATTGGACATATTAATCGCTAAGAAATATCTCGCTAGTGAGTTTTTTGTCACACGAACTTTCCATGGTAGGGTTTATCCTTATAGAATGTAAGGTTTAGTGTGCCTGCTTCGGGGGTTGTATGATAGAAATTGTCATCGATGGAAAATATAGAATTGTAGAAGAGGGGCTAACCCTTCTGGAAGCAGCCAAAGTGTGCGGGGTCGAAATCCCTTCACTGTGCGGAATGAACAAAAGTAACGAGAAAATTCCGTGTGATTTGTGTGTGGTCGAAGTGGAAAGTGGCGGAACTAAGCGCGCCTGTGATCTCAAAGTGTACCGCGGTCTCAATGTCGTCACACAATCAGAACAACTGAGTGAGCACCGCAGAAAAGCGCTCAACCGAATCATGACGGACCACTACGCAGACTGTGAAGCTCCATGCAAAACGGCGTGTCCTGCTGGGGTAGACATCCAATCTTATCTCTACCATATCTCGCAAAACGATCATCAAAAAGCGATTGAAGTTATTAAACGCACACTACCAATGCCGTTATCGATTGGGCGTGTGTGTCCGGCATTCTGCGAAAGTGAGTGTCGCCGTTCTTTGGTGGATGAGCCGATTGCCATTCGCCAACTCAAACGCCATGCCGCAGACGCAGATTTAGCGGCGCATGAAGCGTATGTCCCAGAGAAAAAACCAGCGAAGCATCGCAAGATCGCCGTTGTTGGTAGTGGCCCCGGTGGCTTAACGGCAGGTTATTACTTGTCGAATGAAGGTTATGACGTCACCGTATTTGAGTCCATGCCCAAAGCAGGCGGTTGGCTACGCTACGGCATTCCTGAATATCGCCTACCCAAAGACATTCTAGACAAAGAAATCGAACTGATGTGCCGCAACGGCATGCAAGTTGAAACCAACAAAAAGCTTGGTGTTGATTTCACGCTGTCTCAATTGAGTGAAGACTACGATGCCGTCTGTTTGGCTGTGGGGGCGTCTCAAGCGGTAGAAATGAATTATCCTGGTAGCGACTTGGACGGCTGTTATCTCGGTGTTGATTACCTGAAAGATTACGTTACAGGACAAAACTACGTTACGGGCAAAAAAGTTGCCGTGATTGGTGGTGGTAACACTGCGATCGACTGTGCGCGTACGGCGCGTCGTGCGGGTGCCGATACCACTTTGATCTATCGTCGAACTCGCGACGAAATGCCAGCCGAAGACTACGAAATCGTCGAAGCTGAACATGAGGGTGTGAAGTTCCATTTCTTAACGAATCCGGCGGAAAACATCGCGGATGAAAACGGCCGCGTGAAGGCAATTCGATTAGAAAGAATGGCGTTAGGTGAGCCAGATGCGTCTGGTCGTCGTAGCCCGAAACCAACGGGTGAGTTCTTTACTGAAGTATTTGATACCGTGATTGCAGCGGTATCGCAAAAGCCGGATCTCAGCTTCTTAGAAAACGATGATTTGTCTATTCCACTAACGCGTTGGAACACATCTGAGTCCGACTCGCAAACCATGCACACGGGGACGGGCAATATCTTCAGTATCGGTGATTTTCGTCGTGGTCCTGCGACAGCGGTTGAAGCAGTGGGAGATGGGCGAGTTGCGGCAAAAGCGATTGATTTGTTCCTCAATGGCGATATGGCAGACATGCCGAAACCTGCGTTCAACTCTCGTAAAGAGAAAAAACTGGCGCAGGTTGACCCACTTCATTTTGAAAATATCCAAAAAGTTGCTCGTTCAATCATGCCAGAGTTGACCCCAGCGCAGCGTGAGCAGAGTTTTGCTGAAGTGGAACTTGGCTTTGATAACGAAGAGGCCATGAAAGAATCGGCGCGCTGCTTAGAGTGTGGTTGCCAAGCGAATACCGACTGTGCCTTGCGAGATTACTCGACGGAATATCATGCCGAGCAACATTTCGATGTTTCTGTGGACGTTTCCTCTGCTAGCGTGATTGGTCATCAAGATTGGCTCGATTTGCGAGCGAAAGATCTTCGTCATAAATACGAAGTAGACCGCAGTTCTGAGTTCATTGAATTTGATGCTAACCGCTGCATCAGTTGTGGTCAGTGTATTCAAGCATGCCGTGAAAAAGCGGTACATGGTGTGTTGAGTTTTGTGTCGGATAAAAATGGCCGACCAGCTTTACGACCAGATGATCGTCCACGATTCCGCTCCGATGAAAAAGGCGCAAGTTGCAGCGGTTTGACGCTCATGGGTGATTCAAAATGCGTGCAATGTGGGGCGTGTGTTCAGGCATGTCCTACGGGCGCGATGGTGGACAGCCGTGACCGCTCTCAAGGCAGAACCGAACAGCTAAAAGCCGTCGATACCATTTGTACCTATTGTGGTGTGGGTTGTAAGTTGACCATGTTTGTCGATGAGCGACAAAACAAAATCCGCTATGTAAAAGGGGCGGATTCGCCGGTTAACCAAGGTATGCTGTGCGTGAAAGGCCGTTTTGGTTTTGATTTCATTAGCAGCGAAGAGCGTTTAACGACACCACTGATTCGTAAAGATGGTTGGTTGCAGCCAGCAAGTTGGGACGAAGCGATTCAGCTAGTGGCTTCGAAGCTTTCGACCATCAAGCAAGATTTTGGTAGCAACGCACTGGCCGGATTCTCTTCAGCGAAAACCACTAACGAAGATAACTACGCGTTTCAAAAATTCATCCGTCGTGAACTGGGTACGAACAACGTTGATCACTGCGCACGTTTGTGTCACGCATCAAGTTTGACAGGGCTTGAAGCATCGTTGGGGAGTGGTGCGATGACCAACGACATTCCGAGCATTAAGCATTCCGATGTGATCTTTATTATCGGTTCTGACACCACATCTGCGCACCCGATCATCGCTTCGCACATCAAACAGGCGATTCGTCATCACGGGGCGCGCTTGATTGTGGCAGACCCGAAACGAGTGGACATGGCTGAACATGCAGAGCTGTACTTAGCGCATCGTCCGGGCACGGATGTTATGTTGCTCAGCGGCGTGATGCAGCAAATCATCAAAAATGGTTGGTACGATCAAGAATACATCGAAGAGCGCGTCGACGGCTTTGATACCTTGCTTCAAGAGGTGATGTCGCCAGCGTACAACCTCGACAAAGTTGAGTTAGTGACGGGCGTAAAAGCGGACGATATTTTCGCGATGGCGCGAATGATTGGTACGGCAAAACGCACGGCGGTGTATTACTCAATGGGTATTACCCAGCATACAACAGGGCACGACAACGTTCGTTCGATTGCAAACCTGCAATTGTTGTGTGGCAACATCGGTATTGAGGGTGGTGGTATTAACCCACTGCGTGGTCAATCAAACGTACAAGGTGCGTGTGATATGGGCGCTTTGCCGAACTGCTATCCGGGATATCAAAAAGTGTATAACCCGATTGTTCGTCAGAAATTCGCGATTGAGTGGGATGCGCCAAACTTACCTTCTGAGCAAGGGCTTACCCTAACGGAAATCATCGATGCGGCGTGCAAACGAGAAGTTCGCGGGATGTACATCATGGGCGAAAACCCAGTACTGAGTGATCCAAACCAAGCACACGTGATTGAAGGGTTGGAAGCACTCGACTTCTTGGTCGTGCAAGACATCTTCCTCACCGAGACGGCGCAGTACGCCGATGTGGTATTGCCTTCTTGTTCATTTGCGGAAAAATCCGGTCACTTCACCAATACTGAGCGACGCGTGCAGCGCGTTAATGAGGCAGTGAAAGCGCCGGGTGAGGCGAAAGAAGATTGGTGGATCACTCAAGCGATCGCAAACGCGATGGGCAGCGATTGGCATTACCAGTGCGTTTCTGAAATCACTAGCGAGATCGCGCGTGTAACGCCGCAATATGCAGGATTACGCTGGGATGCGATCACGCCGAACGGTGTTCAATGGCCAAGTAACAAGAACAATCCAAACGGTACGCGTATCATGCACCAAACCCAATTTACCCGCGGGAAAGGGCAAATGGTGGGCGTTCCGTTCCGTTACGCGGCTGAACTGCCTGATGATGAGTATCCTTTGGTGCTTACAACAGGGCGTGTGCTAGAACAGTTCCACACCGGTACGATGACACGCAAAACGAAAGGGTTGGATAACCTTGCTGGGCCAAGAGCGATGATCAGTGTTGAAGATGCCGAAGTCATTGGTATCCATAATGGTCAGCGCCTAAAAGTGTCGACTCGTCGTGGCAGCATCGAAATTGATGCGTTTGTGACTAAGCGAATGCAAAAAGGCGTCGTGTTTATTCCGTTCCATTTCGTTGAGTCGCCAGTCAACCGCTTGACGACTACGGCAACGGACCCTCATGCGAAAATTCCTGAATTCAAAGTCGCAGCGGTGAAGATTGAAATCAGTGAAACGGCCGCTCAACCAGAGCCTGTCGAGGAGGCGGTACACCACGTCTAACATCAACGACATCAACGCTTCACGCACTGGCGAGTTGAGAAATTGCATTTAAGCTTATGATATGTAATAGCGAAACGAGCAGTGCGTGTGTCGAGTGTTTTTAAGTGGATCATATTGCTCCTACCCGCTCTTATTTGGCTGGCGGTCAGGCAAATTGAACATATTTGGTGGGCGGAGAATCTTACCTCGATTCCCGCCCTCATTGTGTTCACTTACGTTGTTTTAGCCTCGGCGTTTTTTATCGCTCACCGATGGTTGCAAAGTGCATTTTCTGCCTTTGTCGCTATTTTGTTTGTCTTGTTACTTGTTCCGCCGCAGCGCAGCCATGTGGCGTCTTGCTCGCAGTCTTTGAGCGTCATTCAATTCAATCTTTTTTACGAAAACTCAGACATCAATCAGTTCATCAACTATCTGTTGAGGCATCCTGCTGATCTGGTTGTAATGCAAGAACTGACGCCTCGTGTTGGCAGCCTTTTGCACATGTTGGATGATGTCTATCCGCATTATTATGGTGGTCAACGTGACGTGGGATACCCTTCAAATTTGATGATTCTTAGCCGACACCCGATCACGGAGGTTTCGGTTTATCGTGCGCCAAATGGACAAGAAGTCATCAGAGCGGTTTGGTTGCCTAAAGGTCAAGCACCGATCACTTTGTTTGCGGCTCATCCACCGTCACCAAGAACCAGCGAGCTTTGGCATCAAAGAAATGCGCTGGTGCGAACCATAGAAACGCTGACCGCGCTTTATCCTGAGCCAGAGGTGTTGGTTGTGGGGGATTTCAATCTCTCCTCGGTTAGCCCTCGTTTTTCTACGCTGTTCCCGAGTTTTCAAACCGCGCCAGTGACGAGCTGGCCAACCAACATCAAAGGCATAAACGTGCCAGAGCCGATGATGATAGGTATTGATCATTTGTGGCTAAAATCTGATCAAGGACAGCGAATCATTTGCTCTCGACAATCCTCTGCTTTACCACAAGGCTCAGATCACCGTATGGTGACAACCCAGATCGGTGTGCATATTCCATAGTTAAAGCCCTTAGAATTTGTTGTGTTGCATAAGTTAAACCTGTGCTGAGCTTGTCATAGAATTGACTCTCTCTGACTGTTCTCTGTTATTTGAGCAAGTTCCATGACCTAAACTTTGCTCGCTTCCTATACTGAACTAACGAAGCAGGATTTTTATAACAACAAGAGGCAGCTTGCATGACAAGAACAACCTCATTTGCACTCGTTTTATTACTGATGTGCGCATACTTTGGTTACAACCGTTATTACGTGTATCCGCAGCAGTTGGAAACACAGGCCAAATCCATGTTGATACAAATGGCAAATCGCGAAGAATGGATGGATGTGTTTGAGATGATGAATCGCGTAGAGGCGCACAAAGGGCATTTAGAGCTCGTGGCCGATGTTACGTCTTCTGATGGCAAACGTGCTTACAGTGAAGGCTTTATTACCTATACTGATCGTGAAGGTGTCGTCTGTAAACAGGTGGTGTTTAACTTTAAAATCAACTCTTTGAAAAACTACAGTATTTCAGACTTACGAGACTGCTCGTACGGCGAATATTATTAAGGTGAGTTGCTTAGTTAAGCCCGGTAAAACTACATTTGAATATCCAAACAAAAATAGCCTCATTGTCGAGGCTATTTTTGTTTCTGCAGAAGAGAAAAAATTGGCAAGTTTAATCGAGTGATTTCTTAAACCTCAGTGACGCGACGACCAATCCAAATACGGTAAACCCGAGCAACCAAAGGGTATCTCGCCATAAGTCCATCAGATCCGCCCCTCGCAACACAATGCCTCGAATCATGCGCATAAAGTGAGTGGCGGGCAGGGCTTCTGAAATCCACTGTGCTGCGACTGGCATACCCTCGTAAGGGAACATAAATCCAGACAGCAGAATCGAAGGCAGAAGAATGAACACCGTCATTTGCATCGCTTGAAGCTGTGTTGTGGCGATGGTGGATATGACTAATCCTAAAGTTAAGCTGGCGGCGATAAACAACAAGGTTCCAAACAGAATTTGGCTGATTGCACCGTTAATCGGTACGCCGAAAATCCAATGTCCCAATCCTAGAATGATGAAAACCTGAATTAAGCCGACAAAGATATACGGCACGATTTTCGCCACCATTAGCTCTATCGAGTGGATGGGCGTGGTGATCAATAGCTCCAAATTTCCCCGTTCACGTTCTCGTACAATCGCGGCACTGGTGAACAAAATCATCGTCATGGTGAGAATCACACCGAGTAAGCCGGGTACGATGTTGACCGCAGAACGCCGACTTGGGTTGTAGTAGAGTGCGACTTCGAATGTTTTGCTTGGCGCTGGGCGAATCTCGAAATCAAAATCGGTCAATGGCATGGTTTGCAACGACAATATTGCCGAGCTGATCATGGTATCTGACCCATCCACAATCCACTGCCCAAGCTCCCGACCTTGCATCATGCGTTGTGTGAGATCGCTTGGCAAAATCAGCACAGCGCGCACAATACCATCTTGAATCGCTTGTTCAGCCTCTTGCGCGGTGGCATAGGTTTCTTTGATATCCACCACTTGAGTGACTTTGACGGACTGGGTAATGATCCGCCCGGCGGTACTGCCACTTTGGTCGACAACACCTACCGGAATGTTGCGAATGTCCGTATTGATTGCGAAGCCGAACAGCAAAAGCTGGATAAGCGGGATCATCACCACCATGCCAAACGTGATTCGGTCACGGGAAAGTTGGCGAATCTCTTTGATCATGACGGCTTTCATGCGAGCGATAGGTTTCATCATTGGCGGCCTTTCCCTGTCACGCTGACAAAAACATCTTCTAAGCTAGGGCGAGCGTGGTTCATTTCAGCGTTTTGAAGTTCGGGAAACGTCTGCTTTAACCACTCAATCGGCTGCTCGACATGCTGGTGGATAAGGATGCGTAAACGAATCCCCAATTGAGCCGCAGAGCGAACTTCGTCACGTTGAATCAGCTTTTCTTTGAGTTCACGAAGTTTGTCGGCTTTCACCTCGATGATATTAACGCCCATCTGTTCCATTAACTGTTCGGGTTCTCCATCGGCACGAATTTCGCCCGATTCCATGATCGCCAGACGATGGCAGCGTTCCGCTTCGTCCATGTAATGCGTGGTGACCAAAATCGTCGTACCTTGATCGCACAAGTCGAACAACTGCTCCCAAAAATCGCGTCGATTTTCGGGATCAACGGCGGATGTTGGCTCATCCAAAAACAGCAGTTCGGGTTTGTGCATGGTCGCCGCTGCGAGTGAAAGGCGCTGCTTTTGTCCGCCACTCATGCCGCTTACGCGCTGTTTTCGCAGTTGATCCAACCCGTAAGTGGTGAGCTGCTCTTCTATCCGCTCTTTCAGCGACTTGCTGCTTAAACCAAAAATTTGCCCAATAAATTCGAGGTTCTCTTGAACGGATAGGTCATCGTAC
Source organism: Vibrio sp. HS-50-1 (assembly GCF_024747315.1). NCBI lineage: Bacteria > Pseudomonadati > Pseudomonadota > Gammaproteobacteria > Vibrionales > Vibrionaceae > Vibrio > Vibrio sp. HS-50-1. The sequence goes on along the minus strand of NZ_JAMPZF010000036.1, from coordinate 78,752 downwards.
AACGAGAACTTTTGTGTCATGTAACCAATTTTGAGCCGCAGTTGTTCGGATTGTTTTGGGATTTCTAATCCAAGCACATCCACACTGCCTTCGCTTGGACTGAGAAGGCCGGTGAGCACACGAATGGTGGTCGACTTACCGCAACCATTTGGCCCCAAAAATCCGTAAATGCTGCCTTTGGGCACGTTGAGTGTGATGTTATTGATAGCAGTAAAGTCGCCGAACTTTTTGACTACATTTTGAGCTTGAATTGCATACTCGGTCATTGGCTTACTCCACCAAATCTACTTGGGCAGGCACACCGGACGGCAACGTTTTTGCAGACTCAGGTAAATCAACTTCTGCTAGATACATCAATCGTGAACGTTCTTCTTCGGTTAGTGCGAAGTAGGGTGTGAATGAAGGCTCACTAGCCACCCAACGAACGGTGCCTTGTAATGGACTCTCAAGGCCATCGACATTCACTGTCACGGTTTTTCCAGGAATAAACCCGATTCGATAATCGGCAGGAACATACACTCGCGCATACGGCACGCGGTTGGCTTGAATCACGGCAACCACACCGTTTACTGGTACGCGTTCGCCAAGATTGTAAGGCAAATTATCGAGCGTACCGTCACGCGTGGCCGTGATCGTGAGTTCTGCCAGTTTTTGCTCTTGCAACGCCACTTCGGCTTTTGCCGCCATTAAAGAGGCTTTAGCTTGTTCGATGTCTTCGAGGCGAGAACCTGCGGTGAGCTTACTGAACTCTTCTTTTGCTGAGTCTAATTCGGCTCTCGCCGAGTCTCTTGCCGCAAGAGCGGAATCTTTTTCGGATTGGCTGATGAGCTTTTTACGCACCAGTTCTGCTTTGCGTTGATAGTTTTTCTGCGCTTCGGTGAGCTGCGCTTCCGCTCGGGCTACGCGTGCCGATGCGGCAGCAATGTCTTCTGGACGTTCACCATTGGTCAATTTAAGCAAATACGCTCCCGCTTTGGCTTGTTCGGCAACGGCGTGTGCAAGAACGGCTTGTTGATTCTTGGTATCGAGCTGAACCAACACTTCCCCTTCACTGACCAAGCTGCCTTCTTTGACTGGAAGGGCTCTAATAATCTCATTAGATGTGGCAGTAAACGTTACGCGGTCACGCTCTAGAGTGCCAAGCGCTTGATGCGTGTTATCTTTTGAACAGGCGCTTAAAAGGGCAATAACCAATGTGCCAAAAATGATTCGCTTCATAGTGCGGTGCTTCCTTTGAAGAAGTAATGCATGAATAGATAACTTGCGAACGGGAGCGTGTTGATTGAGCCCGCTAACCCGTAGCTAACCGCCATCCATAACGATTTCTTTTTAGAGCTTAGCATTTTATCTACAAGCGATTCTTTTTAAATAGAGAGGCTTAGCGTTGGAAGTGGGCTATGAAGGCCTCAATTTAAAGAACCTTGACCAAGCTCCGGTTTTTATCGGCAAATGACATTAAAAAAGCCCAGCGATGAGCGCTGGGCTTGAATAGATAAGAATGACGTGAGTGACTATGCAGTTTTGAATTGACCGACGATCTCTTGTAGACCTACCGCCAGCTCACTTAAATCGCGACATGCAATTGCTGTTTGGCGTGAACCTGTCGCCACTTCGCTAGAGAACTGGTTGATGTGTTCCACGTTGCGATGCAGCTCTTCTGTTACCGAGCTTTGCTCGCTGCAAGCACTCGCAATTTGAATGCTCATTTCTGCAATGTTATCTGCGCCTTTTTCGATTTGGTCGATGGTTGCACCGGCTTTTTGTGCTTGCTCAACGCACTCTTGAATCAAATCGCTGCTGTTATTTGTTGCTGAAACGGCACTTTTCGAACAATTTTGCAGTTTAGAGATGATCGTGATGATCTCTTCGGTTGAAGCTTGAGTACGGCTTGCTAGCGTTCTCACTTCATCCGCTACGACGGCAAAACCACGGCCTTGTTCACCTGCGCGCGCAGCTTCAATGGCAGCGTTAAGCGCAAGCAAGTTGGTTTGTTCCGCGATGTCTTGGATAACGTCAACCACAACGCTAATGTTAGACGCATCTTGTTCCAGTTCTGTCACCATGTTGCCAACCGATTGAATCGCCAATGACGCTTCGTGGATTTGGTTAATACATTCTTGAACGACACCGCGGCCTTCTTTCGCATCGTGAGAAGCACTGTTTGCAGTTTCTGACGCGGCTTCGGTGTTGCTGGCGACTTCATTTACTGTCGCTTGCATCTCGTTCATTGCTGTTGCGATAAGGTTTAGCTGAACTTGTTGTTCATCCATGCCGGTTGAAGTTTGTTCGGAAATCGCGCTCACTTCTTCAATAGCGGTGCCTACTTGAGCTGTGGTTGACGAGATACTGTCGACCAAAGTAAGCAACTTCGCTTGCATATCAACGCAGGCATCTGCCAAGGTGCCAAGCTCATCATGACCAATTTTGTTACGTGGAAGCTGGTAAGTTAGGTCGCCCGACGCGATTTTTGATGCCATGTTTACCACGTAATTTAGTGGTGTGCAGATCTGTTTGGTTAGGAATAGGCCTAGCGTAAAACTCAATGCCAATAGCGCGACGATAGCAATAATGCTGTAGGTGATTGCGCTGCGCACTGCTTCATGAGCGCTAGCAATATCTTCTTGTACGTAGGTTTGGTTTAGTTCCACTAAATCACGAATCGCATCGGATAATTGTGTGAATGTAGAAAATCCGTTTAACAATGTTTCATTTGCTTCGTCGATTTTATTATTCAATAGCAACTTCGCGTATTCATTGTTAAACGCACTGTATTTAACCCAGGCACTTTTTACTTTATTGAAAGCGTCTCGGTCGCGTTGATCCCATAGTCCTTTCTCATATTGGTCTAGATATTTATCAATTTTTTGTTCAGATTTTTCTAATCCGGCTACCCATTCCATGAATTGAGGGTGATTCACATTGGTTAATAAAGAGAATTCATCCTTTCTTAAAATTCCGAGTTCAATTTCGGTATTTTTTACGAGCAATACGCTAGGTACGGTGGTTTCAGAAAATACGGTAAGTTTTCCTTCTATCATCTTGATTTCAGATGTAAAGAAAACGGAGAGAGCGATAACAGATAACGAAATGATCAAAATCAGCGCACTGATTTTATACTTGATACTTAAATTAGAAAGTTTCATAGACTCACTGATAATGGGGGGTTGAAAGGCTCGGAGTCTATTACTGAGGTTTGAAATATAGTGTGATTAATGTCTCAAATAAATTTATCGTGAATAAAATTAAGTCGTAATCTAAATGTTCATAATTAAAATAAATCCTTGTTATTTATAAAATTAATTATAATTTATAAATAAATGGAAATTAATAATGTGTTTCAATTTGGTGTTTATAGGAAAATTAACTGTTACATGATTATTATTTATTTTATCCCGATTTTTGTTTTTTATTATAGCGTTTGCTAATGAAACTTAGATCTTGAACATAAAATACATTCTTCGTCTTTAATATAACACTTGAAAGTAACCGTAAGTCGAGGCTTTCATACTCAAGGCTGACATACTGTTTAAAACGCCAAACCACTTTAACTGCAAACGGCGATGTCGTTGCGGTTTTAAATGAGCAATTGCTTCACATTTTAAGTGGCTGATTCGTAAAATGGATTGCGGTCTGCCATGACAATAGGCAAGGTGTTGAATAATACGAATCACTCATACAAGGCCATCCATGACAACAACTGGTCACGTGCATTTTTATATTGGCACTTACACCAACCCACCGAGTTCGAGCACGGGCATTGTGCGTCTATCGCTGAACACTGAAACGGGTGAACTGACTCGGCTTGACGATGTTGTAGTTCAATGTAATCCGTCCTATCTCACGACCACCGAACACGGGCTGTATACGTTTAGCGAAATGGATAGAAATGAAGGTGCAGAGCTCGCGTTTTTTCGCGGTAGTGAATCCGTCTCTTTGCCGATTAATGGCGATTATCCGTGTCATTTGGATATCAAAGAACCGTTTTTGGCGGTTGCTAATTATGGCTCTGGAAATGTTAGCGTATTTCAATTGGAGCGCGATGGTAAACCGCTTGGTTTATTGGCGGATTTATACGTTGATGGATGCGGGCCGAATTTAGAGCGCCAAACTTCTCCTCACGCTCATCAAGTCACGTTTTTAAAGCACAGTCATCAATTGGTTGTCGTAGACTTAGGCAGCGATAGCGTCCTTATTTATGATTACGATGCCCAGCCTCCGTATTTTTCACTGTCGCAAGTGATTCATTTACCCGCAGGTTCGGGACCGCGCCATGTGGTGTTTAACCAACAAGAGTCGACAGCGTATGTGGTTTGCGAACTGTCAGAAACCTTGATTGTTCTGGTTAAGCACCAAGATAAATGGCTTATCTCGAATCAAACAGAATTATTAGAAGGGGAAGAGAATCAGCAAGCGGCGGCGGCGATTCGTCTTTCGCAAGATGAAACGTTTTTGTATGTCTCTTGCCGAGCTCAGAACAAAATCAGTATGTTTGATGTGTCTGGCGATACGCCAAAAAGGCGAGCAGCCATTCACTGTGAAGGGGTTTTTCCACGAGATTTTGTGTTGTCTCATGATCAAAAGTGGTTGCTGGTTGCCAATCAACATTCCAACAATGTGGTGAGCTTTCGTCGCAATCCTCAAACAGGGGAAATTACTGCAACGGGTTATGACTGTGAGATAGGCTCTCCAGTGTGTATTGTCGAACAACCTTTGTAACGATTAACGCTGAAACAGCAGGAAATAGAAAAGCCTAGCGGGCGGCTAGGCTTTCAGGATAAAAACAGTTAACGCCAATCTTCAACGTACAGTTAGACGTAAATTTTGCCTTTCATATACAACACACCATCACCAGATACATTGACGCAATCCTCCTTGACTTCGCAGTACAGAACGCCACCACGCGCTGATGCTTGATACGCCACTAAAGATGCTTTGCCGAGCTCTTGCGCCCAATATGGTGCTAAGCCTGCGTGGACTGATCCTGTGACAGGGTCTTCATCTCCGCCATTCGCTGGCCAAAAGTAGCGAGATACAAAGTCGTATTGACTGCCTTTTGATGTGACGACGACATCGTAAGGGGCGAGTTGTTTCAGTTGGTCGGATCGATATTGAACATCAAAAACGGTTTGCTCATCTTCCACGATGACGAAGTAAGCTTGTGGGCTAAGCAGTACGTGTGTTACTTCGCAGTTTAATCCCTCAATTAATTGCGTAGGAATGGCGTTGACGGGTTGTGGCGCTCTTGTCGGAAATGTCATTTCAATCTTGCCAAGTGCGTTCTTAATTACGGTTAAGGTGCCCACTTTTAATGTGTGAAACTCAATACTTCCTGTAACGCAGAGTTGGTCGAACAACACCATGGAAGCGGCGAGCGTTGCGTGCCCACAAAAGTCGATTTCTGTAAGTGGTGAAAACCAGCGTATTTCATATTGATTCGTTCCAATCGTTTTAACAAACGCGGTTTCAGAGAGGTTGTTTTCCGCTGCAATGTTTTGCATTAGCTCTGGTTCTAACCATTCTTGCAAGGGTACGACTGCTGCTGAGTTGCCTTTAAATTGCGTGTCTGTAAATGCGTCAACGACGTAGATATCCAGTTCCATTTTGTCTTCCTTGTTCTCTGAGCGGTTGGTTAGCATAAACCAGATGCAACTCAGAGAATAAGAAATTTATGTTTGAATCTTAAAGTATCAAAATAGACGATGGTTTTATATTTTGTGATACTTATTGATGTATCTTGGCTTGGGTTGATGAATAGACTTGAATTGAACTCATTGAAAGGAATAAACACATGAAAGCGATTCACAAGTCTGTTTTGGCCCTTAGCGTTTTGGTTATCGGCTCTGCCCATGCTTTTGAACTAACGAGCAAAGATATTCAAGAAGGTCATCCAATGGCGAAGACATTTGAATATTCAGGTTGGGGATGTGATGGTGCGAACCAGTCTCCACAACTGATGTGGAAAGACGTTCCAAAGGGTACAAAAAGTTTTGCGATTACCGCGTACGATCCTGATGCACCAACAGGCAGTGGTTTTTGGCATTGGATAGCGTTTGATATTCCAGCCTCAGTTAACGAGCTGCCTCGTGGCGTTTATATCAGTAAGCTCGGCGGTAAGGAGTCTCGTATCGATTACGGTACTACTGGTTTTGGCGGCGCATGTCCTCCAGAAAAAGATGGTATGCACCGTTACCAGTTTACCGTTTGGGCGCTGCCGAGTGATAAGTTGAAGTTGGATGAGAACACGCCAGCGGCGGTTGTGGGATTTACGTTGAATAGTGTCGCATTGGACAACGCGAAGTTAACCGCGACTTACACGCGATAATTAAATACTTAAGGGGAGAAGATGGGACATCAATATCAAGTGACGCTGTTTCGTGCGGAGCAGCAGCAAAAGCTGCGTAACGTCAGGATTCACTCCCCGAGTATTATCCAGATCATTAAAGGGAGTAAGCGTCTGTTTTGGAAAGACGAAGCGCTTGATATTCTTCATCCTAACATCATGCTTTGTGAAGCAAACGCTTCGCTGAATTTTGAAAACCTTCCTCAACAAGGGCGTTTTCTCTCACGAATGTTCAGTTTTCACTGTGTACCTAGCGATGAAATGTTAGAGCTGAGTGTGAGTAATGCATTGGGAAATTACGTCCCAGCGGTGGAGACAGACAAAGCACTGCAAGCGACATTAAATGCCTTGTTTTCTTTTGAACGGGAAAGTTTAAGTGAAGCGACGCAACGTTATTGGATGATGGGGTTGTATCAGCAGTTAGCAGAGCGAGGACTATTGCATCGGCTTTTCTCGAGTTCCAATACCTCGTTCAGTCAGAAACTCAGCCGCTATCTGTCACGATCTCCGGGCGATGACCATCCTTTGGAATTTGTTGCTAAGCGTTTTGCTATGAGCCGAGCAACGTTGATACGCAAACTCAAGCAAGAGGGTACTCAGTATCGCGAAGTGCTGGCAGAAGTGCGCTTAAATCACGCACTCTACCTGATGCAAAATGGTTCATACAACGTTGCGTTGCTCGCGCAGTTGTGTGGTTATCAATCGGAAGGGCGTTTTAGCCAACGCTTTAAAGGCAAGTTTGGTTTAACGCCCAGCGAGTACATCAAAACCGTTGCCAGTTAGTACCTAACATTGCTATTTGGCTCGGTCTCAATGTTTCCCATTTTAGCTTTTGTATTTGGTTTTCATCCGCAGTGCGACGTTAACCAAAGCAATCAGAACCGGAACCTCGATCAACGGGCCAATTACGCCAGCGAATGCCTGGTCGGAATTCAGGCCAAATACAGCAATGGAAACCGCAATGGCCAACTCAAAGTTGTTACCCGTTGCCGTAAATGCGATGGAGGCATTTTTATCGTAGGGGATGCCCATTCTCTTCCCGATAACGAAGCTGGCAAAAAACATCACTACGAAGTAGATCGCTAGTGGGACTGCCACGCGGAATACATCCATTGGCAGTTGTAAAATCATCTCTCCTTTGAGGCTGAACATCAGCACGATGGTGGCGAGCAAAGCGATCAAAGTAATGGGTGAAATTCGAGGAATAAACACATCGTTGTACCACTTCTCACCCTTTGCAGCGACTAACCATTTACGACTGAGAAAACCAGCGAGGAACGGAATGCCTAAGTAAATCAATACGCTTTCCGCAATGTCTCCCATGGAAATATCAACCACAAAACCTTCATAGCCAAAGAACGGTGGAAGTACGGTGATGAATAGCCAAGCCATAACGCTGTAAGTCAGAATTTGAAATGCGCTATTTAATGCCACCAAGGCCGCGCCATATTCTTTGTTGCCGCCGCCAATATCATTCCACACTAAAACCATAGCGATGCAGCGTGCAAGGCCAATCAAAATAATACCGACCATGTAACCTGGATGATCACCAAGAAAGGTTAAAGCAAGAACGAACATCAGGATTGGGCCGATGATCCAGTTCATAACCAGAGACAGCGTGATGGCTTTTTTATCTCTCGTTACCGTTCCTAATAGACCGTAGTTCACCTTGGCGAGTGGTGGGTACATCATCAAAATCAAACCAATGGCGAGTGGTACGTTCGTACTACCAACGGACATTGCTTCGTTCCATTCTGCTACTTGCGGGTAGGCTGCGCCTATCCCCACGCCGATGGCCATTGCGACAAAGATCCAAACCGTTAAGTAGCGGTCAAGAAAGCTCATTTTTTCGCTGGCACTATTTAAAACTTCAGTCGTCATAGTGATCTCTATTCGTTTATCGTCGAAAGGCGATATATAAGGTTATAGTTTATCTTTGCGCGCATGGAAAGCGCGCAATGTGTCTTAGCTAAATAAACCGGAAAATTGAGCGTTAAACGCGTTCAGTTTTTCACGTTGAATGCGGTAACAAACCTTTGGCGGGTTAGGTTCTGCACTGATAAACCCGGCCTGTTTTAGAATACGTAAGTGTTCTGATACGGTCGATTGCGCTAAACCTAACTCAGAGACTAAATCGCTATTTAAGCAGCCGCCCATAGTGTCTAAAGTGTGAAGAATATGCAGAATGCGTAAGCGAGCAGGATGAGACAGCGCTTTCGCTTGAGCGGCGAGTGCTTGCTCTTTATCGAGTTGTTTTTGCGTGGCTTCAAAAGCAATTTGGCACGTTTCGCTGCATTTGTTGCTCATGAGCAAACCTTTATAGTTAATCGTCGAATTGCGATTAAGTGTACGTGTGCTTTTTCTAAGGCGCAACTGTTGGCAGTAAAAAAGCAGAACTTAAAGATACGACGAATTGGGGGTGTGGTATCAGGAGCTAAGTTCTGCTTGGGGGTTAGGTCATGAGCAATTCTCTATATTTCCTGCTCGCTAAATTAGTATGGTGAAAAAAGGGGAGGCGAAAAAGAGAGTAGATTTCTTCGCTTTATTCCTGATAAAACCGAATTGGTGGGGTTTTCCTACAATATAGGCACGAAATGTTAGTAAAAGGGGAACAAAGTGTTTGGAAGTTTTCTTATTTTATTGCCGCCAAGTTCAGTAAAATACGCCTATTGAATGGCCTCCTAGAGTTAAGGTGCGTGCGGTGTCTGATCTCAACTTATTTCGTTATTACCAACGCTTGCTCTCTTTTGGTGTTGGTAATGAAGCAAAAACCACGCTGCAAGAAATCGCCGATTTGTTGTTTACTTCGCCTCGTCATGCGCGCAGTTTGCTGGCGCAGATGCAAGAGATAGCGTGGTTAAGTTGGCGACCAAAACCGGGACGGAACCAGCGTTCAACATTGTTGTTAAACGTTGAACTCAGCGCGCTAAAAGAAAGCCTTGCACTAGAGCGAATCAAGCTTGGTAAGTACGAGAAAGCGCTGTCGATTCTGGATGAAGATGAAGCTGCATTTGGGCGACTCCTCAAAACAACGTCGGGCGCATCGGTAAAAGAGGGGCGGCTCAATATTCAGCTAACCTACAAACGCATGTTCGAGCGTGTGGTTCCGCATCAACTGCAGCGAAGTAGTGAACGTTTTTTGCTTCGCCAAATTTATTGTTGTTTGGTTTCAAGCGATTACAACGGGCAGGTGCAGCCAGAGCTGGCTCATCATTGGCGTTATGATGACAGCTTGTACGAATGGACATTTTATCTTCGTCCGGGTCTGACTTTTCATAATGGCAACCCAATTGATGCTGAAACGGTTGTCAGTTTGTTCGCCAAATTAAGCTCTTTGGAATACTACGAAAAAGAGCTGGCGCATGTTGCCAACATTACGGCACTTAATCCATTGAAGGTTGTTTTTAAGCTTAACCGACCTGACTTGGGTTTTGCTGGACTTATTTCTGGCGTGAAATATGGCATTCAGCCCGTGAGTCAGGTGAACGTTGCTAACAACAAGTTGGTGGTGGGGAGTGGTCCATTTTCCGTCGTTGAGCACAGTGAAAACCGATTGAAACTGCAAGCGTTTGATGGCTATTACGCGTGTCGAGTATTAACGGATTTTGTGACGATATGGATCGTCAACGATGAACAGATGGAAAATCCATCGCTTGCCGCAAACACATTGCAACCAGAACCTGATTCTGCTGATGACATGTGCAGCCACTATATGTCGACGCCAAACAGTGAAGTATCACCAGCGAGTAAACGCAGTCGAACGGAAGACGGTTGTTTGTTCGCACTGTTTAACCATCATGCGAAGCACGCTTTGTCTCAGGCTCAGCGCCGATACATCAGTGATTTGATTCGACCGGAGCAGTTAGCCGAAGTGATGAAGAGCGAAAAGATCAATTTTGGTAGCGTCGCTGCTTATAACTTGTTGCCAAACTGGAAACCAGTGTTGCGCCCCTTTGGAGATGTGGTCAAGTTGCCAAAGCTGATCACCATCGCAGGGTACAATTACACGGCGCTACGCCGGTGTGCACGAGCGATTTCTTCGCGTTTAGAGCGTGCGGGCAGTCTAGTGGAGATCGTTATGTACTCCTACCGTGAACTGAGCGAGAAAGCCAAAAACGGCACGCTAGATGAGACTCTGGTTGTCACCAATATCAACTTGGACGATAACCGTCATGCGTCTGCGTTTAGCAACTTCTTTAGCAATGCCGTGCTTTACCACACCTTGGGGGTGCAAAATGCGGCGTGGTTGGATGCTCAAATGGAGAATGTCCGTGCATTCTCACCGCTTGAAGATTACCTGAGCGCGTTAGAGCCGATTGCGTCCACTTTGATTAGCGAGTATTGGATTGCACCGATGTTCCACCATACTCAGACGCTACGTTTTCAAGGGGTCTTGGAAGATGTCGCACTCACAAACTGGGGATGGCCAGACATACGATCCGTTTGGTCTGCGGACTGATCAAAACCGCCTGAATGGCGGTTTTTTGTGTCTGCAATTTGGTGAAAGCCAGTGACGTTTTTATTTTTTCTAGCCAACAAGTGTGATGCTTATCTACGTTTGAGCGCGAGTGATCAAGAAACGGTCCGAAATGAACTTTGAAATTAATCACGAATTATATCGAGTCAATAGGTCTAATGTGATCTGATTTAAATAATGTAACTTTAAGAATATTTTCGAGAAGGTGATTGTATTCAAAATTCGTCTATTGACTTGTTGCTCAAATAAAATTTGTAGATTTTTTACGTGTGGGATTTTTGAGCTCTGTCCATTTAAACAAATTGACAGGCTTTAAAGTGTGACTCGAAGCGCAAAAGTAGCTCGGTTGCGCGGTTGGGACTCTGTTATTGATAATTAACCCATCAGATGACGAACTGTTGATAGGGTTAAATATGTTGTACGAGTTAATCGACCACGAACTAGTAGATGTAATTAATGATCGCGCTTACCAATGGCAAGATGCGGTTAAAAAGACCACTCAATACCTAGAAAATAAAGGTTACGTCTCCCAGCATTATGCTGATGCGATCATCCGTTCAACGGAAGAAAACGGTCCTTACTATGTGTTATGCCCTGGATTGGCAATGCCTCATGCCCGACCTGAAACTGGTGTTTTAAAAACAGGCTTAGGCATTCATATTTTCCCATCACCTGTTGATTTTGGATCGGATCTCGGTCCGGCCAATATTCTTATTACCTTAGCTGCGAAAGACTCTGATACCCACATTGAGGTGATTCAAGCGTTGAGCGAGATGTTTGTGGATGAAGAGAACATTGCAAAACTGGCACAAGCCTCTTCCAAAGAACAAGTGCTAGACATAATAAAAGCATACTAAAAGGAACATAACGTGAAAGCAAACATGCGAGCCAATGTGCAAGCCTTCGGAGGTCATTTGACCGCCATGGTGCTGCCAAATATCGGAGCCTTTATCGCTTGGGGCTTTATTACTGCACTCTTTATTCCTACGGGCTGGATGCCAAACGAAGCCTTTGGCGAACTCGTGGGGCCAATGATCACTTACTTGCTGCCACTTTTGATTGGTTACACCGGTGGTCAGATTGTTGGTGAAAAACGCGGCGCGGTAGCGGGGGCTATCGGTACGATGGGCGTGATTGTCGGGGCTGACATACCGATGTTTGTTGGCGCAATGATCATGGGCCCACTGAGCGCTTGGGTTGTGGTGCAAGTGGATAAACGTATTCAACACCGCATACCTTCTGGTTTTGAGATGGTGGTCAACAACTTCTCGTTGGGTATCGTCGGTATGCTGTTGTGTTTGTTCGCCTACGAGATTGTTGGCCCTTCGGTCACCGCAGCAAACTTGTTTGTGAAATCAGGCATCGAAGCGTTGGTTGCAACGGGTTTCCTGCCTTTGTTAGCGATCATTAACGAACCAGCAAAAGTGTTGTTCCTGAACAACGCCATTGATCAAGGCATTTACTACCCACTAGGCCTGCAAGCGGCCGCAGAAACAGGCAAATCCATCTTCTTTATGGTGGCATCTAACCCAGGTCCTGGTCTTGGTATGCTGCTGGCTTACGCGAAGTTTGGTCAGGGTTTGTCTAAACGTTCTGCACCAAGTGCCATCATCATTCACTTCTTTGGTGGTATTCATGAGTTGTACTTCCCATACGTACTAATGAAACCAATCATGATTGTGGCAATGATTGCTGGTGCGGCGACAGGCATCGCAACCTTCAACCTATTCGATGCCGGTTTGGTCGCGGGTCCAAGTCCAGGCTCTATCTTCTCTTACCTTGCTCTTACTCCGAAAGGTAGCTTCATCGCGACCATCGCAGGTGTGACAAGTGCAACGATTGTCTCTTTCTTGGTAGCAAGTGCGATTTTGAAAGTAAGCAAATCAGAAGAAAAAGAAAGCGAGTTTGAGAAATCAGTTTCTGACATGAAAGAGATGAAAGCAGAAGGCGCAGTTAAGCCAGTTGCGGCAGCTGCGACGACGCAAGAGCCGAGCAAGCCAATTTCATTTGTCGCATTCGCATGTGATGCGGGTATGGGCTCTAGTGCAATGGGCGCATCGACCTTCAAACGCAAGCTGGTACAAGCTGGGATAGAGATTGAAGTGAAGAACTTTGCCATCGAGAAAGTCCCGAGTGAAGCCGATATCGTCGTGACACACGAGAGCTTAGAAAGCCGCGCAGTCAACGCGACAGGTTTACCAGTCGTAACGATCAAGAACTTCCTCAACGACCCAGCGCTTGACGAGCTGATGGATAAGATTAAGCAACAAACGGTCGCGACTGAGCAACCAGCCTAACAATGCAGTTTGGGGCGGCAGGTATCGCCCCAATTAGGAGAGAAATCATGGTACAAACAACGGCAGCGGTTATCTGTGGTGAGAAAAACGTTCAATTAAGAACCTTTGATTTACCAAACATTTCAGCCGACGAACTTCTGGTTAAAAACATTTCAAACAGCATTTGTCTATCCACTTACAAAGCAGCATTGTTAGGTAGCAAACACAAACGCGTTCCTGAGAACATTGATGAAGTGCCAGTGATGACTGGTCATGAATACGCAGGTGTGATTGTTGAAGTTGGTGAGAACCTAAAAGATCAATACAAAGCAGGCGATTACTTTGTACTGCAACCAGCAATGGGTTTGCCTACTGGTTACTCAGCGGGTTACAGCTACGAAACCTTTGGTGGCAACGCGACGTATTCCATTATTCCTAAAATCGCTATCGACCTAGGCTGCGTACTGCCTTACCACGGTGACTACTTTGCAGATGCGTCTTTGGCTGAGCCAATGTCTTGCATTATCGGTGCGTACCATGCGAGTTACCACACTACGCAATACGTGTACGAGCACGATATGGGCATCAAAGAGGGCGGAGCATTAGCGCTACTTGCGTGTGCTGGCCCAATGGGGATTGGCGCGATTGACTACGCGATTAACGGCCCGGTGAAGCCAAAACTGATCGTGGTGACGGACATCGACGCCGCGCGTTTAGACCGAGCTGAAAGCCTCATTCCCGTTGCAAAAGCCAAAGAGCAGGGCGTAGAACTGCACTACGTGAACACGGCTCAAATCGACGACCCGGTCGCGTATCTCAAAGCACTCAACGGTGGCAATGGTTATGACGATGTAATGGTCTACGCGGCGGTTGCTCAAGTGCTAGAACAAGCCGATGAGCTACTTGGCAATGATGGCTGCCTCAACTTCTTTGCTGGCCCAACGGATCAGAATTTCAAAGTGCCGTTTAACTTCTACAACGTGCATTACGAATCAACGCACATTGTGGGAACGTCCGGTGGTTCAAAGGGTGACATGGTGGAATCTATCGAGCTTTCCTCACAAGGTAAGATCAATCCATCGTTCATGATCACCCATGTTGGTGGCTTACAAGCTGCACCCCATACGATTTTGAATCAGCTGGATATTCCGGGCGGTAAGAAGTTGATTTACCCACATATTGACCTGCCATTGACCGCGATTGATGATTTCTTATCGTTGGCAGACCAAGACCCGTTCTTCGCTGAATTAGACGCAATTTTGAACGCTAATAACTATGTGTGGAACGCACATGCAGAAAAAGCGTTACTTGAGTTTTATGACGTGAGCTTAACGGTTTAGTTGCAACGAATTTGTGTGGTAGCCTTTGCGCTGCCACATAATGGAGAGGTCATAATACGTTGTCACCTGAAGATGAATTACTGGAGAAACTGGACGAGTGCGAAAATGCCACTGCGTTTCTTCAGGTTTCTAACAAAATAATTAACCTCAAGTTAAAAGCACTGCTTCCGAAAGTGTTCGTTCAAGACGACCTTGTGAAGGAGTATGCTGTGGATCCTTTATTGAAAGAAGATGGTCCGTTAGCAACAACCGATGTGGTATCGAAGCTGATGTTTGCGATGGGCAAAATCTCTTTGGAAACTTACGCCGATATCGGATTGTACGATCAGGTCTTGGAGTACGTGGTTAGCCAACCTGAGAAAGTCGAATTTGCGGATGACGTGATTTACGATTTCATCAAAAACCAAGCGGTACTCTCTTCTCAGCAAGACAGCTTTTATCTTGAGTCGATCAATCAGCTTAAGTTCTCTTCGTTTGAGTCCTTTTCGCAAATGAGATACGAATCTCTCATCAAAACAGTGTTGAAGCTGTCGTGTGAAATGTTGATAGAAAGAATCGAAGGGGAGATCAATCAATAAGGGTTCACCATGAAAGTGAATTTAAACGTCAGTGGTTTTGAAACCGAAGCTACCTTTCCTGATGCCGACGTAAAACGAATCCATCAGCCTCTTATCGAAAAATTTACTCGCCTCTATCATGAGAAGCAGGAACGCATAGTGGTGTTCTTGTGTGCCCCTCCGGGCAGCGGTAAGTCGACACTCGCTGCGTTCTGGGAATACCTCTCTGAACAAGATGAAAGCCAAGAGCCTTTACAAGTTCTGCCGTTTGATGGTTTCCATTATCCAAATGAGATCCTCGACAACAATACGATTGAACGAGATGGCGAGCTCGTGCCTCTGCGCAGTATTAAGGGGGCCTATCAAACATTTAATCTGACGGAGCTTATCGACAAGCTCAAACAGCTCAAAGTGAAAGATCCGAAATGGCCATGCTACGACCGCAATTTGCATGATCCAGTCGACGACGCCATTTTAGTGAATCGCAATGTTGTTGTCGTTGAGGGGAATTGGTTACTGCTTAATGAACCGGTGTGGAATGAACTGCATCGTTTGGCTGATTTTACCGTCTTCGTCGATACACAGCCTGAGTTTCTTCAAGAACGCTTAGTAAACCGTAAGATTCGTGGTGGCACCACCCCAGAAGCTGCATTAGCGTTTTATTTAAATTCAGATGCTGTAAATGTAGATAAAGTTTTAAATCACTCAATTCCAGCGGATCTCACGTTGTTTCTCAATCAAAACGGTTCGTTCGAAATTCGATAATTCGTCCACAACTTAGGAGGTCACCATGGATATCGTCGTTGATAGCCACACCCATACTATTGCCAGTGGACATGCCTACAGCACCATTTTAGAGAACGCATTGTCTGCCAAGAATAAGGGGCTAAAACTTCTTTGTACCACTGATCATGCTCCCGAGATGCCAGGAGCCCCTCACTACTGGCATTTCAACAATCAAAGAATTTTGCCCCGTTTTTTACACGATGTAGGTATTCTCCGCGGCGTAGAAGCCAACACGCTGAATGTGAAAGGGGAGATAGACTTACCACCTTCCTCTGACCAACATCTTGACTGGGTGATCGCGAGTTTCCATGAACCCGTATTCAAGCCCGCAACCGAAGCTGAGCATACTGCCGCTCTGATAAATGCGATTAAAAGGGGCAGGGTGGATGTTCTCGGTCACTTAGGCAACCCAAATTACCCATTCGATATGGAACAGGTGCTGCGCTGTGCTAAAGAGCACAATGTTGCGGTTGAAGTTAACAATACATCTTTGACAGGCAAAAGCCGTAAGGGTAGTGATTCCCGTTGTGATCGCATTGTCGAGCTTGGCAAAGAGATTGGCGTTTACTTCAGTACCGGATCTGATGCGCACTTCTGTGAAGAGATCTCTAAGTTAGATTTGGCGATTGCTTTGCTGGAAAAACACGGTGTGGAAGAAGAGAAGATACTCACTACGTCGACGAGCCGATTCTTGAATTTCTTATTGCTGAGAGGTAAGGCGAGGATTCCAGAGTTTAAGGATTTTTACTAAGTAAAACCCCAAACACATTAAACGAAGTATTTTCTTATACAGCCCTAAAACCCGCCAAGCTGCGGGTTTTATTCGTTTTTGGGAGGCGTAGAACAAACAACGCGACTGTCATATAAAGCGTGAAAAGATGAATCAATGAAAAAGGAAACGAAGGCCATAATTCGAGAATATTATAGAACGAGCGGGAATTTTATTGCTCTTAATCAGTCATAAGGTTATGAGCCGCTTTTTGTGTTCCGCTGTTCAATAACGAGCGATAACAGACGAACAAGTAGGGACTGAGCTTCAGGAGACAGCAAGCGTGCAACGGCCATTAGATCATCCGCTGTTACGTGTTGAACGTCTCTTATATCCAATGCGATGTCGAGATCGGTCAAATGCAGAGAGCGCAGTATGGAGCGATATTGGGAAAGTTTCAGGTCGGATTCTCCACGCTCTATCCGTTGATACGTTTTCACGCTCATCCCTGCGATGTTTGCCATTTGTTCACGGGAGAGGCCACTCGCTTTTCTTCTCGCAATCAGTGCTTCAATAATAGGGTCGACCTGCATGTGCTCTCCTGAAAGGACAGTTTTGACCTAAATAAAGCAAGAAGTGGACCAGTTTAACCATCTCATATTTACCTGTTTTGCAATCAGTATAAGAATAGCTATCTAATAAAAATGTACATATTTTAGTCAGTTATAAACTCAATGGAAAAGTATCAATCATACAAATCAATCGAGACAAAATCTTCAATTCGCAAAATGCAACGCATTTTAGATCAATTATTTAGCGAGCTTAATGAGCAGCATCGTGTCACTAAAGAAAATGTTGTCGCTCTGACTCGACAGTCTCAACAGAGGTTGATGAACTACAAAGAGCTTTATCTTCATAAAGAATCGATAGGTGAGGTAGAGTTGCAGATTGCGTATGAAAATATGAGTGTGACTGAGAAACAGGTCGCGGATATGGGCGTTTCAGCATTAACTTATATCATCGGAGCGTTAGATAAAGCGTATTAATAGAATGGGCAAGCTAGCTTAGATTTAGACAGTTTGGATAACACCTAAAAGAAAGGATGCAAATGCTGGGGAACCACACCCAGCATTCGTACACTCATTTACCTATAGTTTCGAACCGTAAATCAGTGTTTAGAGGTATGTGAACCGAACAGTGTCGGTACGCAGCGAATAATAGCGATATTGTCCGATCTAGGCTACGCCCCTGGAATCTAACACCTTTACTTGAACTGTAAATTAATTTGTACACCCATCCAAAATTGAGCGGTTGAGCACGTTCTTACTCTCATTAGGCGATAAAAGACTGATTAGTGATGAAAATAACGACACATCTTAGGTGAATGAGGAGGGTTGTTAAAATATATCGCTATAAGATTGACCTTTTGCTTTTCAATCGTCCTGCTTATGCCTTACAATCTTTTCGAACCAAATCCATTCATAACGAATGGCGTTGATGAATTAAGATGAACAATTTTGCTTCGAACCCAAAGTTGTGCGCATTTCATCAACGATGACATCGCCCAAAACGACTCTCAAGTGTTCATGTGCAATTGAATTAACCACCTTTTGCTGCATGTTTTCTTAGCCATATAGGGTTCTTGTAACCAAATTTTGGTTTAGTAGAGCGTTTTGTTGGTTGTGCTTTGGATGTAGCACAACTGGCGAGAAATAAACGGATTGAATTTAGAGGTATTAACCGTGAACCTAAAACTTGTCGGCAGCTCCCTGATCGTTGCAGGTACTGCTCTTGGCGCTGGTATGCTTGCTATACCAATGGTGCTTGCTCAATTTGGCCTCCTCTGGGGCACTCTTCTTATGTTATTCATCTGGGCTGGGACGACTTACGCTGCGCTGCTCCTTCTTGAG
The DNA here is from genome assembly GCF_024747315.1 of Vibrio sp. HS-50-1. Classification (NCBI taxonomy): domain Bacteria; kingdom Pseudomonadati; phylum Pseudomonadota; class Gammaproteobacteria; order Vibrionales; family Vibrionaceae; genus Vibrio; species Vibrio sp. HS-50-1. The sequence goes on along the minus strand of NZ_JAMPZF010000036.1, from coordinate 60,357 downwards.
GCCAGTTGCAAAGTAGGCGGCGGCGCGAGCATGAATGCAATTGCTCGCGAAACGCTAGGTAAAGGTGGCCAGTTGGTAACCAACAGCTTGCTTTACGCCCTGTTAGTTTGTCTATTGATGGCTTATATCATTGGTGCGGGTGATCTCGTACAAAAAGTAACAGCCTCAATTGGGCTGCCAACATCTACGATCGCAAGCCAAGTCGGTTTTACTCTTTTAGTCGGTATCATTGTTTCGGCAGGCACAGGGGTTGTAGATAAGCTTAATCGCGGTTTGTTCCTAGGCATGATCGTGGCGCTGATTCTGACACTTTTTGCGCTTGCACCAAGCGTCTCGTTTGAGGGACTTGATGAAGTCGTGAGTGACGATAAGATGGCGCTAATTAAGACAAGCTCGGTGCTTTTCACCAGTTTCGGTTTTATGGTCGTGATCCCATCGCTTGTAACTTACAACAAAGAAGCGAGCAAAACACAACTGCGTAATATGATTATCGTGGGTTCAACTATTCCGCTTGTTTGTTACCTATTATGGTTGTTAGCAGTTGTCGGTAACCTACCACCTCATGAGCTTGTTCAATACTCCAATGTAACGGAGTTGATCTCGGTATTAGGTCAGCAATACGAAGGTTTGGAGTTTATCCTATCCATGTTCACTGGGTTAGCACTGCTAACGTCGTTCTTAGGTGTGGCAATGGCGCTATACGATCAAAATGCAGACTTACTGAAAGCAAGTAAGCCAGTGATTTTTGTTACTACTTTTGTGCTACCACTACTAGGTGCTGTATTTGCGCCAGAACACTTCTTGGCTATTCTTAGCTACGCGGGGATTATTCTTGTGTTTCTCGCGGTCTTTGTCCCATTATCAATGACAATGAAAGTGCGTCGAGTACCAGTAGAAGATGACAATATTTATGAAGCTGGTGGCGGCGTAATGGGAATGAGCATGATCTTCCTGTTCGGCTGTTTCTTGCTGTTTGCCCAAGCAGTATAAAATCACGCTAGCTGATTTAAAAACTGAGCCGCTCGTTGTATAACGGGCGGTTTTTTTGTATTCATAGCCGAATCGAGGCCACTCAAAGTCATCAGCATTTGTGATGCTTAACCTTTCTCTGATAATCACGATAAGCTTTGACCTTGTAGTAAAACTCCTTGGCGAAAGGCTGACATGTGCAGTGATTCACCTACCTATTATGTTGCTATTGATATTAATAAGAGGCTCTGTTGTGTCAAAGCAATTATCTTTTGCCATGGTTGGCGTTATATTGTCTTTAGGTGTGTTTAGTACAGAAGTGATGGCTGACCCGAAACATAGGCATGGTCATCGATATGATCACCATCATGAGCATCACCATCATCATAAACGCAAGCACAAGCATAAACATAAACATAAGCATAAACATCGTGACGTTATTTATGTGGAGTCTCGACGACCAAGACGCAGTTACTACTACCACGACCGAATTCCTCGTAATAGTACCTACATAAAGATTGGAGATTTCACCTATTTAAAAGTGGATGATCGTTTCTATCGTCGCTCCAATGACCGCTATATCCATGTTGAATTCAACTAGAGTGGGAAAGGCAGCATAGCAAGCGTGATAAGAGTTTTGAGCCGAGTGGCAACAACACTAAAAACTAGGCGTTCTAAGTCTAGATGCCACTGCGATAGAGGTCTAAAAACAAAAACAGCGAGCATTTGCTCGCTGTTTTTTTAGGTGAAGACTAGACTGTAAATCGGTTTAATATTTGATCTTGTTTATGTACATCTTCTTGCTGTGCCTGCATAGCATCGTTAGTTCGATTTGCAGATTCGGCGACTTGAGTCGATAGGTCTTTAATATTCACCGTATTGTTGTTGATCTCTTCCGCAACTAAGCTTTGTTCTTCCGCCGCTGAGGCGATTTGTAAGTTCATATCAGAAATACGCTGAATCGCATCACGAATACGTTGTAGCGCGTTGTTTGCCAAGTCTGCTTTTTCTACGGCTTCTACAGCGCTACCCTTGCTTTGATGCATAGCATTTGCCACAGATGATGCGCCAGATTGCAGCTGCTCAATCATAGTACGAATTTCTGTTGTTGATTCTTGGGTTCGTTGCGCCAGTGTACGAACTTCATCAGCAACGACGGCGAAGCCTCGGCCAGATTCTCCCGCACGTGCAGCCTCGATTGCGGCATTCAACGCGAGTAAGTTTGTTTGGTCCGCAATATCGTTGATGACTTTTAGAATCGTTTCGATGTTAGCTGTCGCAGATTCAAGCACTTGCACTTCTTCGACAGCAAGGTCAATGCTATCGGAAAGCATGTTGATCGTTTGTGTCGATTCACCGACCACAGAAGAGCCCTCAACCGTTGCTTGATCAGCTTCTTTGGCTGCACTTGCTGCGCCTTGCGCATTATTGGCAACTTCAGTCGCGGTAACAGACATCTCGTGCATCGCGGTGGCTAATTGTTCTAGCTCTTGTAGCTGAGTTTGAATAGCACCAGCCGAATCTTTTGCACCCTCAGCGGTGATTTGAGTGCCATTCAAAATTTGATCAGAAATACTCTTCGACTCAATAATTTGCTGTTGCAAGTTTTCCATGAACGTATTGAAGTTTGTAGCAAGCTCTGAGAATTCTTGGTCAGTATCAGTTTCAAGGCGCTGTGTAAGATCGCCTTTCCCTGACGCAACATCTTTAATCGCGTTGTTTAAAGTGTCTAGCGGACGCATGAGTGTGCGAATGAGCAGAGTCAGTGCAATAACAGAAGCAATCACAGCAATGATTGAATAAATAATAGCGCTGTTACGAAGCTCTCCTACGGCAGAGTAGGCGATAGCTTCATCAATAACTGAACCCACGTACCAGTTCTCGCCCGGGATGTGAGTCAATTTAATCATATAACGATCGCCATCGATCTCAATGTGTTGCGTTGATTGTGTAAGATCGACCTGTGGTAGGTAGCTACCAACTTTTTCACCGTTGTATTTGCTTTGAGGGTGAGCAATGGTTGTTCCATCAGCGGTGACCAAAAATAAGTAACCAGCGTCAAACAGATTCACTTGGTTGACGAGGTCTGAAAGGGTAGTGAGCTCGAGGTCATAAAACATACCAGCTAAGAACTGGCCGTTTTCTTTTACTGGTGTGCCAACAGAGATGATGACGTTTTTTGAAGACGCATCGACGTATGGGTCTGTTACGACCAAATCGCCTTTGTTTTTAGCTGCGATGAACCAAGGACGTTGACGCGGATCGTAGTCTGGTCCTGCTTCCCAGCCGTCGTCATTTTCAATCACGAAGCCATTGCTTTCATAACCAAAGCCAATCGCAAGAAAGCTGGCTTTTGGTGTTGGTCGCTCAAGAATGTTCTGAACGTAGTTGTGTGAACTTGGATTAAGTTCGATAACTTCAGTAATAGAACGAGCGAGATCCTTTTTAGCATTCATTTCTGATTGCACGGTATTGCCAACACTGGTCAATATCTCGTTCACACTCGAGTCAATGTGCTCCTGCGTTTGGGAGCGGATCGTCATAACTTGTTGCGTCGACAGTAGTGACACGGTAATTAGCAGCAAAAATGACGAGGCTGTGACAACCTTATGTCTAAATTTCATGAGCTTTCCTCTGATTCTCCCGGTTGGCTTCACTATGCTTTCACCTCTTTTTAAACGGGCGAATTCGGCATCAAGAGAAACCTATTGTGTTTGGTTATCTTTTTTATCGACATCGTTGTCAAAAACATGAGTCTATTTGTTGTCTTTTTTAACCAAATTTAAACAAAACGGTAAGTTACGACAAAAACCGTGAGTTTGATCAGATTTGTGCGCTCTGTTAATGAAAGCGTCATAATGAAAAGAATTGCGTAAAGCATAGTGTTTCAGGTTGGCGTTATTGGTGAGATGAGAGCGACTTAACTGTCGTAAAAGGGGGCGTGATTGGAGCTGTTCGTTGTAAGTTATGAGCGTTTGCTAATTAAGTGATCTGAATAGAGCTGTAGATAGACTTTTAGACATAAAAAAGGCCCCGACAATGCGGAGCCTTTGTTGATTGATGCTTTGATTTTAGAAAATCAGATGAGCAACACCAGCAATCACAGGTAATGTGATTAGCGTACGCAGAATGAAAATAACGAACAGTTCTACAATGTTTACTGGAATTTTGCTGCCTAGTAGTAGGGCGCCAACTTCTGACATGTAGATAAGCTGAGTTACTGACATTGCTGCAATAACAAAACGTGTCATTTCATTATCAATTGATGCCGCTAAAATTGCCGGGATAAACATATCCGCAAAGCCAACAACAATAGTCTGTGATGCGGCGACAGCTTCTGGAATTTGCAGTAGCTCTAGGTATGGAATGAATGGCTGACCTAGAATTTCAAATACAGGAGTGTACTCTGCAATCACTAATGCCACGGTACCCAGACCCATAACCACAGGCAGTACACCAAACACCATGTCGATTGCGTTATGTACGCCTTCTTTAAATACCGACTGAACAGATGTTACCTGACCCGCACGCTTAAGTGCTAGATCCATACCCCATGAGAATGTGGTGTGGCCTTCTGGTACGGCGTCAGCATCTTTATCTGGGTTGCTGCCATCAATGTAGCGATCTTTCTTCAGGCTTAGCGGCGGTAAGCGAGGAATGATAACCGCAGCGACAATACCTGCTAAACAGATTGCGCCGTAGAAAGGTAGGAACAGATGCTCTAACTGTACCTGAGCGATAACCACTAAGCTAAACGTGATCGATACTGCTGAGAACGTTGTCCCGACAACAGCGGCTTCACGCTGAGTATAGAACTTATTTTCGTACTGTTTGCTGGTTAGCAAGATACCAACACTGCCGTCGCCTAACCAAGACGCCATACAGTCAATTGCGCTACGTCCAGGCAGGTTGAATACCGGGCGCATTATTTTACTCAGTAACGCGCCAAACAGCTCAAGAAGACCAAAGTTCAGAAGAAGCGGAAGGAGTAGGCCCGCAAAAATGAACACCGCAAACAAAGTTGGTAGAAGACCGGTAAGAACAAGGCCACCTGTATTTTCTTCCCAAATCGCTTTTGGACCCACTTGGAAGAATGTCATTAATACGGCTGCACCACCGATTAAGCGAACAATAAGCCAAAGTGGCGATGGATTGAAAAGACCGTTTAAAAATCCATTACGTAAAATCGCTGCAGGCTTGAAAATTTTGCAAAGAACAGAAGCGACTGCCATGAAAGCGATGATACTGGTGACGATAGCGATCAAGGTATCGCCTAATACTGCCGGGATGACTTTTGCCATAACCGCAACAGGGATAGTTAGGCCGCCATCGTATGAGATCGGAGCCATAAAGAGTAGAAGACCGATTAGGGAAGGGATGAAAAACATCCAAAAGTTGCCCTTAGGAGCTTCAGTAGCATTAGTGGTGTTATGCATAGTTGTCTCGTGTTACTACTAGTCAATACTTGCCATTTCCATGACATAAATATTCACTAAACATCCGTATTTAATCACAGTTTTGCGGAGGGTACCCGCAAACTGCATCCATTGCAATACTATTCATTAAATACATCTAGTTATTCAGCCGATTTGTCGGGTAATTGGTCAAATAACGTATAAGTGTATACGAATATGTTGCTTGTGTTAGAAAATTGTAGCACGGAGCGCGGGCAGCGCAGAGAATTATGGGGCGCATTGTGACTGGAATAATAAAACGGTAAACAAATGTGACTTTGATCTAACTAACTTTTTACCGGAAGCCCTGTTAGCCCTAGCTGTTATAAGGTTTTTAGCTGCGTTACAACACGATAAAACGTTTATTATGATGTGCAGTGGTGAGATAGTTGAGCTATAACCGATTGAAGCATTCGGCCTCAATCGGTTCGAGATTTTATGCTTTTTGTTGGCGACTAAGCACGTAAAGGTAACTCCAGTAGATCAGAGCCGTAGCGAAAGCCAATATTGCAGGGAAAACGAGCGTATATAATCCATATACCACGAAAAGTGCGGCTCCTGCGACACCGCCAAGCAAGAATCCGAAGAAAATGAATAGGAATAGCTTTGCTTTACGTCGATCAAATTGGCGACCTCTTAAGCTTTCTCCAATCATAATCCCCAGGTCGGTGATGATCCCAGTCATATGTGTGGTTCTGACTACTGCGCCGCTGAATGTAGTGATCATTGCGTTTTGTAATCCACATGCTGCTGACGCTAGATATTGGCCGTACAAATCCCCTTGCACCAAAAAGCCCAAACTGAGTAGGAGCAAGCTCCCTTCTATGCACAGTGCAACACCATATCTTCGCCCTAGTTTTAACGCACTGCTCTCAATAAAAAAACCGCTAAAGGCAGCACCGATCAAAAAGCTAAATACGATGAAGAGCAGGTGAATGGAGCTATCCACACCTGTTAGCAAGCTGTTCCCTAGCTGAGTTACGGTTCCCGAAAGATGTGTTATCGCTTGATGTTGAAAGCCGAGAAGACCAACGGCATTGACGCAGCCCGCGAGAAGGGCAAGTAGAAACGCGCCATATTCCACCCAACGAGGAAGTCTGGAAATCACAATAAAACCCCACCAAATGTTAGGAGCCGATTATAACGCTCACACCGCGTTACGAAACCCCTTACAGTAAAACTCGGTTGATCATTCTCAAAAAAATCTCATTTATCGAGCTTTTGCTTTGACCATGATAACGACATAGAGGGGGATTTCCCCTACCTGATGTGTTCCATTGTACATTCGAAACTCACCCATCCATGTTTCCTCTGTTCATAGATTGAAACCGTTGGTTGGTGGAACTCTTTATCAGTAAAAAGACCGACGGGAATGATCATGATTTCAGGAAATGTAGAGACCAATAAGCGCATTGTCGTGCCGCAAGAAGGGCAAAACTCATACTGAACCTCGCTGCCATCATCCCCCATTCGCGTATAGCAGGTGACCTCACCGTTTAAAGTTACGTGCTCTTTATCAAAGCGAGCCTGTACCCCAAACACACTGCCTGTCCGCTTTTGGCATTCAAAACAATGGCAGACAGACGTACGGATGGGTTCTCCCTTACAACGGAGCTCAACTAAACCGCAGGCGCATTCGCATGTATGAATGGTTGTTGTCATCGTGATTACCTATTCTTCCCAATACACCAATGAATTTGGAACACTGAGAGCAGTGTCAGTGGCCAGTTATGAAATCTGGGCTTGAAAATCATTTGGATACAGTCAGTTTAGTTTAATTTTGAAACACTTGAAGGGATGAAATCATTTGGGTATACAATGCTATACTCGCTTTTCATTTATACCTTTAAACAAGGAAGTCTTCATGGCTCACAAAAGAATCCTGCCGATACCACTTATTCTTCTTATTCCGATCGTATTATTGGTCGTGGTTGTGATCGCGGGTGTTTATCGCTTTAGTTTGTCTGATGAAGAGATCATGGCTAAGTTCCCTCAAACGGAAGCAGAAACCAATGTTATTGTGCAAGAGACGCTGGGCATTACTTCACGCAACCCATGGACGATTCAAGTACCAGAGCAGGGAGCGGTCACTTTTCTTGATGAGTGGGATAAAGAAAACGGCTATTTGATAGGCGATTATGATGCAGGTGCGACAAAAGGTCAGGTACTTGTTCCAACTGCGTTTATTAGTCAGCGTGAGATTGAGAGTGTTTCATGGATTGCTGCACCGATGATTGTAACGACACAAGGTAGCGGTTCGTTTAACTATGTTGGCTTGTTTAAGTTTGACCCCGTGCCGAGCCGAGTTGTCCTTTTAGACAGTATTTTTGTCGGTGACCGCGTTAAATTTACCCAAATTACATGGGAAAGTGATGCCATTATCGCGCTTTCATATTTAGCGCATGGTGACGATCAAGCAATGGCAGATACGCCAAATCAATTAAATTCATCCACATTAAAGCGTGTAGGGAATAACTTACATATGCAACAGTGATGAATTTTTTTTGAGTTCTGTAAAAATTCAGTGTTTTCTGCGCTAGATCTCGAAATTTCATAGTGATTTCTTATACGGGAATGCATAAGCTATGAGCCTTGTTTGAAAGGAGATAGTAATTCCCGTGTCTACAAATGAAATTACAAGACGGTTGCCGAATCTGACAAGTCGTAGAGCGCTGCTGTTATACTCCTTGCCAGTTTTAGTTGCGATTGGTGTTTCTCACTCTCTCAAAGAGTCATCTTTAACCAAAACCATCGCATTGAACCTGCCTGAATCTCAGGTCGTTGAAAAAATTCTTGATGCGACAACTGCCGAAGTTGTCACTCCCCCGAACTTCGAATATCAAATCCAAGCAGGTGACAACCTAAGCACTATTTTTAGCCAGCTCGGTTTTGGTTACAGCTCGTTAATGAAAGTAATGGAAACGGATTTGAACTACCTTGCACTTGATACACTAAAGCCGGGCAACACGCTCCGCTTTTGGCGTGATGATGCGACAGGCGAGTTAGAGAAAATGGAACTGCAATTTTCTATTGCAGATAAAGTGGTCTACCAACTAAATAGTGATGGTAGCTATGACTTTACCGATATCTCGATTCCTGGCGTGTGGCGCCAAGAACCATTGGTTGGTGTTATTCAAGGCAGTTTCTCTTCTTCTGCAAGTCGATTAGGTCTAACGTCGGCAGAAGTGAGTCAAGTTGTGAGCTTACTCAAAGAGCAGCTCAACTTTGGGCGTGATCTTCGTGCAGGTGATCGATTTGAAGTCGTTCGTCGTTCGCAAAGCATCAATGGTATACCAACGGGCAAGAACGAAATTGAGGCGATTAAGATTTACAATCGCGGACGTGAAATCACAGCTTACCTTCATACCGATGGTCAATTCTACAATGCTAAAGGCGAGAGCTTGCAGCGCGCATTCCAGCGTTATCCTGTAAGTAGCCGTTGGCGTATCAGTTCTGGCTTCAATCCTAATCGTTTACATCCAGTAACGGGGCGTGTCGCGCCGCACAACGGTACTGACTTTGCCGTACCAACCGGTACTCCAGTCGTTTCTACTGGTGACGGTACAGTAATCATGACTCGTAAACACCCTTATGCGGGTAACTACGTGGTTGTTGAGCACGGGAGCAAATACAAAACCCGTTACTTACACCTAAGTAAGATTCTGGTGAAGAAAGGGCAAAAGGTTTCTCGAGGCCAGCGTATCGGTCTTTCCGGCAAAACAGGTCGAGTGACAGGGCCACACCTTCACTATGAATTGATTGAATACGGCCGTCCAGTTAACGCTATGCGAGCAAACATCCCAATGGCGAGCTCTGTTCCTAAGAAAGAGATGGCAACCTTTGTCGCGAACAGAGATGAAATGGATAAGCTATTACGCGATAAAGAGAAAGCAGTGCTGTAACAAAGTACTTCGCTCAAAAAATAAAAAGAGACTAAGCATAGCTTGGTCTCTTTTACTTTGTGCATTAACTAGATTTACATTCCATGACCGTCGCTTGTTTAGAGCTCTTAGGCGCTCCGCACTTCACGTTCATTTATCAGGTGTACGATTTCATCAACACTGTGTGGGCGAGAGTAGAAATAGCCTTGAATGTAGTGGCAGCCCATTTCAATTAACTTTTGTAGTGCTCTATCGTCTTCTACGCCTTCGGCAATCAAATCCACATCAAGCAGTTCTGCTAATTGCGCTATCAAAAACACCACTTGTTCAGAGGTTGTATTTGAGAGCATGTTTTGAACGAAGGTTGCATCGATTTTAATGCTATCAATCGGATAATTGTGTATATAGTTCAAGCTTGAGTATCCCGTACCAAAATCATCCAACGCGACCTTAAAACCTAAGTACCGCAATGAGTTAAGTACCATCTGTTCACGGCCACTTTGCGAGAGTAAAACGGTCTCGGTGAGCTCTATAACAAAGTCTTTTGCTTCATGCCGATACTTTTCAACCATGTTAGTTAGGTGGTTAATATAGCGGTTAGAGTCGACCAGCTCATAGGCAGAGCAATTGATAGAGAGTTTGACTTTGTATCCTAAGTTGGCTTCTAGCTCTTGTTTCGCGATACATGCGAGTTCAATAATACGTTCACCCAACTCGATAATCAGGCCTGATTGTTCGGCAGCTTCAATGAACTCCGCAGGGGAGATGTTTCCGTAAACATTGCTGTTCCAGCGGGCTAGGATTTCAAAGTAATTCCAGCGATCGCTTGTGATATCTACGATTGGCTGAACAACGACATACAACTCTTCGCTATCATGTATGTCAGCGCTAAGTTGAATGCGCATAGCTTCAATAAGCTGCGTTCTACGGTGATAAAGGGCGCTAAGGTGTGTGTCGTAATGCTGAATTCGTGTATCGCGATGTTTTTTACAGTCTTTGAGAGCGAGACTGGCATTCAAAATTAGCTCATCGCTGTTCAACATATGTACTGGTGCGCGCGCGATACCAATACTAACAGTGAAAGAAATTCGGTTAGATTTGTCGCTGTAGCCGCTTTCAATTTTGTCGAGTACTTCCTGACACACGGCGACAGGATCTTCGTCGTAAGTAATGAAGGCGAATTCATCTCCAGCGACACGAAAAGCGTTGTTTGGCGATGACAAGCTCTGTTGAATGGCGTTCGCCGTAAACTTAATGATTTGGTCGCCGATGTAGTTTCCGTTGATATCATTGATCGATTTGAAGTTATCGATGTCTAGATAAGCCAAACTGAATGGACGAGTGGCCTGTTGCGTCAATGTCTCCAAGGTATCAGCTAAGCAGCTACGGTTGAGCAGTCCAGTTAGGTTATCATGCGATACTTCATAGCTAAGCTGATTAAGAAGCTTATCTGAACGTTCACTGACCCACTTTTCACGTAAGCTGTGAATAATGACATTGGCATAAAAGCGGTGGAAGTCGAGGATATCTTGCGCTTCCTTAGCGTGGATGCTTCGGGTAAAGGTAGACAATAAAACTCCCAGAACCTCGCCATTTTGTGTCTTCAATGGCAGGCCAATGTAAGCTTGAATGCCATCCTCTTGAAACATCTGATCTTCAGGAAAGCGTTTGTAAACTTGGTCCTGATAGAAAATATGTTCGCCAATGTCTTTTGCCACTTTTTCACAGGGGGTGCCTGAAAGGTGGTAGCTTAGATTGTCTGTAATTTTTCCATTGCTAGCGAAGGAGATGGTATGAGCCGAATGCTGAAGATGCGCAACTTCTACAACGCAAGTGCAATGGCTCTGCAATTGTTGATGAATATCTAACGTGACTCGGTTTAGCTGAGCCGTGCCGTTTAGCTTCAATATTTCATCAATTTTGTGGAAACTGATTTGTACCTGACCCATTGAGCATTTCACCTAGCGTTGTGATTACCATATCGTGTGAGACACGAAGAATTATTATTTGATATGCATCAAATAAACTATCGGTTACTAAGGCGAATTTTTCAAATTTTGTGAACGAACAAATCATTATTTTCATGTTTTTATGCTTGAACCTTTTAAAGGTTCAAGTATAAAAACGCTAAGCTAGGCGCGCTTTTCCTCTTCTAATCGCGATTTGAGATAATCGAGGAACAGCTTAGTTCGGGTATGCTGATAATCCAGCTTTGGATAGTAGGCATATACAGTGGCTTTATCCGCTGTGATATCGGGCAAGATAGGCACTAAAGCTCCGGATTTGAGATCATCTTTGATCATGACGTTATTCGTCATCAGAATACCCATGCCTCTTTTGGCACCATGAAACAGCGCTTCTGGGTTGGTCGTGGCAAAGTTACCGGACAAGCTGATACGTTTGCCTCGATTGGTTTTGATTTCTCGTGAGGGCTTTTCACCCCAAATCAGGACATTATGCTCTGTCAGATCCTCAACGCATTGTGGGGTGCCATATTTTTTTAGGTAACTAGGCGCGGCGTAAAACTGGGCTTTATGTTCGAAAAGTGCGGTGGCTTTGAAACTTAGCGAATTAAGTTGCTCTAATTCCCGGCTAATAAACAGGTCTAAGCTTAGCTCTGGCAATTGGCCCGGTAGCGTTGTCGTTAATTGAAGCGTAATGTCTGGATATTTCTCAAGAAAATCATCTAGGTAATGCACCAAAAACTTAGAACCAACCGCCAGTGTCGCGCCAATTTTCAATAACCCCGCTGGTGATTGATTGACTGAGCGAGTTTCATCTAATACTGATTGCCATGAATCCAACTGATTTTTTGCTCGTTGATAAAACAGCGCACCAGCTTCGGTTTGGCTAATAGAGCGGGTCGTGCGTTTAAGTAGCTGAACGCCAATTTTATCTTCTAGCCATTGAACTCGTTTACTGATAGCTGAGCTGGTGGTATTGAGTTTCCGCGCTGCAGCATTAAAGCTACCTTCTTCGACCACACGAATATAACTCTTCACGCTTTGAATCCAGTCCATTGTGTCTCCTTGGGAATTAATTCCTTTCCAACTTAGCTGATTATCATCTTTGAGTATCAAATATACACTGTTTGCCATCAATCTGTCACAAAGTAGGAGGAACGTTTGCGTAAAACACCATTGTTATTAGCGATGATGATCATTGCCACAGGCCAAGTTGGCGTTAGTATTTATCTTCCTTCTTTACCATTGATTGGTCATGACTTGAATTTGCCGCAACATTCGATTCAGAATCTCGTCACACTATTTCTCGTTGGTTTCGGTATCTCTCAGCTTTTTTATGGCCCATTGTCTGATGCGATTGGTCGTCGACCAGTATTTATTCTGGGCCAAAGTGTGTACCTAGTTGGTACGGTTATTTGTATCGCCTTTTCGGACAACATTATTGCTCTTGAAGCGGGGCGGTTACTTCAAGGTTTGGGAGCGGGCAGTGCCTCGGTGCTTGGTCGCTCCGTATTGCGTGACAGTTATGACGGTATGCAATTAACCAAAGCGCTATCTTATATTTCAGTCACGGCATCTGTGATGCCAATTATTGCTCCGCTGTTTGGTGGTTGGATTGCTTTTCACCTGAGCTGGCATGCTGTCTTTGTGTTTGTGCTGATTTACTTAATGGCAATTTTTACGCTTGGTTTATTGGTGCTGCCAGAAACGCTGCCTTACCCGAAGCGAAAATTTAAAGTAGGCCAGGTGAGTGCAAATTATTTGCGCCTGTTAACGAATACTCAAGTGATTGGTAGTGCGAGCTACAACTGGCTTAGTTATTTGTCGGCTCTGGTAACGCTTTCCTTGTATCCATTTTTAATGCAACAAGAGTTAGGCTTAACGGCGGCAGATTACGGTTCTTTGATGATCATACCGTCAGTTGGTTTGCTGACGGGCAGCTTGGTGCTTAATTTGATCAACGCTCGTTACAAAGCTCAGCAAATCTTGCTGATGAGTTTCGCGATTGTTGCTATTGCTGGCTTCATATTGTTGGTTACACCCTTCAGTGTATTTTCATTACTAGTGGCATTTACGTGTTTAAGTTTTGCCCAAGGCATGTCGTTTCCGGTATCAATTAGTTTGTTGCTGTCGCCACATAAGCAACAGGCCGGAGCGGTTTCTGCGCTATCTGGATCAATTCAAATGTGTTTAGCCGGGTTGTTTGGCGGATACTTGGTAGATTCTTGGGTCACGAATCAAAACCAGCTTGGGGTGTTTTATTTGTTTATTGCGTTACTTTCTTGCTTTGTTCTCGTACTAAGCCAATTTCGTAAAGTACCAGAAGGGACGATTCAAGCAGAAACTTCCACCTGAATATACTTGCAACGAAAGAGGCAGCTTTCTAAAATGCGCTGCTAAATTAAGTCAGGATCATTGTGTATATTGAATGACTCAGTTTGAGAGGAAGAGGGCAATGCCTGATGCTCCTCTCAGCTTGGGGATACCTTTCTGCCCAAATTGACTATCCGATCTCTAATCGTTAGGTGAAAGAATGCAACAAAACGAATTTGAAACACTGGTAAAAGAAATTACTCAGCAAGAAAGCATGCCAAAGGCACTCGAAGTCTTGAAGGCGTGTGAGGAAGAAGAAGTTGCACAAGCGGCACAATCCCTAACGGGTCAGTTTGGTCTTGCAGAAGTTGATGGCGAGAAACGTATTTACCATATTACCACTCAAGAAGATGAGTCCGGAGAAGAGCAAGAATACGTGGAGCACGTCATGAATGAAGGCGATCACTTGATCAAATTTGCTGCGTGGTTCTTTGAAACATTCTTTGAAATCAAACAGAAAGATACGTACGTCGCAGCGGGTAAAACATACCAGCAACCTAAGCGATAGGCGCCCGTTTCGAAAAAGTAATCAGAACTAACCTGAAAGTTAATTACAAAATAAATGTGACGTCAGTCTTGTTTTTATCTAATTGTGGTGTAAAATTACAACATAGTTAAGTCAATACATTCAGGAGAAGGTCATGGGTAACGAAATTGGTGGTGCTTATATTGGCCAGATGATTGCAAAAGACGCGATGCACAAAGCGCTTTACGGTAAAGCGAAGAAGAAAAAAGCTTCTGTTTTTGCTCGTGTTATGAAAAAACTGGCGAAATAATTTAAAAAGCCCTGATTGAAGAATCAGGGCTTTTTGCTTTTATCTGTCTTGTTTTTAGTGGCAGCCTACATATTGAACAACATTGGTAAACCACTACTCAAAGACGGATGGCATTTGAATCAAACGCTAAGCGGATTGGCTTGGTATCTCCACGACATTGTTAGGCACTTTATCTAGCCCCTTTGCTGCTAACCACTTTTCTAAATCGTCAGCGCCTCCAACATACTTTCCATCCAACCAGATCTGCGGCACTGTTACCGGCGTTTTTTCTCCAATGATGGCCTTTACTTCGGGGATCATGCGATACAAAGCTGCGCTGTCTTTAACCACGTCATGATACTCGTATTGAACACCAGCATCGTCAAGTAGTTGTTTAGCTTTGACACAGTAAGGGCAGGTGGCTTTACCATAAACAATGTTGCCTTTTAGCTCATCGCGTTTGACCCATTCAGCGATAACTGATTGCACAAGCACGCCCCGGTTTAACGCTTCTCCTTGGCTGACCACTTTTCCTTCGACAAGAAGAATCGGTGCATGCCAGGCCCCTGCTTTTAATGGTTCCCACCAATGTGATAACCAATCTTTTACTTCCAGTTCAACGGGGACATCAGCGAGTTCGTTTTTAAAAGTATCCGTCAAAATATCTTTAGTTAACGTACATTCACCACAAGGAATATTGACTTTGAATGGACCCCAACTACCAGCCCAGCGGTACAGTGTAATTTTGATTGGTTGACTCATATGGTGTTCCTCATTTCCTTTCCTGAAAATATAGAACCTTGAAATTAGACTTTTCTTTCAACTAGCTTTGTCTTTTTCGCTTCCCAGTGCGTAATAAACGCAATGGAGGCAATAATAATCGCGGCGCCTAGCCATAAACGACCAGGTGGTACCCAGCCAAACACCAACCAGCCAGCAACGACATTCAAAGGCAGTTTTGCGTGATCAAATGGTTGCACAAACGAGGCGTCTGCTACTGCATATGCTTTAACGATAGCCCATTGAGCGAGTGCTGTAAGCGCGCCTGCGGCTAAAAGTACGCCCCATATCGTCCAGGTATTTGGCATCGTAAATGTCGGTATTGCCAATAAGATATTAAACGGCGTTATCAGCAGTAATAAATAGACAACCATGGTTGAGGGCGGATCGTTGACCGACATTTTCTTTACCATCAGAGAATACGCTGCCCAGAAAAATGCGGCGCCAACAGGAAGCAGGGTCGCCCATGTAAATGAATCTGCCCACGGCTCAAGAATGATCATAGCACCAACGAACCCTGTTAATGTCGCTAACCAGCGTGCAGTACCTACTTTCTCTTTGAGTAACAAGCCAGATCCAACCGTTGCAAATAACGGAGAGGTCATCAGCAGCGCAATGCCTTGCCAAATCGGAACTGGATAAGCGAGTGCCCAAAGCCAAAGCTGAATCCCGATAACAGAGAGAAAAATACGGAAGGCATGCCAACCAAAGTGTTGGGTTCTTAGTGAGCGTCTAATTCCAAGTGTACGCAGATAGGGCAGAATGACAAATAAGGCAATAGCGTATTGGAATAACGCGAATGTGGTGGAAGAGACACCAAAGTTGATGCTAGCAATTTGGGCGAAGCTGTTCACTATGGCGAATGCCAAGCCAGCTGTTAGCATCCAGGACGCACCTTGAACAGGATGATGATTCAATTGAAAAATTCCAGTTTGATAGAGGTGGCGGGATCATACGTCCTATTGTTTTTCGCGCCAATAAAAAAATGCCTCCCAGAGGGAGGCGACATTACCAATTCAAAGGACGTGCCTGTTATAACAGGTACAAAGAACGAGAAGCACAAACGCTGCCATGCATTTGCATAATTAGTATTGCAGAACGCGTGCCAATTTTTATTTATTTGATTTTAATGGGATTTTTGTTTTAGTTCGGTTGGCTATTAGGAGAAATGCACTAACTTAGTGACAAATCGCATTAAAAGAGGGCAGAAGTATGAGTCGCTACGCTCCTTTTTCATTGCTGAGCGATGCTTGGATAGTGTGAAAACTTATTGAGTTATCTTGGGTTACACAAAAAATGGCCAGCAAAGGTGCTGGCCAAGTGGACTCGCTCTTAGGACAAGAGTGAATTAGAAATCGTAACGTACGCCTAGGCGCAGTGTATCTTCGCCTTCTGTTACTAGACCTGTTGTTGCATCTTTTGCTTCGTCAAGTTGGTTGATGTAGTAAGACAGGTAAGTACGGAAGTTGCTGTTTAGTTTGTAGTAACCAACAAGCTCGATACCTTCAACGGTGTCGTATTTTGAACCGTTGTCTGGATCATTTTCTTGAGCTGTGTATAGAGCAGCAAGTGTCACTTTGCTCGCTACTTTGTAGCTTGCTACTAACTCGTAAGCCGTAAAGTCTTCAGCGTCAGTCAATGAACCTTGAGAGTAAGTACCTGCTAGGTATAGGTTATCCATCGAGTAGGCGATACCACCTAGAATTTGATCTTCAGAGTTGTCTTTATCTACGTCGCCACCAGAATATGCAAGACCGAGGTCTAGGCCCATTGGCAGTGAGTACATTCCAGAGATGCCGTATTTATCTTCGTTATCACTAGAGTTTGCTTGGTAGGTTGCTTGCAGTTGTAGCGCATCAAACGCACCACGGTATGCGAAAACGCTGTCTTGCTTATCAGAAGAGGAATCGATAACTTGCTGAACACCAGAGAACTCAGTGATATCCGTCATGTCAGAGATGATGACTGCAGCCATGTCTTGACGACCTACAGAGAAAGCACCGATATCAGAGTCGACACCTGCATACATGTAGCGGTTTTTGAATTCACTCTTGCCCGTTTTTTGCTCGGCTTCGTAAACACCAAATGCAGAAAGGCCATTGCCGATGTCCGTTTTACCTTTTAGATTAAGACGAGCGCGGCTTTTATCTTCCATAGAGCCTTCAACTTCAGCACCACCTGAACCGATGAAGTCACCACGGAACTCAACGCGGCCGCCAACTTTTAATTCAGTACCGTCGTTTTTGTATACTGTTGCTGCGAATGATGGTGCTGATACCAATGCTGTAAGAATTGCAGTAGTTAGTGCTGCCTTTTTCATTTTCTTATTACCCTAGTTGTAATCGATGGGCTTTCTTGCCCGATGTGTTGATGACGCTAAGGTAAACCCTGAAAATGAAAGATAGATTTCTGTTAAGTTATGATTTGATTGCACTTTTATTGCTGGCGAGAATAAGTGCCCCTTCTTATATCTCTTATAAAAAGAAAGGTTTTATCTTTTTTGAGGTTTTTCTGCCTTCTATTGGAGACCGTGCTTTTTTCAAAAAGTTCCTGAACCTATTTTTGTTCCAAAATGTAAGTAAATATTTCATTTTGACGGGAAAGTTATTTTCAAAAGTTGGGGTTCATCAAGTATTTGTGAGCACTATCTCGTTAAAGCATTTCTTTTTGTAAGGTTTTTACGCCTGGATTTTTTTCGGATAAGTAAACGTTTGCTTTTTAGTTTTTTGCTGAGAATTTTTCACTCGGTTATCAGGAACTAATCAAATAAAGTGTCGGCAGTTGTTACACAAAGGTAAATCCATTCTGGCGGAAAAGATGCCCCAGAGGGCCTTTGTATTCCTTTCTGTGTTCATCATTTCGTTTTATGAAAGTGAATCAGAGCTGGGTCTAAAACTGACTAACCAACTAATAAGTAATGGATTTAGAAATGAATAAAAAATTATTAGCAGCGGCAATCGCAGCAGCAACTTTCGGCACTCAAGCAGTGGCAGTGGAACTTTATAATAACGATGGCACAACATTTTCGATGGGCGGCCACGTTTCTGTTAACCTAAATGGTTCAGAGCAAGGTGACACGGATGTTGGTACTAACTCTCCTCGTATCAATATCTCTGCGACACAAGATTTAGGCAATGGCTTCACCGCAGACGCACGTGGTGAATGGGCTCTAAACTACTTAGATGGCGGTGAAGAGTCGTTTAAAACTCGTCTAGGTTACTTAGGTTTAACACATGAGGTTTACGGTCGTGCAGTAGGTGGTACGCAATGGTCACCTTACTATGATGTAGCAGGCATCGCGGATATGCCAATTGCGTTTGCGAATGACTTCATTTACGACGATCACGGAAACCTAGGCACAGGTCGTGCGGATAAAATGCTGTCTTATCGAAATGGCTTTGATTTAGGCGAAGCAGGTGCGATTAACGTTGGTCTTGGATGGCAAGGCGCAAATGATGAATACACGCGTAACGACGCAGGTACTATCACTGGTGGTCTTAAATACGATGACCGCATGCAAGTTGCGCTTTCTTACGCAATCATGGGCGCGAAAATTGGCTACTCATACAACGGTGGTGACTTCCAACACCCTGCTTACACAGGTAAACACACCGCAGAATCACATGTTGTGTCTGCATCTTACGGCGCTTACGGCCAAGGTCTGTTCCTTGCCGCGGTATATGGTTCAAATGAAAATATGAACTTCAGTGTAAATGGCGACCGTTTGGCGGAAAGTGATGCGTACGAAGCGATCATCGCATACGCTCTAGCGAACAGCTTAAACTTGAGCGTTAACTACGAGATGGTTGAAGGTAAAGAGTTCAAAAATTCTAAAACAGAAACCGCTCGTGAGGAAATGGCACTGCAGGCAGAGTACAACTTCACGCCTAAATTTGTTGGTTACGCGGGTTACCAGTTTGACCTAAATGATGACCATGGTCGTGAAACTGATGACAAATGGGCGATAGGTGCTCGTTACTACCTATAATAGGATTTAGCGAGAACAATCATTCACCCTTATTGATTTAAAGCCAGCCTCGTGCTGGCTTTTTTGTCTATTTGTTTTGTAAATACCGTGATGTTTCAATTAGATGATACAAAACTCAAAACGGGGTGAATGTCTTATTTTTCACACTAGAGGATGGGATTTAGTGTCGTTAAGTCAATAGGTTAGATTATGATGAGGTTTTTGTTTTGCAGGGAAGAGCGATGAGCGTTATTCAAGTTGAAGAAAAGAAAGTAGAAGTGGGTAAAGTGCTTTGTGTTGGGCGAAATTACGTTGAACATATTCATGAGCTTGATAATGCGATCCCTGAGCAAATGGTGGTATTTAATAAACCCGCGACTTCCGTATCGACGACTCTGCGTTCATTTCATCAAGAGCCTCTTCATTACGAGGCTGAAATCTGTTTTCTGATCAAAGATGGACGTTATTCAGCGGTCGGTTTGGGATTGGATCTGACCAAGCGCGGTTTGCAGTCTTCACTTAAACAACAAGGGTTGCCCTGGGAGCGTGCTAAAGCGTTTGATGGCTCCGCAGTGTTTAGTCGATTTGTCTCTTTGGATAACATTGATATTAATGATCTTAACCTAGAGCTCTTGATTAACTGCGTTCGTGTACAAAAAGGTCACGTTAACCAGATGCTATATCCGCCGCTAACCATTTTGGATGAATTAACGAGTTACACAACACTTCAAGATGGCGATGTGGTAATGACCGGCACACCAAAAGGAGTTGGTGAGGTGCATAAAGGTGACATCTTCCTTGGACGATTAAAGTGTGGTGATGTCACCTTGTTGGAGATTGAGTGGGTGGCGGATTAAAGCCAAATTCGCAGAACGAGAAATACCACCATGCTGATCACCGTCGTTAAAAGAACATTTTTAGTAAAGTACGCGATTAACGCAGCCAGCAAGGCAGCCAATAAAAATGGGTTGTGCACATTCACGCAGAGTGCTCCATCGGGAATGAAAACGATAGGCGCCCAGATCGCAGTGAGTACCGCAGGGCTGGCGTAGTTGAGCACTTTTTGTGTACGTGTCCCTAATCGCAGTGGTAGCTTGGGTTCTAAAAACAAGTAGCGGCTGGTGAAAACAAGTACCGTCATCAGTAAAATAGACAACATGATCATTAGTGTTTCTCCTGTACTTGTTCCACAAAGTAGCCTGTAAGCATGGCTAAAATGCTCGAAATCATCAAACTTCCTTCCACTTGGTAATAGGTTAGGGCGACCGAGCTCACTAATGCCACGACAACACTCGCTAGCACCGCCATATTTTTAATAGTCGGAACTACAATTGCGATAAAAGTCGCGGCCACAGCAAATTCCAATCCCATTTCGTTCAGTTCAGGGATCAGGCTTCCCGCAATAATGCCCGTCAATGTCGCGATATTCCAAAACAGGTAAAAACTCAAACCAGCCCCAAGCGCATACCAGCGATTAAATTGTTTATCGGAATGATGACCTACAATCGCAAACAGCTCATCAGTGAGTAAGAATCCGAGTGATAACCGCCATTTAAGAGGAAGTGGTGCAATTTTACTGCGCATCGATACACTGTAGAGGAAGTGTCGAGAGGTGATAAAAAACGTTGTTAGTAACATGGTTACTAGGCCTGCCCCCGATTTAATCATCCCCATCGCGACGAGCTGCGCGGAACCTGCGAACAGAATGGCGGATAGTGCTTGTCCTTCCAAAGGGTGAAGCCCAGTATCAATCGCGAATGAGCCTGCGAGCAAACCCCAAGGTAACACCGCGATACTCAGTGGCATCATAGCAAGTGTGCCTTGCCAAAATAACGCAGCTTTTGATTCTTCTTTTAGCGGCAAAGTGTGGTCCATAGTTTATTCTTAGTTGTTCCAAAATCAGGCTATCAAGGTAACGTGGTAGCGGCATAACGCCTTGTACAATATTGCTCTTTAGCTGTGACGAATGTATTGACCGGGCGTGACGCCCATGGCTTTTTTAAAGTGTCGATGCAGGTGGCTTTGATCATGGAAGCCACACTCTTGCGCTACATCTGAAATTTTTTGTCCGAGTTTGAGCAACTTCTTTGCCATTCGTAAACGTTGTTGAATTTGATAAGCATGGGGAGGGAAGCCAAACTGTTTTTGAAACTCTCTTAGCAAATGAAAAGGGCTTAACCCAGCCAGTTTTGCGAGCTCTTCTAGCGAGACGTCCGTTTGCGGGAAGTCTTCCAAAAACTCTTTGACCAACTGTATTTGTCGCTGAGCTCTGGTTGATTCTTTGAGCGGTGCCCGGTGGGTGCTGTGTTTGCTGGCTAGTTTGATCAACGTGCCGTAAATCAAAGTTTCTCGTAGTAGTCGGTTGTCTGATTTTTCTAGCGTTTCAAACACCAATCGCAACTGACTAGCCAGCTCAGGATCGTAAACCACAGGTTGAGGAAAATAGGGCAGAGCTACATTTGGTGAACCAAGCTCTTGTCCTAAAGTTTGAAACTGCTGAGGTACGGGGTACATTGCTTTGTATTCCCAACCGCCTTCTGAGGCCGAATGCCCGTTGTGTACTTCATCGGCATTAACAAGGATGATGCTGTCCTGTGGCGCGATATGATTTCCGCCTGTTCGAAAGAACTGCTGTGCTCCCTTCTCGATGACGCCAATAGTGTAACCCTCGTGACTATGGCGTGAGAAATTCTGCTTCTCGTACTTTGCATCGAGCAGTTCTAAACCGCCGAGCTCTTGAGCTATCTTGAAGGTAGCGATTTCCTTATTCTTTTCTTTCATCTTTATCCGGTCTGCTCAAGAAAATCATCTTAGAAGTGTAACGGATCCATCGTGCTTATTTTTGTACAAAATTGCTATTCGATTTTGATAAACAGGCGAATTGATTGTTATTTTACAATCTGGCGAACTATGATTTTTATTTTCTGAATCATCTTGGTGATTTTGGGCTGGCTGTTGTTATTTTGTTGGTATAACATTCGCCGCTTTGTTGTAGAAAAAGCGGTTCCATCATGATTGATTTATCTGTACTTCCTGTTTATCTCACCGCAGTAGTGGCTTTGTTGCTGTTACCAGGGCCCGATATGTTGCTTATCGCGAGCTCTAGTATGAGTTACGGTAAGAAGGTCGGTCTTTTTGCTAGCTTAGGCAATGCGACGTCTGGTGTTATTCTTACTTTGCTTGCTGCAATGGGAGTATCTACCCTGATTGCAATGAGCCCAATCGCCCTTAAAGTCCTTCATCTATTAGGTGGCGCATACTTGCTAAAAATGGGATGGGACTGCTTAAGAGCTGAGGCATCAGCGGCTCCAGAACTTGATAATCAAAACAAAATGGCATCAACTTATTATCAACGTGCCTTAATGAGTAATTTGCTTAATCCTAAAGCGTTGGTATTTTTTGTGATGTTTTTGCCGCAGTTTGTCTCAAGCAATATCACAGCGTCTTCTGGTGAGCAAATGCTGGCACTAGGGTTACTGTTGAACGTTCTTGGCTTATCATTCAACTTATTACTTGTTGGGCTGGCAGGCACATTGGGTAAGGGGCTGCTCGAGAACGAAAAATTCCGCACGTATCAACATAAATTAATGGGTTTAGTGTTCGTTATTCTCGCGTTGTGGATGCTGAGCAGTTTCGCCTTGTAAAGTTATCATATTCCACCAGAAAGCCAGCAATTGCTGGCTTTTTGTTTTAGGATATTGATGTTTCCTAAGGAGAGGATGTATGAAGCTTGAATTTTGTTTAAATCCAGATCAAACAGACCTTGATTCTGTTCGTGAAGGTATTCGATCTTATAACCGACTGCATTTGCCTGAAGGGGAAGTGCATGCTGTGGGATGTTTTGCTAAAGATGAGAATGGCAAGATCATGGGTGGTCTGACTGGCGAAATGTTTAAAAACACGGTGTTTGTTGAGTTTTTGTGGGTAGATGCTGAAAGTCGGACATCTGGTATCGGTAGCCAGTTAATGTCAATGTTAGAAGAAAAAGTAAAGCCTCACGGGGTTACCCATGTTTATTTGGATACTTACAGTTTCCAAGCTCTTGATTTTTATATTAAATTAGGTTTTGAAAAAGTAGGGCAGTACTCAGGCTATCCTGCAGAGGGCATCCACAAGTACTTTCTGCAAAAAGAAATTGTAGGCTAGAGATAAATCGCATTTAACTTGTATTGCTCTAGTAAAAAATCAAAAAAGAGGCGCGAATTTGCGCCTCTTATTGTATCAGGTGTCTCTACTTCTCTTTGACTTACAAACTTGTCTGATGCGCGTCAATAAGTTCGTTCATCTTCGCCTCTGCCGCTTGCTGTGCTTGTGCGTAGCTCATATCCGCAGGGAAGAGGTTGATGACTTCGTAGTAACATTTTAGTTTTGGCTCAGTACCAGATGGACGAACAATCACGCGAGATTGATCTTCTAGGTGATAAATCAATACGTCACTTGCTGGTAAGTCAATGGATTCTTCAGAGCCGTCGTCAAACATGCGAACCGATGTTTTTAGATCTTCAGTTACTGCGACTTTTTTACCAGCAATCTCTGTTGGTGGGTTTGCACGGAGTTTGTCGCCGATTGGTGGAGAGTTCGGGTCGAGAGCGATACTGCGCTGCGCGTTAAAGTAGAAACCGTGCTCGCGGTACAGTTCTTCCAATTTATCCCATAGTGTTTTGCCTTGAGCTTTAAGTTTTCCTGTTAGCTGGGCAAATGCGACGATTGCAGATAAACCATCTTTATCCCACACCTTGTTACCCACGGTATAACCGAGCGCTTCTTCATAAGCAAACAAGAATGGATTGGCTTCTGTCTCTTGCTCCATGGCAACGTTAGTGAGCCATTTGAAGCCTGTTAACGTTTGGTAGTATTGGGCGCCATGCGCTTTGGCAATGCTACTCAGCATTCTTGATGATACGATGGTGTTGCCAACCAGAGCGTTAGGTTGCTGTTCTAGCAAGTAATCGCCAAACAGTGACCCCACTTGGTCACCGGTTAACATTTGGTATTCGCCATCTGGGCGTTTTACCGCCACTGCAAAACGGTCGGCATCTGGATCGTTGGCACAAGCGATATCAGCATCTACAGATTTACCCAACGCCATCACCATATCCATTGCTCCCGCTTCTTCAGGGTTTGGGAAGTTGACGGTTGGGAAGCTGCCATCAGG
Organism: Vibrio sp. HS-50-1; assembly: GCF_024747315.1. NCBI lineage: Bacteria > Pseudomonadati > Pseudomonadota > Gammaproteobacteria > Vibrionales > Vibrionaceae > Vibrio > Vibrio sp. HS-50-1. Next base: position 36,059 of record NZ_JAMPZF010000036.1, on the reverse strand, counting down.
TTCGCGCTGTTCCTTAACACTTGCCACTTTTTGGAAGTCTGCGTCGGTAAGTAGCGTTTCCGCCATATTCGCCCCAACGCCATGCATCGCAGTGTAAGCGATAGAAATATCGGTGTTGTTGTCAGGAGTAAGCAGCGCGTTTTCGTTCATCGTTTTACGGTAAGTTTGGTAGTAGTCGTCTTCCAACCAAACTAACAAACCGTGCTGTTTTGCATCATCGAGAGACATTAAAGGTAATGGCTTCGTTGTTGCGTCATCAATTTTCGCTGCGATTCCAGAGTCGTGTGGAGGAATGATTTGTGCGCCATTCTCCCAATATACTTTAAAGCCATTGTACTCTGGTGGATTGTGGCTAGCGGTAACAACAACAGCGGCCGCAGCATTCAATGTACGGACACCAAACGCAACAATTGGGGTTGCTGCAACATCGTATGTTAGGTAAACCTTGATGCCAAGGGCAGTCAGTACGGAAGCGGTATCATGCGCGAATTGTTTTGAATCAGGACGACCGTCGTAGCCAATAACGACACCACGACTTGCGGCATCTTTGACTTGCTCTAGCAAATAGTTTCCTAAACCAGTGGCTGTCTCTTGGATCACCAAACGGTTCATTCGGTTTGGACCTGCGCCCACTTTGCCGCGTAACCCTGCTGTACCAAAGGCAAGGCGCGATCCAAAGCGATCAGTAAGCTCTTGTTCATTATTTGTATCGACGAGGTGTTGTAGCTCTTCGCGAGTCTTAGGATCAGGGTCTCGTTCTAGCCATTGAGTAATTAGTGCTGTCATATCAATCATTCCTTAGTAGGGGGCGCCTACTTTCTTGGACACTTCGTTTTGTAAGTATCTCAATGTTTTCTTTTAAATTAATGTAAATGGTTCTCAATTACATTTCAAAGAGGGCAATCGATAAACCGAATTAATTTTTCTTATCCGAACAAAATTTAATCATATTTAATTTCTTGAAGAACCTTGGAACTATAACTAGCCTTTTAACATAAATATAACAAACCGTGTCGAAATCGTAGTTTTTGTGATTTTTCGTAAAGTTGTTCGATATTTGCATCGGGACGCAAGGAAGCTCGCGCAAGCGTAGCGGCTGAGCAGAGGAGAGATCTTTTGAAAAGATTAACGACTACTCTAGCCTTATCACTGAATGTGATTTTAATCACATTCTCCTCTTTCAGTTGGTCAAAGGAAAGTGACTACAACATGACCAAAGGGGTCACAGCGATAAGTGGGCAAGTGTATGAATTACATATGCTGATTTTCTATATCTGCTGCGTAATTGCTTTGATTGTATTTGGTGTCATGTTCTATTCCATCTTTCGTCATCGAAAGTCAAAAGGAGCAGTTGCCGCACATTTCCACGAAAGTACAAAAGTGGAAATTATTTGGACGGTTATACCCATCATCATTCTTGTCGCCATGGCGATTCCCGCAACGAAAACTTTAGTCGCAATGGAAGACACAAGCCAATCAGATATCACGGTCAAGATCACAGGCTCGCAATGGAAATGGCATTACAGTTATTTTGGTGAAGATGTTGAGTTCTTCAGTTTGCTTGCCACCAGCCAAAAGCAAATTGATGGTATCGAGACAAAAGGCGCGCATTATCTGTTGGAGGTAGACAACCCTTTGGTGTTGCCTGTGAATCGTAAAGTACGTTTTTTGATGACTTCTGATGATGTCATTCACTCATGGTGGGTGCCGGATTTTGCTGTCAAGAAAGACACCATCCCTGGTTTTATTAATGAAGCATGGACAAGAATTGATGAGCCAGGCGTATATCGCGGTCAATGTGCGGAGCTATGTGGTCGTGCACACGGGTTCATGCCGGTGGTGGTGCATGCGATGGAAGAAGAAAAGTTTGATGAATGGTTAGCGAGTAAGAAGGAAGAAATCGCACTTCAAAAAGCGGCGGCACAAGAGGCGCTCTCTCAAGACTTATCCATGGATGAGTTGATGTCGCAGGGCGAATCTATATACACGGCGCGTTGTGCTGTGTGCCATCAGGCTAATGGTGAGGGGATTCCGGGGGCATTTCCCGCGATTAAGGGCAGCCCCATCGCAACAGGCCCAATTTCAGAGCACATTGATGTGATTGTGAATGGCCGTCCGGGCACTGCAATGCAGTCTTTTTCGAACCAGTTAAGTGACAAAGAAATTGCCGCTGTCATTACATATCAGCGAAATGCATGGGGCAACGACACTGGCGATACGGTGCAAGCATCCGATGTGAATGCCTTTAAGGCACAAGGCAGTGCTAAGGAGGAAATATGAGTAAGCCAATAGATAAGGCAGTGAAGTCTGCTCCAGCGGAAGCCAGTGCAAACAGTACCATTGCGATTGATGATGGCCATGATCATCATGCTCCCCAAGGTATTGCTCGTTGGCTGTATTCCACAAACCATAAAGACATTGGCACCCTGTACCTTTGGTTTAGTTTCGCGATGTTTCTGACTGGTGGTGCGATGGCGATGGTCATCCGTGCCGAACTATTCCAGCCTGGACTTCAGCTGGTTGATCCACAGTTTTTTAATCAAATGACTACGGTACACGGTTTGGTGATGGTGTTTGGTGCTGTGATGCCAGCATTTACGGGCCTTGCTAACTGGATGATTCCAATGATGATCGGTGCTCCAGATATGGCGCTACCTCGTATGAACAACTTGAGCTTTTGGATTCTACCTTTTGCATTTCTTATTTTATTGAGCTCGTTGTTTTTACCTGGCGGCGGCCCCGATTTTGGCTGGACGTTCTATGCTCCGCTGTCCACGACTTATGGCCCAGATAGCACCGCGCTGTTTGTATTCTCTGTTCACATCATGGGGATCAGCTCCATTATGGGCGCGATCAACGTTATCGTGACGATAGTAAATATGCGAGCTCCGGGAATGACTTGGTTCAAGTTACCAATGTTTGTTTGGACTTGGTTAATCACCGCTTTCTTGTTGATCGCGGTTATGCCGGTATTAGCAGGTGCGGTGACGATGGTTCTTACTGACAAATATTTCGGGACTAGCTTCTTTGATGCTGCTGGTGGCGGTGACCCGGTGATGTTCCAACACATCTTTTGGTTCTTTGGTCACCCAGAAGTGTACATCATGATTTTACCGTCGTTTGGCATCATTTCTGCCATCCTTCCTGCTTTCAGTGGCAAGAAGCTGTTTGGTTATCATTCGATGGTTTACGCGACGTGCAGCATTGCGTTGCTGTCTTTTCTTGTGTGGGCGCATCACATGTTTACAACGGGGATGCCAGTTTTTGCAGAGCTTTTCTTTATGTATTGCACCATGCTGATTGCGGTACCAACAGGGGTGAAAGTCTTTAACTGGGTCGCCACCATGTGGCGTGGAGCTCTGACATTTGAAACGCCAATGTTGTTTGCCATTGCCTTTATTGTGCTCTTTACGATTGGCGGTTTCTCAGGGTTGATGCTGGCGATTGTGCCGGCGGATTTCCAATATCATGACACTTACTTCGTGGTTGCGCATTTCCACTATGTGTTGGTATCTGGTGCTGTATTCTCGATTATGGCGGCTGCGTACTATTGGCTACCTAAGTGGACAGGCAATATGTACGACCACAAGCTGAGTTTGTGGCATTTCTGGTGCTCGATTATTTCAGTTAATGTTTTGTTTTTCCCGATGCACTTTCTAGGTTTAGCGGGTATGCCAAGACGTATCCCGGACTACGCTATTCAGTTTGCTGATGTCAATCAAATCGTCTCCATTGGTGGATTTGCGTTTGGGTTGTCACAATTGATCTTTTTATGGGTGGTGATCAAGTGTATTCGTGGCGGTGAAAAGGCCGCTGCAAAACCGTGGGAACGTGCGGAGGGCTTAGAATGGACAGTGCCAAGCCCGGCACCCCATCATACGTTTACTACGCCGCCTAAAGTCGATTAGAAACGAATAGGGTGAGTGAGATGAAACCGAATCCATCAAACAAAAAGCTCACAGTGAAGTTGCTTTTAGCGACCCTTTTGATGTTCGGGTTTGGCTACGCACTTGTCCCATTGTATGACGTAATGTGCGACGCACTGGGTATCAATGGAAAAACAAGTGAAGTGGCCGCCATTCAACCAACTGGTATGCAGCCAGATATGAGCCGAACCATTCGCGTGGAGTTTATGGCGCATGTAAGCCCCGATATGCCTTGGGAGTTTAAACCCAAAGTGATTTCGATGGACGTTCATCCCGGTGAAGTCGTGCAAACCGAATACCTTGCATTTAATGAAAGCGGGCAGAAGTTGGTAGGGCAAGCCGTTCCCTCTGTTTCTCCCGGGAATGGTGCCGCTTATTTCAATAAGATTGAGTGTTTTTGTTTTAACCAACAGCCTTTGGATGGCAAACAACAAGCTCAAATGCCGTTGATTTTTTATATCGAACCGGACTTACCGGAGTCGATACACACGTTAACGCTGTCTTACACACTCTATAAACTTCCCCCTCCTACAGGTTCTTAGCCACTCAAGGAGAGAGATACAGACCAAGGCTGGTCAGTAAGGAGAGAAATTATGAGTAACAAGCCAGGAACATATTATGTTCCCGCTCAAAGTAGCTGGCCGATCATCGGTGCGTTTGCTCTATTTTTAGTTGCCGTTGGTGCAGGAATGACCGTTCAGGGGACACAAAGTGAAGGGGCTGTGGGAACCATTGGTAGCATTGTGCTAGCGGTAGGTTTTCTGTTCTTGCTTTACATGTTGGCGGGCTGGTTTAGTAATGTGATTACTGAGTCACTGAGTGGAAAGTACAGCTCGCAAATTACTCGTTCTTTTCGCCAAGGGATGAGCTGGTTCATCTTCTCTGAAGTGATGTTTTTTGGTGCCTTTTTTGGTGCGTTATTTTACGCCAGGATGATTTCTGTGCCTTGGCTAGGTGGGGCAGATAACAACTTCATGACCAACGAGGTGTTGTGGCCAACCTTCGAAGCTATGTGGCCACTCACACTGACTCCGGGTGGAGAAACAACGCAAGCTATGCCGTGGCAGGGCATTCCCCTTACTAATACTATTTTGCTGCTATTGTCGTCGATTACGCTACATATGGCGCACATCAACCTTGAAAAAGACAAAAGAACGGCACTGATTGTTTGGTTGGAAATCACCATCGTGCTTGCGGGCTTTTTCCTATATTACCAAGCGGTCGAGTATGCTCATGCTTATCAAGAAATGGGGCTCACGTTGCAATCTGGTATCTACGGAAACACCTTTTTTATGCTGACGGGTTTTCACGGTTTGCACGTTTGTCTTGGGACGATTTTCTTAATCGTATTATTGCTCCGAATCGCTAAAGATCATTTTTCGTCTAAGAACCATTTTGCCTTCCAAGCAGGTAGTTGGTATTGGCACTTTGTGGATGTAGTTTGGTTATGTCTGTTTGTGTTTGTGTACGTGCTGTAGGTGCATTGGGCGATTAGTAAGGACGGGGATTCGGAGCCAGCCAGCCTGAACTGAGCGCAATAAGTAGAAGGATAACTACTAAAGCGGAGAACATGACTCGACGGCCTAAGTAATGACTCATAGGTTTGTCTCTTTTTTCGGGATTATCTGGGTCTTCACGAACCATTTCGATAAGCGCTTTTGCGAGGTTGAAGATAATGAAAAGCAGCAAAAGGACAAGCGTCAGTTTGAATAGAAATACGGTGGACATAGCACCTCCGGTTTCATCGTTGTTGTTATCAAGACAATTATGGCTATCGAAACGGTTTTGGGTTGCAGTTGGTTTAACTGTGGTTGTGTTTTCTCTTTTGGTCAAACTGGGTTTTTGGCAGCTTGAAAGAGGGCAAGAGAAACAGGCTTTGGAACAAGCCATTCTTGCGCGAGCGGATAGTGCGTACCAAGCATTAGACGAAGTTCTTGAAGAAAACGATTGGAGAGAAGGCAGCATTCTCGGGAAAAAAGTGGAAGCTAATGTTGTTCCTCAGGCGTTTCCCGTGATTTTACTGGATAACCAAACGCATCAGGGCAATGTGGGCTATTTAGCATTTCAGATTGTCTCTATGAGTGATGAATCAGGAACCTATGCATTATTAGAGCTTGGTTTTGTGGAGGGAATAGCAGATCGTTCAATATTACCAACCGTCACAACACTCGAAGTGTCGACCTTTATCTCGGGACGTCTGTACCGAAAATCTGCTAACCCGCTGAGCTCTGAATTAATGCCAGAAGTTGGCGATGCCATTCGTGTGCAGAACCTGAATATCGCGCAACTGAATCAGCTACTTAATATTGAACTTATGCCCGCAGTCTTGCAGCCAGACAATCTAAAAAATTGGCCTTACGACTTTCCTTGGAACCCATTGCCGCTCAACAGCGCCAAGCATTTCGGTTATTCGATTCAGTGGTTTTCGATGGCGGGCGTTTTCTTATTATTGACCTTAATTGTTTTTGTTCGTTGGCAAAGAAAGTTGCGTCACATGGAGGTGAAGCATGACATCTAAAGTAACCAAAGGGCGGCTAATGTTGATTGCGTTGGTGTGTACGTTTGCGCTTCCTGCCGTCATCGCTAAGGTCATTCTCACCCAAGGGTGGTATCAAAGCGGTGTGACCAATAGAGGTGTGTTAGTTGAACCATACACAACGTTAGAGCTACTTGGTCAAGAGTCCCCACTCAAGGAGCACAGGTGGCAACTCGCTTATGTTTTACCTAATGAGTGCACAGAACAATGCAGGCAGCAGCTTTACCTGCTTCAGCAAAGCTATGTCGCTTTAGGAAAATATCAAGAGCGTGTGGTGCCGGTGCTTTGGCAGACAGAGTTGTCGGATACCGTAGATGTATCGATGACGACAATGCAAATGAATCAATCGGTTACCGCCAAAGTGAAACCCGGACAAATGTTAATCGTTGATCCTCTGGGGCAATTGGTGATGTCTTACTCGCCAAAACCGAATGAAGATTTAGTCTCGTTCAACAAAGGTATGTTGGCGGATTTACGCAAGCTCTTAAAATTGTCACGAGTTGGTTAGAAAGGGGCGTATATGAAGTTAATTCAGTTGGTTAAATTCAGTTTGCTCCTAACTTTCGTGGTGATCATGTTAGGCGCGTATACTCGCCTTTCTGATGCAGGGTTAGGTTGCCCTGATTGGCCCGGCTGCTATGGGCACTTTGGTGTGCCTCATCAAGAAGAAGACGTAATACGTGCCAATCTTAATTTCCCTGAACGGGCAGTCGAGCATGAGAAAGCATGGCTTGAAATGATTCATCGCTATTTTGCAGGAACGTTGGGTTTGGTCATTTTTGCTATGACAGTGATATCAACGAGATCTGAGCGCGTGAATCCTACTATTCCGATGCTTCTCAGTGTACTGGTGGTCGGGCAAGCACTTTTGGGGATGTGGACCGTGACGCTCAAATTAATGCCAGTCATCGTAATGCTTCATCTGCTTGGTGGATTTACTTTACTGGTTCTGCAGGCGATTTTTTACTGCCAGTTAAAAGCGCAAAATAATCTCTATTTTTCTCCATCTTCCAGCTCGCTACGAGGCTTCTCATTATTGGTTTTTCTGGTTGTTTTTATGCAGGTGCTGATAGGAGGGTGGACTTCGTCAAACTATGCCGCGCTCATGTGCACCTCACTGCCGATTTGTGAGGGAGATTGGATGAGTCATCTCTCATGGAAAGAGGCGTTTTCTTTCTGGCAAACCGGATTCGAGAATTACGAGTTTGGTGTATTGGAGTATCCGGCAAGAATGACCATACATGTTACGCATCGCCTCGGTGCGATGGTCACCGCCACAGTCGTATTGGCTTATAGCATTATGCTCATGAGGCAAGATTCCCATCATTCACAGCGCATTGGAGGATGGTTACTACTCACTTTAGCGTGTCAAATTATGTTGGGCGTGAGCAATGTCGTATTCCAACTTCCTATTTATGTCGCCGTGGCACATAACTTGGGTGCCGCCATTATGTTAAGTCTTGTTTGTGTGAGTCAGTTTTATTTGTGGCAGGGCAAAAAAGCTTGGAGTTACACCGCGAAAGGAGTTCGCTATGAGTAAAGAAATCGCACTGTCGTTAAATGAGCGAAAGCGACTAAGTTCCGTTTATTTGAAGTTAACGAAGCCTAAAGTAGTCGCATTAATGCTGGTGACGGCCGTTGTCGGGATGAGTTTAGCGCCTGTTACTGAGTTTCCTTGGTTGCAGGCGGCGGTTGGCCTAACAGGCATTGGTTTGATGGCAGGCTCCGCGGCAGCGTTTAATCACCTGATTGACCGCCGCATTGACGCGAGAATGGCTCGCACACACAAACGTCCGTTGCCATCGGGTGAAGCTAAGCCGTTATCGGTGATAACCTTTTCGACGGCTTTAGGCGTCATAGGATTTGTTCTTTTATATGCGCTGGTCAACCCACTGACGGCATGGCTGACTTTGATGAGTTTACTCGGCTATGCGATGGTGTACACCATGTACCTCAAACGCGCTACTCCGCAAAATATCGTAATTGCAGGTATTGCGGGGGCGATGCCGCCTCTTCTCGGTTGGACTGCCGTAACAGGGCACTTGCATGCGAATGCTTGGCTGCTTGTGATGATCATTTTTATCTGGACGCCACCACACTTTTGGGCACTCGCAATTCATCGCGTAGAGGACTATCGTAAGGTGGATATTCCAATGTTGCCAGTGACACATGGTATCGAGTACACCAAAACTTCTATTCTGTTGTATACGGTGTTGTTGACGTTGGTTTGTGTGCTGCCGGTGTTGGTTGGAATGGTCGGCGTAGTTTATCTTTTTGCCTCGTTACTACTTAACGCTGGCTTTATGTACCATGCATGGAAGCTAAAATACGCGCCAGAGCCCAATACCGCGATGGAGACGTTTAAATTTTCTATCTATCACCTTTTTGCGTTGTTCATTGCATTGCTTTCGGATCACTATATTGGTTTGTAGCCTCTCTTTAAACAGAAAACGCCGCGTGGTTCGCGGCGTTTTTGGTTTTGATAGTTGGGCTTTAATGCAAAGTTTCTAGAGTTATTGAATCTCTAACAATTCAACATCAAAGATCAAAACACTTGCTGGTGGAATTGGGCCTGAGCCACTTTTGCCATAACCGAGCGTGCTTGGTACGAAAAGGCGGATTTTTTCACCTTCGACCATGTATTGTAGGCCTTCTTGCCAGCCTTTAATGACTTGGTTAAGACCAAACGAAATTGGCTCACCGCGATTAACGGAGCTATCAAACACAGTGCCATCAATCAACGTGCCGTGGTAGTGCACTTTGACTTTGCTTGTCGCGGTTGGGTGAACCTCACCTTCGCCTTTTTCAAGAACAATATATTGAAGACCACTTTCTGTTGTAATGACGCCTTCTTTCTTCGCATTCTCGAGCAAGAATGCTTGGCCTTTCGCAAAGTTTTCATCCGCTACTTTATGGTTTGTCCAAGTACGGTAAATGAAAAAGCCCGCCAGAATGAAAATAATGAGAGGAAACAAAAATTTAGACACGTAAGCTCCTTGTCTATTTAGGTTGTTTTAGCAAATAGTTAATGGTTTCTGCCATGGCTTCGACGCTGTCATGACCACCAGTAATGACTTGGTATTTTCCATTAACGATAAAGGCTGGAACGGAGTTAATTTGGCCGCGAGTCGTGATCGCTTCTGCCTTAGTGATGTACTCAAACAGCGTTTTTTGCTGTGCTTCATCTAAATGGTAAGGGCTGATAAGGTTGCGAGACTCAAAGGCTTTCTCTACGGCGATTTGACGTTCCTCAGCAGTCGCATCAGGACCCATTTGTACGGCAGCAAAAAGATCCGCCATAAATGCTTTGTCAGGTGTCGACTCTAGTTGCATGACTGCAGTGTAGAAGATGATGGCGCTTACTTGTGCACTCTCATTGAAAGTTACATGCATTTTTTCAACGCTTTGCTCAGTTAGCGATTCGATTTGAGGGACAAAATCTTCCATTGAACGGCAGTGGCCGCAAGTTAGGGCAAAAGCTTCTGTCAATGGCGCCAAATCATATTCTTGAAGAGATACAGGCAAAACTTCGTATTGTTTGCCTTGCTGAGGCTGAGTGTTGCCGCTATCGCATGCCGACAAGGCCATCATGGCGGCAATCACAGCAAAGCCTTTCGATATGTTTTTTAACATAATAATGCTCTAAGTAAGAAATTTGCGTTAGTTTATCGGTTAACGATAGTGACTAAAACCATTAAATAACAATAAAGTGAGACGATTGGTAACAGACTTTTCCTGATGTGTAGGCTGCAGGGAGGTATTTTGGCATCGCTTTTTATTTGAGAGATACTTGATATTGATTCCAGTGGCATGAACGCTGCATATACAAACCAATCGGTGGATAAAAGCGCTAAAGATTTGGCGTGTTTTGTCGACACAATGGACAAGAGTTTTTCTACGTTGGTAATGGTATGAAGCAGTGGTTTTTAATTGTTTGCGGCATTCTGACTGGGTGCAGTAGCCTTGATCAAGACATGGTTCCTGGCGGGAACATTTTAGATACAGCTCCTAGAACAAACACCGAGCTGAGACATCCTGAGTGGGGCTATCCGAGCGCCTCCAGTGTGGCTTCTTCACCTCGTACGTATCAGACTGAGAGGGCATCAGTAAAAAAGTCGCAAAATGTGACCTCTCTAGAAATGTTTCTGAACAGGCACAATATTCCTCATGAGACACTCAGTGGCGGTCACTTAATGATACGTTTGAAAGAGCAAGTGCATTTTCAAACTGGCTCTGCACGGTTATCTGCTCAATCTCAAGACTGGATTCGAAACATTGGTCACTATCTGGCGGGAAGAACTGATGTTGATGTCGTGATTGATGGTCATGCGGATAGTACGGGAGCTGAAAGTTTCAACGACACGCTATCTGAAAAGCGAGCTCGTGAAGTAGAAAAACAATTATTGGCGACGAGTATTCCACGTCAACGAGTGTTTTCTAGAGGCTTCGGAGAGTATGTACCGAAGTGCAGCAATGCGACAGCGAGTGGTAAAGCTTGCAATCGGCGCGTAGAGCTAACATTGATCGTGGATGAATAACGCAGACGTTGGGTGGTAATCTTCGTTGTGTTGTTCTTGCATACCCGTTATTTGCTTAGTGGAGTTTAAGTTCGGAGTTGAGCAAGAAGACTGAATAAGGAAAGCTCGCACGGCAACATTTAGCTAGAAAAAATAGAAAAGAGGCACCGTTAGGTGCCTCTTTTACATCCGCCAATGTTCATAGGGGGAACTTAGGCAAATTCTTTTTCAACGTAAGCGACGATGTCAGATGACTCGTATAACCACTGTGTTTCGCCATCTTTTTCGATACGAAGGCAAGGGACTTTAACTCGCCCACCACCTTGCTCTAGTTCAGCTCGATGAGTAGGATTATTTTTTGCATCACGTAGCTCAATGTTCACCGATTGACGCTTCATTGCACGGCGGACCTTTACGCAAAAAGGGCAGGCTTCAAATTGGTAAAGTGCGTATTGTTTCGCTTTTTCATCAATACGTTGCTGTTCTTCTGCGGTGCGCTTAATACCACGAGGTGAGAACACCGCGTTCAGCAATAAGATAACCTTGCCTAAAATCCAACGGATAAACTTCATAATGATCCCTTGACGTTCATTGGGTAACTGTCCTTTAAGAATGCAATCATGATGCTTGTTGCACTGAGCGTGAAGTCTATCAGTTGTTTGAAATGGATAAAACCATGTATTTTATACGGAAAATAGACGTTTAAACCAACCCCAAAAGCCACTTGCTGAAGCCGGACGGGCTTCTTTACCTTGATAAAAACTTTGCATGAGTTCGGTTCTGAATGCATCAACGTCCATGCGTTTTATGACAAGCTCATGCTGCAATGTATTTTGAGTCTGCTCGGCATGATCGTGCGCCAAGCTGAAATCCATATTTAAATAGCCTTGCGTGTATAACCAAAGGTGGGTGACTAAGATTAGGTCTTCAGCAGATTGGTTAGTAAACTTATCCGCGAGCTCATTACCCAAGGAGTCAGTCAGAACTTGCTGCATACGCTGGGTAGAGTGAGCATGTTGCTCATAGTTAGCGCTGGCTTCAATATGTGATTTGGTCAAAAGGCCAAGCAGGTGAAGAGTAGGTGCTGTTGTGGGTTTGTTCTCACAAACTTTTGTAAATAGTTGTGACTGTTCTTTTAACCAACGCCGCTTTGCTGCTTTATGTTCTTTAACAAAGGGGATTCCTTCAAATCCCATCTCTTGACTCAGTTCACTAAGAGACGTCATGGTTTTTTAGTTCCTTCACCGTTACTTCGATATGTTGATCATTGATATCAACAAAAATTGAGCTGCCAGTAATCATAACAGAAAGGCTAGTACCTCGGTCAAGATGCTGACAAATCAAGTCGATAGCGTCATAGTCAAAGCTCTCTACGTTGACGGGAAGCATTGAGAACTTTCCTGACATTTTGTCCCACCAGACAGCCGCTTTGGTGTTATAAGTGTAAACTTTTACATGCTTTGCGAGGCGAGAAGCTTTCTTAATTCTGTCTGGTTCTGGTTCGCCAATTTCAATCCAGTGAGTAATGCTTTGATCATCGCCAACATGCCATAAATCAGGCTCTTCAATCGTAGAGAGTCCTTTTGTAAACTCCAGATTGCTTTGAGCATTTAAACAGTAAGCTAGAATGCGAGCCAACATTCGTTGCGGCTTTTCAGAAGGATGAAGGGCGATAGTTAGATTTTTAGAATCGTAATAGTCATTATTCATATCGGAAATGGCGATACGAAATTTGTAAATGGTTGGTTTAAGAGCCATAGATTTATATCGTTTTGTTGGCAAAATAAGTTTTAGGCAAAAAAATAGCCAGCTTTAAAAGCTGGCTATCGTATCAAATTCTTTAAGAATTAAAGTACTTTGATTTGCTCTGCTTGAGGGCCTTTTTGACCTTGAGAGATAACAAATTCTACTTTCTGGCCTTCAACTAGAGTACGGAAGCCGTCACCAGTGATTGCAGAGAAGTGAGCAAATACGTCAGGACCGTTTTCTTGTTGAATGAAACCGAAGCCTTTAGTTTCGTTGAACCACTTAACTGTGCCAGTAGCTGTGTTAGACATGTCTATTTCCTAAATATCTAAATAATGTAATCTTTCGCCTCAACGGCGCTTATAGCGTGGAAAAATAAATTGCTATTGCGTACCACAGGACGACGGGTTACAAGTAATCCAACGAAATGTGAAAACAAAGAACTTTCTTTCTAGCCGTGTTTGAGTCTAGGTTAATTCCACGAAGAGTCAACATATATTAGTGCTTTATGGACAAATATTTGTATTTAGTCACTATTTAACCAGCATGTTTTTGATTAAATTTCAAATAAATGACGGTGATGTGAAGTTTTTTAGCATAAAATTCAACTAAATCTATAAATTTGACTTATTTATATAATTATTGTCCAATCTGGTTCGACCATTAAGGAGGATTTATGGCAAAGCGTAAAATCAGTCCTCAACCGAGTGGCTCACAACATGAGACCGACTTCGGCAGAGGTGAAATCAAGGACAATGCGTTAAAAGCGGTTGTCACCAGTCAATTGTTCAGAACACGAGTCGTAAAAGCGAAAAAAGGTAAAGGCAGCTTCAGTCGGAAAATGAAGCATAGAGGCAAAGAGCCCTATTCAAAGTTCTCCCCGATGTGGATTTTGAATAGGGCTTTTTTTATTGAAGCTGGTTTTTATCAAACTATTCAAATTCAATGGGTTAGTGTTAGTTAAATCACCCTTATCTCACCTTATACTGGCTAGCTTTCTTCTTAAAACTAGACGCTGAAAAGTACCAAATAAGTACTAAAACCTACTAAGTTAGATTCATATCAATAGGAGCCACTTCCTGTCCGACACCGCTCTGCTATATCTTTAGATCAGACAAAACAGCCGAGATTATGGTTTAAAAAGACTGGTGAGAAGTAGGTATGTCATCGACGAGTTATGGTACTTATGGTTGCAAGTGTACAAAAGCGTGTGCTTCTTTGTTACTACTATGGCTGTCTATTTGCCCGATGACGTATGCGCACAAGTCAGAGTCTCATTCTTTAATTGTTGCTAACTCCAAAGCTTGGAAGCCATTCTCTTACCTTAGCCCAGACGGTGAACCCAAAGGCATTTTGATCGACTTCTGGAAAGCGTATGCGGCGGACAACCAAATTGATGTTCAGTTTCTGCTTCTTGATTGGGAGGCTTCTTTACAGGCCGTAAAAGAGGGGCGTGCTGACTTTCACGCGGGATTGGTTTACTCATCGGAAAGAGCTGATTACTTGGATTTTGGCGCAGTTATCATGCCCATTCAAACTAAATTATATGTCAATCAAGACGTGCTTTCGATTGATGTCAAAAGTGTTTTAGCTGGTGAAATGACGTTGCCAATTGGTGTCGTTAAAGGAAGTTACGAGTCTGAGTTTATTAAGACGAATTATCCTAATGCGCCTATTGCAGAGTACATTAATAACGACACGATGATACGGGCCGCTGTCGATAAGAAGGTGCTGTATTTTGTCGCGGACCTTCAAGTGGCTAACTTTTATATGGCAACTATGCCGGGAGCAGGCATGTTTGTTCCTGTAATAAATTTATATAGTAAAGACCTTCGGATTGCAGCAGGGTTGCATAGTTCTGCTTCCATTTTAGATGTCTCTCGAGCGTTTGAAAAAGTTATCGATACAGATCGAGAAAGGATCCTCAATCGGTGGAGTGTGGTGAAAACGGTCTATCCTCTTTATCTCCTACCTATTGCGATTTTCGTTATGGCGGTCGCGACGCTGTATCATATCTTCGCACTCAAACGCATGGTTGCGCTGCGCACAAGACAATTGACGATTGCTAACCAGCAATTGCTGGAGATGACGTTAACGGATTCCCTAACAAAACTCTACAACCGTAGACACTTGATTGAACAATTGGCGCTCTTGAATCACTTGCAGCGAAGCTTGACGGTAATGGTATTTGATATTGATGATTTTAAATCAATTAATGACCAATACGGTCATCTTGTCGGAGATAGAGCGATAGTGGCCGTGGCTGAAACAGCAAAATCAATGACTGATGAACGTATGACATTGGCGAGAATTGGCGGAGAAGAGTTCGCACTCGTGACGGCATCGCTCTCTGAGCGAGAAGCGCGCAACTTTGCTCAAATGCTCTGCAAAGCCGTGTACGAACAACCTATTATCCTTGGTGGGCAAGCGATTCATTTGAGCATTAGCTTAGGCTGCGCATACTACCCTGAATTTACTCACATCGTGAATTTACAAGACGCTGATCAACTGATGTATCAAGGTAAGTCTGAAGGTAAAAATCGCGCGGTGTTTCAAGTCATAACAGACAGCCAGGTTCAACCTGAGCTTCGTCAAGTGAATTAGGTCTCGCTAATTCAACTTATACTTCAAATCATCCTCAAGCCTCAAAGTTTTAGTCAGAGTAACGTGGTAAGCGTTAACGATCACGTTGCGTTGTTTTCTTTGAGGCCAATTTGCGTACAAATACTTGCACTTTCATATATATAACCCCCCACCTGCTCACGTTTTTATCATAGAAGCAGTAATTGTTTTAAAGTGATAAGTGATTTCTTGGTAAAGATCAGAACCCCTGTCTACACTCAGTGTAAAGTAATGCATATAAAGCATGATGCATACGGTGTTGTACAAAAATAATTAAAGAAGATAAGAAATAAGTTGGCTTGAGAAGGACGGGGAATGAACAACGAATGCTTTGCTAGGTTCCGAGCTGTCACGGATGAACTGTCAATGAAAGAATCGTTGTCAGTTGGGAAAGACCCTTATGCTCACTATCTCAAAGATATTGTGGGGATTGATTTGTTGTCTCGTGAAGAGGAGTTGCATTACGCCAAACTTAATCGAGCTGGTGATGAAGAAGCGCGCGAAATGTTGATTGAGTCTAATCTTCGACTTGTTGTGAAAATCGCAAAAGGCTACCTCAAACGGCCAGGCAATAACTTTACTCTGCTCGATTTAATAGAAGAAGGTAATATTGGTTTGATAAAAGCGGTCGATAAGTTCGATCCTGAGCCAGGCTACCGTTTTTCTACTTATGCGGTATGGTGGATTCGCGAGAATATAGAAGCGGCATTAATGAACAATGGCCGCACGGTACGTTTACCTGCTCATGTGTGCAAAGAGATAAATAGCCTGGCTTTAAAAAAGCTCGATGCGTCAAAAAGTGAGAGCAAGGAGTTGTCTATTTCTGAACTCTCACGCTGCTCAGGGGTGAAAGCAGAGCGCATAGATGAACTTGTTGCTCTTAGTGGTTTTATTGATGTATCGACCACTGCGGATCTACATCGTGTTCCATTTGTTCTTGAACTGTGTGAAAGTGAGTATACGCCAGATCCACAACAAGACTGTGAAAACCAGTGCTTTACTCAAGCTATTGAAAATATTATTAAAACCTTGCCAGCTAAGTTGCAGAAAGTCTTGATCCATCGATTCGGATTATTTGACCAGAGAGTGAAAACCTTGTCGGAAATAGGCCTGTTATTAAACGTGTCTAACGAGCGTGTTCGTCAGATGCAGATAGAGGCGGTTGAACGCGTGCAGAAACGTCTCCGATTCGATGGTTGGGTTTAAGATTTTTAGCCTCTTATCCTAGCCGATTAATTTACTGGCTTGCTACTCTGTTCTTCCGTAAGTAACAGCAGCTCAAGCTGTGCTTTAGCTGCTGCTTCCAATCTCCATACACTCAATAATCGGTTAAGCGCTGCGCGATAAGCACGACTTTTGAGTAAAAAAGCGAGCGTACTAGTGTAGTTGTTTACGACTCGCGCTTGTGTCTCGACCAATGCGGTTTTGTTTTCGATGTCGATGTGTTGAAGGTTAAAGTCAGGAAGAAACGCACACTCATACCATACCTCTACAATTTCACGAATTTCGAGTTCTTCTTCAGGCACGTCGAAGTCTTGTAAATGGTAGTTTTCTGGTATTGTTGATAAATAAACCACATCCAATTTGTCTGCAACAAATGTATACATCGGATTCCTTAGTGTACGCGCTTACAGAGTAAATAGTCTCATCGTTTACATTTTTGTCAATGACCGTGCTCAATTATGAATGATGAACCACACCACATTCCGAACTTAACTTAGACTTTTTAAGTACTTATCGGTTAACCCGAAATACTTCAAGTTGCCATCTGGCTCCAAGACTAAGCTCATATTGGATGTAGAGATCATACCCGGATCATTCGTTGAGAAAATAACGGTCTTATTGAGTAGTTTGTCGCTGAATAACCGCTTGAAGTAGTGGGAGTTTTCTTGCTCTGCACCATTAAATGGCTCGTCAATGATAATCAAAGATTGTTCGCAGTTGCCTAGCCCTAATGCGAGCCGCAGTCTTTGTTGAATACCATTTGGTAAACTTTTACAGATATCAACGCTCAATTGAGTGTCCAGGCCTTGTGGCAACCATGTATCGAGCTCAAAGAAACTCACCATTTCACGCATTTTTTCTGTTGGGATTAACCCATTATGCAAGATGAAGTTAGTCTCCAAGGAGCCTTCAAAAATATGCAGGTTAAACGGGATGTAGTTAATCGAGGTTCGGTAGCGATAGCTGTTGAACTGTTTGATGTTATAACCGTCCACCGACACTGAGCCTTGATAGCGTTCCTCTAGCCCAGCGATAATAGAAATGAGCGTCGTTTTACCGCAACCTGTTGGTCCACAAATCACGACTTTTGCGCCCGGTGGAATTTTAAAACCAAGATTAGTTAAACCTGTCGCTGCACCACTATAACGATGGCTCACACCAGAGCCGACGATACTACCTTGAAAGAGGCGAATAGGGGGGCTTTTCTCTAACGTTAGCTTATCGTCATTCATCGCCATAAGGTTGTTGATTTGCGCAGAAGACGCCTTAATGGATTGGAACTTAGAAATAGAGTTGTAGATGCCCATAATAGGCCCCAACGCCTTCCAGACTAAAATTACGGTAGCAAGCATTGCACCTGCATCGGAGGTGCCGTCCATCACGCCGATAACGGCCGCGACGATACTTGCGGTACCAATAACCTGAATCAAACTCCCGCCTGCTGCCTGAACCCTGCTATTAGTCACTGAAACATGTTCTGCATCGTTGGTGCTTTGTAAATGCGATGCGCTAAAGCGGGACTGGATAACACGCAACAATGGCAAGCCTTGGATGGTTTTTATACCACGAAGAATCTCATTCCATTGGTAAGAAACCATGGCGTTGGCGCGAGAGCTCTTGGACGTGGCTTGCGAGTAGATGTAACGAGAATAAACACAGAACACCAACATTAGAATCAACCCAGCCATAACGACTAGCGCCGCGGTACCAGACATAAGAGCAATGGCAATAATGAATACGATAACAAACGGCATGTCGAAGTAGCTTAATGTTGACTCTGCGGTTACCAAGCGGCGGAAAGTGTCGATGTCTTTCAAACGCGCTAACTGAGAAGAGACACCTGCGGTGGATGTCATCGAATAAGGAAGCCACAACAGTTTGGATATTACGTTTTGAGAAATATGCACCGCCAAATCCTTCCCTGATGTGGCGATGATGTTGACCCGCATTTTCTTGAAAAAGTATTCCGAAAACCCAACAATAACAGCAAATAAAGTGAGCCAATAAAGTGTGGCTTGCGAGCTAGACGTCAAGGCGAAGTTGTACACACTCATAATAAAAAAGGGCTGGAGTGCGCCGAGAATACTGACCACGAAGCTGAGGATAATCAGGCTCTTGAGTTCATTGTTGTAGCGATAAAACGCGTATTTAATCCAGTTACTGCGGTCTTGAGATTCTGGTGGTGGCTCTCGGAACAAGCGGGAGTATTCGCTGATCGAGACCAACAAACATGGCTTCTTGCAGAGCGGGTATTCAATGGTGTTGTTATTGGTGTAATCAAACAGGATCAGTTTGCCGTCTTTAGTGCCCAAGAAAATCGCAGTGAGGTTTTCTATCTCAATAAAACAAGGATGAGGGTGCCCCTCGATGTGCTCCAGTGTTTTTAGTTTGGTGACGTCGCAACGGTAACCAAGGCGTTCAATCGTGGCAATAAAACTGTCGCTGTCTTTTGGTTTAGGGATAAAAGCGTCGCTGAGGATAGAAGGTGTGCCTTCCCATTCAAGCGCTATGAGGGTGTAAGCTAAACCACGAATCAAAGGTGACTGATTGTATCGCTCGTCATAACTGCGAGCCTCAAAGTCTAACAAGCGCTGAGGGACATTATTGAAATCAACCAAAATACTCATTGGTCACCTCCGGTAAGTTTGACGCGTTTGAGGCGATGGTTGAGTTTGTCCATCTTATTACTGACGATGATGAGGATTTTGTCGTTGGCGCGATAGGCGGTACTGGTCAAAACCAATCGAGCAAAGTCGTCATCATAAACACAGTCGATGTCGTCG
Source organism: Vibrio sp. HS-50-1 (assembly GCF_024747315.1). Classification (NCBI taxonomy): domain Bacteria; kingdom Pseudomonadati; phylum Pseudomonadota; class Gammaproteobacteria; order Vibrionales; family Vibrionaceae; genus Vibrio; species Vibrio sp. HS-50-1. Next base: position 16,705 of record NZ_JAMPZF010000036.1, on the reverse strand, counting down.
AAGATCAACACACTTTTGTTCGCAAGTAAGGCTCGCACCAACAACAAGGCATAAGCGACTTGGCGAGAGAATGGGTTGCGTAAATGTCCTTTTAGCTCGGTGTAAAAACCAGCGGGAAGGGAATCGATTTGTGCTTTGATGTTCATGGTTTCGCAAAGCGCAAATGCGGTGTTGTTTAAGCTCGGGCGGAAACAAGTCAAGTTGTCGATGATGGTGCCTTCGACGAACGAGCTGGTTTTGTCGACCATGAGCACGCTATTTCGCCAGACGTTGTAGTTGACATCATCGAGCGGTGTCTCGTTGATTTGAATATCGAGCTTGCTGTCGGTGTTTTGCCGCGTAATGCAATTGGCGAGATGGGTTTTGCCTGCGCCGCTTTTCCCCGTCAGCAAGTAAGCCTGACCGTGTTCAAACTCGATGCGTTGCTTTTCCGAATACTTCACCGAGATGCGCTCGACTTCTGTCGTGTCATTTTGTTGTTCTACAGATGCAGCAAGCTCAAGCAGCTCGGCGATACGTTGAATATGAAGCTTGTTCAACTCCCAGCGGCTCACTGTGCGCATCACTTGCTGGTATGGCGCGAAGTAGCGGTTGGTAAGCATGATGATGGCTGCCATGATGCCTTGGCTCGATTGCATGTTGATAACTGCCGTTGCCAAAACCACCACCACACAAGCAATGGAGAGCTGTTGTATGAGCGAAAGGATAAGGCTGAAGTTCGATTCGATCTGCTCGTATTTGATGTTTTCGACTTCACGCTCTTCCACCATTTGTGTCATCAAGCTCTCAACGCGATATTCCATATTGCGCGCTTTGATATCGAGTGGGCTAGAGATGATCTCGATGATTTTCGAAGTAGTTAAGCCTTCGATGTCGGATTTGTTTTCTAGGCTGTTGATTTTTTGCTTGGAAAGGCTGAGTGCGAACACCGCCAAAATGATGGAGGCGAGCAAGATGGTCACCCCTGCCCAGATGTTGATCAGACCGATAATCAGAATGGTCAGTATGCTGACGGTAAGGTTGATCAATGCCCGTACAGATTCTCCGCCAAAGAAGGATTTAATCTCTGGAATGGTGGCAATACGCTCTAGGTATTCACCGGGTTCTAGGCGACGAAACTTCGATATCTCAGCCAAACAGATGGATTGAAACACCTTGTTGGTTAAGTTGGTTTCGAACTGCTTCATGATCACCGACGAAATCTTCTCTTCCTGATTCTTTAAGTGATAGTCGAGGAAGATGGTGATCAAGATAATGGCAAACAGAAGAAATAGCGTGTCTTTGGCTTGGTTAGGTAAAACACGGTCAAAGATAATCAGAATCGAAAAGGGCAGCACCAAACCAAACAGCGTTGAGATCACCGTGGAGAAAGTCAGGTAACACTTGTCAGCAAAGTTAATCTTCTGGGAAAAATGCTCAGTTTGCATTACGACCTCCTTTCTTAATCGATGGTTTGGAGAGAAGGTGTTTCGGAACTAAGTCCTGATTGCTTCTGCCTTCGATATCGCTCATCAACTGCATAATGTTTTCGATGGATTGCACCGACAGCATGCCTTTGATTTGCTCAAGATTGATCGATTCAATGATGTAGTCATAGCGCGCGCTCTCGTAATCACGTAGCGCGCTAAACAGTTTACTTTCCGCTGCCAGTAAGTCGGTAATGGTTCGCGTACCAAGTTGGTAGGCGCGTTGAATGCCTTTGTAGGAAGCGTAGTTGGCTCGGATGATGTTCTCGTAACTGCTAATAGCGCGGGAGAAGTCATTAATGTTGAGCACCGAGGTGTTAACGCTATTGCGCGTCGTGAACAACGAATCTTGGTACAGTAGCTCGGTTCGCTCGATGGCTGTCGACGATTTTTGATAACCGTAGTAATCCGAACCGCCGGAGAAAATCGGCACATTCAAGTTCAAACCGACGTTGGTGGAATTACTGTCTCCTGTTGCGGTTGGGTCGGTTCGGTCATAGTTGTTCGCATCGTCGTAACGGTAACTGGCAGAGAGCGATACGGTCGGCACAAAGTTTGAACCGCTTTCTTTCAAGCCTCTTCGGCTGCGTTCTACGGTTTTCTTCGCAACCAATAAGTCGTTATTGAGCTTCAACGCTTGTTCAAGAATTGCGCGTTGTTCGGATTCGCTGATTTCTGCTAAGGGCACGCTTTCGTAGATGTCCTGTGATGGGGTGACTGGGTATTGAACTTGAATCTCTAAACCGTTCAAAATTACGCGTCGGTCTTTCTCTAAGGTTCTTAAGCGATTGGCAATGCCTTCTTTCTGGGCAATTACCTCATACAACTCGCTCGCCGCAGTGTTGCCAAGTTCCACGTTGCGACGCATTTGGCGCTCACGTGTTTCAGACGATTTAAGCTCGACTTTTGTGGCTTTGATTTGCGCGTTGTTTTTGAGGTACTCGAAATATTGCGTCGCGATTTCAGAAATGGTGCTCTGGATTTTGTTCTCATGTTTGATTTCTTCAATGTTGAAATCAAGCTTCGTGGTGCCATATTTGAAGAGGTCGCCAAGGTTAAACACCGATTGGGATAAAGACACGCTGTAGCTGTTCGAGTTGTAGCTTGAACGCGTATTCGGTGTTCCCGTTAATATGGTCTCGTTTTCATTCCATGTGGTATCAGCGGCACCGTTTAAAGAGGGCAGAAACTTAGAACGGCTAATGTCGATGTTGTATTCGTTTTCTTCCACGCCTTTATCACTAGCGCGCAGAGATAAATTGTTTTCCAAGCCGAGCTTGACCGCCTCAAGCAAGGTAGTCGCCATTGCCGAAGGAGCATTGCTCAATGTAAGCGCTGCCAATACGCAGCTAGTTAAGTTTCTGTACCGCCACATACTTGTTGATCACCTTGATGATTTCGTCGTTTTTATAAGGTTTGCTGATCACGTAATCCATTCCAGCTTCGATACAAGCTTGGTGTTCATTACTGCTGGTCAATGCTGTCGCACCTATAATGGTGCAAGGGTGTTGTCCGCTCTCTTGTTCGTATTGTCGAATGCGTTTGGTTGCTTCAATCCCGCCCATGCCCGGCATGATGCAGTCCATAAAGATGATGTCCGAGCGCTGGTTCATGAAGTGCTGAACAGCGTCTGCGCCATCGCCAACGGTATCAGCTTCGTACTCTTGCTTGCTCAAAATACGTTTGAGTAGAATCTGTTGAACACGGTCATCTTCCACAATCAGGAATGAGCTGTTCTCCATCTGATCTTCTGAGGCTTCCGCTTCCATGATTGCCAATAGGTTAGGGATGAACTCATACGGAATCGCAGGAGAGTTCAGAATCTTGTCGACAAAGGTATGGCTCTCTTGTGCTTGCTGAGTGCTAGTAACTGAAAGCAACAACTTGGTGTTCGGGTGATTGCGCAGTTGCGACTTCACCGTTTTGCTCAGTGAGGGCAGCTTGTTTGGCTCGAACGTGTCGGTCAACATGATGGCATCGTATTCGCCAAAGGTTTTTGCAGCAGAGAAGAGCTCGTTCGGCGTACGAATTGGCGTGATCTCTAAGCCCAAGTTGACTAACATTTTGTTCATCACATCAATGCGCAGCTGAGAGTTGGCACACAGCAACAAACGTTTATTGTCGAAGCGAGTTTTCTCGGTGTGGAAGCTCTTGGCTTTTAAATCGAGCTGAATTTGAAAACGTTCCTGATTGCCCGATTGATACCAATGGCTCTCGTAATAGCCATAATCTTTCAGTACGCTTTTCGCCAAATCGTCTTTGGTTGCGGTGTGCTGTTTATGGTCGCTCCAGTGTAGTGTATTGAGCTTGGCAAACGGCACATCCAGTGTGGTTAAGAAGTTTAGATTGATGGTCAAGCGGGTGTTTTCAATGTCTGACGCTGCGCCTGACTCAATGGTGACAAACAGTTTCTTATCGGCTTTGAGTTGGATGGCATTCGATAGCTGTAGGAACAACACCCAGAATAAGCTGGTGGATTGCCCTTCAACACGGTTTGGTAGGTTATCCGAGATAAAGCAGTCTAGCTCACCTTCATTTCGCTGCACTTTGGAACTGATGTGAATCATCAATTCAGACAGCACATTAAGCAGTGAAAACTCTTTCGATTTGCTCTCAGTTCCTTGTGAAATGAGTCGGTTGTAGTTCTCTGCCAATTCAGACAGGGTATTGGCAGCCGAGGTTATATCTTGCGCCATCAACACGCCGCTCTCATCGGTCTCTTGAACAAGATATTGCACGCCGCCGTTAATGGTGTTGGTGATGCCACGAATCTCGTAACCAATCAGAGCATAGAGCTGTTTGTACAGATCGTTATTGCGTTTTTGCTCTTCGAGTTTGCTGAAAATCAGTTTTAGGTGAGAGTAGATCTGACGCTGCTTCGGATTGATGCTCACTTCATTCAGCAATTCTTCCAACCTTTGTAAATCCAGTTGTTTGAGCTCTTGATAAAGCCCATCGAATTCTTGGTCAATGTCGCGCTCATTCGAGCTGGATTTTTTCAGTTTAAGGATTGCCACCAAATTCGATAGCACAGCGATACCAACCAGTGCGACAACGACCACAAACAACCAAATGAAGAACTCGTTTTTCTCCATCATTAGGTCGCTCGCATGGTTGTTAAATATGGTCCGGTAGTTGTCGTCCATTTGTAGGTAGTTATTGGTGAGCGAGAGGTACAGTGCCAACACATCGTCGCGTGTTTTTGGGCTGTCTGAGAAGCGATTGATTGCCAGTTCAAGCTGCGTGTATTCGGTCGCACCCACCAAGCTAAACTCGGTTTTGTTGAGTGACGCGAGCGACTTAAACTGGTCAATTTCGTCTTTCAGAACCTCAAAATCAAGCTCTGTTGTACTGCAATAACGTGAGGTTAAACAGCGTTGAAGCGTTTGAATATCAAACTCGATAGTGTGGTTGAGTTGTTGAGCTTGAACCAACAGAGGCGCGTTTTGCACTTTCTCGACTGAATCCACTCTTTCCCAAGAGACATACAAATAAAAGGCGAGGGCAGCCAGCATCAAGCTGAAAGCAATGCTTAGGCGCATAACAGGAACGGAAATATTGTAAGAAGGTTTGCTACTCACCCATTACCTCTCATCGAACGCGTCTTCGATAGCCGACATAACCGGCTTCGCTGCGTATTCGATAACCCGGCGTGAGCCTGTTTTCACGTCTGCGGTAAACTCCATATAAGGGGATAGCTTGTATTGTGTGCCTCCGCGCTCTAGATAGTTTTGACTGATTTGGATCTCGGCGAGGTAGAATTCAGCGTCTTCTTCTTCATAAGAAGAACGGCTGATCGACGCAATTCGACCTTCCAAAAATCCGTATTTGGCAAAGTTGTAGGTATCCATCTTCACTTTGACCGCTTGCCCGATTTCTACAAAGCCCATGTCTTTGCGCGGGATCTTCGCCTCTCCGTGAAGGGCGTTATTGATCGGTGCAATGTCCGCGATGCTTTCCCCCGGCGGTATCACCGCAGAACGGAAGTTGAAATGCACTTTATCCACTACACCGTCAATAGGGGCGTAAACTACTAGGCGATCTACTTTATCTGAGTGTTGAGGACGTAATATACGTTTCAACTTTAAATCCTTGTTTGCTTGAATGATTTGCGCTTGATACTCGGCATTACGATTCTCCACCAAGTCTCGGTACTGCTTCTCTAGTTTGTCGAGTTGGAAGCGCTCATTCATGACCGACTCATCAAGGTTTTCAATCTCACGCACCATGTTTGACTCTTGAACCTGCATATTCAGAACATCGACGTAAGACGCCATTTCCTCTTTGTACAAGGTGTTCTTAATATTGAGCTGCTTGCGTATCAAGGAGAGCTGGTTCTCGGAGCTTTTACGGCGCTTGAGCATTGAATCAATAAGCGAATTCTTATGTTGGATATCGTGAGTGATCAACTCTTCATTGGAACGGTTTTTAGAAAATTCTTGCTGCCAGGTATTCATGTTGACTTGCACTAATTCTGGGTACTTTTCGATGTAGGCAGAAAAATCGGGTTCCACCATATCGCGCAGGCTTTCGTAACGAATCTTGTCTAGCTCAAGCTGAATGATCTCTGTGTTTACCGTATCAAGTTGAGTGTTTCTATCCAGAGAGCGAAGGCGTGCAATAGGCTGACCTTCATAAACCACTTCGCCTTTGCGCACTAGCATTTCTTCTAGAATACCGCCTTCAAGGTGTTGCACTTTTTCGATGTCAGATTCGAGCAATAGCTCACCGCGCACCGACACCACAATGTCGATATGAGCCTGAGATGCCACGGCGATAGCCACCATGGAAAGCAAAAAGATAACCAGCAAGGTTTTGTGTACGCTGGTCATTGCACTGGCTAGCACGATTGTATCGTCTGCTGTTATCTTCGAAGCTTCGTTGTTCGAAACGAGCGCCTTTTTGAGGTGATGTTCTATTTGCTTATTACTCATGAGCAACCTCTACGATTCACTACCTGTGCGGCTATCGATTGAATTTTCGATTTTTAACAGCTGGCTAATTTGTTTGTTTACGTTGTTAAGCTCGGTTTTAACGTCCTCAATCAATTCATTAGGAGCAGGGAAATGGTGTTTGTTTAAGTGTTCAAGCTTTGCCAATTTTGGTGGTAAGTCGTCATCACATAACAAGACGAGAATGGTCTTTAGTCTTTTTGAATAACATCTGAGTGCTTCAAAACGGTTTTGCTTATGCAGCATCTCAATATCAATCCCTGCATCACTGAAATCTTGGTAAAAATCGCCTAATAGCAATTGCAGCCCCTTATGGCTGTTGTCGACTGAGCGCAACAGATTTGTCATATTTATCATTATCCCACCGCACTAATTGCTTTAATGACAACAAGTAAGGATCTTTATACTGGGTTTTCAAATTTTTTTGTTTTTATGGAACTTGAAAGATATGAAAAAAGTTGTATAAAAAGTTGGTTTCTAAAAATGGTGTCCTTTACTGCCTCTAAATACGATCAGTTAGCTAAAAGCAACGGAGGCTGTAATGGCAGGCGACACTAATCAAGAAAAAGACAATGAAAAGCTTAACGATGCGGTAGAGCAAACAGAAACGAAGGATACGGGGACAAAAGAAGAAAAACAGCAGTCGACCGTCTCTTCGACTGTAGCGACCGGTGCTGAAAGTGCAGATGCTGTTGATGAAGCCAATCGTGCGATGGAAGAAAATCCTAGTGGCGCGGGTACGGAAGAAGAAGCAGTGAGCTCGGGTGGCGCAGTTCAAGAAGAGGATACTGAAAGTAGCAGCGACTCTGACGCAGCACAATCCAATGTTGTTGATAGTGTAGCTTCTAGCGGAGAATCAGGTGACGAGGCTCTGGGCAGCGGTGGTTCGGATTCTGGGGCGGGTGCCCAAGCGGTCGGTGGTGGTGATGCCTCTGGCTCTGAAGGTGGTTCGGACGCAGAAGGCAATGAAGCGCAAGGACAAGCGGTACAAACTTCATCTGCGCCAAGTGCTTCTTCAGACTCTGAAGGTTCTCAAGGTGGTGACGAGCTAGATTCAGAAACCACTGAAGAGAGCTTCGCGGTGGATGTACAAGACACCAGTGAAGAAACCACGACGCAAGTAGAAGACGATTTCGACTCCGAAACTACGAGCGAAACGTTCCAAATTAAAGTCGAAGGTGAAAATGACGCGCCAGAAGTAGGGCAAGATCTGGCATACATCATGGATGAAGATGGCACTATTACCTTCACTCAAGAACAACTTCTTGGGTACGCGAGTGATGTTGATGGCGATGATCTTGCCGCATTCAACGTGCAAGTGGGGGCTAGGGCTAATGCATCGGTTGTGGATAATGGTGATGGCACTTATACCGTCACACCTGAAGCTGATTTTAATGGTGAACTCGACTTAACGTTTGATATCAGTGATGGTCAAGAAACCATTTCTAGCTCGATTGATTTAACTGTTCGTCCAATCAATGACGCACCAGTGCCAGAAGATAAAGCCTTTGAGGTGGAAGAAGACGGCACGCTGATCTTCACTGATGCTGACCTGCTTGCTGGCGCAACGGATATTGAAGGCGATAACCTAACGGTTGAGGGCGTAAGCTACGACGGTGGCGACGGCATCCTGACCGACAACGGCAATGGGACTTACACTTTTGCGCCAAATGAAAACTTCAATGGTGATGTAAACTTCAGCTTTGATGTGTCCGACGGCACAGATACGGTTTCTGCCAACATTGATGTCAGTGTTACGCCAGTCGATGATGCGCCAGTATCTGGCAATCTTGCTTACTCGGTGGACGAAGATGGCTCGATTCGTTTGAGCCAAGAACAGTTGTTGTCGCAAGCTTCCGATGTGGACGGCGATGCACTGACGGCGTCTAACCTTTCGGTAGATGGCAATGCGACGGTGACTCAAAACGACGATGGTAGCTTCACCATCACGCCAGACGCAGATTTCAATGGTGATATCGACATCAGCTTCGACATCTCAGATGGCACGAATACCGTTCAAGCAACCGCTGACCTAACGGTTAATCCAATCAACGATCTGCCGGTTCCTCAAGACCAACAATTCAGTGTGGAAGAAGACGGCACGCTGATCTTCACTGATGCTGACCTGCTTGCTGGCGCAACGGATATTGAAGGCGATAACCTAACGGTTGAGGGCGTAAGCTACGACGGTGGCGACGGCATCCTGACCGACAACGGCAATGGGACTTACACTTTTGCGCCAAATGAAAACTTCAATGGTGATGTAAACTTCAGCTTTGATGTATCTGATGGCACAGATACGGTTTCAGCGAATGTAGATGTGAGCGTCACGCCGGTGAATGATCCTCCGGTGGCTGGTTCAACGTCTTACACGGTTCACGAAGACAACTCTATTACCATTTCTGACGCGCAACTGTTGGCAAATTCTTCGGATTTAGAAGGGGATGTCTCGATTGATAGCGTGAGCTACTCTGGCAGCGATGGTGTGTTGCAAATCAATGGTGACGGTACGTACACCTTCTCTCCAAATGAAAACTTCAGTGGCGAGGTGAGCCTAGATGTTGTCGTTGTCGATGAAGAAGGTGCGACGGATTCCACTACCGCTGGCATTACTGTTCTTGAGGTGAACGACCCGCCAATTGCAGGCGCGACCAGCTACTCAGTTAACGAAGACGAAGTCATCATCATTAGTTCTGCGCAGCTATTGGCGAATGCTTCTGACGTTGAAGGCGAGGTGGCGATTGATAGCGTGAGCTATAGCGGCTCCGACGGTATCTTTACCGATAACGGTGACGGTACATTCAGCTTCGCACCAAACGAAAACTTCTACGGTGATGTCAGCCTTGATGTGGTCGTGACTGATGAAGACGGTGCAACGGTAGCAACCAATGCGAACATCGATGTATTGCCAATCAACGATGCGCCAGTATCGGGCAACTTGGCTTACAGTGTCGATGAAGATGGTTCTATCACTCTCAGCCAAGAGCAGCTTCTTGCTCAAGCTGGCGACGTGGATGGTGATGACCTAACTGCATCCAAACTGACTGTTGACGGCAATGCGACCGTTGTTGCGAACGATGATGGCAGCTTCACGATTACACCAGATGCGGACTTTAATGGTGACATTGATATCCAATTCAACATTACAGATGGCACAGACACTATCCAAGCAACGGCGGATCTAACGGTTAATCCAGTTAACGATCTTCCTGTTCCTCAAGACCAGCAGTTCAGCGTTGAAGAAGACGGCACGCTTCAGTTTACCGATGCAGACTTGCTTGCTGGCGCGACCGACATCGATGGCGATAACTTAACGGTTGACGGCATTAGCTACACAGGCAGCGATGGTGTGCTGACTGACCACGGTGATGGTACTTACACCTTTGCACCAAATGAAAACTTCAACGGTGATGTCAGCTTTAGCTTTGGTGTTTCTGACGGTACTGAAACCGTACCTGCCAATGTGGACGTGAGCGTCACTCCAGTGAACGATCCTCCGGTTGCGGGTTCTACGTCTTACACGGTTGATGAAGATAATGCGATTACCATTTCCGACGAGCAGCTTCTGGCTAACTCTTCGGATGTGGAAGGCGCAGTGTCCATCGATAGCGTGACCTATTCAGGCAGCGATGGCGTATTCCAAGACAACGGTGACGGTACTTACACCTTTATGCCGAATGAGAACTTCAGCGGTGATATTAGCCTTGATGTGATTGTGGCGGATGAGCAAGGTGCGATTGACGAAACGACAGCAGGCATTACGGTCATTGAAGTGAATGATCCTCCAGTTGCCGGTCCAACGTCTTACACGATTGACGAAGATTCAGTACTGACATTCAGTGAGTCACAAATTCTTGCCAACGCATCTGATATCGAGGGCGATGTAGAGCTTGTTGGCATCAGCTATGAAGGCTCGGATGGTATCTTTACCGTCAATGGCGATGGTACTTGTAGCTTTGCGCCAAACGAGAACTTCAATGGTCAAGTTCAGTTGGATGTGACCATTCAAGATGAGAATGGGGCAACCGTTGATACGCACATCAATGTCGATGTCTTACCAATCAACGATCCACCAGTATCGGGCGATTTGGCTTACACCATCAACGAAGACAGCTCAATCACGTTAAGCCAAGAGCAGTTGCTTGCCAAAGCGGGCGATATTGATAGCGAGAACCTTGAAGCCATCAATCTATCGACAGATGACAACGCGACAATTCAATACAACGATGATGGCAGTTACACCATCACACCGGATGAAAACTACAACGGCGACCTAGATCTGACCTTCGATATCATTGATAACGATGGTGGCTCGGTACAAGTTGGTCTGGATATTACGGTTAATCCTGTGAATGACTTGCCACAAGCGCAAGATCAACAGTTCACGGTAGAAGAAGACGGCACCTTGCTGTTCACGGATGCAGACCTATTGGAAGGCGCATCGGATATTGATGGCGATGATCTGTCTATCGAAAACGTTCTCTACACAGGTGCGGACGGCGTGCTTACCGATAATGGTGATGGCACTTACAGCTTTGCGCCGAATGAGAACTTCAACGGTGATGTTCAGTTCACATTCGATGTGTCTGACGGCACAGGTTCAACACCAGCATTCATTGATGTCAGCGTGACTCCAGTGAACGATCCACCGGTGGCAGGTTCTACGTCTTACACGGTTCAAGAAGACGGTCAAATCACCATTAGTGATGAGCAGCTGTTAGCCAACTCTTCTGATGTGGAAGGCGATGTAGCCTTGGCGAATGTTAGCTACTCTGGGAACGATGGTAGCTTCGTGGACAATGGCGACGGCACATATACCTTTACGCCAAATGAGAACTTTGACGGTAACATTTCGCTCGACGTTACGGTTATCGACCAAGATGGTGCAACGGATACGACAACCGCAGGCATCGATGTTATCGCGGTGAACGACGCACCAGAAACGTCAGGCATTCAAGCTGAGGTGGATGAAGATAACGCCATCACCATCACGCAAGAACAGTTGCTTGCGAATGCGACAGACATTGAAGGTGATGACCTTGTTGCCAGCAATCTACAAACCAATGACCCAGATGCGACGATCGTAGCCAACGACGATGGTTCTTTCACCATTACGCACACCGAAAACTTTAACGGTGAGTTGGACTTCACTTACAACATCAGCGATGGCGAAAATGATGTTCTGACCACGTTGGATCTGACCGTTAATCCTGTCAACGATGCGCCAGAAGCGGGCGACGAGATCTTTATTCAAGCGGAAGAAGACCAAACAGTGGGTGTTTCTCTGCGTGAAGAGCCTGCGTTACGTCTCGACCAAGCCCCTGAAAACGGCATCATTGAAGCCAATCTAAATGACGAATGGGTACAGCTAGAAGTCGGGCAGGAGGTGCCTGCAGACACGGAAGTGCGCTTCATTCCAAACGATGATGCATTGGCAAACGGTACGCATACGAGTCAAATTGGTACCTTTGATGACAATGCGAGCCTTGATGATTGGGGTACTGCTGTTGACCCTTACACACGTGAGTTTGTTGATGGTGATTTGAAAGTTACCGTTCAAAGTAATGATGACCCACTCGGTGCGTGGAATGGTAAAACACACATCGGTCACGGTATTGGCGATACTGACCGCCAAGGCTTGAGCGGTGATGAAAAACTGACTGTGAGCGTTGAAGGTCAAGACATCAACGAAATCAGCTTCCACCTAGATGGTCTAGGCGGCTGGTTTATGGAGGAGTCTCGCCACTTTACCGAAGTCGAAATTCGCGCATTCAACTCTGATGGTGACTTGATCGACTCGATGACTTACCACAAAGAAGATCGTGGTAGCTATGAGACGGATTACACCCTAACGGTGAACGAGCCGGTGTCTTACTTTGAGCTAGGTACGATTCAAGGTAACGGTACATACGTGGTTCAAAACATGACGGTTTCGCAAACTTGTCATGATGAAGCGGTGTTCACATCTATTGGCGTGGACGGCACGGAAATCACGGAAACGGTAGAACTGAATATCCGAGAAGGTGACAGTGAAATCGAACTGACTGCTGATCTGCCAAATGTGACCATCGATACCGAAGGTTCTACGCAGTTTGCCTCTGTGGTTATCACAGAAGAACAGCTTCTCGCACAAGCGAGTGATATCGATAGTGACGTTCTTGATATTCAAAATCTAGAGCTGGTGGGGGATAACGCGGAGCACGCTACGTTAACCGACAACGGCGATGGTACATGGACAGTCACACCAGATGAGAACTTCTACGGTGAGATTGAGCTTGGCTACCAAGTCACGGATGGTGAGCTAACCGACGACAACATCATCAACATCAACTTCGAAGCAGTAAACGATGCGCCAATCGTTTCTGGTCCGATTGTGTTGTCGACTGATGAGGATGTGGGCATTACGTTTAGCGCGGACGATCTGCTTGCGAATGCAAGTGATGTGGAAGGCGATGCGCTGTCTATCTCTGATATCTCTTACAGCGGTGATAACGGTGAGCTTGTCGATAATGGCGACGGCACTTACACCTTTATGCCGAATGAAAACTTCAATGGTGAAGTCGATATCGATTACAAAGTCTTCGATGGCACCGATGAAGTCGATACTCATCTAGATCTGACCGTTATTCCGGTCAACGATGTGCCAGTCCCTGGTGCACCGCTGCATACTCAAATGCTAGAAAACGGCACCATCATCATCGAAGCAAAAGACCTGTTATCAGGTGCGACCGATGTGGATGGCGACATTCTGCATATCGAGAATCTACTGCTTGTCGACCAGTCACAAGGTACGTTGACAGATAACGGCGACAACACCTTTACCTTCGAACCAACTTCGAACTTCTACGGTGAAGTGAACCTGACCTTTGACATCAGCGATGGTCAAGCAAGTGCACCAAGCACAGCGAAGATCGATGTTGAGATCGTCAACGAAGGTCCAGAGGTCAGCGGTCCTGTTGATGCGGTCGTTGATGAAGATGGCTCAATTACCATTACTCAAGAAGACTTGTTAGCGAACGCGACGGACGTGGATGGTGACAACCTTGAAGCGGTGAACCTATCGACAAAAGATCCGAATGCAACCATCGTTGAGAACGCTGATGGTAGCTTCACGATTACACCGAGCGAAAACTTCTTTGGTGAAATCGAATTTACTTATGACGTAACTGACGCGATTGAAACCGTCGCTGCGGATCTAAACCTCACCGTTAACCCAGTGAACGATCTGCCAGATGTGCCTGATTTGTCCTTCACCACAGAAGACGGCGAAGCCATCACTATTACTGAAGCAGAGCTGCTGGCTCAAGCGACGGACATCGAAGGCGATGATTTATCTGTTGTGAACGTGACGAGTTTAAGCGACACGGTTCAAGTGACAGATAATGGCGATGGCACTTACACGTTAACGCCAGAGCAGGGCTTCTTTGGTAATGTTGACCTTACGTTTGATGTGAGCGATGGCACCGATGTGGTGGCGGCAAACATCGACTTGAAAGTTGAGTTCGTCAACGATGCACCAGAAGCAGCACCAATCGTGGCAGACGTGGACGAGGATGGCTCTATCCTCGTGACACAAGAAATGCTGCTTGAAAACGCCAGCGATCAAGATGGTGATGACCTATACGCAACGGCACTAGAAACCAATGATCCGAATGCCTCTATCGTGGATAACGGTGACGGCACCTTTACCGTTACGCCTTCACAACATTTCAATGGAGACATCGAGTTTACTTATGAAGTGAGCGACGGTGAATTGAGTGTTGCCAATGAAATGACATTGACGGTGAACCCAGTCAATGACATTCCAATTGTTGCGCCTGGCATGTACCACATTGAAGAGGATGGCAGCATCCTGTTCACGCAAGAAGATCTTCTGAGCGGTGCGATTGATATTGATGGTGATGACCTCACTGTTACGAGCATTAACTACTCGGGGGATGAAGGTACTGTAACGGACAATGGTGACGGTACGTTTAGCTTCGTACCAGAAGAGCACTTCAGTGGAGACTTGCAATTCAGCTTTACGGTTTCTGACGGCACTGATGAAGTTGAGCAAGACATTAATGTTCACATCGAAGCCGTAGCAGATGCGCCAGACCTAGTCATCACTGATGGCGATGGTCGAAACGTGGATGACCAAGCGATCTTGGTTGAGCCAGGCGGTATTGTTGAAGTGAACATCGCCGCGGCATTGGTTGACCAAGACTTGTCAGAAACGCTGACTGTGACCGTTGATGGTGTTCCAGAAGGTTCGGTGATCAGTTACGACAACGAAGGGGTACTTAACGATCAAGACAACGGTATCACCAGTTTCAACGATACTGAAATCACGGTTACGTTTGAAGGTGAAACCGCTGGTTACCAAAACACAGCGGGTTACTACAAAGTCGATGAAGATGGCAACATCACTGGCGTTGAAGTGGTGTACGAGAATGCCTCTCAAGTTGGCGGAGGCGGTGACCTCGTTCCGGGACAAGATCAGTTCAGCTTCCAAATCTCGGAAGGGGAAAGCTTCAACCTATTCTTGATTCCTAACGGTCATAACTTCAATGACTTTGCATCCATGCAAGATGGTCAGTACGAGTTCCGTGCAGCAGATGGCTCTCCTGCGAACATGGATACAGTTGACCCACAACTCGTGTTTGTTGGCGCTGATGGTTCTGAAACCGTGATTCAAAGCCAATTCGGTGATGCTGTCTTCCATGGTGGTTCAAGCTCAGAGCTGAACCAAGATGGTATTGAACATACCCGAACTACTGTGAACGAAGACGGTGAACTGGTTTACGGCTTTGAAGATCTCTACGGTGGCGGCGATGCCGATTACACCGACTTCAACTTCACCATTGATGTCGGTGAAGTGAACAGCCAGATCTACAGCGGTGAAGTGACAGTCGGTCCAGATGGTTCTGTAACGCTTCCAACCACAGCAATTGAACAAGAGCTACAGATTCAATTGCCAGAAGACTTTAACCAACAGCTAGAAATCAATGTAACGGCAACGGCAACAGAGCTATCAAATAATGATTCTGAAACCGTTTCTCAAACCATCTACGTCAATGCAACAGGTGCCCACATTGAACATGCGCCTGAAGCATTGCCTGTTTCAGCGATGGTTGAAGAAGATGGTTCAATCCTAATTACGCAAGAAGATTTGCTTGCTAATGCGCGTGACTTGGATGGAGACCAACTGACAGCGCTGAATCTGGCAACGGATGATGAAAACATCACCATCACAGACAATGGTGACGGTACTTACACCTTAACGCCAGATGCGGACTTTAATGGTGATATCACCTTTACGTTCGATGTGTCTGACGGCGATGATGTTGTCTCTACCAACCTTGAGTTATTGGTGTCACCAGTTAACGATGCGCCTGAACCACAAGATCAAGCGTTCACCGTGGGTGAGGACGGTCTTCTTACCTTCACCGATGCTGACTTGTTAACAGGCGCGACGGATGTAGAAGGTGACAACCTAACAGTTGAAGGCGTGACTTACACAGGTGCAGACGGTGTCCTAACCGACAATGGTGATGGCACGTACAGCTTCGCACCGAACGAGAACTTCAATGGCGATGTGAACTTCACGTTTGATGTATCAGACGGTACGGATACAACCTCTGCCAGCATTGATGTGAGTGTGACGCCAGAGAACGATCCGCCAGTTGCGGGCAGCACGGCTTACACCGTTCATGAAGACAATTCGATTACCATCAGTGACGAACAGCTATTAGCGAACTCATCGGATATTGAAGGCGATGTGTTGATTGATAGCGTGAGCTACAGCGGTAACGATGGTGTGCTGGAAATCAATGGTGATGGTACTTACACCTTCTCACCAAACGAGAACTTCAGCGGCGAGGTGAGCCTAGATGTTGTCGTTGTCGATGAAGAAGGTGCAACGGACTCTACCACTGCTGGTATTACTGTGATTGAGGTAAATGACCCACCAATCGCAGGTCCTACCGCATACACTATCGATGAAGACCAAGTTCTAACCTTCAGTGAATCTCAAGTGCTACTGAATGCTTCGGATGTTGAAGGAGATGTTGAGCTAGTAGGCATCAGCTACGACGGTCCAGATGGCATCTTCTCAGTAAACGGGGATGGTACTTGTAGCTTTGCACCGAATGAAAACTTCAATGGCCAAGTGCAGTTGGATGTGACCATTCGCGATGAAGATGGTGCAGAGGTCGATACTTACATCACAGTCGATGTCTTACCAATCAATGATGCACCAGTATCGGGTAACTTGGCGTACAGCGTCGACGAAGACAACTCAATCAC
>NZ_JAMPZF010000035.1:0-66881 GCF_024747315.1 Vibrio sp. HS-50-1 | reverse complement strand
TTATATTAAGCCTCAGTCGAAAGACTGGGGCTTTTTTCGTTTTGGTTACTCGACATCCCTTAACCCCATTTCCATATTGAAATCTTGCATCGAGAGGCAGGCTTCCCTCTTCGCTATGCTTTCTAAGCCCTGTCATGAGTGAGGTGTTGCGCAGTTCTGTGTGGTTTCTGCTGAACCGGGTCCCAGTCTCGAGCGCTAGTTTTGAGCCCTTGTGCTTACTTACCAAAGCTTCCTTTATTATTACCTGGAAAGTTTATTCACTAGGTTATGTTATTTTCGGGGGAGATTTCTCTGCTTTAGATGTTTTGATTTAGCCACAGGCGCTCATTAAAATAAACTCAGCGCATTTAAAACTTTCCGAACATGGATTTTGTTTGTAGATCTATTTAAGCCAGCCAGTGCCTGCCTTAAAGGATATTTGCTACTTCTTCCCCTCTAACCGTCTCCAACCGATAAAGCCACCACTACGTACGTATAACGTGAGCGGTATAGATGCTCTCATAGTTGTGCTTGCTGAGTAAGTCCTTCACCTAGCACATTGACTGAGGAAAGGTCTTCTTTCAGTGGACCTTCGTGTAAGTCACGATAGTTTTTAATAATTATCTGGTACTTTTTATTCTAAAGGTGTACGCTTCACATCGAATGTTTTTTCGACAGTAAACCATGTTATATCTCTTGTTTAAAAGCTTTGTAAGAAGGCTGAACTCCGTGCAAAAAACGCGATGAAGTGTTGCTCGGAGTCTTAAATTAATCTTCATCAGGTGTTTTATGCGTGAGTAACTTCGCTGAAGTTATACGCAGGCGTTTGTACACCTGATAAAAGAGAAGAGATGGCCGGTGATATTTCATCATCGGCCTTTTTGTATCTGTTAAGCAGCTACAAAGCATTATCCAGTATTGAAATAAGGGCCGGTATTGATCACCGGCCCTTTTTATTTGGTTAAAAACATGAGTATTTTACAAGTTAAAAATTTGTCTTATCAGATCGCTGATAAGAGTTTATATAACAACGCGACATTTCGAATTAACGTGGGAGAGAAAATAGGTATCACTGGAGCGAATGGCGTTGGAAAAAGCACCTTATTAAAACTGCTTACCGGTGAATTATCTGCAGATAAGGGCTGCATTGACTGGTTACCAAACCTTGAGGTGGGGTATTTAGAGCAACATTTTAAGATGGATAATGCGCTGAAGGTTTATGAATGCTTAAAGAGTGCTTTTGAGAACTTATACGCTGCCGAGCAGAAGCTTTGGACTTTGTATCAGGCGATGACCGAGTCTCACTCTACATCTCTTTTAAGCCAAGTCGCCCGACTACAGGCATATTTAGAAGATGAAGACTTCTATGCAATTGATACCAAAATTGAACAAGTTGCTGTAGGTCTTGGCATTTATCAATTTGGCTTAGATACACCGCTTGTCTCGCTAAGTGGTGGTCAAAGACACAAGGTCCTTTTAGGGAGGTTGTTACTCCGCAACCCCGATGTGTTAATTCTCGATGAGCCGACAAACTATCTTGATGCTCTGCACATTGAATGGTTGGTCACGTTTCTCAACGATTACACTGGCACTGTTTTACTGGTTTCTCATGATATTGACTTCCTTAATCAAGTAGCGACCAGTATTTGTGATATTGATTATCAAACGGTCCGAAAATACAGCGGCACTTATGTCAAAGCAATGCAGCAAAAGCAGCACGACGGTACTTTGTTAGAAAAGCAATATAAGGCTCAGCAAACTGAAATTCGAAAGTTAGAGCAATTTATTGCCAAAAATGGCGCTGGAGTTAACGCGAGTCTTGCTAAGGGACGCAAGAAAAAACTGGATAAAATCGAACGTATTCAACTGAATCATATAGAGAAAGTATCGATGTTTGACTTTGCTCACCAGCCTATTGGGCAACAGTATGTGATTGACGCAAAAGCGTTGAAGATAGGTTATCAGCAGCCTCTGCTTCCTGCGCTTGATATCACGTTAGCGCGCGGGGAGAAGTTGGTCGTTTCTGGTTTTAACGGCGTAGGTAAGTCGACTTTGCTTAAAACCCTTATGGGGGAGATCGAGCCGCTCTCTGGTGAGGTGGTATTGGCAAAAGGTGCAATGATTGGGTATTTTTCTCAAGATTTGTCTTGGCGTCACCCTCAGCACACGCCTGAGCAGGAGCTATGCTCTTGTGATCAAACGATATCAAGCAAAGAATCACGCAAGCTATTAGCTCGCTTTGGGGTCACCGGAGATAAGACGCAGCGCCACCTAGATATATTAAGTGGAGGTGAGCAAACTCGCGTGAAACTTTGTTGTTTATCAGTCCAGAAATGCAATGTTTTGCTGTTGGACGAGCCAACGACACATTTGGATAGCTGCAGTAAAAATGCGCTTAAAGAAGCTCTCCAGCGCTTTTCTGGTAGCGTGATTGTGGTATCTCATGAGAAGGCGTTTTTACAATCTTGGCCCGACAGAGTTTTAGACATTTCGTTGCTCACTTGTGCTGAATCGGAAACAGAACAGGAGGTGGAGCTATGATGCAGTCCATGATCCTATTTCTCGTTGCTTTTCTTGTTGGTGCTGATGAGTTGATGCTTGGATCTATTCTTGAACCTATCGGAAATGATTTAAGTGTTCAACCGAGTCAGGTTACGTTATTTATTACGGCATATAGTTTAGCTATAGCAATTTGTGCTCCTTACCTGGGACGTTTATCAGACCGGGTTGGGCGTATTCGTATCATGTTGCCTGCTTGCTTCGTATTTGGGGTTGCGTCTATTACGACGGGCATAGTTCATGATTTTGAACTTGCGATTGCAAGTCGAGTGATCACAGGTATTGCAAGTGCAGGCATGTTGCCAATTGCATTCGCGTTGGCGGGAGACGCGAAGGGTAATAGAGCGATGCGTCAAATTGTGATGGTTCAGGCGGGATTAACGCTGGGTATGATAACCAGCCCGGCGATCGGAGCATTGTTGACCCAGCTTTTATCATGGCGTGCCGCTTTTATTATTTTGGGCGTTGCGGCTCTTCTTGTCGGTGCCATGAGCGTAGTGTTCATGAACAACAAGCATAATGAGTCCAAGAAGTCAGATACTCTACCACCTATCACAGACGTCATTCATCTTCCAGGCGCGTTGAGGGCGATTCTAGCGATGTGTTTAGGCCTAGGGGGAGGTATTGGTGTATTTAACCTGATAGGCCTTCATATTCGAGATACCAGCGAGTTGGCGCTCGGTTGGGTGGGCGCTATTTATGCTGTTCTAGGGATCGTGAGTGTGGTTGGAAATATGTGCGTGGGGAGAGCTTGCCGTTGGCTTGGTAGCTCTCGAGCCGTTATGCGAGTGGCTTTAATGGTGTGCATACCTTGCAGTGCATGGGTGTTCTCAAATGAGATGAGTACGGTGACCGCTTATCTTCCAGCTCTAGTGCTCTGGTCTCTTGCTGGAGGGGTAGGCTCTCCGGCGTTACAAGCACATATAGCAAGCTTATCTGATGAACATCGAGGTGTGCTGATGTCTTCTGGAATGAGTATGATGCACTTTGGTGTCGCGATTTGGTCTGCCTTGGCGGGCTTTGCTTATTCTGTAGGTAGTGAATGGGTCGCTGTCGTGGCTTTGTTATTGTTTGGCTCAGCAGTGATTATCTTAAAGCCAGTTAGTAATGCTGAACAAAGTGAGCGTTATTCGTAGTGTTTTAGTAGATAAAGAAAAGCCGTTACCTAAAAAGGTAACGGCTTGTTCCAAATACTTTTTGAAAGCCGGTCTTAGTTCATGCCGTATTTCTTAAGTTTTTTGCGAAGAGTACCGCGGTTGATACCCATCATAGTTGCCGCGCGAGTTTGGTTACCGCGAGTGTACTGCATGATAGTATCTAATAGTGGCTGTTCAACTTCAGCTAGAACTAATTCGTATAGTTCTGTTACTTCCTGGCCGTTTAGTTGAGCAAGGTAGTTTTTAAGAGACGCTTTAACAGAGTCACGTAAAGGCTTCTGAGTAATCTGGTCTTGTGACGTTACTGTAGTTACTGTTAATGCTTCTGAAGTCAGATTTTGTTCGAACATATTCGGTCTAGCTCTTCTCTTAATTATGATGCAACGTTATCAAAATAACCTTCTAACGCCTCAATTTGCAGCGGAGCTGCGTCGATAGCGTTGAAGGTACGGCGAAACTCACTTGCCTGTTCATGCTCTTTCAGGTACCACCCAACGTGCTTGCGCGCGATACGTGGACCTAAGAACTCCCCATAAAATTCATGCAGAGCATTTACATGACCAAGCATAATGGTTTTCACTTCCTCAGTTGGAAGCTCCTCCATTGTGGTGCCGTTTTCCAAATAGTGATGGATTTCCTGGAAAATCCAAGGACGACCCTGGGCAGGGCGTCCAATCATTAAAGCGTCCGCACCGGTGTACTCCAGTACAAATTTGGCTTTCTCCGGGCTATCGATATCACCGTTCGCGATAACCGGAATTGAAATCGCCTCTTTTACCGCTTTAATGCTGTCATATTCGGCCTCACCTTTGTACATACATGCTTTCGTTCTGCCATGCAGAGCAAGAGCTTGTATGCCGCAGTTTTCGGCTAATTTAGCGATCTGGACACAGTTCTTGTTGTCTGTATCCCAGCCAGTTCGAGTCTTTAACGTTACAGGAACGTCCACTGCATTCACGACCGCTTTCAAAATCTCTTCGATAATGTTTGGGTATTGAAGCAGAGCAGAGCCCGCTAGCTTCTTATTCACTTTTTTTGCCGGGCAGCCCATGTTGATGTCGATGATTTGTGCACCGTTCTCAACACTGAATTGAGCTGCGTCCGCCATAAGCTGTGGATCGGAACCCGCAATCTGTACAGAGCGAATGCCCGATTCGCCCTCGTGTACCATGCGCTGTTTCGACTTTGACGTTCCCCATAGTTTTGGGTTAGCAGACATCATTTCACTGACGGCCATTCCCGCACCATAGCGAAGACACAACTCGCGAAACGGTCTATCCGTTACACCAGCCATAGGGGCTACGATTAGATTGTTCTTAAGTTGATAGTTTCCGATTTTCAAAACGTCATCACAGTTCTGTACCAGCAAGGGCGCGCATTTTACGCATTTTTTCACTGCGTGAAAAGACTAATATTTGAGCATTTACAAATTGTTTTTGTAAATTGTATGAATTTCAAACAATTAGCTCTGAAAACCTTGTCTAGCCTTGCTTACGACCAGAGATGCGACACCATTCACTTTGCTCAACAATCGGGTCAATGTGAAGCTCGTCACGGTAATAGTTCGCAACATCTTCGGCTTGAGTGTCTAATACGCCAGACATAGCGAGGTCGCCATGTGGCTTAACTAGGCCTTTAATGATTGGTGCAAGTTCACGCAATGGGCCAGCAAGAATGTTAGCAACAACCACGTCTGCAATCAGACCTTCTGGTTGGTTTTGAGGAAGGTAAACTTCTAGTTTGTCGGCAACGCCGTTACGCTCTGCGTTGTCTTTCGAAGCAAGCAGTGCTTGAGGATCAATGTCGATCCCTATCACTTTTTCAGCGCCTAGTTTGATCGCCGCGATCGCCAGAATGCCCGAGCCACAACCGAAGTCGATAACGGTCTTACCGCTTAAGTTCATGCTTTCTAGCCACTCAAGACAAAGTGCTGTTGTAGGGTGAGTACCCGTACCGAATGCAAGGCCAGGATCCAACATAACATTAACAGCGTCAGGATCTGGAATGTCGCGCCAGCTTGGACAAATCCATAGGCGTTCACCAAATTTCATTGGGTGGAAGTTTTCCATCCATTCGCGTTCCCAGTCTTTATCTTCAAGCTGTTCTACTTTGTAAGCAAAATTGTCAGCCAGCATATTGCTCGCTTTAATTTGGTCGATGATGAAGTTAGTGTCTGCTTCTGCATCATACAGTGCCAGAATATCAGTATCGCCCCATAAGCGAGTTTCGCCAGGTAGAGGTTCGAATACAGGTGTATCCTGCGCGTCTAAGAATGTAACAGACAGCGCGCCAGTCTCTTCCATTAGCATATCGCCGATTTGCTCAGCGTTTTCATTGGTCGCGTTGAGTTTGATTTGAATCCAAGGCATTGGTTTTTGCTCTTAAAGTGAATGAAGTGGCGCAGAGTTTACCAGAACTCTACGATTTGTTTGAGTATATACCCAAATAAGCCTACGTATTTGTTGAATGCTTAGAGTCCATACAAAACAAAAATGCCCACGGGTGTGGGCATTTTGTAAGACTTTAGCTAAGGCTTATTGTAAGCCAAGCTTCTTCTCTAGGTAGTGGATGTTTGCACCACCGTGTTGGAAGTTTTCGTCATTCATAATAGAGAATTGCAGTGGCACGTTAGTTTTGATGCCTTCGATGATCATCTCACCCAGAGCATTCTTCATGCGTGCAATCGCCACATCACGGTTTTCACCGTACGTGATTAGCTTACCAATCATTGAATCGTAATGAGGCGGTACTGTGTAACCAGAGTAGATGTGTGATTCCCAACGCACACCCATACCGCCAGGCGCGTGGAAACGCTCGATCTTACCCGGAGATGGTAGGAAGCGTTCTGGGTCTTCTGCGTTGATACGGCACTCAATCGCATGGCCACGGATCTTAATGTCATCTTGAGTGAATGACAGAGGTTGACCCGCAGCAACGCGAAGCTGTTCTTTGATTAGGTCGATGCCGGTAACCATTTCTGTTACTGGGTGTTCTACCTGAATACGAGTGTTCATTTCGATGAAGTAGAATTCACCGTTCTCGTACAGGAATTCGAACGTACCTGCGCCGCGGTAACCAATTTCGATACATGCACGAGTACAACGTTCACCGATGTACTTACGCATCTCTTCAGTGATACCTGGTGCTGGCGCTTCTTCCACTACTTTTTGGTGACGACGTTGCATTGAACAGTCACGCTCACCAAGGTGGATTGCGCCGCCTTGACCGTCAGCGATAACTTGCACTTCAACGTGACGAGGGTTTTCTAGGAATTTCTCCATGTAAACCATATCGTTGTTGAACGCTGCTTTTGCTTCAGCACGCGTCATTGCAATCGCTTGGATTAGGTCTTTTTCTGCGCGAACGACACGCATACCACGGCCACCGCCGCCACCAGACGCTTTGATGATGACTGGATAACCGATGCGTTTAGCAAACGCCTTGTTTTTCTCTTCGTCGTTGTCCAGAGGACCGTCAGAACCAGGTACACAAGGAACACCAGCTTTCTTCATTGCGTTGATAGCCGACACTTTGTCACCCATCAGGCGGATAGTGTCTGCTTTTGGACCAACGAAGATGAAACCACTGCGCTCAACTTGCTCAGCGAAGTCTGCGTTTTCTGACAAGAAGCCGTAACCAGGGTGAATGGCAACGGCCCCTGTTACTTCTGCTGCAGAAATAATTCGTGGGATATTTAGGTAGCTGTCGATACCACGAGCAGGGCCGATACACACGGTTTCGTCTGCGAGTAGTACGTGCTTAAGATCGCGGTCAGCTGTCGAGTGAACAGCGACGGTCTTAATACCTAATTCTTTACAAGCGCGAAGAATACGAAGTGCAATTTCACCTCGGTTCGCGATGACTACTTTGTCTAGCATAAGGCAAGCCCCGCTTATTCGATTACAACAAGAGGTTGGTCGAATTCAACTGGTTGGCCGTCTTCAGCTAGGATCGCTGTAACAACGCCAGATTTGTCCGCTTCGATTTGGTTCATCATTTTCATTGCTTCAACAATACATAGAGTATCGCCAGCATTTACTTTCTGACCCACTTCTACGAATGCTTTAGAGTCTGGGCTTGGAGAACGGTAGAAAGTACCAACCATTGGAGAAAGAACTTGGTGACCTGCAGGCGTTGCAGCTGCTGGAGCTTCTGCTGCTGGCGCTTCTGCTACTGGTGCCGCTGCTGCTGGAGCAGGTGCCGCTACTGGAGCTGCTGCGTAGTGAACTGGTGCTTGAGGGGCTGCAGTGCCGTGACGACTGATGCGTACTGACTCTTCACCTTCAGAAATCTCTAGCTCAGCAATGCCAGACTCTTCAACTAACTCAATTAGCTTCTTGATTTTACGAATATCCATCTTTTCTTTCTCTTTTATCTTGTGATTAAGACAACCCTCGTGGGGTTGCAGAGTGTTAGGGTTACTTTGCCTGTAGCTTATTAATCGCGGCAGACAGAGCGAATTCATAACCTTGTGCGCCTAAACCGCAAATCACGCCTTCTGCTTTATCTGACAGATAAGAGTGATGACGAAATGGTTCACGTGCGTGCACATTTGATAAGTGCACCTCAATAAATGGGATGGCGACGCCAAGTAATGCATCTCGCAGTGCCACACTGGTATGAGTGAAAGCCGCTGGATTGATGATGATGAAGTCAATCTTGCCATAAGCAGCATGAATGGCTTCAATCAGTTCGTACTCACGATTTGATTGTAGGTGTTCCAGTTCCACCCCAGCGTTATGAGCTTGCTTCGTAAGAGCATCCACAACTTGTGCTAAGGTGCTGTGACCATAGTGTGTCGGTTCGCGCAGACCCAATAGGTTAAGATTTGGTCCGTTTAGAACAAGAATCCGTGACTTTGCAGACATTATGTTGCTATCTTCCCTTATCGTGAGTGGAACGTTTATATTCCCAAATATACGATAGTTCAGCACGATTTTTTTGTTAAAACCGAGCAAATTTTAAAAAATCGACCAAGATTATAGCTAATTCATAGCAATTAGCAGCAATTTACTGGTCTAATCTCCTAATAGCCACCTTCGTTTCTGTAACCAAGTTAACAAAAACAACATAATTGCCATGTTCTTTATGTGGCTAATTTGTGCGCAAAAGCAAAAAACCGCCATGAGTGATGGCGGTTTTTAAAGTGCTTTTAAAACAGTTGGTTGAATTTATGCCAATTCTGCTTTCTCTGCGATAAGTTTGTCTACCACGCTTGGATCGGCAAGCGTTGACGTGTCTCCGAGGTTGCTTGTATCGCCCGTTGCAATCTTACGCAGGATTCGACGCATTATCTTACCAGAGCGAGTCTTCGGTAAGGAATCCGTCCAGTGCAGTACATCTGGTGTCGCGATTGGACCAATCTCTTTACGCACCCAATCTTTAACTTCTTTGTGCAGCTCAGCTGACGGGAATTCACCATCGTTCAATGTAATGTAAGCGTAGATAGCTTGGCCTTTGATGTCATGTGGAATACCAACAATCGCCGCTTCTGCAATCTTGTGGTGAGCCACTAGCGCTGATTCAATTTCAGCGGTACCCATACGGTGACCCGACACGTTTAGTACGTCATCAACACGGCCAGTGATCCAGTAGTAGCCGTCTTCGTCACGACGCGCACCATCACTGGTGAAGTACATCCCCTTAAAGGTTGAGAAGTAGGTCTGTTCAAAGCGCTCATGGTCGCCGTAAACCGTGCGCATCTGGCCTGGCCAAGAATCAAGGATAACCAAGTTACCTTCAGCAACGGTATCTTCAAGAATGTTGCCCATATTATCGACAAGAGCAGGCTGGACGCCGAAGAATGGGCGAGTCGCAGAGCCTGGTTTTAGATCGGTTGCCCCTGGTAGTGGCGCAATCAAGATGCCGCCAGTTTCCGTTTGCCACCAAGTATCGACGATAGGTGAGTTCTCGTTACCAATCGTTTTGTAGTACCACTCCCACGCCTCTGGGTTGATTGGTTCGCCCACTGAGCCCATGATGCGCAGGCTTGAACGAGATGTGCCTGCAACCGCTTCATCACCTTTTGCCATTAGCGCACGAATCGCGGTTGGGGCGGTGTATAGAATGTTGACTTGGTGTTTATCAACCACTTCGCTCATACGGCTTGTGCTTGGGTAGTTTGGTACACCTTCGAATAAGATGGTCTTCGCCCCATTTGCAAGTGGACCGTAGATTAGGTAAGTGTGACCGGTAATCCAACCCACGTCCGCGGTACACCAGAAGGTTTCGCCTGGTTGGTAATCGAACACATATTTGAAGGTCATCGCCGCGTAGACGAGGTAACCACCAGTCGTGTGTAGTACACCTTTAGGTTTGCCTGTTGAACCTGAAGTGTAAAGGATGAAGAGCGGATCTTCGGCTTTCATCTCTTCTGGTGGGCAAACGTCAGAAACGTTAGCTGTTGCTTCGTGCCACCAAACATCACGGTGTTCATGCCATTCGACATCACCACCTGTACGTTTAAGCACCAACACTTTATTGATGGTTTTTACGTCTGGGTTAGTTAGTGCTTCGTCCACGTTCTTTTTCAGTGGAACGGCACGCCCGCCGCGCACGCCTTCATCAGCGGTGATCACGACTTTAGCGTCAGAGTCGATGATACGGCCAGAGAGTGCTTCTGGTGAGAAACCGCCAAATACAACGGTATGAACCGCACCGATGCGGGTACAAGCGAGCATAGCCACTGCGGCTTCTGGCACCATTGGCATGTAGAGACAAACCACGTCGCCTTTACGTACGCCTTGCTCTTTCAATGCGTTGGAGAACTTACATACTTCTTTGTGCAGTTCGTTGAAAGTGAGTGTTTTGTCGTCGGCTGGATCATCGCCTTCCCAGATGATTGCGACGTCATCCCCGTGTTCTGCGAGATGACGGTCAATACAGTTCGCCGAGACGTTCAGTGTGCCGTCTTCAAACCAACGAATGTCGACATGACCAGTATCGAAAGAGGTGCTTTTTACTTTGGTGAAAGGTTTGATCCAATCAACGATTTTGCCGTGTTCGTTCCAGAAGCCCTCTGGATCGGTTACCGACTGCTGATACATGGCTAAGTAAGTATCATTATCCGCGTGTGTATGAGTTTTAATATTTTCTTTTACCGGATAAACGTGGGCTTCGCTCATGGCTTCTCTCCTTGTGCCTTATTTCTCGGCCTTACACCAATCTAGATAAGATTTTGAATATGTTTTTGTAGGGCTGTTTTTTGGTTCTAAATAACTTGGTCGTGGTAATGACGACGTTGTGCTTATAACTGTCAGTCACTGCGCGTATTTCCACAATTAGACTTTAGGATGAGAGTGAAGGAAGCGCCGTGAAATCGCTGAAACAAAAGTATTTCTGGGAGCTAGGTCAACTGATTTTTATGTATACGGCGCGGTTAGGTTGGGCAAATCGCCTTTCGTTAAGCGAACAAAGACCAAAGCGGCAGAAATCGCATCTTGTAAAGCGTCGTGTTTATCTTGGATAGGAAGTTCGAGGTGTTTACAAATCGCATCCAGACTTAAGTCGAAATAGGCATTCGGCAAATGTCTTTCCAGCTTGTCGTGATAAATCTGACTGACCTCGATGAGCGGGTTAGGAAGTGGAAAGCCAAGTTGCCTCAGACAAGCAAGATCTAAGATCTTTTTATCGTAACGAATGTGATAGCCGACAAGTGGTCGGTTGCCGATAAAGTCGAGTAGCTCGAGCAGCGCCTCTTTTTCGCTAATCCCGTCGACTAAGTCTTGGTGGCGAATTCGATGAATTTTGACTGAGCCAGAATCGAGCGATTGCGGCGCGCGTAAGCGGACTTCAAATGGCTGGCTAGTGATGATGCGGTTGTCGATGATCTTCGTGGCCGCAATGGTCACCAACTCGGCACGATTTGGATCAAGGCTGGTGGTTTCGCAGTCGAGAGAAACGTATTCTGTTTTATCGGGCGTGCAAAAAAGCGACTGATAAGGAGAGCCTTTCAGTTTGTAGTGCCAGTATTTGCGTTGTAACCAGTTCATTGCTTACGCCTCTGTATGATTTATGAAAATCATGGTTAATCACGAATTTGATAGTGGAAGCCTAAAAATTGCTTAAATTTTTTCACGACATGTAAGCTGTGGCGAAGTAAATCACGCTCGGTTCTATCCAGTTGTTTAATATCAATGTTATTTAATGCTTCTTGCTTTTTGAGTTGTTGATTAAGGCGAACCTTAAAGAACAATTTCAGTGCTTCGTTGAGGTTATCTGCCGTATCAGGCTCTAAGATGCGCTTATTTCTCAGTGCTTCAATGCGCTCAAACGTGTTCTTCTCCTCAATGGCATATTCCAAAGACAAGGTGCGAATGCCGTGCACAATTGGGAAAATACCTCCGCGTTTAATATCTAATCCGTCCTTAGCACTTTTTACGTTGCCAAACAGAGTTAGGGGCACAGAAAACTGCAAGGCAGGGCGAGTAAAATCAGACAGTATCAACATGCGATCTTTCATTGTGTCGCGAAGGTGGGCCGCGATTGGAGCCAGCAGCTCGCGATTCCCCGCAACAGCATGGGCGTCACTGAAAATGGCTAAGTCCATGATTTGTTGTGGTTCGGCTTTGGCTATCCAGCGGTCTAAGGTGTTTATCCACTCTTGCTGCGTTTTGACCCATTTCGGGTTGTTGACCATGACTTTACCCGGGCAGAGTGGGTAGCCGAGCTGTTGTAGAGTGTGCGTGAAGGATTGCATCACTTGTTCGCAATGAGGCCATTCCAAACCATCTTGAATAATTAGAGCATTGTCTTGGTCTGTCTTGAGAATTTGTTCTCCTCGACCTTCTGAGCCGAGCACGATTAAGCAGCAATGATCGTGCAAGGCTGGTGGAACCACTAACTCGAACGCTTTTTCGATAATTTGCTCGTTCACGGCGGAAATCAGCTCCATGATAAAGCGAGTGCGGATGCCGTTTCTCAATAAGCTCTCGACCAATTGACGTTGGCGGTTTGAGGCTAATGCGAGCTCTTCCACACTGCTTGCTCTGGCAATACTGAGCGTTAACACGTGAGAGTGGGTGGAGAACGCGCTGAGAATTTGGGTCATATCCAGCATGCCGACGGCTTGGTTGCCATCACATACCATGAGACGTTTCATTCGATTTCGGGTCATGGTGATCATGGCGTTGAATAAAAAATCACCATCATCAACGTGATAGACAGGAAAGGTGGCGATATCACCAACAGGGGTATTGAGTGCGCTGCCATCTAACATCACGGAGTGCAGCATGTTGGTTCGCGTCACGATGGCGTATGGATGAGACGAGGGCCATTTTTCTAATCGCGGATCGTCATCATTGAGTTTGACAAGTGCTGCATCGATCCCATTTGCTTTTAGGGTGTGCGTCACCTCGTTAATCGGCGTATTTGGCTCAAGGATCATCGGTGGGTGATAAATGCTGCGGTCAACTTTGGTGAGGATAAACTCTGCCAAGTTTTGTTGTTGGTGAGCGGCTTCGATGAGTTCTTGTCGCTTTGATAAATTGTTATCGAAATAGGCCGCAAACTGACCATTCTCGTTGTAAAGCGCCAGAAAGACGTCTTTCGGTAGCAGATAGGAGAGCGTGTCTTCAAGTGCGATGTATTGATGACGTACGTTGTCTTCAAGTAACGAGCGCACATCAAACATATCGTCGTTGGCATAATGCGCGAACACTTCCTGCTGATCTTGGGAGCGCTCTTCTACCGCGCCTTTGATCAGAATATGCAAGTGAGGATTCTTCTGTCCGCAAGATAAAATTACATCTCGAGCTCGATAGTAGGCAACGTCCAGAGACGAGCGCAGTCGTGTCTGTTGTGCTTCGGTTAAGCGGTCGAACGGTGGAGATTGCATGTTAAATTTGTCAGGCATGAGAACACCCAATGATGGAAGGAACACTCTCTAAGTCTGACAAATTTCCTACCGGAAGCCAGACGACTTTGGTCTAAATCACGATGATTTCGCTTTAAGATGGCCAATGTCGCAAAGTTAGTATTCCATCGAGGAAACGATAAGTTGCCTATTCTTCCCTTTTTATAATACGCATAGCGATCCATAATTCCCGGTTCGAACGTTGATGTTCCCGTTTTAGGATATTAGTAATGTTGAAACCTTCTCCGTATGGCTGGATTTCCCAGTACTTTCTCGGATTCTTCTTTGCGTATGGCGTATATCTGCCATTTTGGTCACTTTGGTTTAAGGAGCAAGGTGTCTCTTCGACCGACATCGGTTTGCTAGTTGGGTTAGGTCTTGCGACACGTTGTGTCGCCAATATCGTGATCACCCCACGAGTGCACAAAGTTGAACACCTTATGCCTGCTTTACGTTGGTTGAGTTTCGCTGCCCTCCTTTTTGTTGGATTTCACTTTTTTACAGGTGGCAGTTTTTGGTTAATGGCGTTAGCGACGGTGCTATTTAACCTCTGTTGTGGACCGATTGTTCCATTATCGGATGCGATGGCAAACTACTACGCTCGTCTGAAAATGCTCGATTATGGCCGTACGCGCTTATGGGGCTCGATCGCCTTTATCGCGGGTTCGACGGCCGTGGGTTATCTGGTGGCTGAATTTGGCTCTGATATGATCTTGTACACGGCGATGGCCGGGGTATTAGTTTCGTTGCTATTTTCAATGCGTATGACTAACCCGATGCCCGTTACGCTTGGTGGGCAAAGCGCGGAGCGTCCAAAACTGAGTGCTCTTTTGACTGACAAGCCGATACTTAAATTCTTAGTGTTGGTGTCATTAATTCAGGGCAGTCATGCGGCTTACTACGGTTTTAGCGCTATTCACTGGAAAGCCGCAGGTCATTCGGAAGATGTGATTGGCTATCTGTGGAGCTTGGGTGTTGCAGCCGAAGTGGCAGTGTTTGCGCTGAGCAAGCGTTTATTTGTCGGTTGGTCAATGCGCGCGTTATTTGTTGTTGCTGCCGTTGGTGTGATGATGCGTTGGGGCATTACGGCATCGACAACGTCGATTGTTGCTTTGGTGATTGTTCAATTATTGCATGGCGTGACATTCGCAACGGCACACATTGCTGCGATTCAATATATCCAAAACTCGGAAGAGAATAAGATAGTGGCGCTGCAAGCATTGTATAACGCGATTCCTCTAGGCGCATTCATCGCACTGATGACCGTGTTGAGCGGTTGGGGTTATGAGCACTGGGGACCACTTGTGTTCTGGGGCATGGCCGCGATGGGGTTATTGGCATTGTTCATCAAGCTCGAACCACAAGAGCCACATCATGTGGTCGATGTATCAGACAAGTCACTGGAAACACAGAATTAGACTTCTGTGACAAAGGTTAAAAACTAAGCTTTGTCTCCGTTGTGAAAGCAGTGTTAAATGAAACCTCTCCCTAATGGAGAGGTTTTTTTATTCTCTTGCTTTAAAACGGCAAGACAGGCAAGAAAGGATATCGGATGCAAGGATGGCTGGTGGTTCCCGTTTCTTTGGCGTATTTGGGAGCCTTATTTATCATCGCGTGGTACGGCGACATTCAGAAAAGGTGGTTAGCACGCTGGCGGCCGTGGATTTATAGCCTTTCCATTGCGGTGTACTGTACATCGTGGACCTTCTACGGCACGGTCGGGCAGGCCAGCAGTAACCCTTGGTCTTTCTTGCCCATCTATATTGCCCCCATTTTAGTGTTTACCATCGGATGGCGCGTTTTAGCTCGGCTTATTTTGATTGCTAAACGGGAACACATCACGTCGATTGCTGATTTTATCGGAGCTCGTTACGGCAAATCTCAAGGTTTGGCCGTAGTTGTTACACTCATTGCGGTTGCGGGAATTTTGCCGTACATCGCTTTGCAGTTGCGTGGTATCACCATGGGGCTAGAAATCATTGCCCCAGAACTGGCTACCGATTTTGGTTATCAAAACGATAGCGTGTCGTGGTTTGTCGTGGTCGCACTGGCAATTTTTACCATGCTATTTGGTACCCGGCACATTGATAACACGGAACACCATCGTGGGATGATGATGGCGATTGCCTTCGAATCGATTATCAAACTGTTGGCGTTTTTAGTAGTCGGTGTATTCATTGTTTGGTTGGCGATGAACACCGAGAATTTGAGCTTAGTTGATGTTGCCGCACAGACGTATCAGTCACCAAACATCCCTACCATATTGATTCATACCGTACTCACGATGCTGGCGATTGTTTGTCTTCCACGACAATTCCATACGATGGTGGTGGAGAACGAACGCGCGCAAGATTTGCATGTTGCTCGTTGGTTGTTTCCCATTTATCTGATCTTGATGGGGATTTTTGTTTTACCTATTGCGTGGGTAGGGCAAGGTTTGTTGAGTGGTGCTTCGCCTGATACTTATGTGATCAGTGTGCCGATGTCGGTAGGGGCGAGTGAAATCGCTTTGCTTGCATTTTTAGGCGGCACTTCGGCGGCCAGTGGCATGGTTATCGTGTCGACGATTGCCTTAGCGATCATGGTATCGAACGACTTGGTTATGCCACTACTGTTGCGTCGCATGCGATTGACGCAGCGTAACCATCATCACTTCTCTGAATTATTACTGCGGATCCGCCGTGGTCTGATTTTAGTCCTACTAATTGGCGCTTGGGGTTTTTATCAAGCGTTAGATACCATTCACTCACTCTCAGCGATCGGCTTTCTCTCATTTGCGGCGATCACGCAATTCGCGCCTGCGCTGGTGGGCGGTATGTACTGGCGTCAAGGGAATAAGAAAGGTGTGTATGTTGGCTTGGCGGTAGGCTTTACCATTTGGCTGATTACGTTAATGAGCCAAACGGACATGCTTGCCGGGAATGCCAGTAACAACTTTTTGATTTGGTTGATCACCCCACCAGAGGTATTGGCTGGCTTTGACATTGCGATTTCAGATTGGGGGATGATCCTCAGCGTGGTCGCCAATGCAGTGTGTTTTGTCGTGGTTTCTATGACTACACGACCAAGCCTAAGTGAGCGCTTACAATCGGCGTCATTCGTTGGTACGCCACTGCCTGAAAGCGAAAACATGAGCCTGTACCAGAGTCGTGTTACGGTTGCGGAACTAGAAATGTTAGCGTCTAGGTTTGTTGGGCGAACGCGAGTAAAAGCGGCTTTTCAAGCGTATTGGAGCCAGCAACGAGAAGAGCTAATGCCGAATCAGCAAGCGCCATCTTCTCTGATTCGACATACCGAACGTGTATTAGCCGGGGTATTCGGTGCTTCTTCTGCTAAGTTAGTACTTACTTCTGCCCTGCAGGGAAGAAACATGCAGCTTGAAGAGGTGGCGACTATCGTCGATGAAGCCTCTGAACTGTACGATTTTAGCCGAGGCCTACTTCAAGGGGCGATTGAACATATCGGCCAAGGTATTGCGGTGGTCGATAAGCAACTACGCTTGGTAGCGTGGAACCAACGCTACTTAGAACTCTTTGAATTTCCGCCAGGCCTGATTCAAGTAGGTCGACCGATTGCGGATGTGATTCGGCACAATGCAGAGCAAGGGTTGTGTGGCCCTGGTGACCCTGATGACCACGTCCGTCGCCGTGTTTATCACCTTGAGCAAGGGACTCGGCACACCTCTTCTCGGGTTCGTCCCGATGGTCGCGTGATTGAGGTACAAGGTAACCCAATGCCAGGTGGTGGCTTTGTGATGAGCTTTACCGACATCACCGTATTCCGTGATGCAGAGCAAGCACTGAAAGACGCCAACGAGACATTGGAAGAAAGGGTACGTCTGCGGACTCGAGAATTAGAACAACTTAACAAGCAGCTGGTGGAAGCGACGCAGCGCTCCGATTTGGAATCGAAGTCCAAATCACGGTTCTTGGCGGCAGTAAGCCATGACTTGATGCAGCCACTCAACGCGGCGCGTCTATTCGCCTCTTCACTATCGGAAGTAGCCAAAGACAGCGAAGCTAAAAAGCTGTCGGCTCACATTGAGAGTGCTTTAGAGGCGGCCGAAGACCTGATAGGAGATTTGCTGGATATTTCGCGCTTGGAGTCGGGCAAGCTGGAAGTCAATGTGCACGGTTTTGCGTTAAACGATGTGTTGTCGAATTTGAATGCGGAGTTCAGCGCATTAGCCAAGCAACAAGGTATAGCATTCACCATGATTCCATCCTCACTCATGGTGAAATCGGATCCCAAACTGCTGCGCCGTGTGGTGCAAAACTTCCTGACCAATGCGTTTCGTTATAACCCGAATGGCAAAGTGGCGCTTGGTGTTCGCCGGGTAAAAGGGCGAGTGCGTATTGATGTGTGGGACAACGGTGTAGGTATTGAAGAAGAGAAGCAGCAAGAGATCTTTGAAGAGTTTAATCGCGGAACTCAAGTTCGTTCCGACCAAGGTCTCGGGCTTGGTTTGGCGATTTCCAAGGGAATTGCTCAAGTGCTCGGGCATGAAATTTCGATGCGTTCTTGGGTTGGTAAAGGCAGTGTCTTTTCCATCACGCTTGATAAAGCCGATCATGTGCAGCCGCCCCCAGTTCAAGTCACGACAAGTAACCAATCTGAACTTGGTCATCTAAGAATTCTATGTGTCGATAATGAGCCTGACATTCTAGTCGGCATGGAAAACTTACTGTCTCGATGGGGCTGCGATACGCGAGTGGCGACCGATTTGGTAGAAAGTCTACAAGCTCTCGAGGATGGTTGGATTCCGGACGTGATTTTTTCCGATTACCGACTTGATGATGGTCGTACTGGTTTAGAAGTGCTACAGCAATGCCGCCTGAGATTAGGCCACAGCTTTGAAGGCGTCATCATTAGTGCAGATCGCACCGATGATATGCTTGATGGCATCAAGGCAAATGGGTTCAGCTTTATTGCGAAGCCAGTTAAGCCGCTTAAATTGCGTTCGGTGCTCAACCGCGTCGCATAGATTTAGAGTGTTTTAGCGTTGCTATAAAAGAGACCTCCGAATGGAGGTCTCTGTGTTTGTAATCTTATTTTGGTTTGTAGGCTGAGTTTGCCGCTTATTCCGCAACACCACCTTGGGTGAGTTTTGCGGGATTAAGCAATCGTTCTAGCGTGGCTCTATCTAAATCGGTTTCTTCTTCTGCGACATCAATAATCGCACGACCCTGCTTATAGGCTTTCTTCGCGATTTCTGCCGCTTTCAGGTAGCCAATGACCGGGTTGAGGGCCGTGACCAAAATTGGGTTTTTGGCGAGCGCTACATCCAAGTTATCTTGACGAACTTCGAATGTTGCAATGGCCTTATCGGATAAAGCGGTTGCGCTGTTAGCGAGCAACTCGATGCTCTCCAATATATTATGAGCAATGACAGGTAGCATGACGTTTAGTTGGAAGTTACCAGCTTGGCCCGCGACGGTAATCGTGGTGTCATTACCAATGACTTGCGCTGAGGCCATAGCTGCGGCTTCTGGGATCACAGGGTTTACTTTGCCAGGCATGATGGAAGAACCCGGTTGCAAGCCTTGTAATTCAATCTCACCTAAACCAGCCAATGGGCCTGAATTCATCCAACGAAGATCGTTTGCGATCTTCATGATCGCAACTGCTGCTGTTTTGAGCTGTCCCGACAGAGCGACGATCGCATCTTGACTGCTTAAATTGAAAAAGAAGTTATCACTGGCCGTGAACTGAATACGAGTTGACTGGGTTAGGTTGCTAGCGAATAAGTCTGCAAAGCGTGGATCGGCATTGATCCCCGTGCCAACCGCTGTACCACCTTGGGCTAAGGCTTTTACCGCAGGAAGTGCTTGTTCAATCGCTTGTTTTACGTGCTCGATTTGGAACTGCCAACCGCCAAGCTCTTGAGCAAAGGTAATTGGCATCGCGTCCATTAAGTGGGTGCGACCGGTTTTTACAACATCTTTCAATGCTTGTTGCTTAAACTCTAGTGTTTGGATGAGGTGTGACAGGGCCGGGAAGAGCTGTTTTTCAATGGCTAATGCTGCGCTAACTTGAATTGCGGTTGGCACCACATCGTTGCTGCTTTGTCCCATGTTGACGTGATCATTAGGACTGACGGTACCGCCTAGATGCTGGGAGGCCAGTGTTGCAATCACTTCATTCGCATTCATATTTGAGCTGGTGCCTGATCCGGTTTGAAATACGTCAATTGGAAATTGCTCAATATGATTGCCCTCGATAATCGCCTGAGCTGCGTCAGCAATCGCATTAGCGATATCACCTTCAAGCAGCCCCAATTGTGCGTTGGTGAGTGCCGCAGTCTGCTTGATGTGTGCCAACGCTTGGATGAAGCCAGATGGCATCTTATATTGACTGAATGAGAAGTTATCGACGGCGCGCTGAGTTTGGGCTTGGTAGAGTGCATCTGCTGGGACTTTCACTTCGCCCATACTGTCAGTTTCTATGCGGAATTCGGTGCTCATGGTAGGGATCCTTTTGGTTAATCGAGTGAGATTTGAATCAGGCGTAATTGTTGTTGTAATGCGAGAAATTTCACGTCGCCTTGTTCAAACTGATAGTAATAGCGTTTGAGACAGAATAATGGCGTATGGATAGAATCGAGACAGACACGACGGAAGATGCGACTGCGAGTGGAGTCTTGAATTGCGTCTAGTAGATGGAAATAAACCTGACGCAAAAACAGCTCACACAACAATAGATTTTCTTCATCGGCACCGTGTTCATAGCAGGAAGACAACACCATTCCCCAATGAATATAGTCATGAATTACGTCTGGCTCAAAGCCGTGTGGTGCGGCGAGAAGGAATCTATCTTGTGCTTTAAAAAATGCGTTGAAGATGTCCCGTTTGTTGTCCATAACCACCTCTCGTTTAATGTAATGATAATTATTATCAATTAAGTGGTGGGTTGGCAACCCTTTTTAGAGTAAGAGGTTGTTGAAGAAAGACTTACGGAAACAAAAGCCGACGTAAAAGCGTCGGCAGAGAGGGAATTATTTAGTCCTGAGGTGACAATGAGGTATCGACGTTTTGGATATCGGTGTCTTTATCTGTGGCCATTACTCTGTAAATAAGGTTTCGTACTTCACAAACGCGGTTTGTGTTTCGCCGTAATAAAGTGTGCCTCCAGATTGAATGACGACTCTTAACCAACTTTCTGCGGATGCTGGTCTTGGTAAGGTAATGTACCAACTTTTTCCAGCCTGATCGGCGGGCTTCATATCAATCGGCTGAGCATTTTTCTCTTCGTCATTAACGATCGAAACTTTGACCCCTTCGAGTGGATAGGCGGCATTGAGTGACAATTCTAAGCCATTTTTCGTGAGCTGTTCTGAGCGAAACTTCACTTTAAAGTCGCCATTTTCCATGTCACACAGTCCACTGGTGTAACGACAGTTAGACTTACTCGCGAGTTTGTAAGTTTCCCCTTCTTGTGCCGCGTGGGGTTTCTCGCTGAGTGCCATATCGGTGCCGAAGTAGGCGATCAAAGAAAGAATCGGCGCAATCAGCAGTGCGAGAATAAAGTGCTTGTTTTTGAACATAAAATACTAATTCCATCAATTATCTGTTCATTTTTACTGGCTAAAATCACTAATAACTTCGTTAATGATTTTGAAGGTAGAGCAATTAGCTTGCTGCAATCTTTGCCTTGTTCTAAACGATTGTTTCTGCGGCGTTCCCCGAACATATAACCAATGCCATTCGTGTGCTTCCTTGCTACGGCTCAGGGAATCTAATTATTAGAATAAGTTAGGTGAATAAAAAAGCCCCAAGTGGGGCTTTTGTGGCTTGCGTTATATTTTAGTGATCCACGGCATCGCCTGCACCAACAGGGACACGAACGTGTTCAACAAGATCTTTAACTTCTTGAGGTGTTTCCGCTGTAACTTTCGATACCGCGAATGCCACGATGAAGTTAAATAGGGCGCCGATAGCACCAAACGCGTTTGGCTCAATACCTAGGAACCAGTTGGTTCCCCAGCTTTCTAGATATTTCCAGTCAGCAACGAATAGGATGCCTTTGTGCTGGAATACGTAGAACAGTGTGATACTGATACCGGCAATCATACCGGCGATTGCGCCTTCTTTATTGATGCCTTTGCTGAAGATACCCATCATCAACGCAGGGAAGATGGATGATGCAGCAAGACCAAAGGCGAGCGCCACCGTACCAGCTGCAAAGCCTGGAGGATTCAATCCGAGATAGCCTGCGGCTGCGATTGCTACCGCCATCGAGATTCGGCTGGCAAGCAGCTCCTTCTTCTCGGATATGTTCGGATTTATAACCCCTTTAATTAAGTCATGGGAAATCGCCGACGAAATAGCAAGCAACAGACCCGCTGCTGTGGATAGTGCTGCAGCGAGACCACCAGCGGCTACGAGTGCAATGACCCAGTTTGGTAGCTTAGCGATTTCTGGGTTTGCTAGTACCATGATGTCACGGTCAACTCGCAATTCATTGGTGTCAGGGTTTGAGGTGTACTCGATCAGGCCATCGCCATTCTTATCATCAAAGCCTAATAGACCTGTTGTTTCCCAGTTTTTGAACCAATCAGGGCGCTCATCATACGCAAGGTGCTGACCAGGCGCAGGGTTAACGGTATCCATTAGGTTTAGACGAGCCATTGCTGAAACTGCTGGCGCTGTTGTGTATAGAATAGCGATGAACACAAGTGCCCAGCCTGCAGAAGTACGCGCATCACGTACCTTAGGTACCGTAAAGAAACGGATGATAACGTGTGGTAGACCCGCAGTACCGATCATCAATGACATGGTGTAAACGAACATGTTTAGTGTGCTACCGCGAACCTGCGTAGTGTACTCACTAAAGCCTAGTTCGGTCACCACTTGGTCGAGCCTATCGAGCAGATAAACATCGGTGCCTTGAATGGTACTCCCGAGGCCAATCTGAGGTAGCGGGTTACCTGTAAGTTGCAGAGAGATAAAGATTGCAGGGATAGTGTAAGCAAGAATGAGTACGCAATATTGAGCAATCTGCGTGTATGTGATGCCTTTCATGCCGCCAAGTACGGCGTACATGAATACGATACACATACCAATCAGTAGGCCTGTTGAGTAATCAACTTCTAGGAAGCGACCGAAGGCAACGCCAACGCCTTTCATCTGGCCGATAACATAAGTGACCGATGCGATGATAAGACAGATAACCGCCACGATACGTGCCGTGTTCGAGTAGAAGCGTTCACCAACAAACTCTGGCACCGTAAACTTACCAAACTTACGTAGATAAGGGGCGAGTAACAGTGCAAGCAGTACGTAACCACCCGTCCAACCCATTAGGAATACGGAGCCGCCGTAACCCATAAAGGCAATCAGACCCGCCATTGAGATGAACGATGCCGCCGACATCCAGTCAGCAGCGGTTGCCATACCGTTAGCGATTGGGTTGACCCCGCCACCTGCCACATAGAACTCTTTGGTTGACCCCGCACGCGCCCAGATCGCAATACCGATGTAGAGGACGAAGGTTGCACCAACAACCAGGTAGGTAATAGTTTTCAAATCCATCTGAGTTACTCCTTACTCATCTACGCCGAATTCACGATCGATTTGGCGCATCTTCCATGCGTAATAGAAAATAATACCTAGGAAGGTGTAGATGGAGCCTTGCTGAGCAAACCAGAAACCAAGTTTGTATCCACCTAATTGAAATTGATTAAGTACGTCGACAAATAAAATGCCGCAGCCGAAAGACACTACGAACCAGATGACCATAAGGCCAATCATGAGCTTCACGTTTTTGTCCCAATAGGCTTTGGCTCTTTCTTCGCTTTCAAATGCCATTGCCGTCTCCTTACGATTGGTATTGTTGTTAAAAAAATGTTTCAACATGTACATTAGCAAGGTGTTGGCAAGAACTCTTTTCAACTTTAGTCGGGGTATGAAAAATAAAAAACTCCCGTGATATGGGCGCTTAGAGAAGAGTTAGGGTTATTTGTTAATGTTAAAAAGCTGTTAAATTAGCCAAAGGTCTAAGGAGAGAAATGATAAAAAGCACGAATAAGAGACGTGATTAATTTTTTCTTCATTGATTTTAGCGATCCTTAACAGAAACATTCTGCGTTCTTCTTTTTATCAATCAGCGAAAAAACTGGCGTGAAAACTTCACAAGTAATTTATTTACATAAAGTTTTCGTACCAAATCACCGTTTTAGCGCACAATAAAGTAATATAACTGAGTCATTCTCGTACAACCTCGCGCTTTGGGACGGTTTAAGGAGGAGGCAGATTAAGGCATTAACTTATTAACGAAGTCGCCTTAGCTCATCACAAGCATATCGTTTTTCATTAAGGGAGGGTGAGAATGGACGCAGACACCATTAACAGTTTTTTTCTTATAGGTGCGTTGTTAATCGCACTTAGCGTTCTTTTAAGCCCAGTTTCCTCTAAGTTGGGAATCCCAATTCTTTTGGTATTTTTAGCCGTTGGAATGCTGGCGGGGGAAGACGGTTTAGGCGGTATTTTATTTGATAATTTTTCGATCGCTTACTTGGTCAGTAACCTCGCATTAGCCATCATTTTGCTTGATGGTGGTATGAGAACACGGGTTGCCAGCTTTAGGGTGGCGTTATGGCCTTCGGTGTCTTTAGCAACGTTTGGGGTTGCAATCACCACTATTTTGACCGGGCTGATGGCAACGTGGTTATTCGACTTAGACTTGCTGCAAGGTATATTAGTTGGTGCGATTGTCGGCTCCACTGATGCCGCCGCGGTTTTTTCTCTACTCAAAGGTCGTAGTCTTAACGAACGTGTTGGCTCAACGCTGGAAATTGAATCTGGCACCAATGACCCTATGGCGGTGTTTCTGACTGTTACTCTGATTGCTATTTTAGCGAACCCAGATGCAGATTTGAGTGTGGGCTTTTTGGCGCTCAGTTTTCTTAAGCAGTTTGGTATTGGTGCTTTACTCGGTTTTGCTGGTGGCTGGATTTTGTGGAAGGTCATCAATCGTAATCAACTGCCGGATGGCTTATATTCGATTTTAACCGTCAGTGGTGGCTTGCTGATTTTCGCTTTATCTAATGCATTAGGTGGCAGCGGTATTCTGTCAATTTATCTGGTTGGTTTACTGTTAGGTAATCGTCCAACACGTAGCCGCCATTCCATTCTTCATGTTCTAGATGGCATGACGTGGCTAGCTCAAATCGGTATGTTCCTCGTGCTTGGTTTATTGGTTACGCCTTCCAACTTGCTTTCTATTGCGTTGCCTGGTTTGGCGTTGGCCTTTGGGATGATTTTATTTGCCCGTCCAATCTCGGTTTGGATCGGTTTACTGCCATTCAAGAGTTTCACACCACGTGAAAAGTGGTTTGTTTCTTGGGTGGGCTTGCGCGGTGCTGTCCCAATTATTCTGGCGGTATTTCCAATGATGGCAGGATTGCCAGATGCGCAGTTGTACTTCAATTTGGCGTTTTTCGTGGTAATGGTCTCTTTGATTGTACAAGGTGGCACATTGACTAAAGCGATGTCTCTGGCGAAGGTAGAGCTGCCTTCTAAACCTGAGCCAATTTCACGCACTGGTGTGGAGATTTACCCAACTAGTGAGTGGGAACTGTTTATCTATAAGCTTAAAGCGGATAAATGGTGTATTGGTGAACCATTGCGTAGTCTTTCGATGCCGGATGGAACGCGCATCGCCGCAGTATTTCGCAATAAAGCGTTATTGCATCCGTCAGGTAGTACGCGCCTCGAAGAAGACGATACCTTGTGTGTGTTGGCGCAAGAAAAGGATTTGGATGCTCTGAGCTTGCTATTCAGTGAAGCGCCTGAGAAAGCGTCATTGGCACGATTCTTTGGTGATTTCTTCCTAGATATTGAAGTGAACCTTGCCGATATTGCGATGATGTATGGCCTGAACTTGGGCGATGAGTCACTCGATAAAAGCTTAAGAAACCTTGTAGAAGAACAACTGGGGACTACACCAGTGTTAGGGGACCAATTCGAGTGGCAAGGCTTGCAATGGATCATTGCCGATGTCGTTGACCAACAAGTCACCAAAGTAGGTATCCGTTTGCCAAGCGAGCAAAGCCTGCTCGCTGACGAGGAGTGAACCTAGTCGTTCATCTCCGTTAGCATGATGACGGCTTGTGTGCGGTTTTTTACGCCGAGCTTGCGGAAAATCGCCGTCATGTGCGCTTTGATGGTGGCTTCTGAAACATTCAATTCGTAGGCGATTTGTTTGTTCAGTAAGCCATCTGACAACATCCCCAACACCTTATATTGCTGCGGCGTTAGCGCGGCAATCTTCTCCGCTAAGTCATTACATGCCGCGTTATTGGTGATCAGCCCTTCAGGAAAATACGGGTCGCCATTGAGCACTTGATTGAGCGCATTCACCAATTCGCGCATGTCGCTCGATTTAGGAATAAAACCAAACGCACCATGGCTTTTCACTTGTGTCACGATCGCTGGCTCTTCACTAGCCGAGACGACGACGATTGGTAAGTCTGGGTGTTCTGCTCGCAAGTGAATCAAGCCAGACATACCATTTGCTCCTGGCATTTTGAGATCCAATAGCACCAAATCTGGCTCTTCTTCTCGCTCTAACAAAGCCAGTAGTGCGTCGAGTGAGTCCGCTTCAAGCAAATTTGCCCCACTGATTGCCATGTGGATAGATTGAAACAAGGCATTACGGAAGAGTGGGTGATCATCTGCAATGATGATGGTGTAGGTCGAATCCATGACGTTAAACACTTTTGACTATTTCGTTAAATTTATTATTGTCCAGCTTTGAGATAGTGGACAATATTTATTCGCTAAAAGTCTGAACCAAATCGACTTTTATTAGGAAAATTGCATATAAGCGCAATTTTCTCATTCAAATCTGGGTAATAAAAAACGCCAGTGGTCATCACTGGCGTTTGAATATCTGATGATCAGAATTGTTGGATGTGCTCTAAGAAAGGCTCGGCTTGCATAAAGCCGGTTAAACGCGCGTTTGAAATGTGTTCGCCATTCGCATCCCAGAACTCGATGGTTGGCAAGCCAAGCACGTTCATGTGTTTGAGTAACTCAATATCTTGCACTTGGTTCTTGGTTACATCAGCTTGCAGAAGAACAAAGTCTTTTAGCTTGGCTTCGACGCTTGGATCATGGAAGGTGTACTTCTCAAACTCTTTACACGCCACACACCAATCGGCGTAGAAGTCGAGCATCACAGGTTTGCCAGCTGCTTTGGCTAGCGCTAGTTGTTCTTCCAACTCTGCAACATTGGCAATGCGTGTAAAGCTTACGGAAGTTTGTTGAGCTTGCGTTGCGTTATTACCAAACCAGTAATTTAATACTGGCTGTGCTGACGCGAGCAAACCCAATACGGCGATGATGCCAACGGCGCTTTGTTTCCAGCCACCAAACTCCAAGCTGTTTTTCACATGATACAGCCAACCAAAGGCAGCGATGCCCAGTGTTGACCACAGAATTGTTGACCACATTTCTGGCATGATGCGTTCCAACAAGAAGATAGGCGCAGCAAGCAGAATAAAGCCGAACAGCGTTTTCACGCGGTCCATCCAACCGCCGGCTTTTGGTAGCAACTTGTTGCCAAATACCGCCACAAGGATCAACGGAATCCCCATGCCCATCGCCAGCGCGTAAAGGGCGACTCCACCAGTGAGTAAGTCGCCACTTTGTGCGACGTAAAGCAGCGCACCAGAGAGTGGGGCGGTAGTACACGGAGAACAAACCAAGCCAGATATTGCCCCCATTGCAAACACGCCAGCACTGCTACCACCTTGCTGCTTGTTACTTAAGTTATTCAGCCACGTTTGCACGCTGCTTGGTAACTGCAATGAGTACAGACCAAACATCGACATAGCTAATGCGATGAACAGTACACTCAAACCAATCAGCACATAAGGGTGTTGCATCGCCGCTTGGAACTGCATGCCCGCAGACGCCACTACAAGGCCGAGCAGCGTGTAAGTCAGCGCCATGCCTTGTACGTAAACAAATGACAAACCAAGCGCACGACGTTGGCTCAGCTTGCCACTGCCAAGCACGATGCTGGTCAAAATTGGGTACATCGGCAGTACACAAGGGGTAAATGCTAGACCCACACCAAGTGCCAAAAACAACAACGGCGTCCACCACTTGTCGGCTAGATTCGCGGCTAAGCTATCTTGCTCACTGACTGGTACTGAAGTGGTGGTTGGTTTTGTTGCTGGCTGTGCTTTTTCTGTCGTCGGTGCCTTGGCAGTCGGTGCTACGGTGTCGGAATTGGATGAAGAAAACGCGCTGATTGGAATCTCACGCGTTTCTGGTGGGTAGCAGAAGCCCGCTTTCGCACAGCCTTGATATTGCACAATGACACGTGCGCCCTCTTGCCAATTACTCATTGGGATATTGACAAATAGTGGTGTGGTATAGATATGCACATCACCAAAGAATTCATCTTTATGTGGCGTGCCGTTTTCCATTTGCAGTTCGCCCAGTGAGATGTTCTCACCAGACACAGATAAACGCTCTTGATACAGGTAATAACCATCGCGTACCTGCCAATCGAGCATCAATTTGTCGTCTTGCTGGTAGAAATTAAACGGAAATGCCTGATCGACCGGAACAA
This sequence comes from Vibrio sp. HS-50-1, assembly GCF_024747315.1. NCBI lineage: Bacteria > Pseudomonadati > Pseudomonadota > Gammaproteobacteria > Vibrionales > Vibrionaceae > Vibrio > Vibrio sp. HS-50-1. The sequence continues at coordinate 38,750 of NZ_JAMPZF010000035.1, read as the reverse complement.
AGCTGTCGCTGCTGCTACCAAAACTGTTGTTCTGGCTATTGGTAAACTGGTCTTTGCCAAATAAAGCTAAAGACGGAGTGGAAAAGGTAATGAGCCCTAAGAGTAAAACGGAAAGTAATGCGCGCATAAAAGAGTCAATTCATCTTAGATAATTGCCGTTAGTGTAACTCAATCAGACCCGGAGGCGAGTCAATAAGTTTCATGAAAATGAAGATTTATTGAGCATAAATCAAGACAACAGGCAATAAAAAAGGGAGCCGAAGCTCCCCGAGTAAGACTCTGTTTCTACTAGATCAGTAGACCACCGAATGCGAAGCCAAGTGCTACCGCAGAAGCAATGGTTACCACACCAGGTACAAAGAATGGGTGGTTGAATACGTACTTACCGATACGCGTTGAACCCGTGTCGTCCATCTCAACCGCTGCTAGAAGCGTTGGGTAAGTTGGCAGTACGAATAGCGCACTTACTGCTGCGAAAGATGCAACTGCGGTAAGTGGTGCCACACCGATAGCAAGTGCTGCTGGCATCAGCGCAACCGTGGTTGCACCTTGCGAGTAAAGCAGCATAGACGCGAAGAATAGAACAAGCGCTAGCATCCATGGGTAGTCTGCTAGTAGTGCTCCAGCGACTTCTTTGATGCCGTCAACGTGCGCGTTAACGAACGTAGAACCTAACCATGCCACACCAAGAACACACACACACGCTGTCATACCAGAGCGGAATGTTGCTGCGGCTGGAATTTTGCCAGCGTCGATTTTACAGCTCATTACGATAGCTGCCGCGGCTGCTAGCATTACCGTCATGATAGCTTCGTTACGACCTAGAGCAGGGTTCTCGATAAGGCCAACAGAGCCAGAAATTGCTGCTGCGTAACACACTACGAATGCGATTGCGCCTAGGAAGATGAACGTCGCTTTCTTCGCTGTTGGTAGGATTTCGCGTTTTGCTTCTGTATTTAGCTTGATTAAGCCTTTTTCTAGACGCTCTTGGTATTCAGCATCGTCTTTTAGCTCACAGCCCATGAAGTTCGCCACGAACGCACCGATCATGCACGCGATGAACGTCGTTGGGATACAGATTGCTAGTAGTGTTAGGTAGTCAACGCCAAATGGGTGCAGCATTGCCGCAAACGCGACAACAGCCGCTGAGATTGGTGATGCAGTGATCGCGATTTGCGATGCCACTACTGCGATAGACAGTGGACGAGAAGGACGCACGCCTTGGCCTTTCGCGACTTCTGCAATCACTGGCAACGTAGAGAATGCCGTGTGGCCAGTACCGGCCATCAGCGTCATTAGGTAAGTTACGATAGGCGCATAAAAGGTGATGCGCTCAGGATGCTTGCGCAAAAAGTTTTCAGCAACTTGCACCATCCAGTCTAAACCACCTGCCACTTGCATTGCTGCGATAGCCGTGATGACAGACATGATGATCAAAATTACGTCAACTGGGATGTAAGCTTGGCTTGTTGGCACACCTAAGATCAAAGACAACGCAATGACCCCAGCACCACCAGCAAAACCAATGCCGATACCGCCGATTCTAGCCCCCAAATAGATGAAGAGCAGAACCACGAAGAGTTCGACCATGACCATATTGATACCTCTTTAGTTTTTTATTGATTCTGATTTTTTGAACACTCAGGAACAGGAGTAAATGCTCAGAGAATTAGAACCCAGTGGCCTAATGGCAATAAAAGCATATAAAAAATGTGGTTAACCGTATGAGAGCCTAAAAAAGGGGCCTGAGTGGCCCCCTTCGAATTAGTTATTACTCGTAGCGTTTCGCTTTGTAAGTTGGATGCATGAAGTTTTCTACTGACAAGATTTCATCAAGCTCTTCTGCGGTTAGCAGGCCGCGCTCTAGCACAACTTCGCGAACACTCTTACCGGTTTCCGCACAAATCTTACCTACGATGTCACCTTCGTGGTGGCCGATGTATGGGTTTAGGTAAGTGACGATACCGATTGAGTTGTAAACGTAGTTTTCACAAGTCTCTTTATTGACTGTGATGCCGTCGATACATTTATCACGTAGGTTCACACACGCATTGTGTAGTAGAGAGATAGACTCAAACATGCTTTGTGCGATAACTGGTTCCATTACGTTTAGCTGTAGCTGACCGCCTTCTGCTGCGAAAGAAACCGTGTTGTCGTTACCTAGAACTTTAAAGCAAACTTGGTTTACTACTTCTGGGATAACTGGGTTTACTTTTGCTGGCATGATTGAAGAACCTGCTTGCATTTCAGGTAGGTTCAATTCATTTAGACCAGCGCGTGGGCCAGAAGAAAGTAGACGAAGGTCGTTACAGATCTTCGATAGTTTCACCGCTAGACGTTTTAGTGCACTGTGCGTCATTACGTATGCGCCACAGTCAGAAGTCGCTTCGATAAGGTCTTCTGCCGCAACAACGTCAAGACCTGTTACTTCCGCTAGGTGTTTTACTGCAAGCGCTTGGTAGCCAGTCGGTGTATTTAGACCTGTACCGATTGCGGTTGCGCCTAGGTTGATTTCTAGGAGTAGTTTAGAGGTGTAATCTAGAGCACGAATCTCTTCGTTTAGTGTTACTGCCCAAGCGTGGAACTCTTGACCTACAGTCATTGGTACCGCGTCTTGTAGCTGAGTACGACCCATTTTCAGTACATCTTTAAACTCAATTGCTTTAAGTTCGAATGCGCCTTTTAGGTACTCAATTGCTTCCATTAGTTTGTGTACGCTGTTGTAAACCGCGATACGGAAACCTGTTGGGTACGCACAGTTGGTTGATTGGCTCTTGTTTACGTGGTCATTTGGGTTAACAAATTCGTATTGACCTTTCTCTTTACCCATTAGCTCAAGCGCAACGTTTGCGATCACTTCGTTTGTGTTCATGTTCACGGAAGTGCCCGCACCACCTTGGAATACGTCTGATGGGAACTGATCCATGCACTTGCCAGTTTCTAGGATCAAATCACACGCTTCGATGATGTAGTTTGCAACGTCTTTTGGAATCGCACCAAGTTCTTTGTTTGCCAACGCCGCTGCTTTTTTGGTCATTACCATACCGCGTACAAATTCTGGTACGTCAGAGATGGTCATATTAGAGATGTTGAAGTTCTCGATCGCACGTAGCGTATGAATACCGTAGTACGCATCTGCAGGGACATGACGTTGACCTAATAGATCTTCTTCAATACGAGTGGCTGGGTTTGCTGTTTTTGGAGCATCAGATAGGGTAGCCATAGCAGGATCCTTAGATGATAATTCTGATAATAAAGTTATTTATTAGCCATTTCTGCAATCTAGAATCCATTCATCAGAATTTTTGGCTGGAAAATCCGTCCTGACTTATGTGGCACATGATACTGCACCTAGCGCATAAAAATAGTAACTAGATCACCTTTTTCGTTTTTCATGAGTCAATAATTTGCAAAGTATGAACGGGTTATTAATAACCCTTTATGGGTACTCGATTTTCCTCGACAAACATGGGTTTTTAGAGTTCGAAATTAGCACTTTAAAAGCACGAAAAAATCGGTATGCAATTGAATGAAACACTCCACTACCACTTTTTCTGAGTAGGAAGAGACCAGTATGAACACGCTTTTTTACAACGATTCGTTTGAGCTTAGTCCGCTTTTACCATTACACTGAATTAAACAAAGGAGGGCGTGTGTTTCCTATCTTATTATTGGCATTTATTTTTGTCCCGATCATTGAAATCGGCTTATTTATTCAGGTGGGCGGCTTTTTAGGTTTGTGGCCGACTATCGCATTAGTATTAATCACGGCATTTGTCGGTGCATCGTTGGTGCGCAGCCAAGGCATCCAAACTCTGATGTCTGTGCAGGGGCGTCTGGAACAAGGTGAAATTCCAGCCCAGCAAATTTTTGAAGGCGTAATGCTAGCGGTGGCTGGCGTGCTGCTGTTAACACCGGGCTTTATGACCGATGCTCTTGGTATGCTGGTGTTGCTTCCTGCGCCACGCGCCGCGATTGCCAAATACTTGATGAGTAAAATGGTGGTGAAAACCATGCATGGTGGTGGCTTCCAAGGTGGTTTCTCTAACCAAGGGCCATTTGAGCAAGACCCGTTCCGCCGTGACCCATTTGATTCCCAGTCAGACGATGGCAATACCTTTGAAGGGGAATACGAGCGTAAAGACGATGATGATCGCAACAAGCTCAACTGATTGAGTCAGAGAGTAAAGAAAACAAAAGGGCGCACGAGCGCCCTTTTTTGTGTCTGAAAATCGTGGTGCTTACAACGCGCCTTCAAACCCCATTTGACGCCATGCTTCAAAAGCAATGATCGCAACGGCGTTCGAAAGGTTTAGGCTGCGCGCATCTGGCATCATTGGAATGCGGATACGCTGCTCCATTGGCAAACTATCGATGATTTCAGCAGGCAAGCCACGAGTTTCTGGACCAAACATCAATACGTCACCTGCTTGGTATTGTGCATCAACGTGGTGACCTGTGGTTTTGGTGGTGCAGGCAAACAATCGGTAGTTACCTTGTTTCTCTTTCTCTAAATATTCTAAGAATGCTTGATAGTTCTTATGACGCGTTACGCGAGCTAAATCATGGTAATCCAAACCAGCGCGGCGGACTTTCTTCTCTTCAAGATCGAAACCCAGAGGTTCAATTAAGTGAAGGTTTGCACCGCAGTTGGCACAAAGTCGAATGATGTTGCCGGTGTTCGGCGCGATTTCTGGTTCGTATAAAGCGATATCAAACATGGTATTGAAATAGAGTTGGTCAAATAGAGGGGCAGTATATACCCAAGTCAGCAAGATATGCGAGATTCAGCAAGATTGACCTGGGTATGAAAGCAGTCATTAGCGCGGACGCTAATACCGTAAGTATCGATGCTCTTTATAATAGAGCGTGAGCGTAATTTTCTTCAACCGCTCGCCAGTTGACGACGTTCCACCATGCGTCAATGTATTCTGGGCGACGGTTTTGGTAGCTGATGTAATACGCGTGCTCCCACACGTCTAATGCGAGGATTGGTTCGCCGCGTACATCCACTACGTCCATCAGAGGGTTGTCTTGATTGCTGGTGGACGTAATGTGAATCTCACCATCTTTTACGATCAACCATGCAAAGCCAGAACCAAAGGTATTAATCGCGGCTTGGGCAAACGCTTCTTTAAATTGCGCAAAGCTACCAAATTTATCGTTAATTGCCTGAGCAAGTGCGCCTTGAGGCTCACCGCCACCGTTTGGAGACATGCAATTCCAATAAATGATGTGGTTGTAGTAGCCGCCGCCATTATTACGCACTGTAGGGCTGAGCTTAGAGATATTGTCAAAGATCTCGTCTAGCGACTGAGTTTCGAGCTCGCTCCCTTCAACGGCACTTACGAACTTATCGAAATAAGTCTTGTGATGTTTGCTGTAGTGCACTTCCATGGTTTTCGCGTCGATGTACGGCTCTAGTGAATCGTACGGGTAAGGCAGAGCGGGAAATGTATGTGACATAGTAAATCCTCCTTAATTGGAAAATTTACTTTAATGCTAACGATAATTATTATCAACTTTGATCTTTGTAAGGGTATTCGAAGGCGTTCCCATCCAATTTCTAAAGTGAAGATGAAGCCGTGAATCTCTCACTCTAGAAATAGGGTGTGGCTTACTGTTAGCTCATCGGCTTGAAGTTAACGATTGATAGGTAAGGTGATACTCATACGCAATCCGCCTAACGGACTTCGACTGGCGACGATCGTTCCACTGTGCTGGCGGATGGCACTTTCGGTAATGGTTAGGCCGAGACCCGTGCCGCCGGAGTGGCGATCGCGGGCAGTCGAAACGCGATAAAACGGGCGAAAAATCGCGGCTAATTCTTCTTCTGGAACGCCCTCGCCATTGTCATCAACCGTGATATGCAGCGTATCATCATCGGCCTTGATGTCGATTTGCACCTCATCTTTCCCGTAATAAATGGCGTTACGAACGATGTTTTCCACCGCACTCATCAGCAATTTAGGATTGCCGGAGATACTTCGTTTTGGCAGTTCAGAATAGTGTAGGTGCTTGCCCATTTGCTCAGCTTCAAACTGCGCATCTTTTATGATCTCTTCCCACAAACTTTCTAGTGGCTGCGTTTCGCGAGTCATATGGCTGTTCGCCTGCATGCGAGACAGTTCAAGCAATTCGCTGATCATCTGTTCCAAGCGCTGCGCTTCGATATCGATACGAGTCAGTTCTGGGCTTTCACCCTGCTTACGCGTCGCTAATGCGCTCGCCATGCGCAGGCGAGTTAAAGGTGAGCGTAACTCGTGAGAGATGTCGGATAGCAGGCGTTGTTGTCCTGAAATCATCTGATTGACCGCCTCGACCATCTGGTTGAAGCTGCTGCCAGCCTGACGAAACTCTGCCGTGCCTTTTTCTAAATTTGGGTCTGTGACAAATTCGCCTTTCGCGACACGTTGAGCGGCGGCTTCAAGACGCCGCGCTGGCTGACTTAGTGCCCAAGCAAGCCATAACAGCAAGGGTGTACTAACCAGCATGACCGCGAGCAACAGCTGGAATGGGTGATCAAACAGACGCAAGAGTAGTGGTGGTGGCTCATTCCACTTGAAGCCTACATACATCAAGATATCGGAGCCAGCCAAAGTAATTGGGATTGGACCTGCAATCATGTATCGACCATACAGTTTCTGCTTTGGCTGGTTGTAATCTTCGATACTGGTGACAAAGTTTTGCATGGCACGCAATTGGAAGTTACTGCGTTTTTCTGTCGTAAGAACATTACCGCTGTAGTCAGAAAAAAATACGCGCGGACGAGGGTCATGCTTACCGTGACGGTTACCCTCGATACGAAATAGTATTCGTCCTAAATCAGTTTGCTGGCTGTATTTTTGTTGGATTGCGTCACGCGTTTCTACCATACGTTTATAGTGCTCTTTTGGAATGTCGCGAGCTTTGCGAGGGTCCAAATGTGGCAGTGATAGCACAGCTATCAACACCAATAACATAGTGAACCAAAAAATGGCAAAGATGCGTCCATACAAGCTATTGATGTTTGGCAGTTTGATGCGTGATAGGCGCATTAATCCTCCTCAAGCAGCATGTAGCCACGACCACGCAGGGTTTTGATTCGCGGCTTGCCATTGCTCTGATCTGGTAATTTTTTACGTAAGTTCGAAACATGCATATCGATCGCGCGATCAAAAGCGGCGAGTCGTTTACCAAGCACATCTAAGCTCAATGTTTCTTTAGTTAGCACTTGTCCTGGGTTTTGCACAAAGTGGGTCAACAGAGCAAACTCGGTTGCTGTGAGATCGAGCAACTGTTGATCGCAGTATGCTTCTTGTTTACCTGGGTAAAGACGGAGCTCTTGATACTCAATGCAATCGCTGTTTTTGGTGTTTTTCTGTGTGCTGCTGGTACGGCGTAAGATCGCACGGATACGTGCTAACAGTTCACGGTCACTAAAAGGTTTCGGTAAATAATCATCCGCGCCTAGCTCTAAGCCGATCACGCGGTCAATTTCTTCCCCTTTAGCGGTCAGCATCAAGACAGGGGTTTCCCAGTTTTCACGCAAGCGTTTAAGGGTTTCCATGCCATTTAGCTTCGGCATCATGACATCCAACAAAATCAAATCAATCTTATCATTGACCGCAGCTAAGCCTGCTTCGCCATCATTTGCTTCGCTGACGTCAAATCCTTCGAAACTGAGTACTTCTTTTAATAAGCTGGTTAGCTCGATATCGTCATCAATTAAAAGAATGTTTGCCATGGGGGCACCTATAGTAAGTTACCGATAGCTTAATATTACATTGGAATGATGTGCTGCGAAGAGGGTAAAAATCACTCTTTACGATTCTTTACGCTCCCTATACGTCGCTTTACCTAGTGGGTCGTATTCTATACTCAAGCGCTGTGAGAACAGCTCAGAAGAATCACTCACCTGTGTAAGGAATCAAATTATGAAATCTGCAAAAAAACTTGTGTTAGCTGCTGTTGTTCTACCTCTTACTCTCGGCGCAGCAAGCGCATTCGCTTACGGTGGAAAAAACCATCATCAAGGCCCGCGTGATGAATGTGGCATGGGAATGGACCGCGGCATTATGCGTGATTTGAATTTGACGGATGCTCAAAAAGATCAGCTTAAGTCTTTCCGTGAAGCAAACCGCGCACAGATGAAAGGCAAATATTCTGAAAATCGCGAAGCTCGTATGGCTGAGCGACAAGCACACCACGCAAAAATGCAGTCACTCTTACTAGCGGATAGTTTTGATGAAGCGCAAGCGACCGCATTAGCAAAAGAAATGGTTGAGCGCCAAACTGAGCACCGTGTGCAAATGCTAGAAAGAAAGCACCAAATGCTGAGCGTATTAACGCCAGAACAAAAAGCAGAGTTTGTGAAGTTGCAAAATGAACGCATGCAAGAGTGTGGCGACAGAATGCATAAGCGAATGGAAAAATACCGCAATAATTAAGTCATGAATTGATGTTATATAAAGAGGCAGCCATTGGTTGCCTCTTTTTTGATCTGGTTATTTCATGGGCATTCAATATACTCAACGTATGGTTTGAGTTAACTCTTTGATTATGAAACAGCAATATGCACGTTTAGTGACGACCGCAGCTTGGACTGCAACTATTGTGGCGACTCTTCTCTTGATTGTAAAAGTCATCACGTGGTGGGTAACCGGCTCAGTTAGCCTATTGGCATCACTTATCGACTCAATGTTGGATATCGCCGCGTCGGTGGTAAATCTCGTTGTTGTCCGTTATGCCTTACAACCAGCAGACCGCGAACATACGTTTGGGCATGGTAAAGCTGAGTCTTTAGCGGCCTTAGCTCAGGCTATGTTTATTTCGGGGTCGGCGGTATTTTTGATCCTGAACGGGATTGACCGATTTTTCCGTCCACACGCACTGCATGCGCCGGAGCTCGGTGTTTATGTATCGCTGTTTGCGATTGTGGTCACACTTGGCTTGGTGATGTTCCAAAAACATGTGGTACGCGTGACAGGGAGCCAAGCAATCGCGGCGGATTCTCTGCATTATCAGACTGATTTGTATATGAACGCTGCGATCATGGTGGCTCTGGGACTCAGCTACTTTGGCGTGACGCAAGCGGATGCGGTGTTTGCGATTGGCATTGGTGTCTTCATTCTTTACAGCGCCTTCAAAATGGTCAGCGAAGCGATTCAGACGTTATTAGACCGAAAGCTGCCGGATTCCGAATTGGAGCAAATCCGCAATGAATGTTTGAATGTGAAAGGGGTTCTTGGGGTTCATCAACTGCGTACCCGTATGTCAGGGCCGACACGCTTTATTCAGTTGCACTTGGAGCTAGACGATAACTTACGTTTAATCGAAGCGCACTATATTGCCGATAAAGTTGAGGAAAACCTTTTAGCTTTGTTTCCTGATGCGGATGTTTTGATCCATCAAGATCCATTGTCTGTCGTTTTTGGGCCAGAGAAAGAGCAAAAAGCGCAAGATTGGTAGGGCTCGAAAAATCAATAAGTGCCTGACGACAAACAGGCACTTATTGACTATCTTTCCATCAATACTTATTAAGATTCGTGATCCTGATGTGAATCAACAAAGTTTCATAGAGAAACTGTAATACTCTTACATAAGTAGAAAAGTTACATAAAAAAGTGCGTTTTCATTGGTAATCCTGTAGAGGAAATGTAACATAACGCACAGTTCTGGATTATGCAGGTTGCTTGGTAACAAGGGGCCTAAAAGAAAATTAAATAATTGATTGCCAAAGATCGAGGGTGAGCATGATTAAGAAGATCGGTGTTTTAACAAGTGGCGGTGACGCACCTGGTATGAACGCGGCGATACGCGGCGTAGTACGTACAGCACTATCCGAGGGATTGGAAGTATTCGGTGTGTACGACGGCTACCTAGGCCTATACGAAGGCCGCATCGAGAAGCTAGATCGTTCTAGCGTTTCAGATGTGATCAACAAAGGTGGTACGTTCCTAGGTTCTGCACGTTTCCCTGAATTTAAAGAAGTGGAAGTGCGTGAAAAAGCGATTGAGAACCTGAAAAAGCATGGTATCGATGCACTAGTCGTGATCGGTGGTGACGGTTCGTACATGGGTGCGAAGAAACTGACTGAAATGGGTTACCCATGTATCGGTCTACCAGGCACAATCGACAACGATATCGCTGGTACTGACTACACAGTGGGCTACCTAAGTGCACTAAACACAGTTATCGATGCGATCGACCGTCTACGTGATACTTCTTCATCTCACCAACGTATTTCAATTGTAGAAATCATGGGTCGTCACTGTGGTGACCTAACTCTGATGTCTGCAATCGCGGGTGGTTGTGAGTACATCATCACTCCAGAAACTGGTCTAGACAAAGACAAGCTGATCAGCAACATCCAAGACGGCATCGCAAAAGGTAAGAAACACGCAATCATCGCGTTGACTGAGCTAATGATGGATGCCAATGAACTGGCTCGTGACATCGAAGCGGCGACAGGTCGTGAAACTCGTGCAACAGTACTTGGTCACATCCAACGTGGTGGTCGTCCAACGGCATTTGACCGCGTTCTAGCATCTCGCATGGGTAACTACGCTGTTCACCTACTGCTTGAAGGTCATGGCGGTCGCTGTGTAGGTATCGTGAAAGAGCAACTTGTTCACCACGACATCATCGACGCGATCGAAAACATGAAGCGTCCAGTACGCAACGATCTATACAAAGTTGCTGAAGAACTGTTCTAAGCAAGTTTGAAATAGATAAAGAAAAACCGCGGCTTTCCGCGGTTTTTTTGTATTTGAGTATCAGCAAAAGGAAGCTGACGCATCGGACAAAATCTTACGAAGCGCTGCTCTGTTCAATGAGCGTCAATTTACGTTCGCGCAGTGCAAACATATAGCCAAGTAGGCCACCTAACGTATTCCCCACTGCGATACCTATAAACAAGCCTTCAATACTGTAAATTTGGCTTCCGATCCATGCTGATGGCAGGGTAAACACGAACAGACGCATAAAGCTCCATTGGAATGCTCGTAATGGTTTGTGCATCGCATTCAAACCACTGATTAACATCATCACAATGCCTTGAAAACCATAACTGAACGGCACCACAAGCAGGTAATGCCACAGCAGATTTTTTACCGCTTCTTCCTGCGAGAATAACGCCGCTAGAGGAATACTCAATGGCACCATCATCAAGAAGATAAACCCTTGGAACACGACCGCAAAACGCATGCTGATAAATAAGCCGGAAAAGGCACGTTGAGGGTTTTTCGCCCCTAAGTTTTGTGCCATGAATGGCGTGAGTGCTGAGGTCAGAGACATCAAGACTAGGATCAAAATAGACTCAATACGCTGCGCCGCACCGTAAGCCGCAACCGCTGCCGTACCGTGGCTGGATAAGAGCATCATCAAAATTGCGCCCGACAGTGGATTCATCGCGTTCGACAGTGCGGCAGGAGTGCCGATTTTTAACGTTTGCTGCCAATCTTGTTTCAGCAAGGACCATTGGGGTTGAGCGAGCAACTTTTCGCGTTTAACTAGCACATAGAATGAGCCACATAGTGCACCTAACCAGCTAAAAGCACTGGCTATTGCCGCCCCTTGGATGCCAAGCTCGGGGAATGGGCCAAGTCCGAAGATCAGTAGTGGATCGAGCATGCCGTTAATCAAGCCCGCCAACATCATGATTTTGGCAGGTGTTTTTGTATCCCCAGATGCTCGTATCGCGCTATTGCCCGCCATTGGGATCACCAACAATGGAATGGTGAGATACCACACCTGCATGTACTCTTCGATGAGTGGAATTAGGTCGTCGGCTGCGCCAAGAAAGCGGAACAGTGGTGCAATAGTGGCAAAGCCAATCGAAGAGGCGATAGCCACGAGTAACACCGCTAACAACAAACCGTGAGTGGTAAACCGAGCGGCTTGTGGGGCGTGACCTTGTCCAAGTAAGCGACCAATATTGGTCGATAGACCCATCCCTATTCCCATCGTGATGCAGTTAACCGCAAAGGTTACAGGGAAGGTATAGCTGATCGCCGCTAGCGCTTGAGTACCAAGCAACGAGATAAAAAACGTGTCCACCAAGTTAAACATCAAAATCGCGATCATGCCCATGGTCATGGGGACGGTCATTTTCCGCAGCGTTTCAGGAATGGGTGCGGTCAACAAACCATGCTTATCGGTCGCTTGGGGTTCCAGCTTGTTATTTTCCTGCATGTATGACAACTATGTGGTGAGCAAACTGCAAGGATACAAGAAAGCGAGATGCTGGGCGAGTGAGCATTTCGAACGCAAACCGTTGCTTAGTTGTTCGTTATTTTAACTAAGTCACAAAAATTTTGTGCCACCCCCTTGGGATCGCTGCTTCGACCCCTTATATAGGGATCACGTGTCTGGGGCTACAGTCCCTAAGGACAATTATCAAATAAACATGGAAATTTTCAGGAGAGACGACCGATGAACATTCGTCCATTACATGACCGAGTTATCGTTGAACGTAAAGAAGTTGAATCTAAGTCTGCTGGTGGCATCGTTCTCACTGGTTCTGCTGCAGAAAAATCAACTCGCGGTGTTGTTCTAGCTGTGGGTAAAGGCCGCATCCTAGAAAACGGCACAGTACTGCCGCTGGACGTTAAAGTTGGTGATACTGTTATCTTCGCTGAAGGTTACGGTACAAAAACTGAAAAAATCGACGGTAAAGAAGTGCTTGTCATGTCTGAAAACGACATCATGGCGATCGTTGAATAATAGCAATCATTGAGTAATTTTTTGCTCAGATTCAATTACGAAATTACACACAAAGAATTTTAGAAAGGAAATCAAAGATGGCTGCTAAAGACGTTAAATTTGGTAATGACGCACGAGTTAAAATGCTAGAAGGTGTAAACGTTCTGGCTGACGCAGTAAAAGTAACACTGGGTCCTAAAGGACGTAATGTCGTTCTAGACAAATCTTTTGGTGCACCGACTATCACGAAAGATGGTGTATCAGTAGCGCGTGAAATTGAACTGGAAGATAAATTCCAGAACATGGGCGCACAAATGGTTAAAGAAGTTGCGTCTAAAGCAAACGACGCGGCAGGTGACGGTACAACAACAGCAACAGTACTAGCACAATCTATCGTAAACGAAGGTCTAAAAGCAGTCGCAGCGGGTATGAACCCAATGGACCTTAAGCGTGGTATCGACAAAGCAGTAGCTGCAGCAGTAGAGCAACTAAAAGAGCTTTCTGTTGAATGTAACGACACGAAAGCGATCGCACAGGTTGGTACTATCTCTGCAAACTCAGACGCAAGCGTAGGTAACATCATTGCTGAAGCAATGGAGCGTGTGGGCCGTGATGGCGTTATCACTGTTGAAGAAGGTCAGGCGCTACAAGATGAGCTAGACGTAGTTGAAGGTATGCAGTTCGACCGCGGTTACCTATCTCCTTACTTCATCAACAACCAAGAGTCAGGCAGTGTTGATCTAGAAAACCCATTCATCTTGCTAGTTGATAAGAAGATCTCAAACATTCGTGAACTTCTTCCAACGCTAGAAGCTGTAGCGAAAGCGTCTCGTCCACTGCTTATCATCGCAGAAGATGTAGAAGGCGAAGCGCTAGCAACATTGGTTGTCAACAACATGCGTGGCATCGTGAAAGTTGCAGCGGTGAAAGCACCTGGCTTCGGTGACCGTCGTAAAGCAATGCTACAAGACATCGCTATCCTAACAGGCGGCACTGTGATTTCTGAAGAAATCGGTCTAGAGCTTGAAAAAGTAGCACTAGAAGATCTAGGTCAAGCGAAGCGTGTTTCTATCACGAAAGAAAACACGACTATCATCGATGGTATCGGTGAAGAAGAGATGATCTCTGGTCGCGTAGCTCAAATTCGTCAACAAATCGAAGACGCAACCTCAGATTACGACAAAGAGAAACTACAAGAGCGCGTAGCGAAACTGGCTGGCGGTGTTGCAGTAATCAAAGTTGGTGCAGCAACTGAAGTTGAAATGAAAGAGAAGAAAGACCGTGTAGAAGATGCGCTAGCCGCAACTCGTGCAGCGGTTGAAGAAGGTGTTGTTGCTGGTGGTGGTGTTGCACTTATCCGCGCGGCATCTAAGATTGCTCACCTAACGGGTGACAACGAAGAGCAAAACGTTGGTATCCGCGTTGCACTACGTGCAATGGAAGCGCCAATCCGTCAAATCACGAAGAACGCAGGTGAGGAAGACTCAGTGGTTGCGAACAACGTGAAAGCGGGTGAAGGCTCTTACGGTTACAACGCGGCAACAGGCGAATACGGCGACATGCTAGAGATGGGTATTCTAGACCCAACGAAAGTAACTCGTTCTGCGCTACAGTTCGCAGCATCGGTTGCGGGTCTGATGATCACGACTGAAGCAATGGTTACTGACCTACCGCAAAAAGACGCACCAGCGATGCCTGACATGGGCGGCATGGGTGGCATGGGCGGTATGGGTGGCATGATGTAAGCCAGCTTATCTCTTTGCTCTAAGGGAATCCTTATAGCGGAAAGATAACCGACCAAACCTTTAAAAGTCGAGGCATTTGCCTCGACTTTTTTATGCGCGTTATCCGAGAAATATAGCATTCTGGTGTGGCTTCGATTGTGAGAGGCGAGTTCAAGAAATGTCAGTGGAAAAACATGAAAATAGAAGCGATAAAATTTTTTCTTTTGAGTCAGATGGTTAAATCTGACCTACCGCTAACACTTTTTGAACGTGGATAGCGCAAAATCTGAACATTACACTATGTTGTAAATTGTTGCTTCCCATCATGGAGATGAAAATGAAAAAGCTTATGACGTCATTGGCGGTTGCAGCCGCTATCGCATCACCAGTTGCTCTTGCTGACAGTACACCTGTGATGTTCTCTACTATCGACAACACAAACGCACCTTCTAACTCGTCAGTTGGTGGTGTTCGTTTAGCCGTGTTGCATGGACAGGTGAATGAGGTTAAAGGTGTCGACTTTTCACTGCTTGGTATGTCAGAAACGGATCGTACGACAGGAGTGAACTTCGGTCTGTTTTTTGGTGCAGCAAAAGTAAATCAAGAAATGAAAGGCGCGTCTTTAGGCTTAGTTAACTGGAACCAAGGTCAGACGACGGGTGTTAACTTGGGTGCTGTCAACATTACGAACAATGTAAAAGGCTTGAACTGGAGCGCGGTGAACTATTCTGAAGGCTACACCATGGCGGATGTGGGCTTGGCGAGTATCTCTAAAAAGTCTAACTTCCAGTTTGGTTTTTTCAACATGACCGATCAAATTGATGGCGTACAAATTGGTCTTTTGAACTGTGCGGATAACGGTTTCTTCAAGTGTTTCCCACTCATCAACTTCGCTAAATAATCCCTGAGCAAGTCAGAATCTTTAGATACCGAAAGCCCTCGATATTCGTCGAGGGCTTTTTAATTACTGATGGGGGGAAGCGAGTTATCGGCGCGTTAACTATTTAATTAAGCGGGATGAGGTTTTGCGTTGTTGAATTCTTTGGTGAACCCCTCGGCGCAATGCTTTGATGTGGTTTTCTGCTTTATCCACGCCCAGCAACACCGTTAAAGCCAGTAGGGTAATGACCACCGACTGCGTTAAATAACCCAAACCGATCATCAACCCTAATCCTGCCAGTACCCAAATAACCGCTGCGGATGTTACGCCGTGGATTTTTCCATCGAGTGTCATCATCACCCCTGCACCTAAGAAGCCGACGCCAGTAATAATCTGACCAAGCACGCGTGCTTGATCGAGTGTATTTGGCGATAACGATACTGCCATCGACATAAACAGGTAAGTGCCTGAAATAATAAGAATTGCCGTGCGAATGCCAACAGGTTTACCACGAGTTTGGCGTTCGATACCGATCATTAGCCCATTAATGGCACAGCATAGTAGGGCAGGCCAGCTGAATGGGCCAAGATCGAAAATTTGTTCGAGTGCTGTATGCATCTTGACCTCCAAAAGAGCGGAGTATGCATAGACTTACCGTGCAAAGCGAACAAAAAGGAACGGTCGTGACGACAAATTTAATTGAGCGTCAGGACCTATTCTAAATGCAAATCCAACGGCGTTTTACTTGGCCTGCCACCAATTTCTCGTGTGAGTTTTGGTACCAGATAACCCGATACACGTGTGATGAGTCCGCGCATAATAGCTTTTGCTTCTTCGTCTGAAATAAAGTAGTGCGCTGCGCCTTGCACTTTATCAAGAACGTGGAGGTAATAGGGCAAGATACCCACGTCAAATAAGGCCTCACTTAACGCCACTTGAGCTTCTACCGAATCATTCACGCCTTTCAGCAGAACGCCTTGGTTTAGAAGCGTAACGCCTGCTCTTTTGAGCTTGAACATCTGTTCAGCAAATTCGTCATTGATTTCGTTGGCATGGTTGATGTGAGTCACGAGGATGATTTGTAACCTTGATGCTTGCAGCAGTTGGCATAGTTCATCAGTGACGCGAGCTGGAATCACCACAGGTAAACGGCTATGAATACGCAGACGTTTGATGTGAGGTATGTGAGCAATGTGTTCCAAAAGCCAATGAATTTCATCGTCTTTTGCCATTAATGGGTCACCACCTGAGAAGATGACTTCGTTCAACTCTGGTTGCTGCGCCATGTACTCTAAGCACTTTGTCCATGCTTGTTTCCCGCTTTTATTTTCTTGATAAGGGAAGTGACGACGAAAACAGTAACGGCAATTTACCGCGCAGCCACCTTTGACAATCATTAGGGCGCGGTTGCGATACTTGTGTAGCAGACCAGGGACTTCATTATCCTGCTCTTCTAACGGATCGTTGGAATAGCCCGGATGTACTTCAAATTCGTCACTTAATGGTAAAACCTGACGTAAAAGAGGGTCTTTAGGGTTGCCTTTCTCCATCCTATCGACAAAACTTTGCGGTACACGCTGTGCAAACAGCTTGCGCGCGGCAAACCCGTCTTGCCACGGTGAAGGATCAATTTCCAGTATTTCGAGCAATTTTGCAGGATCAGAGATCCCATTCGCCAACTGTTTGAGCCAGTTTTGCTCAACAGATTCGACTTTTCGGGTTATTATGTGCGGCATTGAATTTAGCTCTAAGAATGTAAGAGGAAAAAATGGCTACAGTTAGCACCAATGAATTTAAAGGCGGTCTTAAGTTAATGCTTGATAACGAGCCTTGTGTAATTCTGGAAAACGAATACGTTAAACCAGGTAAAGGCCAAGCGTTCAACCGCGTTAAAATTCGTAAACTTCTTTCTGGTAAAGTGCTAGAGAAAACATTCAAGTCTGGTGACACTTGTGAAGTGGCAGACGTAATGGATATCGACCTAGATTATCTATATTCAGACGGCGAATTCTACCACTTTATGAACAGTGAAACGTTTGAACAGATCGCAGCGGACGCAAAAGCAGTAGGTGACAACGCTAAGTGGTTGGTAGAAAACAACACTTGTATGATCACTCTTTGGAACGGTAACCCAATTACTGTTACTCCACCAAACTTCGTTGAGCTAGAAGTGGTAGACACAGATCCAGGCCTGAAAGGTGATACTCAAGGTACTGGTGGTAAACCAGCTACGCTATCAACTGGCGCTGTTGTTCGTGTTCCTCTGTTCATCTCAATTGGTGAAGTGATTCGCGTTGATACTCGTACGGCTGAATACGTAGGCCGTGTGAAGTAAGTACTTTAGATTGATTGTTTGAAAGGTCGCTTCGGCGGCCTTTTTTATTGCCTGTAATTCTCTCTTGAATGTTCCTGCATAGAAAATCGATATCCTCCGCAAATTTTCGATGATTTTGTATTATTCGTAAAAATCTTATTTATTTCATGAATCTGTCGATTATTCCTTAATGTAACATTTTGATACATTAGTTCTTGTTGTTGAGTTGCATAGCAATCTGATTTTTATCGATTTAACTCAGTAACAATCCAAAAAGGAGAACAAAATGGAAAGCAGAGGCTTAGGAAGGGGTTTAAAGGTGGAAGAAAGACGTCAGTTACTACACAAAGGATTGAAAGCTGCGGTGTTTGGCGTACCGCTGTTGGCAATAGGCTTAACGATTAATAGCTCTGTGCTGATGACCGATGCAGGTTACAGCTACGTGCATCAGAACAATATCACTGGTGAGTTGGATGTGTTTACTGAACCTGGCATTCATTTTCGTATGCCATTTCTGTCCAAAATCACCAAGTATGACCAAGTGATCACTGTGTCATTCGGTAACAGCAAGGGCGAAGATTTTTATCAACGTCTTGATGCGATTCAGGTTCGATTTGCCGACACCTACATTGGTCAGATCCCCGTAACATTCCGCTTCAAGCTCAGTAATGACCCTGAAGCGGTGAAGAAGATGCACAAAGAGTTCCGCAACAATAGTAACTTGATTGATGCGTTGCTTGTAAAGAACGCACGTAACGTGACGGTGATTACTGCTACCCAATACACGGGTGAAGAGTTTTTCCAAGGTGGTTTGAACCAGTTCAAATCGAAACTTGGCGATCAGTTGCGAGAGGGGATTTATCTAACAGAGCGACGTCAGGTTGAAGTGGAAGAGTTGGATCTTGCGCCTGTTGGGGCGAATCAGGCCAATGCGAACCAACTACAGCGCACCAATCAACTGGTTTGGAAAACGGTGCCAGTTGTAGATAAAACCGGGCAACCAATTCGTCAAGACAACCCGTTACAACAATACGGTATTCAAGTGACGCAGGTGACCATTGGTGATCCACAGCCAGAAAAGCAGTTAGATCAGCTATTGGCGGATAAAAAGCGTTTAGTGGCGGATCGTATTCGCGCGATTCAGGAACAAGAAACGTCGAAAGCACAGGCGGAGACCGAGCAGTTACGCAAAGAGATTCAACGAACACGTGAAGTGCAAGACGCTCAGCGTGGTAAAGAACTCGCTATTATTGCTCAGCAAAAAGAAGTGGAAGTTGCACGTCAGATTGCAGAGCGTGAAATCGTTGAAGTGGAAAAAACCAAACGACTTGCTGAAGTCGAGAAGGAGAAAGAGCTAGCTATCGCAGAGGCTAACTTAGCCATTCAAAAGGCGAACGCACTTTCTGCTGAGTTTGAAGCGAAAGCGATATTAGCGAAAGGTCGTGCAGAATCTGAGGTCCTAAAAGCGAAGTACTCGGCGTTAGGGGCAAACCGTGAAGTTTATTTGGCAGAGTTGAATCGAGACGTAGCGAACTCGTTGTACAACAACTTGCAAAACTTCCAAGTTCAGATGCCACAAAACTACATTGGTGGTAGCGAAGAAACGGGCTTGAAAACAAACCTAGATGTGATTACTGGCTTTGGTGCCCTGGGTCTTATGGACCAAACGAAGAAGGTCATACAGCAATAAGATCATGGGTGGTCAAAAGCTTAAAAAGCAAAAAGATCATGGGTAACCCAAAGCAATAAAAAAAGCTGGCATAGAGCCAGCTTTTTCTTTTTTAGTCAGTATCTTAAATCATGAAGATAAAGATAACGGCTAGTGCAGTAATGAGGCCTGCAAATGCATAGCATGCAATTTTACCTATCACACCAGTGTGGAATTTAAGGTCGTGCATGCCGTGGTGTACACGGTGCATCGCATGCCACATTGGTAGAGCTAGGGTGCCAATGATGAATAGCGCACCGATGATACTGGTTGCGAATTCGGAGACACGCTCGTAGCTCATCGCTTCTGCATCAATCACGCCTAGTGGGACCAAGATACCTAGCACCAATACCGTGATTGGCGTGATCATCGCGAACCAAGTACCGCCAGCACCAAATAGACCCCACCAGATTGGCTCATCAGAACGTTTTGGTGATGTGTTTACACTATAATTCGGTTTCATGCTCAGCTCCTTACACCACGATGAGAACGATCAGTGAGATGAACGCAACCGCGGCCCACTGAGTCAATACGATGATTTTCTTGTCCACCAGTTTGCCTTTCAAACGAATTGGCATTACTTGCGGCATCATGCTGAAGAAAGTTTGAGCGTGGAATAGGCTACCTAGTAGTGCAACGATGTTGATTGCGACTACGATTGGGTTTGCCATAAAATCCAACCAACCTTGCCATGCTTCAGGGCCTTTCACCAAGCAACCTAAACCGAAAGTTAGGAACAGAGTGAATAGGACCAAAGGCAGCACAGTCGCTTCACGTAGCATGTAGAAGCGGTAGAAAGGATGGTTCTTCCACCAAGTGCGTTTTACTTCACGAACGTAAGGTTTACGATTGCTCATCCTTATGCCTCCACTTTCTTTGGTGAACCATCAGGTTTCAACATAGCAATCACGAAGTCCATAGAAGACTCCACTTTGCCTTGGTTTACTGCCGCTGCTGGGTCAACGTTCTTCGGACAAACTTCAGAACAGTAACCAACAAACGTACAACCCCAAGCACCGTTTTCACCGTTGATAAGCTTCATGCGCTCATCTTTACCGTTGTCACGGCTGTCTAGGTTGTAGCGGTGCGCTAGCGTTAGTGCCGCAGGACCGATGAATTCAGGGTTTAGACCAAACTGAGGACACGCCGCGTAGCATAGACCGCAGTTGATACAACCAGCGAACTGCTTGTATTTCGCCATTTGCTCTGGCGTTTGCAAGTTCGTACCGTCTTCTGGTTTACGGTCGTTACCAATGATGTACGGTTTGATTGCTTCAAGACGTTCGATGAACGGCGTCATATCAACAATCAAGTCTTTCTCGATTGGGAAGTTCGCTAGAGGCTCGATAGTCACACCGTCTGGGTAATCACGTAGGAAGCTCTTACAAGCAAGTTTCGGTACGTTGTTCACCATGATGCCGCAAGAACCACAGATCGCCATACGGCAAGACCAACGGTAAGACAGATCTTTGTCTAGGTGATCTTTAATGTAGCCCAGTGCGTCAAGCACAGACATGGTTTCATCGAATGGCACTTCGAATGTTTGCTTGTATGGTTCTGCATCTTTTTCTGGGTCATAACGCAGAATGTCTACTTTTTGAATGCGATTTGCTGACATTATGCTTGCTCCTCTGCGTTCTTCTCTTCAGCTGCGGCTTTTTCTGCTGCTTCACCGTATAGACGAGCTTTTGGTTGTGACTTAGTGATAGTCACATTGCTGTAATCGATACTTGGCGCTGAATCTGGTTTGTAGAAAGCAAGTGAGTGTTTTAGGAAGTTCACGTCATCACGTTCTGTACAACCGTCGTCCAGACGTTGGTGCGCGCCGCGAGACTCTTTACGTAGAATCGCAGAGTGAACCATCGCTTCTGCGACTTCTAGGCCGTAACCCACTTCAATTGCGTACAGAAGATCAGTGTTAAACACCTTGCCTTTGTCTTTAATGCTGATGCGTTTGTAGCGTTCTTTTAGTTCGGTGATCTTGTTAATGGTTTCTTGCATCAAATCTTCTTGACGGTAGATACCACAACCCGCTTCCATGGTATGACCCATTTCAGTACGGATGTTTGCCCAGTTCTCATCACCTTCTTGGTTCATCAGTTTGGCGATACGCTCTTCAACTGCTTTCACTTGAGCATCGATTGCAGACTCGTTCCAACCTTTGAATTCTTCAGCGCGTTTCACTGCGTTTTCACCCGCTACGCGACCAAATACCACGAACTCAGCCAGTGAGTTAGAACCTAGACGGTTTGCACCGTGAAGACCAACAGACGCACATTCACCAACCGCGAATAGACCTTTAATGCGAGTTTCACAGCCGCCGTTTGTCTCGATACCACCCATGGTGTAGTGAACCGTTGGACGAATTGGAATTGGCTCTTTTGCAGGGTCTACGTTCACGTAAGCTTTTGCTAGCTCACAGATGAATGGTAGACGCTCTTGTAGGTACTCTTCACCTAGGTGGCGAAGATCAAGGTGTACCACATCACCAAGAGGGTGTTTGATGGTGTTGCCTTTCTGTTGTTCGTGCCAGAAAGCTTGAGAAACCTTGTCACGAGGACCCAGTTCCATGTATTTGTTCTTCGGTTGGCCAACTGGAGTTTCAGGGCCCATGCCGTAATCTTGTAGGTAACGGTAGCCGTTCTTGTTAACGATGATACCGCCTTCACCACGACAACCTTCCGTCATCAGGATACCTGTGCCAGGAAGACCGGTTGGATGGTATTGAACGAATTCCATATCACGTAGAGGAACGCCGTGACGGTAAGCCATTGCCATACCATCGCCCGTTACGATACCGCCGTTGGTGTTACAGTGGTAAACTCGGCCCGCGCCACCTGTTGCTAGAACAACAGATTTTGCTTTGATAGTAACAAGCTCGCCTTCAGACATGTGAATAGCAATCAAACCTTGAACTTCGCCTTCATCAACAAGCAGATCCACCACAAAGTATTCATCAAAGCGTTTGATGTTGCTGTACTTCATGGATGTCTGGAATAGCGTATGAAGCATGTGGAAGCCAGTTTTATCTGCAGCGAACCAAGTACGTTCAACCTTCATACCACCAAAGCGGCGTACGTTGACTTCACCGTTCTCTTTACGACTCCATGGGCAACCCCATTGCTCCATTTGGATCATTTCGCGAGTCGCGTTCTCTACAAAGTATTCAACAACGTCCTGTTCACATAGCCAGTCACCACCGCCAACAGTGTCGTTGAAGTGGTTGTCTAAGCTATCTTCATCCTTGATAACTGCTGCTGAGCCACCCTCTGCAGCGACCGTGTGGGAGCGCATTGGATAAACTTTAGAAATCAGAGCGACTTCTAAGTCTGGGTTTGCTTCAGCCGCTGCAATAGCAGTACGAAGACCAGCGCCGCCTGCGCCGATGACTGCGATATCTGTGGTGATAATTTGCACAGTTATCCTCCAGTGTGTGATTGCGGAAATCCGCTTGTTATTGTCATTACGAGGCGCTCTTTAAAAAGAACTCCCCAAAAGTAGTAGGGTTAGTGTAGATGAGCCACATGGCAGAAAAATTGATGTAATTGGGTTTTTGCTTCGGTAATGCACTTAAGGGCATAGAATTTATAGGTTATGTGACTGCTATCACGGCATCGAGGTTTTGGCCCTCAAGCATTAACATTAGGGATGTTAAACCTGTGTTGCGTGACATTAACCGCATGGATAATAGGATTTTAACTGAGTGTTTTTTGTGCTGCGGCACGAGTAATACTTGCCTCAAATAGGCGAGCACGTTAGTAAAAAGAAGAAGGGATATTCCTCTCTTCTTGAAGAGTAAAAAGCATGTAGAATGAGACTTTCCTCGCTGAATTAAAGTTTGAGAGACTTGTTATGCAAACCAACTGGCAACCTACTGCTTCCATTGACCAACTTCGTCAACGTGCGACGTTAATCGCGTCGATTCGCCAATTCTTCGCTGATCGACAGGTGATGGAAGTCGACACGCCAGCCATGAGTCACGCAACCGTGACCGACATTCATTTGCATACTTTCCAAACCGAGTTTGTTGGCCCGGGTTACGCCGATGGTAGCAAGCTGTTCTTTATGACCAGCCCTGAATTCCACATGAAGCGCCTGCTGGCGGCTGGCAGCGGTTGTATTTATCAAATCAACAAAGCATTTCGTAACGAAGAAAATGGTCGTTACCACAATCCAGAATTCACGATGTTGGAGTGGTATCGCGTTGGCTTTGACCATCATAAATTGATGGATGAAATGGATGATCTGTTGCAACTGGTATTGAAGTGTGGCGCAGCGCAGCGCATGACGTATCAACAAGCCTTCATTGATGTGTTGGGTGTGTGCCCACTAGAAGGCTCGATGACGGAGCTGAAAACAGCGGCAAGCAAGCTGGGTTTGAGTGACATTGCAGAGCCTGAAGAAGATCGCGATACGTTACTGCAATTGCTATTTAGCGTGGGAGTCGAACACAAAATTGGTCAGGATGTGCCTGCTTTCGTGTACGACTTCCCGGCATCACAGGCGGCGCTTGCGAAAATCAATCCTCAAGACCATCGTGTTGCGGATCGCTTTGAGGTGTATTTTAAGGGAATTGAGCTGGCAAATGGGTTCCATGAACTCGATAACCCGAAAGAGCAACTGGCGCGTTTTGAACAAGATAACGCGAAGCGTCTCGACATGGGTTTAAAACCGCAGCCAATCGACTATCATTTGATCTCCGCATTGGAGGCAGGGTTGCCAGATTGTGCGGGTGTTGCGTTAGGCATCGATCGTTTGATCATGCTAGCGCTCGGCTGTGACCACATTGATCAAGTGACGGCTTTTCCATTCCCAATCGCATAGGATATTCAATGAACTTGGCTGCTGCACGTTTGGTCATTCTCAGCTACGCAATACTGATCGCTTACTTATCGTTGAGCTCGGGAGAGTTGCAAGATTGGGGCAACATTGCGTATCTTGATAAAATGCAGCACGCCATGGCGTACAGCGGATTTGCGTTTTTAGGTTGCTTTTGCGTGTGGCGTTGGCGTCAACGTTGGGCGGTGGCGATTGGTATCTTATTATTTAGTGCTGCCATCGAATGGCTACAAGGGTATGTCGGAAGACAAACTTCTTGGTTAGACCTTGTCGCCAACTCAACGGGTATTCTAACTGGTCTGTTATGTTACCGTATTTGGAGCCTCTATCGACCTAGGTTGGTGAAGTCGCTATACTCGATTCGTTAATGAAGAGGGAACACGATAACAATGAAAACGCGCGACAAAATCGTCTACGCGGCACTGGAGTTGTTCAACCAACATGGTGAACGCAACATCACCACCAATCACATTGCCGATCACATCGAAATTAGCCCAGGTAATCTGTATTACCACTTCCGTAATAAGCAAGAAATCGTTCGTGAGATCTTTGCGCTTTATTCAGCAGAACTTTTAGAAAGATTTACCCCTATTCAAGGCTCACAAGAAAGCCTGACTATGCTGAAGAGCTACCTAGACTCCATCTTTACGCTAATGTGGAAATACCGCTTTTTCTACGCGAATCTACCTGAGATCTTGTCACGAGATGAGCAGTTACATGAGCAGTACATCGATGTGCAAGAAAAGCTGCAAGCGAACCTCATTGCGATCATGCAAGAGTTTGTATCGCTAAAGCTGCTTAATGTTGATCAACAGCAGTTGAAGTCACTGGTGTGTACGTTGCATTTGATTGCGTGTAGCTGGTTGGCATATCAATCTGCAATGGCTTCGAAAACCAGCATCACTGAGCAAATGGTGAAGCAAGGGATGTTGCAGATGCTTAATGTCGTTAAGCCATTAGCAACTGAGCAGGGGTTAGAGCAGCTACTGTTACTGGAAGATGCAGTCAGCAATCTACACAGTTAAACGTCAAACTGCTTAATATTTCGAGAGTCACTCTCATTTTCGAGTCGTGGCTCGAGTTGACTTGTCAAATATGCCACGCACAATAGTCCTCATACCGTTCAGCCCTCTCTGGGATATGACTCTCGATAAAGGAACTATCGCTCCATGAATTACGACATTTTTAATGGCGATGCTGATGGCATCATTGCGCTTCTACAATTACGCTTGGCTGATCCTATCGAGGCTCAGTTAATTACTGGTGTAAAGCGCGATATCAAGCTGGTGGAAAAAGTAGACGTGCAAGCGGGTGATGAGCTAACGGTGTTAGACATTTCGATGGAAAAGAACATGGTAGGCCTAGAGCAAGCATTGGCTCAAGGCGCGCACGTGTTTTACGCCGATCACCATAAGGCGGGTGATATTCCTCAGCATGGCAACTTGGATGCGCACATCGATCTCGATGCCAACATGTGTACGGCGTTGATTGTCGATCAATTGCTAAATGGACGTTTTCACATATGGGCGATTACGGCGGCTTATGGCGATAACATGATCGCGAAAGCAGATGAATTGGCTGACAAGGTCGGATTGTCACACGATCAGAAAGCGCAGCTTAAAGAGCTTGGCACTTTGATTAATTACAACGGTTACGGTTCGAAAGTGGATGACTTACATTTCCATCCTGCGGGTTTGTACCAAGCCTTGCTGAAGTACACGTCGCCATTTGATGTAATTGAAGATAAAACTTCGCCTTACTACCAACTGCAGTCTGCTTACCTACAAGATATGGATGCCGCTCTGGCAGTGCCTGCCACGCATGAGAGCGGTAAGCTAAAGCTGTTCGAGCTACCAAACACGGCCGCATCACGTCGAATCAGCGGTGTGTATGGCAACTGGCTGGCAAATCAAAACCCAGATTCTGCTCATGCAGTACTCACCGAAAATGCAGATGGCACTTACACGGTCTCTCTACGTGCCCCGTTGAACAACAAACAAGGCGCCGTTGCCGTGTGTGGACAGTTTCCAACTGGTGGCGGCCGAGAAGCGGCGGCAGGCATCAACACATTAAGCAAAGATGATGTAAGTGCTTTTATTGATGCGGTAGAAACGTACTACGCATAGCATTTGCCAAAATATGAATACAAAAAAGGAGCCGAGTGGCTCCTTTTTTATTATAAGTCGATGAGTCAGATAATCAGCGCTTCAACCAAGATTTCGGGTTTTGCGCTTCACTGTTGCGGCGAATTTCGAAGTAGAGTGATGCACGATCTTGCCCGCCAGTATCACCCGCAAGAGCGATCACTTCGCCAGCGGTCACGCGATCGCCTTCTTTTTTCGTCAACGCTTGGTTGTAGCCGTAGAGCGTCATGTCACCTTTGCCGTGGTCAAGCAATACCACTAAGCCATAACCGCGTAAATACTCCGCAAATACGACAGTACCAGGATAAACGGCTTTCACTTGTTGACCATAATTGGCCGCAAGCACCATGCCCTTCCAGTTTACTTGCCCGGTTTGGCGAGTACCGAAGTTGTGTAATACACGACCTTTGAGTGGCCATGGCAGTTTACCGCGCTGTTTGCCCAGTCCGTCCATTGGCACGGCATTACGCTTAGCCGCTTTGGCGATCTCGGCTTTTAGGCGTGTTTCGTTGCGCTGCAGTTCAGCAAGGTAGCGTTTATCGTTCTTGATACTGCTCTGAATTTTATTCAGGGTTTGCTTACGTTTGGATTGTGTACTTGCCAGCGCCGTACGTTTCTCAGATTGCTGTTTGAGTAACGTCTCGATTTGCTCTTTTTCTAGCTCAAGCTGGTTTTTGTTGTGTGCCAATTCTTGAGTGGTTTTGGTGATTGCATCAATCACTTCCGCACGCGCTTTGGCTAAGTGCTGGAAGTATTGACTCATGCGGTCTTCTTCCACACCTTGATTCAACAAGTGCCCATTGGCTTTTGCTCGTTCAGTCACGTAATACGTTTGCAGCAACTGTTTGAGCTCTTCCTCTTGCTCTTGGCGCTGCGCTTCTTGCAAGGCAATTTTCTCTTCTAGCTTGTCTATGTTTTTGTCTGCTTGTGCCAGCTCAGATTTGGTTTGTCTTATTTCGCGCTCAAGTTTAGAAATGCCAAGTTCTTGCTCTTTGAGCGATTTTTGTAGCTCATTGAGTTGCTTTTCTTGGGAAGAGAGAGATTTGCGTTGACGGCTTATCTCACTTGATACGCCTTTGAGCTCTTGTTGACTAGCGGCAGAAGAGGCGAGGGGATATGTGGCAGATAAAGCACAAGTTAATAAAATAGCCGAGCGTAGAACAGGGTGATTTTGTTTTCGCACTTGAGATTTACCTACCACGTTGTTGTCAAAAGGTTTGTTGACGATTAAATACCATCTCCATGGATAAAGCTTTGTGATTTACCATTAAAGCCTTGATCCATATCGAGAGAAGGTTTGTCCGTTTTTGGACGACCGACGATTTTTGCAGGAACCCCCGCCACAGTTGTGTGTGGTGGTACTGCTTGCAATACCACAGAGCAAGAGCCGATTTTCGCGCCTTCGCCCACTTCGATATTGCCAAGAATTTTTGCACCTGCACCAATCATCACACCTTCACGGATTTTCGGGTGACGATCGCCGCACTCTTTACCCGTACCGCCTAAGGTAACGTCTTGTAGAATTGAGACGTCATTATCGATAACCGCAGTTTCACCGATGACGATCCCCGTTGCGTGGTCGAGCATGATGCCGCTACCAATGCGTGCTGCCGGGTGAATGTCTACCTGACACGCAACCGAAATTTGGTTTTGCAGGTAGGTGGCCAGTGCATGGCGCCCTTGTTTCCATAGCCAGTTTGCCACGCGGTAGCCTTGCAGAGCGTGGTAGCCCTTTAAGTACAGCAGCGGCATAGAGTACATCGAAACTGCAGGGTCGCGATTAACCGTGGCACAAATGTCACAAGCGGCACAATCGGTAATGGTTGGGTCGGCAGAGAACGCTTCTTCTACCACTTCACGTACTGCCATTGCTGGCATCGATGCCGTGTTTAACTTGTTTGCCAAAATGTAGCTGAGCGCGGCACAGAAACTTTCATGCTTGATGATGGTGGCATGGTAAAAGCTGGCCAGCATTGGCTCTTGCTCTGACATTTCGCGGGCTTCTGAGACAATTCTGTTCCAGACTTTTTGTTTTTCGCAGTGTTTCATTCTCAATATCCTGAGTGGTTCTTCCGTGACCCGACAACTTCTATTCTTCTCAGATGAGGTGCGAAGGGGCGTAGAGTGCTACTTTCCTTCGGCTTTTTTGTCACGAGCAAGTAAATCTTGCGCTGCCAGGCGTGCATCCTTCCCTTGATACAATACTTGATAAATTTGATCAACAATTGGCATCTCAACACCCATGCGTTGAGAGAGCATCCATACTTCTTTCGTGTTGCGGTAGCCTTCTACGACTTGGCCAATTTCTTCTTGTGCCGTGTCGACGTCTTTACCTTGACCTAGCGCTAAACCAAAGCGGCGGTTACGTGACTGGTTGTCGGTACACGTAAGAACTAAGTCACCTAAACCAGCCATACCCATGAAGGTTTCTGGTTTGGCACCAAGTGCAGCGCCAAGGCGGCTCATTTCAGCCAAGCCACGGGTAATCAACGCAGTACGTGCGTTTGCACCAAAACCGATGCCGTCTGACATACCTGCGCCAATTGCGATAACGTTTTTCACTGCACCGCCAAGTTGCATGCCGATGAAGTCGTTGTTCGCGTACACGCGGAAGGTTTTGCTACAGTGGATTTTCTCTTGCAGATCCGCCACAAATTCCGCATCTGGAGAGGCAACGGAAATCGCAGTTGGTAGACCCATCGCGAGCTCTTTGGCGAACGTTGGGCCAGACAATACAGCCAGTGAGTAGTTTTCACCGATAATGTCATAAGCGACGTCTTTCAGCAGACGACCCGTTTCTGGCTCAAGACCTTTGGTTGCCCAGCAGATACGAGAGTCTTCACGTAAGAAAGGCTTACAGCTGTTCAGTACGATGCCAAAAACATGGCTTGGAACCACAACCAATAAATCTCGGCTTGCTTGTACGGCTTTTTCTAAATCCGATTCAATGATCAAGCTTTCAGGGAAATCAACACCAGGTAAGAAAGCGTGGTTCGCGCGATCCGCTTCTAAACGTGCCATGTGCTCAGGCTCGTGTCCCCAAAGGACTACGTTCGCGCCGTTACGAGCGAGTGAGATCGCCAGAGAGGTACCGTATGAACCTGCGCCAATCACCGTCATTGCGATGTCTTTACCGTAAGCATTGTTTGTATTTGCTTGTGTCATGCTACCGCCTAATTGTCTTTCTACTAGTAGAATCTAGTTCCTAATCGTCAAATTTTACGCCTTCTGGCGATTAGGAACTAGGAACTTTTGTCAGAAATAAAAAATGCACATTGCATCGGATGGTAGACGCTCTGTGCATTTTATTAGAGTCGGTGACGTCAGCACTCAGGCTATTCGTCACTTACAAAACGTGAATTACGCTTCAGCTTCGCCTTGTTGAGCTTGCTGTTGTAGGTAGTTCATGAATAGCGCGTCGAAGTTAACTGGCGCTAGGTTCAGTTGAGGGAACGTACCTTTAACCACTAGGCTTGATATAGTTTCACGAGCGTATGGGAATAGGATGTTCGGGCAGAATGCGCCTAGGCAATGTGCAAGTTGGCCTGCTTCCATTTGCTCAGCAGTGAAGATACCACCTTGTTGAACTTCACATAGGAACGCTGTCTCTTCTTCGTTCTTCACAGTAACGGTTAGACGTAGAACCACTTCGTAAACGCCTTCACCAAGCTCACGGCTTTGAGTGTCTAGGTCTAGTTTAACGTCTGGGTTCCATTCTTTTTGGAAGATTACTGGAGAGTTTGGCGCTTCGAAAGAAACGTCTTTTAGGAAGATGCGTTGAATTGCGAAGTTTTGTTGTGCTTCTTGAGGTGCTGCTTCAGCCATTTTTTAATCCTTAAATAAATATTTGTAGAGCCTAGAAACGTCTAAGCTCAGAAAACTGGTATGTCCCGAGACTAACTGAGCCAATCTACCTTGACTAGATGAAGCGTGTATTACGTGCAAAGCGTCACAACTTAATGCTTCAACTGCTTTCAATTTGCTCAGTTTATTATCCACGAAGCTTGGCAAAAACACGCTTGAATGCGTACCTTGTCTTTTGCCTCTGCCACGTTATCGAAGCTGCCGGGTATTACTTTTTACCACGTACTAAAGGCAGGTTCGCTTCGTTCCATGCAATCAAGCCGTTCTTCAGTAGGCTTACTTTTTCAAAGCCTGCTTTTACTAATAGGTTCGCGCTTTCTTGAGCGTTTTGCCCTGTCTTGCATACCACAATGATTGGGTCTGATTTGTGGTTTTCAAGGCTACCAAAGTTACCCGCTTTGATATCTGACGGTAAAATGTGAAGTGAGTCGGTGATATGACCTTTTTTGAACTCGTCCTTTGTGCGGATATCCACTACAACGCCGTTTTCACGGTTCATAAGATGAGTCAGTTGGTTTACGTTGATTTCTTTGTATGCGGCCGTCGCTGACTTCACGATGTTCATGATAAAGGCGACAAGAAGACCTACCCAAACCAAAGATAGAATCATGTTCTGTTGGAAAAATTCAATGTACTCTTGCATGTCTTGAGCTCTTACGCTGTTGGCGGAAAAATAAAGCAGGAGTATAGCGGGGTTAAGCCTCTTAGGCGAGAGGGTTAAAATTTTCTAACGAATAATTGAGATCTCTATAAACCCTTTATGTTATTGCCATCCGTGCCTTGGACTATGGTAGCTTGATTGTTTTTGCCTATTGGATTTATCGACTTAAGTGACTTTTGTTTTACCGAAAAAAGCGAACAATAGGAACTAACCAATCTTGTTCGATCATGCGTTAAATAAGCGCTGTTTCAGGTGCAAAAACAAGAATCAGAAGCGTAAGAAAACCGAACCTAGACTGGGGTGTACAAAGCGTATTAGGAATGACTATGCTTGTGGAACACGTTTGTCGGCACTGACTCGTTGTTCGCTTAACTTGTAAGATAGCAACAATAAATCGCAAACATTATTTGATCTTAACCTACAGTTTTGGTTAAAAAGTGTAGTAAAATTACGCTAGTTTTGTTTCAAGGTTAGATAGGGCAGCGAGGCCCTACGCCAAAAGTTACTTAAATTTGATGAGGTCATCACTATGTCAGCTAAGAAGCCACTGGCTCTAGTTATCCTTGACGGTTACGGTTACCGTGAAGACACAGCAAGTAACGCAATTGCGAATGCGAAAACACCAGTAATGGATGCTCTGATTGCGAATAACCCACACACTCTAATCTCTGCTTCAGGCATGGATGTTGGCCTTCCTGATGGTCAAATGGGTAACTCAGAAGTTGGTCACACTAACATTGGCGCAGGTCGCGTTGTATACCAAGATCTAACTCGTATCACTAAATCGATCGCTGACGGTGAGTTCGCTGAAACACCAGCGCTTGTTGAAGCAGTTGATGCTGCTGTTAAAGCAGAGAAAGCGGTACACATCATGGGTCTGATGTCTCCAGGTGGCGTACACTCTCATGAAGACCATATCTACGCAGCGGTTGAAATGGCAGCGGCTCGTGGCGCTGAGAAAATCTACCTACACTGTTTCCTAGACGGTCGTGACACGCCACCACGTAGTGCTGAAAACTCGCTACAACGTTTCCAAGATCTATTCGCGAAACTAGGTAAAGGTCGTGTTGCTTCTCTAGTAGGTCGCTACTACGCTATGGACCGTGACAACAACTGGGATCGCGTTCAAGTGGCTTACGATCTTCTGACTCAAGCGAAAGCTGAGTTTACAGCAGAAACCGCCGTTGCTGGTCTAGAAGCCGCTTACGCTCGTGAAGAGAACGATGAGTTCGTGAAAGCGACAGCAATTAAAGCGGAAGGCGAAGAAGACGCAATCATGCAAGACGGTGATGCGGTTATCTTCATGAACTACCGTGCTGACCGTGCTCGTCAAATCACTCGCGCATTCGTGCCTGACTTTGATGGTTTTGAGCGTGCGGTATTCCCGGCAGTTAACTTCGTTATGTTGACTCAATACGCGGCAGATATCCCTCTAGCAATCGCATTCCCACCAGCGTCTCTAGAAAACACGTACGGTGAGTGGCTGTCTAAGCAAGGTCAAACTCAGCTACGTATCTCTGAAACAGAGAAATACGCACACGTGACTTTCTTCTTCAACGGCGGTGTTGAAAACGAATTTGAAGGCGAAGAGCGCCAGCTTGTTGCTTCTCCAAAAGTAGCCACTTACGACCTTCAGCCAGAAATGAGCTCCCCTGAGCTTACAGAGAAACTGGTTGCGGCGATCAAGTCTGGTAAGTTCGACACTATCATCTGTAACTACCCGAACGCAGATATGGTTGGTCACACTGGCGTTTACGAAGCAGCTGAGAAAGCAATCGAAGCGCTAGATGAAAGTGTTGGCAAAGTAGTTGAAGCAATCAAAGAAGTTGGCGGTCAGCTACTGATCACTGCGGACCACGGTAACGCAGAAATGATGGTTGACCCAGAAACGGGTGGTACTCACACAGCGCACACTAACCTACCGGTTCCTCTTATTTACGTAGGTGATAAAGCGGTTGAGTTCAAAGAAGGCGGCAAACTGTCTGACCTTGCACCAACCATGCTTTCTCTAGCAGGTCTAGAAATCCCAGCAGAAATGACGGGTGAAGTGCTAGTTAAATAATTAACTAACTGCTCAGAATGACAAAAGCCCGAGTTTAAACTCGGGCTTTTTTGTATCTGGCAACAAGGGCTGGTCTGTAAGGTTATTGAACCAAAATGCCAGCACCAATCACAGCTAGGGCTGCGCCCAACCATGCAAATCGGTTTGGTCGGCGTTTAGTGTAAATCCAGAGTAGCGGTAGCAACATAATTGGCGTGGTTGAAGATAGCAGTGCAACCATACCTACATTTCCTTCTTGCAGTGCGTATAAGATCAGCGTCATGCCGACGGCCATCGCCAAGAAACCGTTAAGCGCAGTAATACCAAATACTCGCCAAGTAATGTGTTGTGTCGAGCGAGCGACTTTGACCCCTAGAACTAACAACATGCTGTGGGCGAAAAATGCACTGATCATTCGAATAGCAGAAGCCGCAACGGGGTCAATGCTGGTTTGCATTACTGGCTTGGCGATGATGCCGCCCAATGCTTGGCACATTGCTGCGGTTAAGCCAAGTCCAATGCCCACCCAGATGTTACCTTTAATTTCTTCCAAGACGTTATTCACTTGGCCTCTTCGACCAAAGAATATCGCCATCACTACGCCGCTAAATACCAAGGATGCGCCCAGTAGTTCTATTGTGGTCATGACTTCGCTAAATAAGAAGTAGCCCAAAATGGCAGAGAATACCGCATGGCAGGAAAATAGTAGTCCGGCTTGTCTTGGTCCCATACGATTCAAGCACGCAAACAGAGCGGTATCACCGATGAAAATTCCAATCAGACCCGACGCCATCATTGGCGTTACATGTTCCCCAGAAACCGTTAACCAGCCGCCAGTTATCCAGGCCATTGTTGATAAGATTACGGCCGTACAGCCCATGCGCCAGCGGCTGTAAGAAAAAGCGCCTAGGTGTTGTGCAGGAATGACAGAAATAAGGCTAGAAACTGCCCACAGAAAAGCGGCACATAAAGCAAGCCATTCGTAACCCATGATGTGTCGACGTCCTTGTAGATTTGAGGAGTCTTAATATGCACGAAATTTAATGGATGTAAAAGCTGCTCTGTGAGGGTAATAGCTGGCGAACAGCTCCATGACAACAAGCTCTGTCACGGAGCTTATCGATTAAAACAGCACCAGAACTGCGCCATACACGATAAATAGACCAATCAAACCAAGAATCAGCCCCACTTTCGCCATGTCTTTGCTCTCGATTAGGCCTGTTGAATAAGCCAAAGAGTTTGGTGGCGTGGAAACCGGTAAGATCATGCCAAGTGATGCGGAGAATGCGACGACAACCAGTAAACCTTGTAGGCCACCAACCGCAATAAGGCTTGGCATGGATGTACCAATAGCGGCAGCAATAGGCATTAATAAGTTTGCCGTTGCGGTATTAGACATAAAGTTCGCCATTAACCAACATACGACCGATAGGGCAAAGACAACGGCAAATGGTGATAGTAAGCTGTAATCAATGGCGTGTGCTAATGCTTCGGCTAAGCCTGTTTTGTCTAAGGCAATACCAATTGCGATACCACCGGCAACCAGCCATAAAACATCCCAGTTAATCAGCTTGAGTTCTTCTTTGCCCATAATGCCCGTTAAGGTGAAGACCGCAAGCGGGATAATCGCAACAACATACGTGTTCATGCCGTGCACTTTTGTCGTCATCCAAAGCACAATGGTTAGTGCAAAAGTGATGTAGACGACGATCGCGCGCCAGCTCTTTTTGAACGTACCATCCAGCTTTAGTTTCATTTCTGGTTCGCTGGACGGAAACAGCTTCTGCAACAAAAACCAAGCAACAGTGAGTTGTATCAGCACAAATGGTAGGCCCATTGTCATCCAAGATAAGAAGTCTATGGCGTTTTCTCCGGTGAGGTATTGGAGCGCTATTGCGTTAGGTGGCGTACCTATCGGAGTTGCAATGCCGCCAGTATTCGCGGCAATTGGAATGCACAGCACCAGCGCTTTAATCCCTAAATCCCCTTTAGGTGCAGAAGCGACGATTGGACCAAGCAGCGCCAACATCATGACCGTCGTGGCAGTGTTGGACATGAACATTGAAAAAACGGCGGTAATGAGCATCAAACCCAGCATGATGAACTTAGGTTGTGTGCCGAATGGTTTTAGTAGCACTCGGGCGAGATTGTTGTCGAGTTCGTATTTGGAAGCCGCGATGGCGAGGGCAAACCCACCCATAAAAAGAATAATGATCGGTGAAGAGAAAGCAGAGAAAATATCGGTGTAAGCAATTAACTCTCCTAAATCATGCCCCGCTGGTGGATTGCGAAATAGATGCAAACCTTTATCCGATATCATGATCAGTTCAAGAGCGATAATAAGAATGGACGTAGCAAAAACGGGGACCGGCTCAAGAACCCAAAGTAGGGCAGCAAGCAGAAAAATAGCCAACAGGCGATGCTGAATTAAAGTAAGATCATCAATAGGAATAGCATCAATCGGCATCATCAAAACACCGAGCGGAATTAAAAAGCACACCAGCAATTTCGCCAGCGTGTTTACACTCATCTTTGGCATTGGCTGCCCCTCTAAATATTCATCCTAAGTGCAGGATAATTGATTGTGGAATGAAGGTCTTAGAGGCAGGTATGAGTTTGAGAAATAGAGGCTAAATTTTGAACGGAATTTTGCTTTTTATCAATAAAAAGAGCCCTTGAAAAAGGGCTCTTTTAACGGGATTTTGCTTATTTTTTCAAGGCGTAAGGTGTGCCCATTACGGTTGGCTTACCGTTTTCCATGCTTGCGTCAAACTCAATCGCGTCTTTGGCAAACAGGTTAATAACAGTAGAACCCAGTTTGAAGCGGCCCATCTCTTCGCCTTTTTTCAAGATCACGGCCTTGTCACCCTCAGCTGGGTAATCCCATTTGTAGACAGTATTGCCACGAGGCGGAGTGATCGTGCCAGCCCACACTTGCTCAATGCTGCCAACAATTGTCGCACCAACAAGCACTTGTGCCATTGGACCAAACTCAGTGTCAAAGATACACACCACACGCTCGTTACGTGCGAATAGATTTGGAACGTTTTCTGCCGTAAGTGGGTTTACCGAGAACAGGTCACCAGGCACGTAAATCATTTGGCGCAGTGTGCCGTCACACGGCATGTGTACACGATGGTAATCGCGCGGAGACAGGTACAGCGTGGCAAAAGATCCATCTTTAAATTCGTTTGCTAAATTCGCGTCACCGCCCAGCAGTTCTTGCGCTGAGAAGTGATGACCTTTTGCTTGGATAAGTTGACCATCTTCAATAGGGCCAAATTGGCTAACACAAGCGTCGGCTGGGTGAGTGATGACGTTTTCGCCTTCAGAAATTGGGCGTGCGCCCTCTTTTAGCTCACGAATGAAAAACTCGTTGAACGTTTTAAAATGCTTAGGATCTGAGTGCTTCGCCTCATCCATGTTCACATTGTATTGTTTGATAAACCAACGAATAACTGCTGTTGTTAGACCGCCAGCTTTTGCTGAAGCCAGTTTACCCATTAGGCGAGTGAGGCCGTGTTGTGGGATCCAGTACTGCAGTCCAACTTTAAACTTGTCCATCTTTAATTCCGATACTTCTGTTAGATTCGCGCTTTAGGGCGCGTGATGTTACTGAAATTTAATTTGCTTGTCAGTATTAGGTGAAGACTTTTTACACAGTTACAGTCTTAACTTAATTACAGATCGGCTTTCTTATTGCGTGAATACTGACGGTTTGCTTTGTTTTCAACCATGCTTTCCAAAATGCGATGGTAGTTTTCAAAGCGAGTTTCGTTGATTTCCCCTTTCTCAACAGCTTCACGTAGAAGGCAGCCAGGGTCGTCATTGTGCTTACAATCTCTGAACTTACAACCGCCTAAGTATGGTCGGAATTCAACGAATGCTTTCGTTACTTCTTCTGCTTCCAAATGCCAAAGCCCAAATTCACGCACTCCAGGCGAGTCGATCAAGTCGCCACCCGTCGGAATATGATACAAGCGCGCTGCTGTCGTGGTGTGTTGGCCTAAGCCAGAGTTCTCGGAAACTTCGCCTTCTTCCACTTCGCTCTCTAGTTCCGGCATTAACGCGTTGACTAAGCTGGATTTCCCTACGCCTGATTGACCAACAAAGATATTAATTCGGTCACGCAGCAGAGTTTCTAGTTCAGCAATGCCTTCTCCAGACTTCTTGCTTACCAGAAGCACTTTATAGCCAATGCGTTCATATTCTTTGAGCCATTCTTCATACATTGCACGATCATCGGCTTCTAGAAGATCGACTTTGTTTAAGACCAGCAATGGTGCGATATTCAGTGTTTCTGATGCTACGAGGTAACGGTCAATAATATTCAGTGATAGCTCGGGCAGTACCGAGGAGACAATGACCATTTGATCAATATTGGCAGCTACGGGCTTTAGGCCATCGTAGTAATCTGGACGAGTGAGCACTGAAGAACGAGGTTCTACCGCTTCAACAACGCCAGAAATGCCAGCCATAGACTCCAAGCCTTCGCGCCATAAAACTCGATCGCCAGATACTAAAGATTCGATACCACGGCGAAGGTTACAGCGTTGAATCTCGCCTGTTTCAAGGTCTTCAATATCCGCGTGCTGGCCAAAACGAGTGATCACGAGACCTTGTTTGCTTGCGCCTAGCATGTTTTCATCCCACTGGATGGACTCTTCTTGCTTTTTTAAACGCTTTTGTTGGTTGCTGCGTACGCGTCGCACTTGACCTTTGGTTAACTTTTTCTTCTTTGCCACAATTCTGTACTTTATGTGAATTTACTCAAATGGTTGAGCCGTGATCTTGGCTCTGAGTGAGTATCGTGTTTCCCGTATTTTGAGGTATAGTACCTCTTTTATCGATAAACAAATAGGCGGCGTAACCATGTCCTTTAGCGATCAAAACCTAATTTGGGTTGATTTAGAGATGACAGGGCTTGATCCTGAAACGCACAAAATCATTGAAATTGCTTCTATTGTCACGGATAGCGAGCTAAATATTTTGGCTGAAGGTCCAGTATTAGCGATTCATCAGCCGGAAGAAGAGCTAGCGAAAATGGACGATTGGTGCACCAATACGCATACGGCAAGCGGCTTGGTGGAACGCGTTCGCAACAGTAAAATCTCAGAACAAGATGCGGTCGCACAAACCATTGAATTCTTAGAAAAATGGGTGCCGAAAGGGGCGTCGCCAATATGTGGTAACAGCATTGGGCAGGATCGTCGCTTCTTGTACAAACACATGCCGGAATTAGAAGAGTTCTTTCATTACCGATATGTTGACGTCAGCACTCTTAAAGAATTGGCGCGTCGTTGGCAACCTGAAGTATTAAATGGGTTCACAAAACAGGGAACACATTTGGCCTTGGACGACATTCGCGAGTCGATTGCAGAACTTAAGTACTATCGTGGTACTATTTTCAAGATTTAACTGTTAAGGTTGCGATCCAAATTGTTGTAATTTATATCGCTTTTGATTGCTTTTTCATCGTTCAGTAAAAAAATAAAGTTTTTTTGAAGGAAGGACTTGCATCACAAAAAAATGCTCTTATAATTCGCAGCCCTAAACAGCGGAAACGTTGTTGATGCGACACTAGCTCAGTTGGTAGAGCGCAACCTTGCCAAGGTTGAGGTCACGAGTTCGAACCTCGTGTGTCGCTCCAGTTTTATAGTTCTCACGGTACTTAACGGTGACACAATACGGACGCGGGGTGGAGCAGCTTGGTAGCTCGTCGGGCTCATAACCCGAAGGTCGTCGGTTCAAATCCGGCCCCCGCAACCAAATTCTATCAATAGCGACTGCTGTTGATATGCGACACTAGCTCAGTTGGTAGAGCGCAACCTTGCCAAGGTTGAGGTCACGAGTTCGAACCTCGTGTGTCGCTCCAGTTTTATAGTTCTCAC
>NZ_JAMPZF010000034.1:0-3411 GCF_024747315.1 Vibrio sp. HS-50-1 | reverse complement strand
GGAACGGATGATTTGTTCACCGAAACCACTTCATACGCGCCGAGCAGCCCATATTCCGCATCTAAAGCGTCGAGCGATCATCTGGTTCGCGCTTGGCAACGTACTTATGGTTTACCGACACTTGTCACCAATTGCTCAAACAACTAT
Source organism: Vibrio sp. HS-50-1 (assembly GCF_024747315.1). Classification (NCBI taxonomy): domain Bacteria; kingdom Pseudomonadati; phylum Pseudomonadota; class Gammaproteobacteria; order Vibrionales; family Vibrionaceae; genus Vibrio; species Vibrio sp. HS-50-1. Next base: position 3,264 of record NZ_JAMPZF010000034.1, on the reverse strand, counting down.
GGCCCGTACCACTTCCCAGAGAAGTTGATCCCTCTGATGATTTTAAATGCCCTCGACGGCAAGCCGTTGCCTGTGTATGGCGATGGTATGCAAATCCGAGATTGGCTGTTTGTGGAAGATCATGCACGCGCGCTGTACAAAGTGGTCTGCGAAGGTGAAGTCGGTGAAACCTACAACATTGGTGGCCATAACGAAAAAGCAAACATCGAAGTGGTGAAAACCATTTGTGCTTTGCTTGAAGAGTTGCGACCAGACAAGCCAGCAGGTGTTGAGTCTTATGAATCTTTGATCACTTATGTCAAAGATCGCCCTGGTCATGATGTGCGTTACGCAATTGATGCCACCAAGATCGCTCAAGAGCTTGGCTGGACGCCAGAAGAAACGTTTGAAAGCGGTATTCGCAAAACCGTCGAATGGTACCTCAATAATCCGCAATGGTGGCAGCGTGTGCTTGATGGTTCATACAGTTTAGAGCGATTAGGAGCGGGCGAATAATGAAAGGCATTATTTTAGCAGGTGGCTCGGGCACTCGCCTTTACCCTATTACACGCGGTGTCTCTAAGCAGTTACTGCCGGTTTATGACAAACCAATGATTTACTACCCGTTGTCAGTACTCATGCTTGCGGGCATTCGTGAAATCTTGATCATCACCACGCCAGAAGACCAGGAAGGTTTTCAGCGCTTGTTAGGTGATGGCTCAGAGTTTGGCATTGAGTTGCAATACGCGATTCAACCAAGCCCAGACGGCTTAGCTCAAGCCTTCATCATTGGTGAAGACTTCATTGGCGATGACTCAGTATGTTTGGTGCTGGGTGACAACATCTTTTATGGGCAAGGGTTTTCGCCGAAGTTGCAGCAAGCCGCTGCATTAACAGAAGGTGCGACGGTCTTTGGCTATAAAGTGAAAGACCCAGAGCGCTTTGGTGTGGTGGAATTTGACGAAGAGATGAGAGCGCTATCGATTGAAGAGAAGCCAGTCGAGCCAAAATCCAATTACGCCGTGACAGGGCTGTATTTCTACGATAATCGCGTCGTGGAAATTGCCAAAACCATCCAACCGTCCCATCGTGGCGAGCTAGAAATTACGAGTATTAACCAAGCTTACTTAGAGCAAGGGAAGTTGACGGTTGACGTACTAGGGCGCGGCTTTGCGTGGTTAGACACGGGGACACACGGCAGCTTGCTTGAAGCGGCGCATTTTGTCGAAACGATCGAGAAACGCCAGGGCTACAAAGTCGCTTGCTTAGAAGAGATTGCGTATCGCCGAGGATGGTTAACACGAGAGCACATTCAAGCTGCAGGAAAAGCCTTATCTAAAAACGATTATGGCCGCTATCTTCTAGAGTTATTGGAAGAATAAATGTCGAATATATCGCTAATATCTTTTCAGAAAATGGGTGATGAGCGAGGCTCATTAATCTCGTTAGAGCAACATAAAAACATTCCTTTTGATATCAAACGCATTTACTACATCTTTGATACACAAAGCGGTTTAGCAAGAGGCTTTCATGCGCACTACGACTTAGAGCAAGTCGCTATCTGTATGAAAGGTAGCGTGACTTTCGTCATTGATGATGGCACCACGAAAGAGACAGTGACGCTTTCCTCTCCCGATGTAGGACTGCATATCAAAGGGTTAAAATGGCGTGAGATGCACGACTTTTCTGCAGATTGTGTACTGATGGTCGTAGCCAGTGAGTTATACGATGAAGCCGACTATATCCGTGACTATGACACATTTCTTAAAGAGGTAGCCCATGCGAATTCATGCACTCAGTGATGTTGCTTCATCGGCGATTGGCGAGGGGACATCTATTTGGCAATTTGCCGTGGTCCTTGCTGGGGCTAAAATTGGTCGTGACTGTAATATCTGTGCGCATACCTTCATCGAGAATGATGTGGTCCTAGGAGATAGAGTCACCGTAAAGTGTGGCGTTTACCTCTGGGATGGCATTGAAATTGAAGATGATGTGTTCATTGGTCCAGCAGCCGCTTTCACGAACGACAAGTTCCCACGTTCAAAAGTATGGCCAGAGGCATTTCCAAAAACAAAAATCCTGTCAGGCGCCTCCATTGGCGCCAATGCCACAATTTTGCCCGGCATAACCATCGGAAAAAATGCGATGGTTGGTGCAGGCAGTGTGGTCACCCGTTCAGTGCCAGACTATGCGGTTGTGGTTGGAAGCCCAGCCAAGATAGTACGTTATGTAGAGAAAAATAATGGTTAATTTTTTAGAGCTAAAGCGCTTAAATTCCGAGTACGAAGACGAATTGAAACAAGCCTGTGCACGCGTGATTGAATCTGGCTGGTATATTCTTGGCAAGGAAACTGAAAAGTTTGAACAAGCATTTGCTGACTACTGTGGTGTTAAACACTGTATAGGCGTTGCGAACGGTCTAGATGCTTTAACACTGACGTTAAAGGCTTGGCGAGAGCTAGGAAAAATCAACAAGGGTGATGAAGTTATCGTACCGGGTAACACCTATATCGCATCGGTATTGGCGGTCACCGAAGCGGACTTGGTACCGGTGTTTGTGGAGCCGGATGAGCAAACGCACAATATCAGTCCTGAAGCGATTGAAGCGGCGATTACAAAAAAGACCAAAGTGATTTTGCCGGTGCACCTGTATGGTCAGTTAGCCGATATGCCAGCGATTATGGCGTTGGCGACAAAACACAATCTTCTCGTGCTGGAAGACAGCGCGCAGTCTCATGGTGCGACACTTGCTGGTAAGAAATCTGGCGCATGGGGGGATGCCTCAGGTTTTAGCTTCTATCCGGGTAAAAACCTAGGTGCGTTAGGTGATGGTGGTGCTATTACGACCAGCGATGATGAGCTGGCAGAAACTTTGCGAGCCCTTCGTAACTACGGCTCTCATGTTAAATACCAGAATCTTTATCAAGGATTGAACAGTCGTTTGGATGAAATTCAGTCGGCGATGTTGTCAGTGAAACTGAACTACCTTCCAGCGCAGACGAAAGCGCGTCAGGAGTTGGCGGAATTTTACTTACGTGAAATCAACAACCCGAATATTATTTTACCGGAAGTAGCTGAGCCTGATGCCCATGTATGGCATTTGTTTGTGGTGCGAACTTCACACCGAGATGCGCTAGTTAAGCATTTATCAGAGCATGGTATTCAGACACAAGTACATTACCCGATAGCGCCGCATAAACAGCAGGCTTATAAAGAGTTCAGTCATCTGTCATTGCCGCTGACGGAGCAGTTGCAAAATGAAGTGCTGTCATTGCCGATGTCGCC
>NZ_JAMPZF010000033.1:0-2782 GCF_024747315.1 Vibrio sp. HS-50-1 | reverse complement strand
GTGAGCAACGCAATACCGAAGCTCCCGCATACCACCTTAAACACTTAACGCAACGCATGGTAAAAATGCCACGCGTTGCGAATCACTCTTAAACAGTTTGTTAAGTTTTATTCTCCGTACCAATCTGAAGTATCGACAGAGAGTTCTTCAGCTTCGATAGTAAAGTCTTCTGGATTTTCGACATGTGACTTCATATCAAGAGTGAATGGGTAACTTTCATCCATAGTGCAGATGTCATTTTTGGGACCATATTCTTGAGTTACATATACGATACCCTTTGCTCTCATTCGAATGTATTGGTCATCAATACCCAAGCACTCAATCTCTTCCACTTCGGTATAATCTACATAAACATGATTTGCTAAGATAGATAGACTATCCGGGATAGCTGACACTGCTGTATCAATAACGGCATCGTGAACCTTACTTTCCACCGCATCAATAACGATTCTCTCAATGTCTTCTAATTGACTTAATGAGCTCACTGCTAACCCAACAACATACTTTGCATCTTGGAAGAATTGCTTCGGGCAAGCTGTAAAATACTTTTCAGTAATATGAGTATATTTGTTAAAGAAATGGAACTCAGATAAGAACTCCTCTATCGACTCATTTAGAATTTCCAAGTCGTCTTTTAAATATTCATCAGATATATTTCTCTGGGCACAATACTTTAATTGCTGCCGACGAGTCACTGGGTGGGAAGTGCTTTCAACTTCATACCATGTCGTTTTCTTCACCTGCTTCGGTGGCGCTTTGCGTTTAATTACGTGTAATACCAACTCTCTCATCGAAAAAGCAAAGTTATGAAATCTCAGGGGATTACCATGGGATGCATAATTTCGTAGGCTTGCTACGTATAACTGTTTCTCAAATTCAGTTTCTAACAAAGACTCTAAGTCTTTCATGAAATCTAACGATAATAATTTTTTTAACTTCATGCTTACTCTATAAAACTTAACGCCCTGTTAAGGTGTGAGCAACGCAATACCGATGCCACTGCATACCACCTTAAACACTAAAACCAACGCATAGTAAAAATGCCACGCGTTGCGAATCACTCTTAAACAGATTGTTAGTATTCTGTTCCTAGAATGGAATATCATCATCAAAGTCCATACCAGTCGGTTGCTGTAGCTGCTGCCCCCAAATAGTCTGTTGAGGCTGATGTAGAACTTGTTTAGACAAGCATTTGCTACAACCTTTTGACGTGTCTTTACCCATATCTTGTTTCTTTAGATAGGAACCACAACTACTGCATTCAGGAACTTTGAATAACTCGTTACCACAGCCACCACAGAAACGGGTTTCGGCTATTGGGTACCCACACGTACATTGATAGGTTAATTTGTCACCACAGGAAGTACAGTGAATATCAATGCAGTTTTCTGTAAAGTTAGCTCCCTTGTAAAACCCATTTGGTGACCATTGCGCATCTGGACATTTTAAATTGGAGCAAAGTGCTTTGCTTGGTGTGTTTATAGCGAAATGCCCAGCGCCAGAAATGCTTTTTAATTCCCTCAAAATGTCATCGACATTTTGATAGCGATTATCTGCATCATACTCTGAAGCCTTATTTATTAAGTTTCGCAAAGCATAAGGAACTGATAGCTCAGTCTTGTCCAGTGCCTTGAGCGCTGGTGTGCCCGTTAACAATTTACAGAGCGTTAGTCCCAGAGAATAGATATCAGTACGGCGATCAACGTTTTTCATATCGATTTTTTGCTCTGGAGACATGTACTCTGCAGAACCTAGATGGTCTCCGGTCCTTGTTGCTCTTGTTAAGTTCGGATTTCCAGAAGGGGCAAAGCCAATGGAGAAATCGATCAGGTAAGCATGGCCAGATGACGATAGCATGATGTTTGAGGGCTTTATATCTCTATGAATAATTCCCTTTGCATGCACAAGTGACAGAGCATCAAGAATCTGAGTTGCAATTGTGATGACCTGTCGTTGCTCTATTACACCATGCTTTTGAACATGATCTTCTAAATTTGTACCATCGATATACTCCATCACGATGTACGGAACTGAATCGTGCTCACATTTAACTTCGCCATGAGTGATGACATACGGAATCGCTGGATGTTGCACCTCTGCGAGTATGAACGATTCCCTCTTAAACTTTTTCTTTAGATCGGAGTTGTTCCGATTTAATACACTATCGAAAAACTTTACGGCAACGTACCTTTCCAAGGAGCTTTGCTTGGCTTTCTTGGTTTTACCAGAAAGTCCACGCCCAATATCCTCAAGTAGGTCAAAGCCTTGTCGCTTTAGATGAATTGAATACTCGTCCAACATTTACCCCTGAACTTTATAAGAATACTAACGCCGCATTAAGGTGTGAGCAGCGCTTGGCTATACTTGAGCGAAGCGAAACTGCCAAGCGTTGCGAATCACTCTTAAATGCTTTGTTAGCCCTGTGGTTGACTAGTACATATAACCTAGCCAATCAAAATGTCCAACACCCCACTGCTTATCTCTGAGTGGTTTCACATACAGTCCATCAATATGCTCTACAGCAACTCCAAAGTTGGTGTGCTCGTGAAGCCTTAACCAAGACTGCATACACTGAACTTTGTTAAAGCCATTTGATGAGTAGAAATCATGTAAGTCAGATATGAGGATTATGAAATCAACGTCTTTAGTTTCGGCAAATGACGATACTTCTGACAACATGAAAGAGCCAATACCTTGCCCTCGATAACGTTCATCAACACAGAAGTCGATTACGCCCAGAACCTTATGTATTTCCCCACCGACACTAACAACGCGATAATCC
>NZ_JAMPZF010000032.1:0-1113 GCF_024747315.1 Vibrio sp. HS-50-1 | reverse complement strand
AATACCGATGCCGCCGCATACCACCTCAATCACTAACATCAACGCATGGTAAAAATGCCACGCGTTGCGAATCACTCTTAAACAGTTTGTTAGCTGATGAAACTCACCATGAGCACTTCATTGATACTACTCATCGGCACAAAGTCTGGGTAACCAATTTCAATTCTTGGTACCACTTTTAGTGAGTATGCTTTTTCCTGCTCCCAAGCCGTCCAAGACTGTAGACTTGAGTATGCATCCTCTGAAAGAACTAACACAGCCATTTCTGCATGCTTTTGAGCAATGTTAGTTGGAATACACTTGTACAAGTGCTGATACACTTTTTTATCGCCTAAATTGCGATAATCGAAAAACGACACGCAAGATCGTAAACGAAAGAAACCGTTTGAATTTCCAAACACCGAACTTCGTGAGCCATCTAAATTGGCGAGCAGCCCACCAGAAGACAATATAGATTTATAATTCTCTAGTGTTGTGGCATGAAAAACTGACCCGCTCATTTTACTAACGAAGTCTTCAAAATCATCGACTTTCAAATTACGAACTAACATATTACTCTCATCAGCTAACGCCGCATTAAGGGGTGAAAAACGCTTACCCCTATTTAAAATTGAACAAAGTACACACAAAAGTGGATTCAAACCGCAAATGCCATGCGTTTTGAATCCCTCTTAAATGCCTTGTTATATGCAATGTTCAGACTAGTGGCAATGTACTGTGCCTGTACTATTGTCTTTGTGGCAACATTGACCAGGTGGTGAACTCTTACGACACCCTCCGCCATGAGCTAGGACAGAACTACTCACAAACAATGTAGCCAACAATAAAATTAAGACTCTCATTATATTTCCTTATTATCTCCGTTGTATTTCGCAAGCCAATGTTCTGCTTTGAACAGACTCGACAAGTTTAGTGATAATAAGAACGACAATAAGCAACTGAGGTCACACAAATCATAAATTTAACTCAATGTCTATGTTTCAGAGCTGCACTGCATATAACGCCGCGTTAAGTGGTGAACAACGCCAACCACCAAACCTAAACCATTGTACCTTAAACACAAAATTCAATTAAAACTGAAATCGCCAAGCGTTGTGAATCCGTCTTAAACGC
>NZ_JAMPZF010000031.1:0-17581 GCF_024747315.1 Vibrio sp. HS-50-1 | reverse complement strand
GATTTGGCACGCGTGGCATTTTTAGCATGCGTTGGGTTCAGTGTTTACGGCGCTTTGCAGAGGCTTATGTATTGCGTGCCGGCACCCCTTAACGCGGCGTTATGTGGCTTAGCACACTGATAAGGGCAATATACTTGCCCTTGTTATATTGGCTGGTTAATTTTTACAACCATTTTTCTCACATGTCACTTTGCTAGTAGTATTTGTCCAGTGACTAGGGTTTTCCTTTGTATTAAATCCACAACCGGTAGTTCCACCCTTTTGTCCTTTGTGTACAATGCTTGGCCCATCTGGTGGGGTGTGCTTCACAGGCATATTATATCCTTATTCAAATTGCCGTTATTGGCAGTAACAACATAGTTTAAAATTGCATCAAATATGACATCTGGTGCGTATTTTTTGCATATTTGAGATGTTAAACGACACTAATACACCACCACATAACAAAGCATTTAAGAGGGATTCACAACGCTTGGCAGTTTTGGTTTGAATTGGCTTTAGTGTTTACGGCACAATGGTTTAGGTCGGGTGGTTTGCGTTGTTCACCCCTTAATGCGGCGTTAGGGCTCAATCGCACAAGTTATTACAAGGATGATTATAAATGTTGGAGCAATACTTATTTCTACTACCAATCGCTACGCTGTTACTCTTTGGTGCGATGACACCAGGCCCTTCATTTATCTTGGTTGCGCAAACAGCTATGTCAAAATCTAGAACTGAAGCCATGTGTATTTCTATAGGCTTAGGTTTGGGGGCAAGTACATTTGCATTTATTGCCTCAATGGGGCTCATTGCACTTTTTGAAGCTGTGCCAGAGTTTTACGCAGCTTTCAAAGTTCTTGGTGGCCTATATCTATGTTATTTGGGGGTGAAAATGTGGCGTGCGAGCAAAAGCAAAGTTGTTTCTACTGACGTAGAGCTAACTAACAAACCCGCGCATTTTAAGGCGGTAGCTCTTGGCTTGGCGACACAGTTAAGTAATCCAAAGACTGCAATTGTATTTAGCAGTGTGTTTGCAGCTATGCTACCCGTGAAAGTTCCTGCTCATACAACATCAATATTAGTTGTTGGCGTGTTTGTCTTAAATTTTTCTTGGTACTTCCTAGTTTCAATTTTGTTATCAAGCCCAAAGGCTCAAGCCAGTTATTTACGATTTAAGTCCTATATCAACAAAGGTTCAAGTGTATTAATGGGGTCAATGGGTAGTAAGTTTGTTGCTGAGAGTTTCAAGCCCTAACAAACTGTTCAAGAGGGATTCGCAACGCGTGGCATTTTCACTATGCGTTGGTTTAAGTGATTAAGGTGGTATGCGGCGGCTTTGGTATTGCGTTGCTCACCCCTTAACAGGGCGTTAGTTGCCAACGATGAAAACGCAGCTTAAACAGAATGTTTAGAGTTAAAGTCAGTGTGTTTTTGGTGGGGTTTCGTACTTCAATTTTAAATCGTTCGGGTCTGTGAAAATCGTTCTCAGGTTTCTTTTGTGGTTGGATTTTCTGTTTCAGAAACCGATTTATTTGTTGAAAGTCAGCTCGGTGACATTGTCTGTCTAAAAGAGCTTTTTGGTGTTGTTGGTTTGTTTTCTGAGGCGCTTTGAGTTCCAAGTGGTTCAGTGACAGTCGCTTTTAAACTACGCCTGATTTTAGTTTTTCAAAACACATAAAAACATAGTTGGCAAAGCAGTCATTGGCTTCAAATCAAAGCTTTAGGTTTGGCAACTAACAAAGCATTTAAGAGGGATTCTCAACGCTTGGCATTTTTGGTTTGATTCAGTTTTAGTGTTTACGGCACAATGGTTTAGGTTAGGTGGTGGCGTTGTTCACCCCTTAATGCGGCGTTAGTTACCCGTCATGCCTCACATTTACCAAAATAGATCCCAAAATTAAATACTAGCGAATGATATATTCAACTGTAGAGATATTCGTATCTTAAGCACTGGCACTTCAACAGACTTAACCATTTAAGAAGAGTCGCTTCATGTAACCCAAGTTTAGGAGAATCAAGTAACTGCACTACTACCCGATTAACCGTAGTTTGTAGTGGATAGGTAAACTACCCGTACTATGAGGACTCATATTATGGGTGCACATTTATTGATTGAGGTCAGTCTACAGCTGAGCCTTACTTTAGATGCTGCTGCTCAGATCATCTCTGGTATGTCATCTGAAGATTTTCGTAATATCTGTCAAGGTATTGCGTCTCTAATTTTGGCATGTAAAAAGAAATCTGCGTAAGTAGTTGAAATATATTGCTCTAATCTAATAGAGCATCTTTGTACGTAGCTATGCGTTAAATAGATAAAAATGAAATTTCAAATGTAGCAGCGTCTTTTTCTCGTCTGACTTCGAGTTTGGCGCTCACCTCAAGGTAACTAACAAGGCGTTTAAGACGGATTCCCAACGCTTGGCATTTTCGGTTTGATTCAGCTTTAGTGTTTACGGCACAATGGTTTAGGTCGGGTGGTAGCGTTGCTCACCACTTAACGCGGCGTTAGTCGCCAGAAAAAGCTAGCAGTCAAAATCACGTTTCTAAGCTTAAAATTTGGCTGATGATCGTTTGATACGCAGGTGCGTCGGCGATGCTCAAAACTCAGTTTCAACTGTTTCAAGTCCCAAGTTTTGTAAATGTCCTAGCGGTTGTTTTGTTCTTTGGTGCTGACAGTGCAGGGCAATCGAGAGTCTATTTTGGCTTGCAACTCCGCTCGGTGAGTTTGTTGGTACAAAAGCCGATTTACTCGCTGAAGTGACTTTTTCTCTGGTGTGGTAAGTTCCACATGGTTTCAGTGACTTTGTTGAAAGTCCGCACTGTGAGATTGGCTTTCCAAAGGCTCTTTTTGGTGTTGTCGGTCCGTTTTCTGTGGCGCTGTTTATTCTAAGTGGTTTCATTGAGTAGCCGCTTTGAGACTACGCCTGACTTAAATGCATCAAAGCACATAAAGTTTGTTGTTCGCAAAGTTTAGTTCAGCTTAAAATTGTCGCTCGGTGCCTCGCGACTAACAAACTGCTCAAGAGGGATTCGCAACGCGTGGCATTTTTACTATGCGTTGATTTTAGTGATTAAGGTGGTATGCGGCGGCTTCGGTATTGCGTTGCTCACCCTTAGCAGGGCGTTAGGTTTACGAGTTAACATGGGAAGTTAAAGTGGATAAATCTGAGTTGATAAAGCGACTTGAGGAGTTAGGTGTAGGGCTAGAGCGTTTTACAGTCCAGTTAACCGACTATGTCCATACATGGTCTGAAGCCTATGATCTCATTGTTAGTGCGATTGCGCCTAATTTGGGCGGTGTGGCTATTTATCATATAGGTAGTACAGCGATCCCAGGCTCAATTGCAAAACCGATAATAGATATAGGTATCGCGTATAATGACAATTTAACTCTTAAGCAAAACATTCTAGCGCTCGAATCTCTAGGCTTTACTTGCAAAGGAGAGCAGGGTGTTGAAGGTCGTTGTTTCTTTACATATTACAGCGATAACGAACGTTTCGATTATATCCATGTTCATGCTTATAAGAAGGGTGACTCAAAGTTAAGAAGACATATTCAATTTAGAGATGCTCACATTCAAAACCGAGAGTTGCTAATCGAGTACAATGCCCTCAAACAGGGCTTAGTTGCAAATGGCGTCAGTAGGCAAGATTATCCTGAGGCTAAAGCAGCTTATATTCAAAGAATATTGTCACTTACATCGTAAAATCATAAACCTAACAAACTGTTTAAGAGTGATTCGCAACGCGTGGCATTTTTACTATGCGTTGGTTTTGGTGTTTAAGGTGGTATGCGGGAGCTTCGGCATTGCGTTGCTCACACCTTAGCAGGGCGTTATGTTTTAACCAGATTTCCCAGTTTTAAGAGGACATATGTTGTACGAATTGATGAAACTTACTGATAAAAACCTTTCGACAAAAGAGGTCAAGTATCAAGTCGTTAAACGGTTTAATGATGAAGAAAGGCAGTATATTGATAATTGTATTACAAATGTCAATTACTTTCAGACTTTTGCCTTTTCATGGTTTGCTATATCGAATAATCTCAAGGATTTAAAAATATTAGTGGATGAGTATGCCTTTCAATATAAGGAAACGTTGAGTGGTTCTAGAGATAAAGTTCACTATGTGACAAAGGTAGCGGAAGTTGTAAAAAGCGTATCTAATTTTTTATCTTCTGCGAATTTATTTTTGGCGTTATTGGAAAAAAATAGTAGCTGTGAGGAAACTAAAGAGAAGTGGGTAAATGAAAAGCGAGATATGCATGCTAACCATTTATGCTACCGACTTTGTTATGAATTAAGAAATCATTCACAGCACGCAGGTTTGCCGGTTTCAGGTGTTCAAGCTAACAACATTGGCTCGAATGATGTACATGGCGAGATTTACTTAGACAGAGAAGTTATTATTTCTGATAGCAAGTCCACGAAGAAACTAAAAAATATATTCATGAATATGACGGAGATGTAAGTCTAATTCCTATTTTTGATGACTATTTATCAGTGGTTTCTAAATTATTTGTATATTTCCTAGAACTAAATATGCAATATTATAAGTCAATTCCAGAATTTTTTGAACAATACTCACAATATACAGACCAAAGAAGTTCGCTAATCTATGTGTCTAATAAAGTACCTGATGATGAGATTCTTTCTAATATGACCAGATTACAACTTGGTACTTTTGAATGGGTTCTTGATATCACAAAGCAATGTCATGAGTTAAAAAAAACATAACAAAGCATTTAAGAGTGATTCTCAACGCTTGGCATTTTTCATTCCACCGTTGAGTTCAGTGTTTACGGTGGTATGGTTGGGTTTCGTGGTAGCGTTGTTCACACCTTAATGCGGCGTTAGTTTGCAAGAGGAAAAACGCAGCTATATCGCAAGAACTAGTGGTAAAAGCTCAAAGTCGAAATTGTCGTATCGCGTTCAATTTCAGTGTTAACTAGCGTGGTGAAAATCCAAAATTGGCATCGTTTCAACGGTTGATTTGTTCTTTGGCGCGGTGACTTTGGGGTTAACTGAGTCTAAGTTTTTTGCTGAAACTCTGCTCGTTGAGTTTGTTGGTACAAAAGCCGATTTACTCGCTGAAATGGCGTTTTCTCTGGTGTGGTAAGTTCATGTGGTTTCAGTGGCTTTGTTGAAAGTCCGCATTGTGAGATTGGTTTTCCAAAAGCGCTTTTTGGTGTTGTGAGTTCGTTTTCTGCGGCGTTGTTTGTTCCACGTGGTTTCATTGACTAGCCGCTTTTAGACTACGCCTGACTTAAGTGCATCAAAATACATAAAGTTTATTGTTTTCAAAGTTTAAAATGACTTAAAATCAATGCTTTGGGTTTGCAAACTAACAAACTGCTCAAGAGGGATTCGCAACGCGTGGCATTTTCACTATGCGTTGAATTTAGTGATTAAGGCGGTATGCGGCGGCTACAGTATTGCGTTGCTCACCCCTTAGCAGGGCGTTAGCCGTCAAAGCACATAATTAGGAAAGGAGTCCTAAATTGAAAATTGCATTAGTCACAGGTGGCTCAAAAGGTATCGGTTTGTATTCAGTTCTTCGGCTCGTGAAGCAGGGATATAAAGTTATTACGTGCTCGCGTTCGAAGAAGACTTGGCTTGATGTAATGCAAAAATATCCAGAGTTAAAATCTGTTGATTACCAGTCAGTTGACATTGCGGATGAGCAACAATTAGACGGTTTATTTGCTCACATTGCAGCTCACTACGGAAAATTGGATGTGGCGGTAAATAACGCTTCTCCGGCTCTTGCTTCTAGAGGTCATCTGCCTCAAGTCGATGTACCACTTCTCAAAGAAACACTTCATGTGGATTTTTTGTGCCAAGCCTTGTGTTTGAGGTCTGAACTGAAACTAATGGAGGCAGGAGCATCCATAGTAAATGTAAGTTCCGTTAATGGTCTTAGACCAACACCCAATGCGTCAATGTATAGTGCTGCTAAACACGCCCTTGAGGGGCTGACTAGATCTGTTGCCCTAGAAAGCATTAAATCTGGAATTCGAATCAATGCAGTTGCTCCCGGTGTAACGTGGACTCCCCGATGGGAAGAAAGGCAACTTGAAAACTCTAATATCCGCGCTGATGTTTCTGACGTAGTACCAATCAATCGTTTTGGCGAAATCGACGAAATCGTGAATGCAATTGAGTTTTTATTATCAGATAAAGCTAGCTATATCGTCGGTCACACGTTGGTAGTTGATGGTGGGCTATCGTTGGCATGAGCGGCTAACAAACAATTTAAGAGTGATTCGGCACGCGTGGCATTTTTACTATGCGTTAGTTTTAGTGGTTAAGGTGGTATGCGGCGGTATCGGCATTGCGTGCCTCACACCTTAATTGGGCGTTATTTTTTTTTAGGTGAGTTATGGAGAAAATAATATCAACAGCTTTTGTAGATATGTGTGGTACTTATGAGCGGATGCTATGTTCATTTTATCCAGCGAGAGACTCAACAGGATTTACAGAGCAAAATCAGGTTCACAACTTTGTGAACGCATTAAAAACTGCGTTAGATGATGAAAACTCGGTACATTGGTTAGAGTTCCCGTGGGTCAAGAAGAATGAGCATATTGATGGGATGGTATTTTCTCCAAAATATAAATCAATATTTTACATTGAAGCAAAGCGCCTTTCTAAATCGATTCAAAAGTCACTAGTGGTGAAAGATATTGAAAGGGTAGTTAGTAGTGATCGGTCTTTTATCAATTGCAATGACCTTTATGCTGATCATGAATACATAATTGTTTTGTCTGATGTCTGGCTTGAAGATAAATGGAAAACGGCAATTCCCCATTGGTGGTTGGGCTGCGAAGAACTTCCTGTTCAATTTCAGTCTTGGGAGTTCAAACATAAAAGAAAGCTAGCTAAGCCAAAAAGTACTCTCCAAAAAGAACTACACACAAGAAACATAGATTGGGTAAACTCAAATTCCCTTGTTTATTTGGTTGGCGAAAAAGTAGATAAGGTAAAGAACTACTGCCTATTATTAGCAAGCAAAAAAATATAACAAAGCATTTAAGAGTGATTCGCAACGCTTGGCAGTTTCGCTTCGCTCAAGTATAGCCAAGCGCCGCTCACACCTTAATGCGGCGTTATGTGTTCCGAACGGAGATAGGAAATAATGACAAAGAGAACACTGTTTTTACTCTATCCGGGGGCTATTTCCTATGAAGTAATGTACGCGATAGAGTGTTTAGGAGCGTATGGGAAAGTTGATATCACCACCCCAGAGAATCATAATCATACCGATTCCTCAGGTCTAAGAATTTGCCCCACCGTTAACTTTGAGGACGTATGTATTACGGACTATCAAGCTCTTCTGATCCCTGGAGGAAATCCCGATTCAATAATGGGAAGCGACCAAATTGCTAGTTTCATCCAGAAAGCCCATGAATCATCACTAGTTATTGGTGGCATATGTGCGGGAGTATTAGTCTTAGCAAGAGCTGGCATTCTAAAGGGTGTCAAAATTACCCATAATTATACGGAAAAATACGCCCCAGAATCTTCGGTACAGCTCACTCGACCATATTGGGAGGGAGCTATCTATGAAGAGTCTTTGGTTCAAGTCGACAAGCGCATAGTGACAGCGATGCCCAATGGGTACGTTGATTTTGGGCTAGCGGTGGCTGAAGCACTAGAGTTGCTAGATCGTAAGCAAAAACAGTTTATTCTGAGCTATCACAAGCAAGGTGCTCATTAAACACATAACAAATTGTTCAAGAGTGATTCGGCACGCGTGGCATTTTTACTGTGCGTTAACTTTAGTGGTTAAGGTGGTATGCGGGGGCTTAGGTATTGCGTGCCTCACACCTTAACAAGGCGTTAGTTGCGCGTGAAAATAGAGAGTATATGAGAGAAAGTTGGGTTCGATACGATGATATCGAAGAAAAGAGGCAAGGCTACTTTGTTGTATATCGCCCTGTATTCACAGGCGAAGACCATGCCATGCTAAAAATTCATATTTATGAGCCAGAATTAGTTTCTGAAATAAAGACGATCGCTGAACATGAGTTAGGTGTGTGGGCAAAGCGATATGCTACTCCAATTATGGTTATTGTAAAAAATTTCACTCAATCCGATTGGAGAACCAAAGATATTGTTGGTCACAATTTTTTGCTTGGTTATGCTGTTGGTAATGATGTTATAGCGCATTGGGATGAATATCCTAAGTCACAAGAACCACAGTTTGACTTATCAAAAGAGACATTAGCAGCCATTTATTCTGGTTTAAATAACCGAACTTTGGAGCAAGTAATTGAGCAACAAAAGGAAGAATTAAAAGGTCGAAAATTACTATTATTTGTTATGACTTTTTGGTTTTGTATTATTCCTGCTTTTATCGCATATCTAGGTTGGTCAAGTCCGTTCTTTTCTTTACTAGCTCTATTATACAGTTGGTATTTAGCTACGAAGAAAGGGCTTCAGCTGTGGGGTAAGAAAAAGAAATCACAAAAGGAATTAGATGAGGAAAAAGAGAACTTACAGAAAGAACATCACCATTATCATTGTAAGCTTAACCCTGATGCATTCCTTAAGTTAAAGTGTGAGAACTTCAAGAAAGAACGCCTAGAAAGAGAGAGAGGGAAGATTGAGGAAATGCGCAACTAACAAACTGTTCAAGAGTGATTCGCAACGCGTGGCATTTTTACTATGCGCTGCGTTTAGTGTTTAAGGTGGTATGCGGGCGCTCCTGCATTGCGTTGCTCACACCTTAACAGTGCGTTATGTAGCCGCGAGAGGACGGTGAGTTAAAAGGATTTATATATGTTAAATATTCGGCAAGCTCGCATTGAAGATATCAGTGTTATCAAGAAACTACAGTTTCAGCTTAATGAGTATCATCAAGCAAATTTACCTGATGACTTTTTATCACCGGAAGAAATTGAACAAAAAATAGACCTACACAAGATAATCAAAAGTGAAAGCTCGATTTTTCTGGTAGCCGAAAGCAAAGGGCAGTTAGTAGGTTTTGTTTTTGGTGAGCTATGGGTTCGTAAGTCTTGGACTCTCAAAGAGCGAAAGATCGCAAACGTTGAACAGATTGTTGTGGATTCATGCTTTAGGAGTCAAGGTGTTGGAGTGGCGCTAATAGAGGCATTTGAGGAAAGGGCTATTTCTAACGGCGGAGAAGAGCTGTGGTTAGAAGTATATTCTTTCAATGAATCAGCTCTAGCTTTGTATCGCAAAGCTGGTATTGAGCCCAAGATCCAAATTGGACAGAAAGCACTAACCTGAAAGTCGGCTACATAACAAATTGTTCAAGAGTGATTCGGCACGCGTGGCATTTTTACTATGCGTTAGTTCTAGTGGTTAAGGTGGTATGCGGAAGCTTAGGTATTGCGTGCCTCACACCTTAACAAGGCGTTAGCACTAGGTTGGTATCAAAGGCTAAAAGTTTCTGTTTTTATTGGTTTCTTTTCCTCGCTTTGCACCTGATCAAATGTGCCTTTCACGTTCGCTCCGGTGGCACTAGATGTGAAGTTTTCGCTTTGAGTTTACCGTTTACGGTTTCTAACTTTCGGGCAATTTCTCTGGTGTGGTTTCTTTGGCGCTGAGCAATTTTCGGCAAAACAAACGTTTTTTGTCGCTGTTGTTCAAGTTCGAAGCCCGTATTCTTTGCTAAATTTAAAGCGGTGAAAAAGGGCAGTTAAGTATGTTTTTCTTCTAGCCAACTTGCGTTTTGTGGCTGAGTTCTAGTTTAGTCGTTGTCCATTTAGCTTTGGTGTTTTATGTCATTGTTTTCGTGCTATATTTCAACATCTTGGTGTGTTTCAAAAGCTTCAAGGGCAGCGTACTAACAAACAATTCAAGCGTGATTCAGCACGCGTGGCATTTTTGGTATGCGGTGGTTTTTGTGTTGAAGTGCCATGCGGAAGCTTGGGCATTGCGTGCTTCACACCTTAATTGGGCGTTAGGTGCTTGATGGAAAAGGTAAGTATGGAAATTGCTTTTCGGCAGATAAACATTGATGATTTCGAATTATGCGTTGCCGCGAGAAAAGATGCCTACTTTTGTAGCTTTGGGCATTACGATGGTTTCGACGACTTCATCAGTGGTTATCGTGAACGAGTCTTTGAACGGTTAACGACATCAGGATGGTTCTACATCCATGTATTTGTGGATGGTCAGTTTGCAGGGCAATTAGAGTTTCGTAGTTTTTCACCTGAACCGGAAACTGGCTATGTCCATCTCATTTACTTAAAACCGAATTTTCGTGGATTAGGACTCGCTCCAAAAGTGCAGGATTATATAGCAAGCACTTTGATTCAGGCGGGTTGTTTGCGGGCAGTACTTTCAGTAAGTCGGACTAACCGTCGAGCTCTTACATTCTATAAGCGCCATGGTTGGGAGTTCGTGCGTGAGAATCCTAAGCACGATGAAACAGACTTTTACCAACTTTGGCTACGCACCTAACAAACAATTTAAGAGTGATTCGGCACGCGTGGCATTTTTACTATGCGTTGGTTTTAGTGGTTTAGGTGGTATGCGGCAGCTTCGGTATTGCGTGCCTCACACCTTAATTGGGCGTTATGCGACTAAGCAAAAATCTTCTATGTCTCTCTTTCTCGCTCTCTTTGGCCATCTGTTTTATGGTGTCGGCAAGTCAGCATTGTCGGCCTAAATTTTTGAATCACTCAGGCCGTAAAACATGCCAAAGTCCGCAGGTTGCCTCATTGGGATTCCGCGTCGGTTTGTGGTGATTTTGGCTGGCGTAAAGTGTGGTAAGGGCAAGTTTATAGGCAGTTCTTCATTTGCTGGTCTTCCGCCGCGTGAGTTTCTCGAAGCAAAAGCTGAGTCATGCGCTGAAATTCACCATTAGTCACTTGTCGGAAGTTGGTCTGTAACATAGTGACTTCAGCTGTTCAGTGAATCACAAAAAGTGCTTGGTTTGTTTGTGGTTTTTCGTGTCTAAGGTAATCTTTCAGTGCCCAACTTGGCTTGGTAGGTGAATTCGCATAACAAACAATTCAAGCAGACCCTCAACGCTCGGCGATTTTGGTTTGCGTCGGGTTTAGTGTTGCCGAGCAATGCGGAAAGTTAGCCAGTGCGTTTCGGGCTACTTAATTGGGCGTTAGGCGACATGAGATAAACGATAGAGTAGTGATAGTATCTTGGCGTGAATCTAGCTTCAGTTAATAGAAAAGGAGTGGATTAATGAATGGTAAAGCATTTGATAATTGGCAAAAATCTCGAAAGAAAGGATGTTTAAATTGGCTTTTCAGAACAACTTTCGTCGCAGCCATTTTGTACATGATTTTTAATGTTATTTTCCTTTATCCATCTTCTGATGCGGCAAGCATTACGATTTTCTTATCGGATAATGCTCTTAATTACTCAATTTACACGATCGGGATGTTTTTCGCATTTTGGGCTATTTGGCTATACAACGAATCTTCGTATGAGAAAGAAGTTAAACGTAGAAATGTCGCCTAACAAACTGTTCAAGAGGGATTCGCAACGCGTGGCATTTTCACTATGCGTTGGTTTTTGTGTTTAAGGTGGTATGCGGCGGCTCTTGTATTGCGTTGCTCACCCCTTAACAGGGCGTTATAACTTTTGAGGAAAAAATGGAATTTCGTGAAGCAAGAATTGAAGATCTAGAGCAATTATCTAAGCTTTTTCATTCTTACCGTCAGTTGTCGGTGAGCATAGATAGTACTGCTACTGAAAGTGAATCTTCAGATTGGATAGCATCTAGGTTAAATGATGGCAGTGGTGTGTTTCTACTAGCAATAGCCAAAGAGCAAGTAATTGGTTTTGTGACGTTATACCAAGGGTTCAGTTCAGTTTCGTTGAAAAAGTACTGGGTGTTAAATGATCTTTATGTATCTACGAACGCTAGGGGGACAGGGCTTGGACGAGCCTTAATGGAATTCGCCGAAACGTACGCTAAAAGTACTCATGCGAAAGGTATTGAACTAGAAACATCGCTTGATAACGTTGTAGCTCAATCACTTTATGAAGATTTAGGCTATTTGGAAAATACAAAATATAAACAGTACTTCAAAAAAGTACAGTTATAACAAACAATTTAAGTGTGATTCACCACGCTTGGCATTCTTGGTTTGGGTTTAGTTAAGTGATTAGGGCGTCCAAATTGAGTTGTGTGGTAGCGTGGTTCACACCTTAATTGGGCGTTATGTGATTGGAGCAACATGGAAAAATTAGCGCATGAAATATGGATATTTGATGGTGAACCCGTTCAGTTCTTAGGGTTGCCTTTTTCCACTCGAATGACGGTTGTTAGACTTTCTAGTGGAGATTTATGGGTTCATAGTCCAATCAAATTATCTGAGTCAATTGCAGAGCAAATTGACAGTTTAGGTTCTGTTAAATATTTAATTGCCCCCAATCATCTACACCACTTGTTCTTATCTGAATGGATTGCGGCCTTTCCAAACGCAGAAGTCTATGGGACAAACGAGGTGATAAAAAAGCGTAGCGATATTTCTTTTCATACATCTCTTAATAACCCGCAAAGTTATGCTTGGGAGCCTGACATTGAACAAGAATTGTTTTCTGGTTCTCCGCTAATGGAAGAATGTGTGTTTTACCATAGCAGTTCAAGTACGTTAATTGTTACTGACCTGGTTGAGAACTTTTCAGGTAAAGACTTTAACTACTGGCAACGGGTTGTGGCCAAAGGTGTTGGTATACTTGCCCCTAATGGGCAAATGCCTTTGGATTGGCGTTTAAGCTTCATGTTTGGTAAAGCGGACGCGCGGAAACACCTCAATAGGTTGTTGTCTTGGAACCCGCAAATATTGGTCATGGCTCACGGTGAAATCGTCACTGAAAATGCAGACAAATTCTTACAAAAGTCTTTCAAATGGTTAGTATGAGAAACCTTTGAGAAAATCACATAACAAAGCATTTAAGAGGGATTCTCAACGCTTGCCGGTCTTGGTTCAAAGTTCAGCTTCAATGTTTATGGCACAATGGTTTAGGTCGGGTGGTTTGCGTTGTTCACCCCTTAATGCGGCGTTATGTACTTGGAGAAAAATATGGATTTTCTCGTAGGTGTAGACCTTCAGGATTCATTTGTTTTGGGTTGGCACTACAATGATCAAACTCTTGAAATTGAACTAGAGTTTAGCATCTGGCCTGAGTCTAAATATTATGAAGCTCCCAAAATAGGTGAGCATACTTGCTATCGTTTGGGGTCTCTTCTTTTTGAGGGTTTTAAGTATTAATGGGCTCTTGAATCAAAATGATATGCAGCCGACCATAGACCTTGACGGTTCAAAAGACTACGGAAACATCGACTACTTTGAAAAGAACCAATCATATTTCAAGGTGGTAGGTGGTTTTGGGAGCATAGAATTTGAAAGCTCAGGTGTTCATTTTAAACTACGTACATAACAAACTGTTCAAGAGGGATTCGCAACGCGTGGCATTTTTACTATGCGTTGAATTTAGTGATTAAGGTGGTATGCGGCGGCTTTTGTATTGCGTTGCTCACCCCTTAACAGGGCGTTATGTTTTACTTTGATTTAGATGAAATAAAAGGCTATTTGGCGCTTATTTCTTTGGTCTCTTTGGCAATTCGTTCGAGTTGTCTCAGCAATTCAATATTGTCTGCCCAAGTTCTGGAATCCCTCAAACATAATCACGCTTCAAAGTTCGTGGGTTGCTTCAATTTGAAATTGCATTTGCGCGTTGATAATCGGTTTGGCTTAAAGTCGCTTTAAGTGTATTTTCCAATTAGCAAATTGGCAGCGGGTCTTTTGGCAATTTAAGTTTTGTTTGGCGCTGTTTTGAAAGGGATGCAGGCTCTTGTTGAAAGCTATTTAAAATTGCCGCAATGAAGCTTTTGGGAATTACACGCTTCGTGTTTATCTCTTTTGTCGGCTTATTCCGCAAAGCTATGTGACGCAAGTTAAACAATTGCTTATGCAATTCAGTTCTTTGCCATGTGAGCGAGTCAGTTGTGGTAAAACATAACAAACTGTTCAAGCAGATTCGGCACGCGTGGCATTTTTGGTTTGCAGCGATTTTAGTGTTTACGGAGTAGTGCAGAAGCCTTTGTATAGCATGCCTCACTACTTAACAGGGCGTTATGCGACAAGGCAAAATTTTTAGGTTTCTCCAAATTTAATCTCTTTGGCTATTCGCTTTTTGGTTTCGGCAAATCAGTCTTTTCGGCTGAAATTCTTGAATCACTCAAACCGTAAAACATGCCAAAATTCGTGACGTTGCCTCATTAAAAACTGCATTTGTGCGCGGAAAGTTTGTCGGTCGCAAAGTGTGGAAAGGGCAAGTTTACGGAAAGTCGGTATTCGCTGAAATTTCGGTTCGTTAAGTTTCTCACAATTAAAAGCCAAATCTTCGCTTTAAAGCAGCCTTTCGCACTTGTGGCGGTCTTTTTACGAAATGTTGAATCCGTTGGTTCTTGAATCACAAAAAGTCATCTGCTCGTTTGTAGTTTTCCGTGTTTAAGGTAATGTTTTCGTTAGCCAATTTAGCATTGTCGAAAAATCGCATAACAAACAATTTAAGCAGATTCGCAACGCGTGGCAGTTTTGGTTTGCAGTGAGTTTTGTGTTTAAGGTGCAATGCAGCGGCTTGGTCAGTGCGTTGCTCACTACTTAATTGGGCGTTAGCTGTCTTAACTAGGAGTATATATAATGATTGATGGTGTGCAGGAGACTCCTTTGTGGGTAGTTAGCATGTCTACAATTCTGGCTTTCTTACCGCTTATAAAACTTTTACATCACATATTGCACTCTAATCGGTCTTACAAAGTCCAAAGTTTAGAAGCTCTTTCTAAAGTGTTAAGTGGCACTGAGAACATTAGCAACAGACTCGTTGCTGAGCAGTTGTTTATTAATCAATTCAAGGTACGTGTTGATTATGAAACCATAGTAGCTTTGCTTGCTTTCGAAGCACCGACAAAAGCAATAAACCTCTACCGAAACTCAAACAAGTATTTGAAAACGGCTAAAGGTCGATTGGTCTATGAAGATAAATATCAATGCTCGAAGAAAAGGCGTTTAGAAAAGTATATAAGACCAATTCGAAATCATATTTTATATTGGTTCTTCGCGATGATAGCTGGTTTTATTGGTTTGTACGTATATCGCTCGTTTAACATAGATACAATATTTCACACCAATTACGTACTTTTCAATGGGGCAGTTTGGGCGCTCTGTTCGTTAGGTAGCTTTATTTGCGTAATAATAGCGGTAAGATGTCTTACCGATACTACAAGCATTAAAGATGCAGAGGCTTTGATTAGTCTAAGCAATCAATATAAAAGTACACCCAAATGGCTTTACTAAAATACAGCTAACAAACTGTTTAAGAGTGATTCGCAACGCGTGGCATTTTTACTATGCGTTGCGTTTGGTGTTTAAGGTGGTTTGCGGCGGCTTTGGTATTGCGTTGCTCACACCTTAACAGGGCGTTATGTTGCTCCATCAGCAGTGATTCAAAATATTACAATTGAGGTATTATGAATATTTATCAACAAAACAATACATCAGTTAGGTTTACATCGGTTCAAATTGTGAATGTTACCTTTTATCAAATTGTTATTGACTCAAACGTCAATAATCTACTAAGTAGGTTGAAAGTAAGTTTTTCTGAACTAGAGAATTTAGTGAAGCTGAAAATGTCTTCAAGTGATGTTAAAAGAAAAGCGATTGAAATTAATTCGACCCTCGAAGTGTTGATGAACTCAACGAATGAGGTTGATTTTAACTCCAGATATGAATTTTCAAAAAAGTTAATTGAATCTTGTGTCTGTGTAATAAATAAATACCAAGAAACAGAGAGAGATGAACAGTTTGGGGTTGAGCTTAGGCAAAAACTAACATCAGACTGTAATAGCTTTTTTGAGCGGGAGTTTGGAAATCAGCTAAATTCAAACTTTTGGTATGAGCTTAAATACTTTGAATGGTTACAGAAAGAAGGTTTTATTGAGAATCACCTAACTTTTCACAATCCAAGTCATGATCGATATTTTACGGATGATTATCTTGAAAAGTTTTTTAGTGATAATCGCGGTGATATTATTAGGAAAATGCTAAATGAGCAGAGAAGTGATGGCTACCTGCGTGTAAGTAGCCCACTAGCAGACAATAGAACAAACATGATCTTTCAAGCATATAAACAACTACCATCCGCAACATAACAAAGCATTTAAGAGTGATTCCCAACGCATGGCATTTTTCATTCCATCGTTGGGTTCAGTGTTTACGGTGGTATAGTTGAGTTTAGTGGTAGCGTTGCTCACACCTTAATGCGGCGTTAGACATCAAGGAGAAATAATGAGTGACACTCAAATTGAAAAAATCAGAATAAGTTGCCCTATTTGTAGTAACAAGCATATGTATAAGCTCGAAGTTAGTAAGTCAATGGTTCTGTATCATATGACACCTGGAATGGATACTTCTACAAAGTATGTAAGGGTCAGAAGGTTATTTACTTGTGCTAATGATACAAAAAAGGATTTTCAGGCGGTCATAAAACTTCCTCAGCATTTTGGAGAAAAAATAGATGGTGTCAAAGTGTTGCCCAACTAAGGAAAATGATGAAATCGAGATAGAGGAAATTTGTGAAATTACTCCTCATACTAAAGCGGTAATGCAAGCAGGAGAAGTATCACTCGTTAATTCAATAGAGACCTCTCGTGAATTTTGTAAATCGATGATAACGATTTCTTTTTCCTCAATACCAATTTACTTAGCGTTGCTAAAAGTTTATACGAAAGATGGTGCCAACATACCCGAAATATTTGGATGGTCTTGGAGTTTGCCTGTTATTTTAGCGTTACTTTCTGCAACATGCGCTTTGATAGGTTATTTGCCGGGCAAAAAGTTAATTTCATTAGATCTTCCGGACGAAGTTGAAAGGTTTTTGAGTGACGCTGCTACTAGTCGTTTTTATGCCGGAGTCCTGAGTTTTTTATGTTTGGGTGTTTCTATACTTTATGCGTCTTGGGTAATCGTAAGCCAAGATGTCTAACAAACAATTTAAGAGTGATTCAGCACGCTTGGCATTTTTGGTTTGGGTTGAGTTCAGTGTTTACGGTGTTCAAATGAAGTGCCGTGGTCGCGTGCTTCACACCTTAATTGGGCGTTAGGTGCTTGAAGGAAAAAGTAAGTATGGAAATTGTTTTTCGGCAGATAAACATTAGTGATTTCGAATTATGCGTTGCTGCGAGAAAAGATGCATACTTTTGTAGTTTTGGGCATTACGATGGTTTCGACGACTTCATCAGTGGTTATCGCGAACGACTCTTAGACCGGTTAGTAACATCAGGATGGTTTTATATCCATATATTTGTGAATGGTCAGTTCGCAGGGCAGTTGGAGTTTCGCAGTTTTTCACCTGAACCGGAAACTGGCTATGTGCATCTCATTTACTTAAAGCCGAGTTTTCGTGGGTTGGGACTCGCTCCAAAAGTGCAGGATTATATTGTAAGCACTTTGAGTAAAGCAGGTTGTTTGCGTGCTGTACTGTCAGTAAGCCGAACTAACCATCGAGCTCTCACATTCTATAAGCGTTATGGTTGGGAGTTCGTGCGTAAGAATCCCAAGCACCATGAAACAGACTTTTACCAACTTTGGCTTCGC
>NZ_JAMPZF010000030.1:0-128748 GCF_024747315.1 Vibrio sp. HS-50-1 | reverse complement strand
ATAGTTAATTTTTGAGGCTATCTGTATCCCACATAACACCATCTCTTAGCATTGAATTTAAGATAACAACCATCTTTCTCATGCAGGCAACAATGGCAACTTTTTTCGGTTTTCCTGCCGTAAGTAGTCGTTCATAAGTTGCTCTGAAAACAGGGTTGCATTGGATAGCCGACATCATCGCCATGTACATAACGGTCCTAACTTGAGTCCGCCCTCCTTGTATCAGCCGCTTACCTTTAAAGCGGCCACTTTCTCTTGTTATCGGTGCGACACCAATGAGAGAAGAAGCTTGTTTGTTAGTGATAAAGCCCAACTCGGGTACATTACTAATTAGGGATGCCGCAAGGACTTTACCAACACCAGGCATGCTTTGGAGAATAGTATTTTTGGCTTGATACTCAGGACAACTCTCAATCAGTTTCGCTATCTTTGCTTCTACTTTTTCAATCTGATTTTTCAGGGCGGTAAGGATAGGGGTAATCGTAGACGAGATATTCTTAGGTAATATTTGTAGTCGGTTTCTTTCCATGGTTTGCATGGTGAGTAGCTGGTTACGCCTTGTGACTAAGTCACTCATAAGACGTATGTTTTCGCTTTTTAGTTTGGTCAGTTCTGGCTGAACACGTTCGGCATAATGTGCGATGAGAGCGGCATCTAAACGGTCGTTCTTAGCTCGTTGACCAATGGCACCAGCAAACCTTTTAATACGTAGTGGGTTGGCAATAACATAAGGTAATTTGGCTTTGTCACAGGCGAGTATAAAAGGCATTTCTAATCGACCTGTAGCTTCGATGACGACACGTTGAGGTTTGTGTTTCTTAATGGTTTTTATGGCATCGCTGATGCCTTTTTCGGTGTTCGGGACAGTGAAGTAAATATCGAGTGGTCGGATGTAGATGTCTAATTGTGACTTACCAGTATCAACGCCGACATTAATGTTTTGAAGTGTGTTTGTATTCATAATAAGCTAACTCTTGCTTGCAAATGCGGGCTCGAGACCCAGAAGACTATTCGAGTGTGGTGCTTGGAGTTCTATCTGGCGTTCGTACTTGTTACCGGTCTCTCAATTGAGGAGCCATCGTTCAATCGAACTACCAGATAGAAGAACTTTAGTTGCAGCTAAAGTCTGGGTCTCACCTTACCCGATTGGAGTACTTATTATCCATACAAACTGTTCAAGAGTGATTCGCAACGCGTGGCATTTTCACTATGCGTTGTGTTTAGTGTTTAAGGTGGTATGCGGTGGCTTCGGTATTGCGTTGCTCACACCTTAACAGGGCGTTATGTATAAAAAGGAGTTGTTGCATGAGTGTTATAAATAGAGCTGTTTGTCATTTATACAAAAATCGAAAATATGGTGAATTATCTGCTTTGTACAAGTTATTTCATGAACGTGTTGGAGAAGCGATTAAAGCTGAACTTAGTCAAACGTTGCAACTAAGGAACTCGGAGCGTGAGTTTGATAAGGTGTACGTTGATCTAAATTGGATAGATAAAATACCCTTAGCATCATTTGTTAATAAGCAGCTAGATTTAAATGGAAATGAGATAAAGAACAAAACTGAGCTTGGTGATATGTTCATACAGTTCCGCCAATCATGTGTATATATCAAAGACAACCAGGAAGATGTTCACCCTATTGGACATAAAGCGTTAGTAGTTCAGGCTAAGATATCATCTGTAGATAACCCTAAAGTACCCATTGGCTACGTTAATAAAAAGAGAGCCAATTCAACTAGCAAAGAACTAAAACTTTTGGAAGATTGGCCTACATTCGATATGTATGAAACATCGAGAAACTCTCAAGCGTTATGCGAAAACATATCGGTGCAAACTGGCACTGTGCCCTTTTCTTTTTATGGAGGTTTTTCTAACAAAAGTAAATCATGGTTTTTTGGAGAAGCAAAAAACTTGGAGGTATGTGAAAAGACCTTCTCAGAAATTATTGTTGATTTGGCCAAAGGCAAGATTGGCAAAGAGGTCAAATCCGATAAAGCATGGAACGATGTAACTTCACATATAACTCAAGTATGTAAGAATAGAAAACTACCTAAGTCTATTGCGAATAAAATTGAAACAAGGCACAAGGAAAAGAAAATCCATGGCCGAAGGTTCTATTCGTTTCCAGAGCCATTGTTTTATCTAATTCACCGTGTATGGGAAAAACTATTGGCGTTTATATGTGGTAAAAAAATGCTAGTGATTAGTATAGACGTGGTTAGATATGAAGGGCAAAACTTGAATTTGTATAGATGAATTTATACATAACAAACAATTTAAGAGGGATTCTCAACGCTTGGCATTTTTGTTTCTACTTCAATTTTAGTGGTTAAGGTACAATGCTTTAGGTTGGGTGGTAGCGTTGCTCACCCCTTAATTGGGCGTTATGCAGCCTCTCCAAATCAGATTATTATCAATAATAGATAATAAAATTAAGCAGTTATTCACAATCTTATCAACTCTATGGTCATTTACACTGAAAGCGAGTGTCATTTATAGTCGCTTTGAAATAATCTGTTTCAAGTTAAACTTTCTAAGGTTTCCCATGCCTGATACTGCTAAATACCAACACTTGAACGTGTTCTTAGTTCATGAAGATCATAAAGCTTCACCATTTCATAAGCTATTAAAAGCTAATGCCGACTACGAAACTTATGAGCTAAAACCCTCTTTAGATATATCCGGCGTTTTGTACGTTAAGACTCCGAAGGTTAGCCCTCCTAGTTGGGCTAAGTTTGCTGAATCTTTAACCACAACGTCTATTGATGAACTACAAAATAGGTCTAGCTCTGCGGTTCTTATGATCAAAGCAAGTGAAGCAACGATGGCGATCACTTTTGGTTATGGTAGACACTTACTAGACATGGAGTGTTTTGTTACAGACTTTGGTATTAAAACCGCTCTTAATACGTTAAATCACGATACGCTTCGCAGTATTGATGTTGTTACGCTTGATGAGCAAGGCGTTCAGAAAAAGTCTCAAGCTTCACGTTCGACTAGTGTCGATGTGTTTGGTATCGATATTTCTAAGGACTTACTAAGAGGTGTTACAGGCTCGCCTAAAGAAAATATTGGGCTATTTAATATATCCGGGAGTGGAACCACATTTTCTTTTGGCAAAGAAATTGAGATCAAAGACATGCCGTCTTTGGTAAATAAAATTTTTAATCATTATAAAAGCTTAGACTATAAAGACTCCTTTGCTTGGGTAGACAATATTAGGCGCTTGGAAGAGAAAAAAGATATTGATCCTTTGAACCAAAAGTTGCTCGATGAGTTAAAGAAACCTAGTCCAAACGTTGTAATTTCGATACCAGAAATGTTGGACTGGGACCTGATTAGTGGCTTTAGCTTTACTCGAAGTAAAGCTAATGTTAAGCCAACTATTGAAAGTAGTGACTATTTCACAAATTTAGACGCTGGAAACCTTTCTATCGACTCTCTAAAAAGAGACCGTTTGTTTGTCTTTGATTCGAAAGAAGAGGATACAGAATATAAGGTCTATGATTGTGTTTATTTTGAAATAAAAGATTCGAAGAAAACATATATATTGTTTTCTGGTGTATGGTACGAAATCGCAGATAGCTTTGTAGATAGTATTGATAAGAGTCTTTCAAAGATTAAAGTGACATCTCTTGATTTTCCCAAAGTTTATACTTGGGAAGAGACCCCTACAAAAGGAAAAAATAAAGGTAAAGTTGTTGAAAAAATTGAGACGGAGGGCGACTACAATGAGCGTGCTGCAAGTGAAAAAGGTTACTTTGTCTTAGATAAGAAATTGGTGAAAAGCGGCAGAACCACTACCTCGATTGAACTATGTGACTTACTAACGAAAGACAGTCAATTTATTCACGTAAAACACCGGAAAGGAGGTTCCGCAGGTTTAAGTCATTTGTTTGCTCAAGGGAATGTAGCTGCAGAAATAATGTTAGGGGATCGAGAGTTCAGAAAGGCTGCCCGTTCAGTTATCCGTTATAAAGTTTCTCCAGAGATTGTTGAAACAGTGCCTTTGGAAAAGTTAGAAAGTACAGCTGTTGAGGTTGTTTTTTTAATCCTAGGAGAAGACTCAATAGGCTTGAAAGAAAATTTACCATTCTTTAGTAAGGTAAATCTCACTAAAACTTTCGAGAATCTAACTCAGAAAGGCTTTAAGGTCACCGTCGCTGGAGTAGATAAAGAGGCTAAGCCAACCTCGTAGCTGCATAACAATCTGTTTAAAAGTGATTCGCAACGCGTGGCATTTTTGCTATGCGTTAGGTTTAGCGTTTAAGGTGGTATGCGGAGGGCTTAGGTATTGCGTGTCTCACACCTTAACAGAGCGTTATATGCAAGGAACGGAGGTCAATTGAATTATCCTATTTTATACATATTTTCGGGTCTCCCAGCTTCAGGTAAATCGACTCTTGCTAAGCTGTTGGCGGTTAAAGTGGGTGCTACGTATGTTCGCATTGATACAATAGAGCAAGGGCTTCGAGATCTTTGTAACTTCAAAGTTGAAGGTGAAGGGTATCGTTTAAGCTATCGTATAATCAGAGACAATTTAGAGCTTGGGATTAGCTGTATCTCAGACTCTTGTAATCCTATCGAGCTTACGCGACGCGAATGGCACGAAGTCGCAGAAAGTGTGGGGGCTAAATTCATCAATATTGAAATTAGTTGCTCAGATAGCAGTGAACACGAACAAAGAGTCATCACTCGTAGAAGTGAAGTAACAAACCTAAAATTACCTGACTGGAAACAAGTGCAGAACCGTCATTATGAAGCTTGGAAAGCCGATGTAATCAAAATAGACACGGCAGGTAAAAGTATTGAAATAGCTTTCGCCGAACTAACTGAAAAGCTAGGCGTGTGAAATGGCATATAACAATAAATTTAAGAGTGATTCACAACGCTCGGCGCCTTCACTTCAAGTGAGTTTAGTATTTATGGCACAATGCTTTAGGTCTGGTGGTGGCGTTGTTCACCACTTAATGCGGCGTTAGTTTGCTAAAGGCTAGCGGTTAACTAGCCTAAGCTTGCTCTCACATCTGCAATGGTGATGAAGAGTTTGTTTTCAGCATCTTGAAATGCTTGAAAACCATAGCGTTCATAGAAATGTTTTGCTCCATCTTTGGCATCAACGATAACAACTGGAAATGCAACGCTATCACTAGCGGCTAATAGCTTTCTGAGTGCGTCGATAAGCAGCCACTCACCAAAGCCTTTCCCTTTGTATCGGTCATCGACAGCAAGACGGGCAATCAGACCACCAGAGGTGGATGATTGGTGCTTTTTTTGTAACTTATCGGGCAATGCCTTTAATTCAATTGGCGTCATTGTAAGCGTGTAAAAGCCTATGACATGTGAGTTGTCGTTATCATCTTCCAAAACAAACGTTCTGGTGTTGTCCTTCTTTGCTTGCTGACTCGCCATTACTTTTAAGTAATTATTGAGAGCTTCGATGCCACAGTTGAATCGGTTTCTATCGTGTTTAGCTTTATCTAGAAGTACCGTATTCATCATTGAATCTTGCTCTCGTATCGATCAGCAGCAGCTTTTAGTTTTGAGTTCTGTGTTTCAGGACGGTCTAAAGCTTCCATGAGCAACATCGCATCTGCTTGGCTCAGTTTAAAAGCCTGCTCACGTTCGATGACTTGTTTAGCTTTTTCGATTGCAGCGCTTAGAACAAACGAGTTGATGCTAGACATGCCGGCTATCGCGGCAGCCTTAGTCAGTAAGTCTTGTGTATCGACATCAACTCTAGCGGTGATGCGAGGCAAAGTAGTAGCCATAATGTTATCTCCTATTGTGTCAAAATGTCACATGCGTATTATGGTCTTAAAGCGTGCAATAAGCAATCTCTGTGTCACTTTGGCACGCAAACTAACAAACAATTTAAGAGTGATTCAGCACGCTTGGCATTTTTGGTTTGGGTTTAGCTAAGTGTTTACGGTGGTAAAATGAAGTACCGTGGTCGCGTACTTTACACCTTAATTGGGCGTTAAGTGCAATCAACAATAGTGACATCAAAAAGTAGGGAAGTATGAGTATTAATGTAAAGTGGGATGGTGATTGTCGTTTTAAAGTGTCAACTGAAGACGGATTTACGTTTAATGTTGACGCTACAACTGAGAAAGCCCCTTGCCCAACGGAAGTTCTATTGTCGGCTTTAGGTTCATGCAGTGCTACGGATGTCGTCTTGTTACTGCAAGATCAAGGTTTTGAAGTTAAAGGCCTAGAAAATACGGTTACTTTCTCCCTAACGGAATCAGAACCTCGTTTATATAAATCGGCAAACTTACACTTTACAGTAAATGGCAGTGGTTTTAAGGAGTCTGACATTTTGCGAGCAGCTCAAGAAGCGGTGGAAAAGCATTGTCATGTTTGTCTTATGTTGAGCCCTACGATCGATATCACTTGTTCAGCTGAAGTGGGTAAAAATTGCAACTAATAAACTGTTCAAGAGTGATTTGCAGCGCGTGGCATTTTCACTATGCGTTGGTTATAGTTTTTAAGGTGGTATGCGGCGGCATCGGTATTGCGTTGCTCACACCTTAATGTGGCGTTACTTTTCCATGTTTCAGCCAATCAGCTATATCCTACTTTAGTAATATACCTGACAAGGTTCAGTCCAAAGACGTACGGGTGCAGAGCTTCGCAAACACACCTTTGCCCCAAAACATGTTTGCATAAAATTCGATAGTAATTTCTTATCTTCGCATTTGGCTTACTTTGGCTAATGCCATAACGCTTATCAACGTATCCCTCTTGATTACCTCATATACTTTCCTTACGTGTAACATGTACTTAGAGTTGAATTCGGGTCTTTATGAAAGTTGACATGATATGCTCGGAGGTGGTTAAGTATTGCTAACTGCATGTAATGGTTTTAAGGTTCTAAATGGCTAACATCGATATCGCTGAGCAAAAGCTGAAGTCTTTGCTTGAAGAGGTAAGAGAAGATTTACCTTCAATAGAGAGTGAAGAAGACGCAAAAGTTAAAATCATAAACAGAATTTTTAATGAATGTTTAGGATGGTCATTCACCACGTTCTCATGTGAGAACAATCATGAGAATGGCTTCTCAGACTACATATTGAAAATAGGCGGTGTAGAATCGTTAGTCGTTGAGGCGAAACGTATAGGTATACTGGGAGTTGAATCTGCCGTTACTGACAAGTATCGTACTTTAAAAATATCCGGCTCTGTTCTGAAGCCATCTATTCAAGGTATAAGACAAGCCCATTCATATGCAAGTGAAGTTGGGATTCCAATCTCGGTAGTTACTGATGGTATTACATGGATAGTTTTTAAAACTTGGGTTCAGGGTAGTTATAGAGAAAAAGAAGCGTTTGTCTTTCCATCCCTAGAAGCTGTTGAGAATTCTTTTAGTGTATTTTACGAGCTATTGTCATATGACTGTTTTACTGCTAAAACATTTAATGTGCTATTTGATGAATTACATAATAGTCGTCAATACCTCACTTTGCCTCTGACCTCAGCAATAGAGCCTAGCGAAATAAATATACTTCAAAAGTCGCCAATTGCATTTGACTTGGAAAAAATACTGAACAGTTTCTTTACGCAGCTCATTGGTGATGAAAACTCTGAAATCAAGGAAGAATGTTTCGTCGAGTCAAATGAGAGTCGAATAGCAGACTACTCTCTGGAGAAAATTACTAATAGTGTTTTGAATAACTTGCCTCATGATAATAATCGAGTGGGAAGTGAATTGAGTGACCTGATAGAGGGAAATGTTCAAGCTGAAATGCCCTCAGACTCTGACCTGTCAGTTTTCATTGTTGGCCCTACTGGTTCGGGTAAAACAACTTATATTGATAGGTTCTTTTCAAAGATACTCCCTAAGAGTACTCGCGAACACTGTTTGACTATCAACATAAACTGTTTGGACGCATCTGGTGATGCAAGTACGACAGTTAGTTGGCTCACAGAGGCAATTATAACTTTCTTAGAAAAAGAACTCTTTGAAGAGGGGTTTCCTGCCTACAATGACCTACGAGGTATGTACTTTAGCCAGTACAAGAGGATGGCTTCGGGTTACTTAAAGAAAATCTATGAGAATGATAGAGAGACCTTCGATGAAAAATTTGCGGATTTTCTAGAAAAGGAAGTTCATGAAAATCGTGAAGGCTATCTCGAAAGCTTGCTTCATTTTACGATAAACAACCGGAAGAAGCTTCCTATCATAATTGCAGACAATACCGACGAATTTACTCTCGACTTCAAAGTCCAGATTTTTCAGCTTTGCAACTCGTATAGACGCAAAGTAAAACTGTGTATGCTCATGTTTCCCGTAACTGATAAGTCTGCATGGAGCTTCTCTAAAACAGATATATTTACCATACATCAATCTAGATCTTTCTTCCTACCAACGCCCTCTCCGAGGGAAGTCTTTAGGAAGCGAATAGAGTTTCTCAATAAGAAGCTTATTACGGCTGACACTACTGAGAGAAAAGAGTATTTATCTAGTAAAGGAATTCGCATAGAACTCAAAGATATCTCAAAGTTTGCGCAGGTGCTGGAAGATGTTTTTGTAGAGAACAACTTTACTGCAAAAACTTTAGGAGAGTTAACCAACTACAATATTCGCTCCATAATGAATTTGTCGAAGAGGATAATAACTTCTCCGGTAATGAAGATTGAGGATCTCATTACGAGCTATGTAACAACAGAGCCTATTAGTTTTGCCAAGTTTATCGATGCGTTGCTCCGTGGTGACTACGAAGCTTACAGAGTAAGTACTGGGGAAGATTTTGGGGTTATTTCTACGTTTAAAGTCAGCCCATTAAAAGTCCATTCACCTTTACTAAATTTGCGAGTCCTTGCTCTATTGAGAGTTAAAAAGCAGGCTGGTAGAAATGTCGAAGAAAGGCATTTGACGATCCAATCGATAACGAGTTATTTTGAAGCATTGGGGGTAGATACAGTTGACGTAGAGTCTTGCTTGACAGAGTTAGTCTCACTAAGGCTGGTTGAACCATATGACCCATCCGCAAGCGTCTTGAATGATGTTCAAAAACTAGCTATCACTTATAAAGGCTTGGCTCACTACGATTTGTCGACTAGAAATAGCGTTTACTTCTATCAAATGGCAATTACTACAGGGATTAGTGATCCTGAAGTTGCTGCTAATATTCGTAGCTACTACAAATCAAATCGATCATTTAGCGATATAACCTCTTATATTAGAAGACAGTTCTCGGATTATCTAATTCATGAGGATAAAAAGTATATAAACGCCGCACAAGACAAAGAACAGTTCGAGTGCCAAAGAGACTTGATCAGAGATATCAAAGCCTTTAGTGCTGAGAGAAGTGGTTTTAATGGAGTAACTCAAGACAACTATTCCAGCTTTCTCGGAGAGAAACTTATTGGTAAGGTGAAACTCTATGATCCAGAAAAAGACTTTGGATTCATATCTTTATCCGAATTAAATGATGAGGTCTACTTCAAAGTCGCCAAGCTTGAAAGAAATGAATTGGAAACGATTCATGATGGGGACGTTGTTTATTGTACATTAGGGCAAGGGAACAAGGGTGTTCAAATAAACACGATAGACGGATTTGTTGAAGGTAAAAACGAAATATCGACCGAAAAATGTTCCATCAAATTCTACAATGTGGAGCGCGGGTTTGGTTTTGCTTTTATCGGAACTACTTCAAATGAGGCTTTCTTCCACAAGACAGCATTCCCACACAACTTTTATGAGCACCTTAAAGAAGGTTTAGCATTTCAAGCGGAGATAAGATTGAAAGATGATGGAAAGTACCAAGTAAGGCGCTGTATCAATTTGATTCAATAGGTTACTGAAATTTGAAGATTAAAATGTAACCAT
Source organism: Vibrio sp. HS-50-1 (assembly GCF_024747315.1). NCBI lineage: Bacteria > Pseudomonadati > Pseudomonadota > Gammaproteobacteria > Vibrionales > Vibrionaceae > Vibrio > Vibrio sp. HS-50-1. The sequence goes on along the minus strand of NZ_JAMPZF010000030.1, from coordinate 118,913 downwards.
GACATCTTTAGAAAGGTCTCAAGCCGAAAGGTAAAATAGTTAGGTCTTGCGTATCATTTGCCTTACTTATGCTAATCCAAACCACCAGAGCTAGAGCAAAGCCACTAGCTCACTTTGTAAACGCCCCATGAACCCACGGGTCGATCTTGCTAATGTTTGAAGTTCCAAGGCAGGAGCGCATCGATATCAGGTTCAGCTTTCGCTAATTCCTGCATGCACTTGACCATGTAGTCGTAGAGGATGACTCCATTGGCTTTCGCGGTCTCGACGATGCTGTAAAGCATCGCGCTCGCTTCAGCCCCATTAGGGTTAGTTGAGAAGAGCCAATTTTTTCTACCAATGACCAGCGGTTTTATTGCGCGTTCAGCACGATTATTATCTATCGATAAATGACCATCATCGATATAGCGGATAAGTTTCGGCCATTGGCCGAGCGTGTATTTTATCGCCTTACCCAGCGGGCTAGACTCCATCACTTGTTGAGTCGTCATCCACTCGTACAACTCATCCAGTATCGGCTTAGCATGTTGTTTACGTTCTGCTTTTCTTTTTTCAGCAGATTCACCTTTTAAGCGAGATTCTATTCCATAGAGCTTCTGGATTTTGGCCAGCGCTTTATCTGCTTTGCCTGACTTACCTTTACCTTGCAGCTTTTTTGCGTCCATGAACTTACGTCGTGCATGCGCCAAGCAGCCAACATTGGTCACTTGATGAAGACCATCATAGGCACCATAGCCATCGGTTTGCAGATAACCACTGTAATCCCCCAAGAAGGCAACAGGGCATGCCCTCGCGCGACTGTTTTGATAGTCGTACAAGGCGATATTTTTTACATTAGGGAGTGCGGCGCCTGGCGAGTCTGCGCCTGAGCAGTAAAGCCACATATAGCATTGATTATCTTCCTTGAGGACATTGAGTGGCGTTTCATCCGCCTGAACCACCACTTGCTCTAGTAAGTGCGTTTTCAGAGCCGCATAAAGCGGTGCGAACTTCTCACTAACTTGGATAATCCATCTTGCCATTGTGGTTCGCGACAGCTCGATACCCGATTGGGTAAACAGCGACTCTTGGCGGTAAAGTGGCATCGCGTATTGATATTTGCCAAGGATGATATTGGCAAGCAAGCTTTCTGTCGCGAAGCTTTTGGGGATAATGCTTTGCGGCGCTGGCTTTTGAACGATGCGGCTTTTGTCTTCTGTTTGCTCGCACTGACGACAAGCATACTTAGGACGAACATATTCCAGCACTTTGAGCACAGCTGGTGAGAACTCAAGTTTCTCACTGCGGTCTTCACCGATTTTATGCAGACTATGTTGGCAGCATGCGCACTGCTTTTCATGGTCGTCTAAATCGAGTTCGATAACCTCACGAGGCAAAGTCTTTGGAAGTGGCTTACGTTTACCACGTTTCTTCGTTGTGGTGGTCGTCGTAGCCTCAACCTCTTCTTCCTTAGCAGCTTCACATTCCACTTCGTTGAAGAGGTCACCTTGAGATTCATCGTAAGGCTTTAACGCCTCCGAGCGTTTCGCGAACTGGCGGTCGAAGGCAAGCTTGAGTTGTTCAAGTAGCGATTGGCGCTCTTGTTTCCACTCAGATTCCTTCTGTTTTTGCGACGCCAACAACGCTTTCACCATTGCTTGTAGCTCGGCAACATCTTGACTTTCTGGGTTAATATTGGGCGTCTTTTTCATGGCGTTTATTATACTAAAATCGTGCCGTTAACGCTTGGTGGATAAGGCTTTATTATCGATTAAGTCATTGTAAAATCGTTTATTCGAACGGGTTTATGGCCGATAATCGTGAAGCCTGAAAGCAGTCTATCAAGCTCAAATTGAGTCAGGGTAAACACTTCACTTTTCTCTTTTGTTGGCCATTTATACTTGGCTTTTTCAAGACGTTTATACCAGAGAGCAAAGCCTGTTTTATCCCAGTACAACACTTTGATTTTGTCGCGCTGTTTATTAGTGAACAGGAACAGTGCGCCGCTCCCCAAGGGCAAGTCGGTGTCACTTTCGATAATCGCCGCGAGGCCGTTGATGGACTTTCTAAAATCGACACTCTCACGATATAGATAAATCTCTGGAGCACTGAGCATGTGTTTCATGACAGCGCTCCGATGAGTTCTGCCAGATAGACTGCTGGCGTACCTTGGGGGATACTAAGTTCAACATCATTGACGAACAGTGTCATGTTGGCCGTTGCACTCTGAGCTTGATACTTCGTCGTCTTTTCGACGACTTCAGCTCGGACAAAGCCTAGAGATACATCAGTTTTTTTGAGTTGCTGGCGCTTGGCATAGAACGTTGAGGGATTGAGTTCATTGAGCTTACAAAACGCGAGTGTCGACAGTGAACTCGATTCAGATTGTTCGATAAGCATTTGCCATTCTTGATTGGTGTGTCGTTTTCCCATTTCAAACCTCCTTATGGATGGAGACTTGATCTTATTATTCGTGTTAGGTGATTAGAATGCGGGGTTTATGACGCGCTTACCTCACTTTTGTCCAAATAACGTTCAGAAAAAACTGTATGGTTCGATGGAGGAGTTACAAAAAGATCTGGACGAATGGATGGACTACAAAAATCATCGTACTTATCAAGGAAAAATGTGCTGTGGCAGAATGCCAATAGAAACATTAGAGGATGGGAAATCAATCTGGACTGAAAAGAATCTAGCACAGACGTAATTTGACAGGCACTGAGTCGAAAAGTGGGTAACTGTCAGATCATGTCTGAACTATTACAGTTTAGTTGATCACTACGGTGCTAGCTGTTACTTTCCTTCTATTATTCCTGATTATGTTTTTTTTTGAAAACAGTTCTGTAAATTATTGCCTTTGTCACTTCCTTATTTTCATCCGAACTCTTGGCCGCTGAAGTCGCTATAGACATACAAGCCACAATGAATAGTATCGATATTCAAGAGTCCAAGGATAACGAAAAAACAATTGCCCGCATGACAAGCGACATAAAGTACTATCCGACGGTATCACTCCTGTCGCACGAGTACTATTTTAGCAAAGATTCTAGCGTTGGTGTTCAATTACAATTTGGTTGGAGTATATTTAAAGTTGATAAGCAAGAAGTCGGCGGGAATGACACTGGCATTGGTTTGGGAACATCCATATCGGGCTACGCCCTATCGGGTGTACCGGTCCTCTTCGGCACAACCGTAATGAATGGATGTAAAGTTAGGCACAGGGTTGGGACTTGGGCATTTAAAGCTCAAGGGGGACTACCAGATCACAGATGTGACACATCCCGATTACAATAAGAAAAAACAAGTAAGCATGGATGAAGTAGGGCTTGCGGTCGGTGTCTACCTGGAAGCAAATAAAGGAAATCATGCTATCTCGGTTTACAACTTTAGTCCTGTTACCCAAAGTGGTATCTCACAATTGGAAGAATATAATTTGTTCTTATCTTATAAGTATCGCGTTAATATCGATGGCCTACTTTACCCCTGAACTGCTACAGCCAGACTGGGCACTTCAGCAAGCGATATTTTGCTGTTCAGTGTCAACTGGGTTTAAGCACTCTGTCTTTTCGTCAGGTTATAATCAACCGTAATGTACTCAAAGACCGTTTACCTTGTCTCATATCTGAGCGGTTCGTATTGGATCGCTTCAACTTTGATCGAATGGAAGAAACTCTCAACATTAGCTGAACAGCTTATTTTTTCTGCTGAGATGTTTGGAAGAGTCTGAATGTGAATGTTCTCTTTATGCTCATGGTTCGGAGAGCTTTAAGCAATTTAATGAGGAACTGGGGGAGAAGAGTTTTCGCGAGAATCCAAAAGTTCACGACAGTTCCATCAACAATTGTTCAGGATTTTCACGGTACTAAAGTACGTTTCATTACACGCTCTCAAGTGAGTGAGTTTGTTGTGGAAACAACATGCTAACAAACTTGTTTAAGAGCGATTCACAATGTGTGGCATTTTTCGTTTGCTTTGGCTTTAGTGTGTACGGCCCAATATTTTAGGCTAGTGGCCTGCGCTACTCACCACTTAACACGGCGTTATAAATCCGAATACTCCACGTTTAGTAGACACTTTACTAAGTTAGACCTAGGGTCTACTTGAGAGGTGATTTATGACTAAACAAATCGCAGCGTTCTTCTTTTCAACAAATATACACAGGGGTAGGGGAACTCAACGTTTTCATTATTGAGCCACATACAAACTGTTCAAATGACAAGTATTGTAAGTAGTGATGCCACTCGACAGAGTTCAGTCGCAAGATACTCTACAGCTGACGACATATTGTTTTTAATCAAAAAGCACGTTGTTCACCCTAAATATCCTCTAATCCGGTGTTCAAGTTAACGCTTCGCTAAAATTACACCGTAAAAAGATAGAACGCTATCTAAGTAAACTAAGTAAACACGGATTTAAGTTCATATAAATATTTAAAGCAAACGTTTAAGGTTCCAAGATTCTTTTTCTAATCCAAATCTCGCACGTTAGAGCCCATACTTCAATGTACTTTTGTCCAAATTCCTATTAGCAGGTGTGATAATAGTAGAAACTTAACCAACGAAGAATGTATAGTCGCCCACTCATCGGTTGAATTGCTGTAATTTCATTTAAAATCAGACAAATAAAGTCTAGTTTAATACTCGATTCTTGTGCTCATATGTTGGATAGACTATCGCTAAGTAGCGCATGATGGTACACCAATTACTAGCTCTATTGACTTCTTCAATTCATTCTTTTCCTTTATCGTGTTGACTTGTTTATGCCTCTTTCAAAGTTAAAAACAGGCTTCATTGTTGTATCGAATATCTGTTTGCAATAATTACTCTAATGATACCGTAGATTTTAATCTGATGTACCATTTTTTTACTATGCTCCTCCCTGTAAGTGATTGATTTGATAGATAATAAAATTTTAATCAAGAAATGCATATCTATTATTTACACATAGTGTATAGTATCTGAAGCTCAAACAGTGAGCTATTGATAATACATTTAGTTCAAGATCTTCTCAGTTTTTATTCGATTAAGTTCGTCATATCTATCCTGCGATACCTTTTTCTTCATTCCTTATTTAGTAGCTTTCTTTTTTATTAATTCAATGTGTCGAGATATATTATGTCAAATAAAACAACTGGATCAGTAAAATGGTTTAATGAAACTAAAGGTTTTGGATTCATCACTCCAGATGACGGTGGTACTGACCTATTCGTTCATTTCAGATCAATTGTTGAAGAAGGTTTCAAAACATTATCTGAAGGCCAAAAGGTTTCTTTTAATGTTGAACAAGGTAACAAAGGCCCACAAGCTGACAACGTTACTTTAGTATAAGAATTATTTAAAAGATCTCTTCGTTAGTCGAGGTCTTTTTTGTTTAATTTTAATAATCAGCCCGATGACTCTAAAAAATAATCTAAAATAATATTGGTATTTCTTGATCTGTTACCAGAAAATAGGTAAAAAATGATGTACTAAAAAACCATGTTCTTACTAGGTAAAATACCAGCTTCTTTGACCTCTATTTTCATTTTGTGAACTTGAAAATCAAAGATTCATACGTGAGGTTTCGGAGGCATTTTTGTACTCATATCAAAGAAGGAGGCTATCCTTTGAAAAAACCATCGATTAAGAGTAACTCAAGAGTGGTAAAAAATAAAAGCTCTAGTACAAATGATAATTATAATAGTATTCATAAAATTAGAAAAAAAATTGAAGATATATTGTTAGAACGAGAAGAAAAAAAACTTTGGGATTTATAAGGTAAGTAGTTATATGAGAAAACCAGTAAGAAAGAAATCGATAAAAAAAACGCAGAAAAACAACTTCGAAGAACGATTTTCTATGATGGTAAAAGAATATCAAGAAGCTAAAGAAACTCTAGAATCTATGGAAGTAGGTTCAAAAGAATATATGGTTCAAAATAAGTTATGCGATAAATTATTTTCAAATGCTGAACGATACATTAATAAAAATTAACCATTTGAAATAGTTTCGTCTACTCTATATCAAATTTACCCAAACTTTTTCTACTAAGAATTACGACCTCTCTTACCTCTTTTAGTATTGATGTCTTAAGTGTTACACTGGTGTTGAACATAAAGTTACGTAAGAGAGGCGGGGTTGTTGAGCACTTTTATCATGGCCTAGGTTTTACCAACTTGAGCAAGTTTCTTGAGCTTAGTTTCTCCCCCAGCAACTACTTCACTTGATACATGGCTGTTTCGGAGAGTGAGCACTTGCCATAACCATAGCGCTTTTTCCACTTCCTATTTGAACCGTAGAGCTTCTAGCAATGCGAGGATCTCCATGTGCCCTTTCGTTTGTGCTGGTGTCTACGACTAAATGTAACTTGCGCCAGATTTTACGTTTTCTTTCAGTTGACCTTCCATTCATCATAAACCTGACCCCGGTAGCAACAATGGCTAGATGTTCTATTACGCCTCTGGTTTCATACTTCTCTACAAGGCTCGTTCCGTTGTAGAAAAACTACCAAATCTGTCCTTATGCGGACATAAATAACCTATACTAATAGTTAAAGATGTATGCTCTCACATAACTACACGTCGCATAACGCTAGTGATAAAAAGAGCCTAGTAATTAGGGGTTACTGTAGAGCTGAGATATAGTTAGAAATCATACAAGCTAATAATTTCTGATTATATTAGAAGTTTAAATAGACCGTCCCTATCCTAAGGCAACACTTAGTAACTAATCGTAAACTGCACACAATTTACTCTAGTTGATTAAGCGCTACCTACCTCATTCAATTTTGCATAGGTCAAATTCCTTACCTATAGCCGGAGGGCATGCTCATGCTCCCAAGTAACAATTCTTCAGGAAACCCCTGGGGCGGAGGTCAGCAAGATCCTCCACATTTGAAAAAAGCTTTTCATACTATTCTTCAGCACTTCAAGAAAATTCTTATCGGTGGCGGACCGTCGAGCTTTTTTTCTCCATTTATTATTTTATTTTTAGTTCTCATTTTATGGTCAACATTTTATACCGTTCCAAGTGATTCTGTCGCTGTCATACAACGCTTTGGTAAGTATGTAAATAATGTTCCTGCGGGGCTCCATATCAAGGTTCCACTTGGTATTGACACGGTAAAAATAGTTCCAGTTAAACGTCAGCTGAAACAAGAGTTTGGTTTTACGACGCCAGGAGCTAATGATCCTCACCAAAGTCCCAGAGTGAACGATCGTCGCCAAGAGACACAAATGGTCACTGGTGATTTAAATGCTGCCCTTGTGGAGTGGGTGGTTCAATATCGAATTTCTGAACCTATTAAGTTTTTGTTCGAAGTCCGGGAACCTAGTGAAACGCTTCGATATGTTTCTGAGTCCGTAATGCGTGAAGTTGTCGGGGATAGAACTGTGGATGAAGTGATCACAATAGGCCGACAAGAAATTGAATATGAAGCGCTTTCAAAAATGCAGGCGCTCTCAACGAAATATGCCTTAGGAATCAGTATTGACCAAGTGCAATTGAAAAACATCAACCCTCCTCAACCTGTTCAGGCATCATTTAACGAAGTGAACCAAGCCCAACAGGAAAAAGAAAAGCTTATTAATGAAGCTCGTCGAGATTACAACAAAGTGATCCCTTTAGCTTTAGGAGAAAAAGATCAAAGGATCAGAGAGGCTGATGGTTATCGTTTAAAAAGAGTGAATGAAGCCGAGGGGGATACAGCGCGATTTAATGCACTATTGTTTGAGTACGTTAAAGCTCCAGAAGTGACCAAACGAAGAATCTACTTAGAAACCATGCAAGCTGTATTACCGAATATTCGGGCCAAAATTATCATTGATGAGCGAGCAAACAATATCTTACCTTTACTTAATCTCAATAAGACACAAGGAGATGCACAATGAAACCGAAAAAAATAGGAGTCATAACCGCATTAGTTTTATGTGTCTCTCTTGGTATATACAACGCACTTTACACCGTGAGTGAAGTACAACAGGTCATTATTACTCAGTTTGGTAAGCCAATAGGAGAACCTGTTGTGGATGCCGGGTTAAAGATAAAAATGCCATTCATTCATGAGATTAACACTATAGACAAAAGAGTGTTGGAGTGGGATGGCAACCCTTCCGATATGCCCACAAAAGATAAGCTGTATATTTCAGTTGATTTATTCGCTCGATGGCGAATAACCGACCCACTTCAATACTTTTTAAGAATCAAAGATGAGCGTAGTGCACAATCTCGTCTTGACGATATTTTAGGAAGTGAGACGCGAAATGCTGTCGCAAAGCATGAACTAATCGAAATAATTCGTACCAACAAAAACAGAAAACCGTTACGAGATGCCTTATTAAGTGACAGTGACGGAGAGTTAAAAATTGGCACCCTTGTTCCTATTAAAAAAGGGCGTCAACTAGTAGAACAAGAAATATTCTCTGCTGCGTCAGAAAAAATAAAGATATTTGGTATTGAATTGCTCGATATTCGCTTCAAACGTATTAATTACAATGAAAGTGTTCGCCCTAAAATTTACGAACGAATGATTAGTGAACGTCGGCAAATCGCGGAACGTTTTTTATCCGAAGGGAATGGGGAAGCAGCGAGGATTCGTGGTGACCGCATCAGAGATTTGAATAAAATCCAGTCTGAAGCCTATCGTGAAGTCGAAGAGATTCGCGGACAAGCTGATGCCAAAGCCGCCGAAATTTATTCGTTAGCTTACAATAAAAGCCCTCAAGCGAGAGACCTTTATGAGTTCACGCGAACAATGCAGTCTTACTCAACTATCATTTCAGAAAATACAACGCTTGTTTTATCTACTAACAGTGACATATTCAGGTTTCTCAATAGCATTGAAGGTAACTTAATACCTACAGTTGAAAACAATGAGTAAAAAAATCCCAATAGTACCAACTAATCCGACTCGATTACCCAAAGAGTACATTGATTGGGTTGCTCAACCAGTAAACCGTTTTATACATATTGAATCCGCAGCAGGCATTGTTCTATTTGTTTCAGCAGTACTTGCTGTTTTACTTGCCAATTCAAATCTAAGTGAAGAGTTTGCTCATTTTTGGCAGATTTCGGTAGGGATTACTTTCGGTGATTTAGTCTTTGAGCGTTCTTTACACAAATGGATAAACGATGCTGGAATGACTTTGTTTTTCTTTCTCATTGCCTTAGAACTTAAGCGTGAGTTGGTGCTGGGTGAACTTCGTAATCCAAAATTAGCTGTACTTTCCATTGCTGCCGCTCTTGGTGGGATGTTGTTACCTCCTCTTTTCTATTTATTTATCCAATTTGGTGAGCCAGGGCATCATGGTTGGGGGACTGTGATGGCGACGGATACCGCATTTGTAATCGGGTGCCTAGCACTCTTAGGACGAAGTATTCCGAGTAGCTTACGAATATTCATGTTATCAATGGCCGTAGTCGATGATATTGGCGCAATCTTTGTTGTGGCTATTGGTTATGGTAATGACATTGAATGGCGGCCCGTGGTTTATGCATTGATAGGTTTTATTATTGTTCGAGGTATGAGCTTCTTGGGAGTTCGCAGTATTGTACTCTTCTCTCTTGTTGGAGGAATGATATGGTTGTCGGTCGACATGTCTGGTATACATCCGACAATTACTGGTGTGATTCTAGGCTTATTAACCCCCACAAATAAGTGGGTCAGCAAGCAACACCTCTCCACTATTGTGGACTCAATAGTGGCATCATCTCCTATGAAGCAATGGAGCGGAGATAAGATTGAAGGAGAGACTTTAAGGACAGCTGCTGCGGCGGCCCGTGAAACGCTTTCACCGGTCGAGCGCTTAGAAATGTTACTTCATCCTTGGGTCGGGTTTATCATTTTACCACTATTCGCCTTTGCTAATGCTGGGATTTCACTAACCAGTACAAACGCGACTTCTCCAATTACTTTTGCTGTCTTTTTGGGTTTTGTTTTTGGCAAGCCTATAGGTATTGTGCTGTTCAGTTGGATATCCGTAAGACTCCGGTTAGCCATGCTTCCAGAAAATATGAATTGGGGAATGATTTTTGGGGGGGGGATGTTGGCTGGCATTGGCTTTACGATGGCCTTGTTTATCTCAGAGTTAGCCTATAGCCCTGATCAAATTAATGCAGCAAAACTTGGAATTTTCTCAGCTTCCATCTGTTCAGCTTTACTCGGTCTCACTTTTTTACGGTATTTCTCTGTAAGAGAAAAACAGAACAACATCTGAATCTGAAATGTATAGACAGTCTGCGGTGAAAAACTACCGCAGACTGCTACCCCGTAATCTAAGACGCGAGACTTCACTATGACATTTTAGGAATATTAGCTGTCAGCTGCTTCAGAACATATTGAAGAATACCCCCCGAGTTAAAATACTCCAGTTCCTTAGGGTTATCTATACGAGCAGTAACAGGTATGGTGAGCTCAGCACCTTGCGCTGTTACTACGATAATATTGAGCTCCAATAACGGCTTAATAGGTTCGTGGGGGGCAATAAAAACAGTCTCATTACCCTCTAAAGTCAGTGAATTTAATTCATCTGGTCGCATCAGTTGAAGAGGCAGTATGCCCATACCGACTAAATTACTACGATGAATTCGCTCAAACGATTCCGCGATGACCGCTTTCACATTCAATAACAAACAACCTTTTGCCGCCCAGTCACGACTAGAGCCTGAACCATAGTCTTTGCCAGCAAATATTACCAACGGAACGTTAAGTTCGATTGACCTCCTGCTGGCGTCGTAAATAGGAATGATGGGAGGAGCTTTCTCAGTGGTTGACATGTTACAGTCATCCAGTTTGGTATCGCCATAACATCGCGTGACACCGCCTATCGTCGGTAAGGCGATTTTGTTTTCCAAACGTACATTTGAAAAAGTCCCACGAACCATGATGTGATGATTTCCTCGGCGTGAACCATAACTATTAAACTCTTCGGGTGTGATGTTTTTTGAAAGTAGATATTGACCCGCCGGACTATGCTCTGAAATGCGGCCTGCTGGTGAAATATGGTCGGTCGTAATTGAATCCCCCAAAATGGCTAATACACGCGCTGATTCAACAGGAAAAGTCGGCGGTGGTACTTCCAAAAAAGGAGGGCGTTGTATGTAAGTGGAGCCTTCGTCCCAAGGGTAGCAGGGGCTATCTTTCATTGACAATTGCTCCCACTCTTCATCACCTTCAGTAATGTCGCTGTAACTCAATCTAAAGTGGCTCTCATGGACTTGATTTAGCATTTCATCTAGCATGGCTTGGCTTGGCCACAGATCTTTTAGATAGACGGGCTCGTTGTTAGTATTGAGCGCAATTGGGTCTATTTCTAAGTCAATACAGGTCGTACCCGCTAACGCAAATGCGACGACTAAAGGTGGCGAGGCAAGCCAGTTTAGGCTAACAGAGGGGTGTACTCTACCTTCAAAGTTGCGATTACCTGATAATACCGCCGATACATTCAGGCTGTTTTCCAAGATCTCAGTTTCAAGATTGTTTTTTAATGGGCCAGAGTTACCAATGCATGTTGTGCAACCGTATCCAACTCGATGAAATCCCAATAGGTCGAGGTAGTCTTGCAAACCCGTATCATTGAGATATCGAGCGACAGCTAATGAACCGGGGGCGAGAGAAGTTTTGACGTAGCTAGGAATGGTTAACCCTTTTTTAACTGCTGCCTTAGCCACCAAACCCGCAGTCAGCATAACAGCGGGGTTTGACGTGTTAGTGCACGAGGTGATAGCTGCAATGACGACATCACCATTATGTAAGGGTCTGGATGAGCCTGGCTGGCTTGAGTTTGCGGCACCTTCAATAGCACATTGGTCAAGAGTCGCTTGCTTAATGGCGCTGATATTAAGTCTGTCTTGAGGTCGTTTGGGCCCTGCTATTGAGGTACCGATAGCAGATAAATCGACTACAACATTTTCGTCATACTCTGGTGAAGGGCGGTTTGTATCCCACCATAGATCTTGCTCTAGAGCGTACGCCCGCACTCTATCAATCAGTGAAGAAGGGCGGTTTGTCAGGGTTAAATAGGCGATAGTATTTTCATCAATTGGGAAAAATCCGCAAGTGGCTCCATACTCTGGTGCCATATTGGCAAGCGTTGCTCGGTCTGCCACCGATAGAGTTGCTAAGCCGTCACCATAGTACTCAACGAACTTACCAACCACGCCATGAGACCTTAACCTTTCTGTGATCGTCAAAACCAAATCGGTCGCAGTCACACCGGGACGCAATTGCCCATCAAGACGTACTCCGACAACTCGTGGGATAGCGATATTTAGTGGCTGACCAAGCATTGCAGCTTCGGCTTCTATGCCTCCCACTCCCCAACCCAACACGCCTAACCCGTTTATCATAGTGGTGTGGCTATCGGTTCCTATTACCGTGTCTGGTGTTAACACTCTTTTTTCGTCTTCGCGCACAACTTGAGATAGATATTCCAGATTAACTTGATGGCATATCCCCTTACCGGGAGGGATCACTGTCAAGTTACGGAAGTTCTTTTGTGCCCATTTTAGAAATGTATAACGCTCTCTATTTCGTGCCATTTCATGTGCGCGATTTGTTTGTATCGAAGATTCTGAACCTGATTGATAAACAATTAACGAATGGTCTATGACAAGATCAACCGGACATTTAGGCGTTACATAACTCGGATCTCCGCCTTCTTGAGCTACTGCATCTCTTATTGCGGCTAAATCGACTAAAGCAGGTATCCCAGTATAGTCCTGCATCAGTACTCTACTAGGATAGAAACTTAATTCTGATGAATTACCGTTGCTCTCTGAGTCGAGAGCCTTATTTTTAAAGAGCAATGCTTCAATAATTTGAGATGACTCTTTTAAATCAGAGGTTTGTCGCATTACATTTTCAATAAGCAGACGTTTAGTTACGGGAATTTTGGACAGGTTTACTTGATAATCTTGGGCAAGTTTTTTTAATGACCAGTATCTGTATTCTGTACCTTTTAAATTCAGTGAACTTAGATATGTTTGGCGCCATGTTTTCTCGTTGGTGGGTATCATGATTTGTTTCCTTTCAATGATGGTTGACCTTTATAAAAGGCACCTCCTTGTCATAGACTGTTTTCTGGGACACTTTTATATTTCCCATATCCAAATAGCTTTGATCAGCTGAAAATCTATAACCTGAAAGGACCAGAGTTGAATTTCGAAAAGAAGGAAGAAGTTGGAATGGACTTTTACCATCAAACAATAACTAGACAAAAAATGAAGGCAAAGCTTTTGATTGCTATGCCTTCAGCCGTATCTAGATGAGAGCCACGTTTGTTGCGTGCGGTCCTTTCTCACCTGGTTCAACTTCAAAACTTACTTTTTGCCCTTCCAACAGGGTCTTAAACCCATCAGACGAAATCGAACGGAAATGGACAAAAATATCCTTGCCATCACTATCTTTGGTGATAAATCCAAAGCCTTTATTCTCGTTAAACCATTTTACTGATCCAGTTTCTCTGTCAGACATATATACCTCGACTAATCCTATAGGTTAAGGCTCTGGTAACTAGAGCTATTTCATAGTCACTCAAGAGGGCTGTCGCAGAAGTTAAACGAAAAATTTCGAAAATAACTGTGAAAGGAAACTTGTTTTATAATGAAAAAATAACTCAAATTCGCGGAGCTACTTTAAGTATAAGTCTTAAATTGAAAATAGTTAGTTTAGTCTTCGGTCATATTTTAATTTGGCTGTAAGGTTATGATTTTAAAAAGCATTAGTAAGTTTCCAATGCATTCGCTAACAAAAAACGACTTTATGCCGACTGCGAGCAAATAGCCGAAGTTGCAACTAGCTAGTTTTTGCGATACTTACAATGCTAATTTAACTAGTGCTACTCACTTTTGTCTATTTTATGCTGACTTGTGTAGTATCATTGTTTATTTCATAGCCAACGTGGATGCGGTGCGAAATTCAGTCAACCATCAAAATAGGATTATATGTGAGCAAATTACCTAACCCGACACAAAAGCAGAAACAACTTGGTCTTAATCCGAAAGGAAAAAGGATTAAATGGATACCAGAAGAGCTTAAGAGAAAGGATTTCCGCAAACGAACAGAAGATATTGAGGAACAAAAGAAGTGGAATAAGGAATGGGGATTGTGAGTTCAAGAAACCTCTCTGAACTTATCAATACGACACTCCTCATGCATTCTGAAAAACTGAGTAACTTGGAAAGAGACATGCTTTCAGGTTTACTCGACCAACTCAACCGTGAACAAGCTTTGACAGACAAACAAATTAAATTTTGTCAAAGGCTAGTACGAAAAACTAAGCAAGCCTGTGTATTTATTGATGACACTCCAAACGAACCGTGATTGCTCGGCAATATCAGTCTTCGATGTTATCAACCCAGCCTTGTTCAAGCATCAATCGAGTCAGAACTTTATCCATTAAATCTTTGATTTCAATTTGGTCAGTACCCTCTGGTGCATGATGCTCTGCGGAACGCTTTGCGTTGGTTAGACTTTTCATGAATATAGATTCGCTATCCATTACGGCGTGTTTCGCGTTGAAGTAAGTGACCTGGTAGGTCGGCATAGTATAATTCCTTTTGTGGGGGGGCGTGAAGATGTGATGTATTCAATATAGCACTTTTTCATGCTTGAGCGTTCTAACTAACTTCGCCTTCTGGGATCAAACTGACTAACCAAGCAGCTGATTATCAAGAAATATGAACGCAAAGTCTACTTCTCCGCCTTTCAATATTATGATGCTGATCGACTCTCGCTGTACTCTCCAAATCCACATACCAACGCGCACTATGACTGACATTTGTCATCGCCCACCATTGTTTTAACAACTCAATGCCGCTCTCTTCAAGATATGATGCCCTGTCCAGACATGTCGTTGGTGTAGACTGTGTTTAGGGATTATCTATTGAAGACAAGGTCTTTCTATGGGCAAATATTGAGCATGCCGTGATCTGAAACGCCCATACTTTTTCCAATACTTAATAAATATCTTTCGACAATAAACTATAGGTCATAAGCAAGCCTATCGATCTCTAACGACTAATAAAATAATATACACACTTGCACAATCGTGCATGTATGTATATTATCCAAAATCTCTTTTTACTTGCTAGAGATTACAATTTTGGATACTAAATTACTTATTGCGTTCAACGAGTTCTTTTATGTAGCGAAAGGCTTAGTTCTTATCATCGCCATCGTGTCACTTTTAACCGGCATCATGCGCGAATACATCCCCCAAAAAAAACTCCAATCAGCGCTGACCAAACACGATAAATGGGGAACCCTTTTGGGTACACTGTTTGGCATGTTAACCCCATTTTGTAGTGCTGCGGTTGTTCCTGTAACCATGGCAATGGCATCAATGGGCGCATCCTTGGGTACAGTAATGAGCTTCATTATTTCTGCACCATTGTGTAACTTCATTGTATTAGCGATGGTGTATGCCACTTTCGGATTAAAGATCACTGTGGTGTACTTCTTGGTGACGTTCACCGCTGCGGTATTGGGTGGCTACGTGATCTCCAAGTCGCCTTGGAAAAATGAAATCAAGCGTGCCGATGAATTAGAAGACAACAAAAGTAAAGGATGCGGCAGCAACACTTCTACTTGTGGCGCAGCACTTTCTTCTACCTCAAGACCGCGCAATGCAATGGCTGGAGCTTGGTCTTTATTCAAACGAATAATCCCATACGTATTGTTAGGTGCAGCGATCAGCGGATTCTCTGCGGTTTACCTACCAGCGGACTTAGTAGATAAATATGTGGGTGGTGATAGCTTCCAATCTATCGTGGTGGCTTCATTTATTGGTATCCCGCTTTACCTACGTATCGAGATGGCGATCCCGCTACTTAACGTGTTAATAGCTAAAGGAATGGGCTTAGGGGCCGCATTGGCACTAATTATTGGCGGTACAGGTGCCAGTTTGCCTGAAATCGCGTTAGTATCTGCAGTTCTAAAAAGAAAAGCAGTAATCGCGTTTGTAGGGATAGTCTTAACGACAGCGATCATTGGGGGCGCTATCTTCCAATACGTTGTGTAAAATCGGTTACTCTGAACAATATAAAACTCGCGCCACTCATCGAGAGTGGCGCCAATCAGTTGAAAGGGTAAAACCATGATGGATGAAAAATACATTGATTCGTTAAAAGCCTTATCAGAACCAAATCGATTGCGATTGTTCTGGTTGTTCCTGCATGTTGATGAATGCATGGCAGTAGCTGAAGCAATGGACATCATTGGTGAAACTCAATACAACGTATCTCGTAATCTTAAAATACTTTACAAAGCTGGCCTCCTGAACCACGAGAAAAAGGGGAAATGGGTTTTCTACACTTTAAAAGAGCAAACCGCCCCGCATTGTCAAGCCTTGGTCGACTCGGTAAGACATTTACCCGAAGACGATTTCAAGGAAGTGGCCAAACGCTGTCTTATTCGGTTATCAATGAGAGTAGACGGCGAATGTGTTATTGGCCCAGATAGCGAGATATGGCACAGCAAGATTAGCTAAATCAAGATAAAGGGGGGCCTAATATTGGTATCCCCTATGAGAATAGAGGTGTGAAGTATGAATACATACACTCAACAAGAGCTTGATTCAGTTCTTGAGCAACACAAACTGTGGTTAGACAAGCAAGGCGGTGAGCGTGCACAATTATGTAATGCCGACCTAAGCAATCGTACAATTAAAAATGCTGATTTGCGTTGCGCCAATCTCACCCGCACCAACTTCAGTGGCGCCAATTTATCAGGTACGAATATGAATGAGGCTGACATTACTTATGCCAATTTCAGTCACGCTAACCTGAACAACGCAACGTTCCGCGATGCGGATTTGAGAAACGCAGACATGAGTTATGCACAAATGAGTAAGGTCGATTTGTATCGTGCGGATCTATTTCGTACTGATTTTGATCACGCAAATATAAGTGATGAGGCATTTAACCGTGTTGATCAAAGTAATACCATCATTGAACTACGTAACCCAAACCAGCAGTGCTTCACCACATAAAAGTTACTCTGATCATCGAGTTACCTATGGATGTGTTCCGCATAGTAGTACCACCTTTAATGGCTAGGGTGCTCCCTGCGAAAGAGCAGGGAGGGGAATAGCCAAAGGTGCGATAGCGCCTTAATGCGGTCTATCCTGTTGCTCGATGTACTGACGAATAACAGTTAGTGGCGCACCTCCACATGTTCCAGCAAAGTAAGACCGACTCCAAAGCACATTCTTACCAAACGCTCCTGCTACATCATTAAATTCCCTGCGAATCCTGCGTGAACTGGTTGCTTTTAACGAGTTCACCAATTTTGCAACGCTAGGTGTATTCGGAGATGTTGATATTAGCAAATGAACATGGTCAGGCTCTCCGTTAAATTCCTTTAGCTCCGCATCAAAGCCCAAACAAAGCTCCCTGAAAGTCGCCTCAAGACTTTGTAGATGCAAATCTCCAAACACTTTCTTTCTGTATTTTGTCACGAAAACGATATGTAAATGCAGTGAATAACAACTATGCCTACCCTTATTAAAATTATCGCACACTGATATTGTCTTTTGTATGTAAGTTGATAATATAAATATATTATCAAGATTCACACTGATTGTCATGTTAATACGCAAAGCATACAAATTTCGGTTAGAACCTACCGCTACCCAAGCGGCTAGACTTGCTGTGCTTTGCGGTCATGCTCGATTTGTGTGGAATCAAGGCTTGCGCCACTGCTTAAACAAGTTGGACTCTGGCGAGAAGATCCCGAACTACGCTGAACTGTGTAAGCAACTCACGCAATGGAAGAAAGAAGACGATCTTGCTTGGCTCAAAGAGGCATACACTGACAATCTACAGCAAAAGCTCAAAGACCTTCATACGGCTTGGATGCGATGCTTCGACAAGTCATTAGCTGCTGATAAGCCTAGATTTAAAAATAAAGGCAAAAACCAAGATTCAGTGCGCTTTGTTAACTTCAACAAATACTGCGAACTAGATGGTAAGCGTGTAAAGCTACCGAGCAAGCTTGGCTGGCTGAAGTTTCGCAAATCACAAGAAGTACAAGGCAACATTAAGAACTGTACTGTTAGTTTTAAGTCTGGTCACTGGTATATCTCGTTCCAAGTTGAGCAAGAAATTGATGAACCTAAGCATACCTCTAGCTCTGCCGTTGGTATTGATATGGGTGTTGCCAAGTTAGTCACATTGTCAGACGGCTCATATCTAAAACCGCTTAACGCATTCCGTAAGCATGAAAAGCGCTTAGCTGTCGAACAGCGCAAGCTATCAAGAAAGGTTAAGTTTTCTGCTAACTGGCAGAAACAGAAAGCCAAAATTCAAAAGCTACACACTCTCATTGCGAATTGTCGCAAGGACTACTTACATAAAGCCTCACATCAAATCAGCAAGAACCACGCGATGATAGTGATTGAGGACTTACGTGTATCAAACATGTCTAAGTCAGCAAAAGGCAATGCAGAAAAGCACGGTAAAAACGTGAAAGCTAAGTCAGGGCTGAACAAATCAATACTTGATCAGGGTTGGTATGAGTTCAGAAGACAACTAGAGTACAAGCAATTATGGAATGGTGGTTTAGTTGTCGCTGTGCCAGCGCAATACACAAGCCAAACCTGCCCTTGTTGCAGTCATGTATCGAAAGATAACCGTAAAACTCAATCTCATTTTGAGTGTATTAAGTGTGGTTACACCAACAATGCAGATATTGTTGGCGCATTAAATATTTTAGAGCGGGGACACCGCTTGTTAGCCTGTGGAGAGTCGGCGTTAGCCGCTTGATGAATCAGGAACTTGCACCTAAAGCAATTTAGCGTGCGCCCATGTAATGGGAATCCCCTAGCGAATCAGCTAGGGGAGGATGTCAATTAGGCGCAGGTCAGTGGTGGTCGGTTCCAGTTTCAGTATTGATTGGTATCCCTCTGTATTCTAATGCGACGGGGGTGATTCCTATCATGGAGAGTCTACTGAGAAATGGTCTTCCCATTAGTACGACATTAGCGTTTTGTATGAGCACTGTCGCTGCGAGTATCCCTGAATTTGTCATGCTGAAACAAGTGATACAATGGCGGCTTACTGGGATTTCTTTTTGGTCTACTGCTAACAGCGTTTACTGTTATGGGGTGGATATTTAACTTACCATTCTGGCAATTTTAGGGGATAGAAATGAAAGCATTTAAGAGTGATTCCCCACGCTTGGCATTTTTAGTTTGGGTCAAGTTTAGTGTTTACGGCGTCCAAGTTAAGTGTCGTGATTGCGTGGCTGGCGTTATATGCCCGTAATAAGAAAGTCGATAGCAGAGATGATCTCGTCTCTAAAAGTGCTTAGATTGCTTACAGGTTCTCTTAGAATTTTGGTTGGTACACTTGCCATTTGATGCGTCAGAATTACGAAGTCACCTTCATCAATATGGATTATGGGGCATAGATGAGTGGGTGCTTTTTTCTCTAACAGCTCAATAGGCGTCAACGGAATAACTAACCGAGTGTTCAATGTATCCAGCAATCCACTTTGAACGTCAACAAAGTATGGATATGCGGTTGCAGTGTTTTTATCGTTGTTTTTGTATAGCGAGAATTGTGACATTAGAATACTCGGTAAGAATCAGAAAATAGTCCGTGATTTTCAGTTAGCTCGTTACAAGCATTAATGGCCTCAGAATTTTGCTTTAACCATTCAGCTTTAAGGCGTTGACGTACTTCTTTTTCAAGTGCCTTTTCCATTGTTGCCGAAAGGTTTATATTTAAGCGTTTAGCCTCCGCAAGTAACTCACTGTTTAAGCTTAAGTTTGTAGCTTTCTTTGGTGCTTGCGTACTATATGCGTTTCTCATGATAGTAACCTGTGCGTATTGTGTGTGCGCATAAATTATAGGTGCAATACAAGCATATAACAAACTGTTCGAGATGGCTTCGTAACACTTGGCGCTTTCACTCCAAGCCAGTTTAGTGTTTATGACACAATTGTTTAACTAAGGTATTAGCGTGGTTGATACCTTTACAGGGCATTATGATCCACAAGGTAGCGAACATCAGAAGTAAGGTAGTTTGTACTAAATTACGGTATTATGTGTAATTAATCAAAATGTAGCTACTTATGAACATACCCACCTTTTCTACACCAGCTTATTCCTCAAATATATCTTGTTCTAACTGTAAAGCATGCTGTTGTCGGCTTGAAGTAATGATCATTTCTGATACGGGAGTACCAGAACAATTCATCAAACGTGATCAGTATGGTAGTGAGGCAATGCTGCGTCTAAGTGATGGTTGGTGTGCTGCTTTAGATAGAGATAGCTTAATGTGCAAAATTTATGAAAATCGTCCTTGGATATGTCGCGAGTTTGAAATGGCTTCAGATGAATGTTTGGATGAGCGAGATAAGTTCATATAAATCATATTGCTAAGGTTTGTTTTGTTCGTAAAATTAATCGCTCAAGAATGATTCGGCACACGCGGCAATTTCAATATGCGTTTGATGTTTATAATTAAGGTGCTGCAATATTACGTTACTTACTCTTAAAATTGGGTTCGAGCTCAATCCAGTAAAATAAAGCTTTAGAAGCAGATAGCATTTCTTACTACTCGCAACTTGAGGAGCGAGAAATGAGCTAACCTGTAAAAGATTATGTTTTTTACATCGAGACTACTTACATGTTGGATTACGAGATAGACGAAGCTTGGTAACAAGTTTCGCTTGCTTGACTTGACAAAAAAATTCTTATGAGACAGCTCAACCTAATACACTTGAATTTTAAGAGTAAAGGTATCTTGAAGTTGTGAACTTTATATGTTCGCTAAGTCTGAATTAAGTTACAACGAACCTAAAGTAAATGACACATTAAATTGATCGAGTCAGTTGACCTTATGCACCTCAGTTCTATTTCTACCGTTATGTTTTGCCTGGTAAAGCGCATCATCAGCACCTTTAAGAATAGCGTTGATCGGTTCTCTTTCTGCAAACCATTGAGACATGCCGATAGAAATAGTCACGTGACCTACAACATCAAACTCGTTTGAATCAATGGCTTTTCGGATTCTCTCAGCAACGTATTCAGCTTGACGTATGTCAGTTTTAACTAAAAAGACCATAAACTCCTCTCCGCCAGAGCGGCAGACAATATCCATCTCTCTCGCCTGAGCCTTGATAATATTTGCCACACTGACAAGTAAGGCATCACCGGCATCATGGCCAAAGGTATCATTGACTTTTTTGAAATAGTCAACATCCAGAGCGAGCACAGAAAATGGAGTGTTTTGTATACGCAAGTTATCAATGGCTTTATCTAAACCTCGACGGTTTAACAGCCCAGTCATTGAATCCGTTAAAGTATCGATATGCAGTTGGTCAATGGTGTTGGATACAATGTTGAATGCGCTGAGAAATGAACACTTTAGATGTGAAGCTTCAAAATACCAAGGTTTAACTTCATTTAAGTCTCGTATAGCAGAAGTACGGTTTTCAAAGCTTTTGACTACATTAGCTAGCTGCCACAACGGTTTTGAGATAAAAGCCGCAGATATCCAAATAACTAAAAGCGTGATGGCTCCAATTGGAAAAGTTTCTACAAGCACATCCCACATTTGGTCGTTAAGTACAGAAAAAGTTAAGCCTTCTGATTTCTGTGCAACTATCCCCCAACCTGAAGCATTAACTGGTGCGTACCCAGTAAGCATATCAATACCCTTGGAGTTAATGATGGCTTTACCACCTTTATTTCCCTGAATAACATCATTTATCGCGTCATTATTAACAATGACTTCTCCCACTCTTTGCCGATCAGGGTGATAGATCAATGTCTGATTCTTATCCACAACGTAGAGGTATGACCCATCTCTATAGCTATGTTGCCCAAGTATGCTCATTAACATGTTCTTCTTATCGAGATAAATAGAGCCACTGACATATCCTAAATACTCTTTTTGTTCGGAGAAAATAGGGTGGGAAATACTTATCAGATAATTACCTGCAGGAGATACGAAGGGATCAGTCACGATTGGAGACTTAGCTTTCAATGATTGTAGCGAACTTTCACTTGTTAATTGGACACCTTTCACTTGTATTGCTTCAGGTGAAACGGCAACAATAATTCCCTTCGCATTGACGATGACTACAGAGTTAAAGGCATTGGTTTGGAGCCTCAACCGATCCACTTCTTGTTGCAACTCATCTGTATCTCGCACCTTGCTTCTAAGCATAAGTGCGCTGTACTCCAATTGTGATAGTGCTGATTCAATGAAAGTGTCCGTCATTCTGGCCATTTTTTCAGCATAAACACGATTGGATTCAATGGTGTTAGTGACAGTTAGTTCACGTTGAACATGATATATGGAGTAAAAAGCGTTTAGAAGGGTGACCATCATACTAAAGATGCTTAAAAATAGTATCAGTTGTCTTAAATTTAACTTATCTCTCAGCCGCTTTGATTCACCCAGGTATTCCATAAATTAAGTCATCCATTGGTCTATTAAAAGTGATTCTACTCGTAACTGTAAATCGATTAAATCCAGTTTGAACAGATTTGACAGTTCAGCCATGTTTGATATGCAACTTCCTTATTAGCTTATATATTTCTTGAAACTCATATAAGCAACATAGATGGTAAACATACAGCAACTAAGCTCTAGACCTGAACAATATTAGGATGGGGGCAATTAGAGGTTCTTGTTACGACGAAACGTCAACTTAATCCGTAAAAGCATGTGTTTAATATGTTGTTTTGAAAATCTAATTGATATATTGCTAGCTTGATATGCAATGTGGTGATAGTTTACTTATTTAAGTATGCTCTTAACCTTGGGCAGTACACGAGTATTTTGTGGTTTATATGAAAAAAAACTTTCTCAGCTCCGCTAAGATCGTTTTGTCCTACTTTGCATTCGCGTCAATGTGGGTATTGTTCTCAGACAAAGCGGTAGAGCTCCTATCTAACAATCAACAAGTATACACCTCGGTTCAGTCACTAAAAGGAATGCTATTTGTTGTGATCACCTCTTTCTTGCTATGGGGGCTGATAAAAAAGAACAACAGGTATATTGAACGAGCCAATGACATTGACTATGTAACCGGTTTACATAGCCCCTACGTCTTTTTTCGCTATTTGGAACAAAAGTTTCGTAATACAAAAAAGGATGAACATTATGTTTTATTTCTTCTCGATATAGACAATTTTAAGCCCGTTTCCGACCGAATCGGTTTTGTAAAGAGTAATCTGTTTCTAAAAGATATCGCACAATCGATTAACTCTTCTACCGTTTCTCCACTTTTCTCTTCAAGGGTGCATTCTGATGGATTTGCTTGTTTGATTCGTATGGAAAGCGAAAGTCAAGTTGATATGCACTTAGCACTTATTCAAAGGCAGTTTAAGCAGAACTCAAAACGTCATGGTATTGATTTGACATGCTCCATTGGTGTTGCGCTTTATCCATTTGATGGGGAAAGTGTAAAACAGCTCATGTCGTCAGCTAAATATGCACTTGCTCAAGCAAAAATCACGAAAAATACTGTCTGCTACCACGACAAAGAGCTCGCTAAACATGAGCTCCAGAGACAGCAGATGACTTCAGACTTACGTAACGCAATACGAGAAAACCAAATACAGATTGTTTTTCAACCAAAGT
Source organism: Vibrio sp. HS-50-1 (assembly GCF_024747315.1). NCBI lineage: Bacteria > Pseudomonadati > Pseudomonadota > Gammaproteobacteria > Vibrionales > Vibrionaceae > Vibrio > Vibrio sp. HS-50-1. The sequence continues at coordinate 95,357 of NZ_JAMPZF010000030.1, read as the reverse complement.
ATTGCCTTAAAGATAAGAGAGTCGCTGGAGTTGAAGTGCTCTCTCGATGGAAACACCCCGAATATGGAGATATATCTCCTGCAGTATTTATCACACTGGCAGAAGAGAACAATCTCTGCAGCGCTCTAACAGAACTAGTCCTCAAGCAAGCATCAAAGCAACTTAGAGAAACTCAGCTTCTAGGACGAGCCATTCAAGAGGTATCAGTGAACCTTTCTGCTACTGAGCTAAATAGCATTGAAGATATGCATCGTATCGAAAATTACTTAAAAAAAGATCTTGATTTTGCACAATACCTCTGCTTGGAAATCACAGAGACAGCAACGTTAAACGATGTTGATCAATGCGCAAGTCTAGTCAGAGAACTCAAGAAATCTGGTGTAAAGTTCTCTATTGATGACTTCGGTGTTGGCTATACCTCATTTGCAATATTCAACAAGTTGGATGTCGATGAAATAAAAATAGATCGAAGCTTCATTAAAAACATCGCTATTGATTATCGCTCAAGAGCGATCACTTCCGGCATCGTCAACATCGCAAAGGGATTTGGTATTCAAGTCGTTGCTGAAGGGGTAGAGACCCTTGAACAGTTGTGTGTTCTAGAAGAGTTAGATTGTGAGCTAGTTCAAGGGTTCTATTTAAGTTGTCCAATCCCCATTGCTTTATTGGATAGAAAATTAAATAACATCGCAAATGTTATATATTAAGATGTTGTATTCCACTCTCTGCTCTTTTGCAGGGAGCACCCTAGCCATTAAAGGTGGTGCTGCATTATGTGGTGAATTTTCTACTTAAGTAATTTGTTAAAATCACGCATTGGTATGCAGATATAAATCACGCCCACATTCGCTGTGCCATAGCCAACGGCTTTATGTACGTACCACCACACGGTTCGTAATCCCTCGGCGTTTTCTTCATCCCATTCCAGTACACTACCAATAGGAACATGGTGCGAAGCAATACGCAGCATTAGCGGTTCTAAGGACTCGCCAAGGTTTTCGTCGCCATCGTCCATCATGAAAAAGTTCTCTTGCTCATCTGGACAAGCTAATAAAGCCACCAGCTCTGGCTCACGATAAGTAAGCGTGTCTTGGTTGGTTTCTAGCTCTAACACTGACTCGCTTTGGTAATTATCATCCGTTGGTTCCAGTTCTGGATCCGCAGGGCGATAAAGGGACGCTTCAAAGTGATCAGGTGATAGTTTGATGGCCTTAATCCAATCATCCCTTAAAACACGGTTAAAGGGCACATGGCCTTGGTATCGAGCCTTTCTTACTACAGGTTTAACTGCGTCACTCATTTGATGATTCTCTCTAATCTGCTTGGTGTTACGTTCATCAATTTTGCGAAGTTGGTCAGAGCTTCACTCTTAGTCTTTCCTTGCAGCTTGTAGCCGTCATGGAAGTTCTGGAAGCCGACCTTAATCATATCGATATAACCTTTCTTCTCGTTGGACTCCTGACGCAGTTTGCGCGCTTGGCGCTTAATAGTTTCGCTTTCCCGTTTCTGTTTGGCGATCTGTTTTTCCATTGCGTTCTGAGCACGTAGATATTTCGCGTGTTCGCGCGTAGCTGCGGCCTTATCCACCATTGTTTTACGGTTGCGAGCGGCGGCTTTCTTCTCTTTCTCGTTGAGCAAGTACGTTTTGTTATCTGAGCCAAAACCAACACGGCGCGCTTGCTGTTTCATTTGGTTGGCCAAGATGCGTTGCCATGCCAGTGATTGCAGCATGGTTGTTGCCTTAAGGACGTGTTTACATGCCACACCGGACAATTCAGGGTTTCGGATTTTCGGGAATGCAAACTCTTTAGGCGGCGCTATACAGTAGTTACCCATAGTGGCCAAGTATCGATACCAATACTGGTGACGTCCGCAGTCGCAATCAAAGGAAATACGGCCAGCACACGCCAGTTGCACCGCTTGGTTGTAATCCCCATTAGGCGATTCGTGTAGTAGTTCATCCCACTGCTCAAGACGCACTTTTACTCGGTGTTCTTCATGTCTAGACACGCTTGAGGCTCGGACACGAATAAGCACGATATTGTTCTTAATGCCGATCAACGTGGCCTTGTGAATACCCGTACCGTCATCGACACGGTTGTTAGCGCGGTCTATGTCAATTTGACGCGAGTTCTTCACCAAAAAGGCGTAGGTGATACCCGCTGTCTTACTGTCATAGACCTCTTTGTGTCGCTGGCGAGCCTTGTCGAACTTGATCAGGTCTTCTTTGGTAAACCGTTGCCCTTTAGCCTTTTCGCCTAGCGCTTTTAATGCCTTATTAGTTGGCTTGGCCAGCGTTGAGGCGGTCAGCGTTCGCTTGGCATTGCGGCGGTTTTTCTTTTGCGCCCGTTCAATCTTGTTGAATAGCTGGTTGAACTGTCTCTCATTGAGGCCAAGGCTGGCAAATGAGCCGTTATCCCGTTTCTCCGCTTCAAACTTCTTCGGCATAAGTTACAGCCCCATTTCGTCCATGAATTGACGCATGGAACGACGCACCCAAGATGCTGGTGGCAGTTTGATGGTTTCGCCAACAGGTAGCGGATTCATTGGGTCGTCTACGTCACAGACCAGACTTACCAGCCAATCAAGCTCAACCGTGGCGTAAGCTCTGTAAGAGACAAGATCCACACGATAAACCTCATCAAGTCGAATGGTGTACTCAAACAGATCGGTATTGCCCGAACGGTTGACGTATTCCATGACGATGGCAAAGAAATGCGCCCGTAGAATATCGTCCTCGATGTTCTCTGCTGAGAGGCGGGATAACTTACTCATGATCACCCCCCATACGATACTTACCGTCTGCGATTAGCCCCGTTTTTGCCTTGAACAATCCCATTGCGCGCGAGGCCATTCCTGGCTCTTTCTTGGGCTTACGTAACAGGCCAAACAAGCTCTTAAGCGTTACCGTGTCGCCGATACTGTCTTGTGTAGCTGCATAGACCACAAACATGAGCGCGTAGGTATCAGGGCGCAGTTCTGACCAGTCAATGTTGTACGTTGGTTTACCATCCGTTCCCCGTACTTCTTCTACGATGGACGGCGACACTTCGAAGCGGCCACCAGCGTTAGGCGGGTAGGTGATAGCACTTAGGGATGTGAGATAGTTATAGGCTTCCATTGCCGACACAATGATCGGTCTGCCTTTTGCGTCCAGTTCGGACAGGCGAACGGCGCGCCCATACTTCGAAAAGTAGGGCGTAACCTCGTCCACCAGCACAATAAAACCGCCTTTTTTGAGCTTTTCTAGCTTCTTAGGCAAGGTAAGTTTGAGGCTCATTAAAGAGCGCTCTAATTGCTGGCATTCGATGATATGGAGTTGGCCATCATCCACACCAGCAAGCATAAGCCGTGGCTGGCCGGATGATAGAGTGAGTACAGCTATGCGCTTTCGTGCCATGTTGTGACCTCTAAGCGCGCTTTTTAAGATGGGGAATCTTGGTCAGTTTAACACCATTAACCAAGCTTTTTTAGCCTCGTTAATGACGTTTGTGTTAATTAGTGTTCGGAATGCTTAGGGTAAATATTTTCCAGTAGTTCAAGCGGCAATCCCGCCAGCTTATAGACCTTAAACAACAGCTCTATCTCTGTACCGTTGTGGATCTTCCATTGCGCTTTCCAGCCGTACTTCCCTTTTGCGTGGATAGGTATCATATCGGAATACTGAGCGCGCTTCTCCGCTTCTAGTAGCGTGTCGTGGTGATAACAACACAAGGGTAATACATACGCATGCGCCCGTTCTCCAACACGACCAAACACATGATGCAAGGAAATCACCGGATTCTCTCGGCCATGCAGCCAACACGCAATACATGGTAAGCGGCCAATGGCATCCATGATGCGCCTTTCCTCTGCCGTGGGCGTTCGGCCTTTCAATCCCTTACTGGCGATCTTTTTGGTCGGTTTCTTCGCTACAGGCTTCGCTTTTTGGCGCTCGATGCGCTGTTGCTGTTTGTCACGCTGCTTTTTCTGGTATTCGGGATCATTTAAGCGCTCGATTTGTCGCTGGCGCTGGCGCTCTTGCTGCTGTAATTGCTTTTTGAAGCGTTTCTGCCGTTCCTCGGGATCGTTCATTTTGGCGATTTGCTTTGCTCGCGCCCGTTCCATTGATTGTTTTTGCTTCTCTCGTTGTCTTTGAAGTTTCTCTGCTATTGTCAAAGCCATTAAAAACACCTACTATTTGCTTGCTCTTGTTTCACATTTGCTGGTGGAACATGAAAAGGCTGGTAACTCGAATTTGCTGATTCGAACTGTTTGCTAAGGCCAGCCGCAAAAAAACCGCGTTTATTCGCGGTTTTTTTGTACCTATCAGAAGTAACTCTCAATTAAAACTCGATGGCATGGCTTGCCGTCATCGTTACGCATACGTTGCCCCAAACTGACGATCTTCATGAGCTTGGCCTCGTAGTCCCAAGGCTGATTTCGAATTAAACACTCTTTGGCTCGTTTAAGCGCTGGCGAGCCAACTAAAAGATAAACGGCTTTGCGAGGTTTCACGCAGCATTCTCCGTAGCAATGTTTGAGGAAGTGATCATAGATAGTGAACGTTCGGCAAACTTAAGCTCTGCTTTGCGCATATCAATGTCGCGCTCTACATGCAGTGTGAAGTTGTCACAGAACACACCTTTCTCTTTCTGGTGCGCGTTCAGCTTCTCTTTAAGTTGCGTTATTTCTTGATTGAGTTTTTCAATGTACGACTTGAAGTAAACCTCGCTGCCGATTTCCAGCATCACCGATGCAGGACTACGAATGATAGACAGGCCATCGCATGTAGATTCGTTGCGTAAAAGGTTAAGAACATGCTCGCCGTCTTGAGTTAAGCTGTAATTCTTGCGGTCTGGTTTACCGTCTTGCGCTTCAATTTCGTGTGACACTAAACCCTTTTCCGTCATGCGACCAAGTTCGCGGTACACTTGCTGGTGGCTGGCTTGCCATGCGCCAGATTCAGGCATTGTTCGGTTTGTTAGGTCATAGCCTGTTTGTGTTCTCTGCTCAAGAATTGCTAGAAGTAGATTACCCAAAGTCATAGTTAGTTACCTTTTGTTATTGATGCCAAATTTCACCCGTATCCTCGTCAATAAATCCATGACATAGATACTCTCTACTTGTTGAGTAATGCGTAAGTCTTCCCTTTAACGCCTTTTTGTTGCGGTTATGCCAGTGCTCGTATCCGGCAGTAAACGCATATTGGTTGTTGTTGTAGTCTGCATAATGCAGATCTGAGCCATTGCGAGCCTCACTCACTCCCGCCGACCAGCTTGCTAGAAAATCGTCACGCTCATTGAGTTTGATAGCTTGTCGCTCATCATCATGCACCCCAAGTAACGTGATAATTCCTAGCCCTTGCATGCGGTCAATGACGGTCGTATCGAAATAGCCGATGTAGATTTCATCGTGCGGGATAAACTCTACTTGTAGTGGCATTTCGTAGACCGTTCCATCTAGCGGTAGAGCTTCCATAAGCTCTATGAGTAGGCTCAACTGGTTTTTTGGAATTGCCATTGGCCAGCGCCTTGTCTAGTTGTTTAACCACATCAGCGCACATGGAAAAGCGAGGCATTTCATTTCGTATCGCTTTTTCGTCTGCGCCCTCAATAAAGGCTTTCGCCTCATCTGCACTCCCTAACACCCAACTCACACACGTTCGCTACCGCGCCAGTGTTGCGGTTAATGGCCATCGATACTGTTGCTCCGTGGTTAGACAGGGCAATAGTGCCTTTGCTGGTATTGAACGTTTTTATGGTCATTTTCTATAAATGATTGAGCGTGTTCGGAATGCGGGGTGAGACTACCACATCAAAATTAGGATATGCAATAACTAATTTAGCCCTTAATATCAAAAAAATACACATGGATATGATTTTATGTGTTCGGAATGAAAAAGTGTTGCCATAATCCAAAGGTGGGATTAGATTACGCTCCAAGCAAACAGTCGGAGCAGTTTAAGAAATGAATCTAATTCACGGATTTTGCAGCACTAACCCACTAATTAACCCTGATATGTTGCTAATGCAGAGAGGTACATACGCCCACCAGCTAAAGCGACTTTTCACTGACAGCAAACTACGTGTTGGCCATCTTTATGAAATGAAAACGACAGCAAGTAGCAGTGTTAAGTTTTGGGACTCACTCTCTACTTATTTTGATGAGATTACTTACAAAGCCAAGGAAAGCTACACAGAGATTGATTCTCAATATCAATTTTTAACCTATCTAGCTGATGCGGTTTACTTGATCGAGAAAAAGGGCATTGATTGGGATGTCACCATCCAGTCATTGATTTTGGATGATGACCAAACGCAAGAAACCAACGATCAACAGCTACGCAATATCAGCCACCTTTTGAAGATGACAAAGCAATACGCAGAGCAGTTTTAACGATGGTGACGATTTACCCATTAGATGAACGCAGACACGCTTTGCGAGCTATCTAATGCGCTCGTTGGGGTTGGTGCCAATGATTGCACCGTATCTGCATCTGGCAGCGATATTCGTATCGATTTCGACCGAGAAGCTGACTCATACGGCGAAGCCGTTCAAACCGCGATACAGCAAGTTAATCAGGTGAGTGGTCTTATTGTGAAAGAGAGTGATCATGTGACCTCTCAATTAAAAGAGTTAGAGCCATCCGAATACTTAACCAACCAACAGACTATCCAAGCCTATATTGATGAAGCGGCAAGCACTGGCGAGCCCGAGATCATTGCAGAAGCCTTAGCTACCGTTACCAAGGCCAAAGGTATGGATAACACCTTACACCCGCGCGACAACCCTTCTTTATCGTCACTTATCGGGCTGGCCAACGTTCTAGGCATATCAGTTCGATTAGGTATCAACATTAAATAACTTATTCCAGTAGTTCCGTTGGGCCGAGTTACTGAAATAGTGCCTCGTCAGGAATCTAGTCAATTTAGTTTCACTTCTTACAGAACAGAAACTAACCCGCCAATTACCGGCTGCGACATCGCCTACAAGAAAAAACGGCGCGACAAGATTGATGATCTGAGCAAGGTTTTCGACAGAGCGTTTAGAGAAAGTAATGGACAAGTTCAGTCTCGTCCAAGAAATGGAATAAACTGCTCAAGAAGATTAGAATTAGTCGGATAATGAGTCAGTTATTATCAACGTTTTACTGTGTTCTTTACCGGTGTCCACAAGGCACTACGGGTAAAGCTTAATCCGTTACCTGACATTTGGTTAATGTAGTGAGGTAGCAGACTACTTCACCGAGCTATTTCGCCTTTCAATGGTGTTTGGATTGAGCTATTAGAATAGTCTTGTTGATGAGCAAATGGCTCAAAAACTGGCGATGTTCGTTAACGTACCACTCCAGAGTCAATAGTTACTATTGATAAGATAAAATACGTTAAGAAAAATTAATTATGAGTTTGGCTTTCAAAAATTTTATTTTTATTTCTTAATTTAAACCAAATTTTCTTTCTACCATTATTCTTCAAAATAAAACCTCCAAAACCACACCACTTTGGCCACTTGTTATTCTTTGAAGTAGGTCAAGTTTTGATTTTTGACTATTTGATTTTTTCTTTTTACTGATTTTTTTATTATTAGATACATTTATTAAATCAATGATTTTATTAGACATACAATGCCCCTTACTTAATGATTAGGGTGTACTGAACATGCGTTATTTTATGATATAGAATGAAGGGAGCTTACAGAGAAATTTATTAAGGATGACGCTGGGAAAACTGACTTTATACTTTTTTATCTGAAACAACTATTGATCAGAGCTACTACTTCCTTACCACTGGATTACAAGCGATAAGGAAGCTAAGTTTTGTAAGACTATTACAACGTCGTTACATTTTCTGCTTGAAGCCCTTTAGGACCTTTACCTACGGTAAAAGAAACCTTGTCGCCTTCAATAAGTTTTTTAAATCCATCCCCAACGATGTTGCGGAAGTGAACGAATAGGTCGTCGCCGTTATTTTGAGAAATGAAACCGAAGCCTTTAGCTTCATTAAACCACTTTACTGTACCAATTACTTGATTAGACATATTATGCCCCTTATATAAATTAAAATTAAGGTGCACTGAACATAAGTATTATTTTAAGGATATAGAATTAAGGGAGATACAGAGAAAAACTTGCTAGGGATGACACTGGAAAACTTACTTTATATTTTTTATCTTCAAACAACTCTTCGTCAGAGCAAAATCAACTATACACGTTTCAAAAATTAAAGATAGCTTTATTTTCTATTTTTATACTAATAATGCACGTTACAGACCCCGAAAGCGCGCCATATGAGCCGCTATAGAATGCTTTAAGCAACATTTTGACACCCAAGAGGAGCATTGTTCCTTCTCATCCTACTATAATCATAGAGCAACCTATATGAGTTAAAAGGCCGTTTTCTGTACTCGGTCTATCGTACTGATTTTTTCATATTAGGTCGTTTCAGTCTTCAAGGTGTTAAAGTTGGTATACGAAAACTAAATTATTATAAATGAGCGCAAACATGAAACAAAAGAACTACAACAAACTTAACGATGAAGAATTAGAGTTTGTTAATGACAAGGTCGCAGCCTTACTCCTAACAAGTCCTAGGAGTGCTCGTTTGTTGCTCTGGATAATGGTGAGTCTTTCAATTGTGATGGTTGGTTGGGCATCTTTTTCTGAGATAGATAAAGTCATTGTCGGTTTAGGGAAAGTCATTCCTTCCTCACAGGTTCAAGTTATACAAAACTTGGAAGGTGGGTTAATTAAAGAAATTTTAGTAAAAGAAGGTCAATTAGTCGAAAAAGGTCAACCATTAATTCTCATCGATGACACGCTCTTTCGTTCAGATTTTCGTGAGCATGAACAACAAGTCGCTAACTTGAGTGCATCTGTATTACAATTGACAGCCTCGATAAATAGCGTTCAAGTTAACAATGACTTTGACATTAAAGATTGGCGACAAAATGTCACACTAAACTATGACCAGCTAATGTTCCCATCATTTTTAGAAGAAACTCAACCTGAACTAATCCTACGTCAAAAAGCTGAGTATCTAGAAAACTTAAATAATATACGCAACCAGCTATCAGTGATTGATCAGCAAGTCATACAGAAACAACAGGATTTGATTGAAATAAAAGCACGAGTAGAAAACTTACGTAGGAGTTATCAATATGCAAAAAAGGAACTGGATATTACCAAACCTCTAGCTGACGAAGGTATAGTTCCACGCATTGAATTACTTAAATTACAACGACAAGCCAATGATAGCAGGCGTGAAATGACATCTAGCAAGCTTAAAATTCCCGTATTAGAGTCATTAATTCAAGAGTTCATGCTTAAACGAATAGAGGTCGCGCTACAATTCCGATCTGAACAACAAGAAAAACTTAATAGCACCCAAGATCAACTATCTTCTTTGGTAAAGTCTACAGTTAACTTAGAAGATAAAGTCAATAGAACCGTGGTTTACTCACCAGTAACGGGAAAAATTAAAACGTTGAGCATAAATACAGTTGGTGGAGTTATTCAACCAGGTATGGATATCGTTGAAATTGTGCCAACCGAAGACGCTCTACTGATAGAGGCAAAAATAGCACCAAAAGATATTGCATTTTTACGTCCTGAGCTACCTGTTATTGTCAAGCTTACCGCTTATGATTTTAGTAAGTACGGTGGTTTAAAAGGGGAGTTAGAACATATTAGTGCAGACACAATCCAGGATGAAGAAGGTAACGACTTTTATGTAGTACGTATACGTACTGATAAAACTGATCTCGGTGATAAAGATCTACCAATCATTCCAGGAATGACAACATCAGTTGACATAATAACCGGAAAGAGGACCATTTTAGAATACTTAATGGGGCCAATTCTAAATACAAAAAACACAACAGATTAATAACTTACACTGTTTTCACAAATCGTGATACCCGTTACCATTGAAGATGTTTAACTTCTTATGAAATTGGACTTATAAAGCCTAAGTTGCACAATTACAGTAGCCGCAAACATTTGACCGAGAATACGTACTTTCATATATGTCTCTATGGGCCCCCTCATCGCATTGTCACTAACTAATGAATATTAGTATATTAGGAACTAGTGTTCGGAATTATTATAAATGAATAGAATATTACTTTAACCGTACACTACTAACTTTTTCAATGTGTAACAATACGTCCATTACATCGCTGTGAGCCTTGAGTAACTTTCTCTTAGCAATCGTCCATGCCGCCAATTTCCCATAAGCGTTCACACTTACCTTAATGGAATGCTCATGCTTCTGGTTGTTCTCATCGTACTTGGTGTACCGCGCTACGTAGTATTGCTTACCATCGATGGTAGTTAACCGTGGTTCAAGACTTTTCGGCAAGCGCGCCAGCAAGTTGAATTGCTTACGAACGCGATCCCAACAACGCCCCCATAGTTCCTTGCCGATTTGGTTGCGTATTTTGGTTGCCTTGCGTAGACCTTTCTTTTCACCAATGCGAACAAACCCGACAGAGCGACGAATATAGCCCCCTTCCGGCTTAGGCACACTAACGGCATAACAGGTCTTTTTCTTGGTGATGAATCGATAGCCTGTGTTAGATACGAAATAAGCATAAGCGTTACGACACTCTGACACTCTATAACCCTCAAATAAACAAAACATGTAATTCCTTTCGGTTGGATTTGGCTGGCCATTGTTGCCCTTTCTTGGCCAAATGGATAACGTTACAGTGTAACTATGTTTTCTTATATTCCTAATTAATGCGACAGATTGATAGTCTTTAGGTCGTCATAACTGCAACCAAGCACCAGCTTGATTGCCTTTTTGCTGAACCCTTTTTTCATTAATTCTCTTACCTTTGGTTTAAGGTCATTCGGAATTGAGGTTCGGGAAAGTTCCTGTTGTCGAAGTTTAAATTCGTTTACTCGTAAGTTCGCGTTCATTAGAGCCTTACACATAATTTCCCCTCCCTCTATTCTGCCTTTGGTTTTAATGAAATGCCTGTTGTGTACTCTTTCGCTTCGTCGTGGAACGTTCTTAAGTAGTGGTCAGTCACGGCAACACTAGAGTGACCAAGCGCGTCCTTAATCACTTTCAAAGAGGCTTTCTTTTCAAGCAGGAGCATGGCGTACATTTTTCGCATCGAATGTGTTGATAGCTGATATGGCAATCTCAACTCCATTGCTATGCGCTTATACGCTCGGTTGATATACTGGATGCTGATCGCATTGCCCTTTTTGGCCAAGTGGTGATTAGATTGAAACATCAACTCATTATGCCCATTGTGTAAGTAGATACGTTTAATCAGTTCTTCCAGTTCGGCATTAACGTGAATGGTGATTCGAGCGGCCTCTTTAGCGGCTTTTTCGCTCTTACCTCGGGTCATACGGCCTTTAAAACCTTTTGATTGAACAATGCTAAATGACGACCGGATCACGCCATTTATCATCACATCGCTGAATTTTAGCTTCGAAATGTCGCAATAACGTAAACCTGTACGAACCTCCATTTCAATCATCATAGAGATAAGCGGGTTAATGTCATCCATTAAACGGATTATTTTTTCCAACTCGTCTAAGTCACGCGCAGGGAAAGCAGCCATTAGATCAACTCCACGTGATTAGCATTAACCGTTTTAAACTCGCCACCAACGAACACTTGAATTTGTAGGGTTCGGGATAACAAGCCAAATCCCAAGAATAAGCCTAGTTCGCCATCGACACGCACGAAGTCGTGGTGAACAGGTAAGCGGCCAAAGTGGTTGATCATCTTGGTTTGTGCTTGGATGCTTTGAGCTTCTTTAATTGTGTTTATGGCAAAGCGAAGTTGAGAGCGAATCTTTAGCGCATTATTACCTTTTCGAGCCTTGCTGATCGTGCCTTGCACACAAGGGAAGCCGTAGAAATTGCGAATGACGGCGGCGGCTTGTTCTTGGCCTCCACATTCATTAATTAGCTCATCCAAAGAGATAAAAATAAGGTCGTGGTGGCGCTCTTGGATGGCACTGCGTTTGCTCGACCACTCATCCGAAAGCGACACCAATTCATTTTTTTTAAACATTTTTGCTGATCCTTTTTTAGTAAAATTCCAGTGTTTGCTCGGAATATAATATATTCTAAAGGAATATCCTTTTCAACTCTGTTCGGAATGATTCCATTGAAAGTACAAAGAGTTCCAAAAGTGACCGATTAATCAACCTTTGACAAACAACGCAACAGTGCTCAAAACTCCACCAGCAAGAAGCCATTTTTTATCAATATTCCTATGGAATATTTAGGTTTTTTCACACAAAGCGCCAGGATTAGAAAACAACCCCACACAATGTATAAGTTATTGTTTTTATTATATTTTGTGTATTTAAGAGGAAATGACCAGCGACAAAACATTGAATAATTTAGTTTCAGTTCTGTATAGAACTGAAACTAAAAGAGGTTTTTTGAAACTCGCCACGACAATTACCCGTCTTTGGAAATATAATGACGGTGTTACGTCGTCACGTGACACGAACAAATATACATATCCTCAATTATTATGCGGTATAGGTCACGTTCTCAAAACCTAACTGCTAGTAACGATATGTTTGCATTATTTTGCATATCTAGACAATCAAAGATCACAGTCTCATAATACTCCGCGAACATCAGCTCGGCTGGCGAGAATCCCCTAAACTCTTTCCAAATCAGAGCTATATACGTATTGGCTATCCAGTCAATTGGCTTAAGAGATATAGATATGCACTGCACGTTGAATCAATTAATTCCAATCGAAATACTAGATAAATGTGACCTGTCCCTAGATGTATTTAGCAGCTCGTTCCTCGATGACGCGACCGACATTTGCATGATGCATCTTATCCAATCGCATCCGAACGCACTATGCAATTCATCCATTAATCGTGATGACGTATTAAACTTCGTTCGAGATCACTTCTCCGCTTAAAAAGCAACACTTATAACGTTCTTCTGTTCGTTTTTTATTTAATTCCGAACACAAAAACGGTATGCTACGCATCAAGGATAAAGGTAGGGTTTTTCGTTACTCGCATACGCTCAGGGATGGAGTGTAACCTTTATCCTCCAATGTAATTTGGAGCAACCGTTCACCATGATTAATAAAAAAAATACTGAAATTAAAGATTTAAAAGCTATTGATATAGAAACACTTAATCAATTACTTGCAAACAAACAAACGGCAGATGCGCGCCTAAAACGTGCCTTGAAGCACCGCGCGACTTTTTCCGAACAAATAGATGGCAAGGAAGATAGTGGACTATTCAATGAACGCATCGTAGCTGTAGTAAAACGTGGTAATCCGACCACTCGTTTACTTGAGTATATTGAGGCCGCGAAATCAGCCAATAAAGAGCTTTTAGAGCGCGCACCTCAATACTTCAACAGCTCATCTAACTCATTTAAAGAGACGACCGTAATTGAGAACGTCCGTCGCGTTAACATCACAATTAATAAAGCAGCTAGCAGCCAGAAAGTCACTGGCGCACGTCTAGCCAAAAGACTTGAAGCATACCTACGCGACCTCGACCGTAAACTCTCCTACGATCTTCCAGAAGATGAGAAAGAACAGCTCACTAACAATAAAAACACTGCATTGAATGAATTGAAATACTTCAAAGACAATGCAGACGTTGAGTTTAGAAAGCGCGGTCAAGAACACAATGACATTGTAGCTATCATCCATACCTATGATGGCAACAATGGTGGCATTTCTCGCGTAGCTAAAAAGGTTCACGTTAACGCTGGTGGCCTTGTTCTAATTAGGCATCGCTCTTGTAAAGATCACGATGTGCTAATCACGAACAACACCACTGAGGGACGTTCGATATTCGATGAAGCGAATGCTTTTAAGTCGGTACTGTACCCTAACGCTAATATGTATATAGAAAGCGAAGTTGACGCTATTCGTGAAGCCAGAAAAGAGCTTAGAAGCAAGAACGAAAGCAAAGCACGTTCGCAGTTCGATGGATTAGTGAACTAAGGTTTTAAGCTATATTATTGTTGTTCCGCTTTGATTGGTGATTTGGTGGCGATATTTAACGGTATCGCCACCTTTTCATATTACTTTTATATGTTGGCACCAACGGAATTAAGCATCGTCCGATTCAAGCGCTTCCAGTACCCATTGTTCTACGGAACTGCGAGACTCTAGCATGCTCTCTGTTACTTCCATTTCGTGCGGCACATAATCTACCAATTGAGAAAAACAGTATGTATCCCAACGGTCAGGTGATGGGATGTTCATTTTCTCTTTCATCATCGGTTTTGGCATCATTACCCATTGGCCTGACTCGTTGATTGCACAAGGTATTTTACTGCCTTGTTCTGCCGTCTTGACGTTCTTATCTATCTGCATGCGGCCTTGGTTTATCGCATCCCGAGCCATAACATTGGCATACGCACGCTGGTTAAAGAAACGCTGCTTATCGCTGGTGGAGTGCATCTTCTTACCCCAACGAATGCGCTGTACGCGCCGTCCGTAGCGTTCTAAGCAAGTCGCCGTGTCATAACCTACACCGTCACTATCCACTGCTATCGTGATGTTTGGGTACAAGTCCTCACTACACTCTGCATGGATAATGTCAGCGAACCGAACCGGATCGACCGTGCTTGGTTGTTCAAGCAATTTCACGCTCTTAACGATGCGCTCCATGCGTTGACCCCAAACCTTGCAGATATTGAGTATCGAGCGGTCACGACCATTACCCACGTCCACCAGCGCAGCCCAACCCCAACCATCGGGCATATCGAGGTTGAGCCTTGCGCTTTTGTCCAGTGCATCCCGACTAAGCAGCATGCCAGCAATGGAACTTGGGAACTCCCCACGTACTTTAATCAGGTATTCCGGTGCCTCTCGACCGCCATACTCCAATCGCTTATCGAGGATAAATTCCACGGTTACGAACGGCGATTCCTCGGAGTTAAGCCGGATGGCTCGCCATCGACCACTAGGCTCGGCTAATCGGTGATGCGTATCGTAGAAATAGCCGCTAGGGCGCGTTGGCTGGCTCAATAACAGCATTCGGTTATCTTTCTCGGTCAATGCACCCGCTAACACACCAAAAGCCTTGTCAGAGACGCCTGACGCCTCATCGACAATAACAAACAAGTGTTTAGCGTGTTCACCCGCTAGCGCTTCCTCGTTACCAATACGGCACGATTTAGCACTGGTTTGCCAGATACCTTTTGCTGAGTTTTCAAAAAAGGCTGTCTCGGTAATGGTGAAGTATTGCTGTAACCAACCATGCTTTTGTAAGAGCGTGTTCCAGTTGGATTTTAGGTACTTCCATACACCGATTTGTACCTGTCTCGCGTTGTTCGCCACCAGCACAACACGCGCATTGGGGAAACAGAGCATGAAAGCAATGATCATGATACTGGTCATGTCTGACTTGCCTGTACCGTGGCCAGAGCTGACAGTCGTTCGCGCACCAATACGCTGAGCACTATCAATGATTTTGCGCTGCTGCCAGCTCGGCTTCTTACCGACTAGCTCAACAGCGAGGCGTTTCCAGTCATAGCGATACCGCTTAACTAGGGCAGGGTAACGGGGATCTTGTGTTACGCTCTTTATTCGTCTAGCCACCAAGTACCTCGAAGCTGTCTACATCGTCAAACCCCGACACTCCCTCGTTATCGAGGTCATCATAGGCTTGCTCTTTAGCGGCTTCGTTTTGTATTTGGGATGGGGATAGGGTAGGTTCTACGCCGTTCTCTAGGTCTTCGGCTTCTTTGATTCGTCGGTTTACTTCTTCTTTGCGCGCAGGTAGCCAGTTATCTTGCTGCTCAATCTGCTCTAACGTGTAGTCATCAAACAGCTCATCCAGCTCTTGCTCACTGATACCAGTGTCTTCTACTTCTGGTTCTAGGTTCGCTAGCTCTACCTTAGCTTCATGCAATAGCGTTGCTGGTGGACGTGCACCTAACTTCTCGATTTGCTGACACGTCTCTAAGGCTGTCCAGTTGTTCTTAGTGCGCAGAGAAAGCATTTCTATTACTAGGCTGGTTTCTTCCGCTGGCAGTAAGTGTGGCATCATCAATTCAGCGTATTCCTGTTTACGCAAATCGATGTAGCGCTTGGCCTCTTGTTTGGCCATCGTGGAAATACTCAATTCCAGTTCACGCAATCTGGTGCCATAGCCAAAGATGAGACGGTCACGCATGGCGTTTATGTCTACTGGCTGGTTTTCGTCATCGAGCGGAATGTCTCCGCTTTCTTCCATTTCATCGATCTCTTTAAGGCGTTTAGCTAACGTCTCATTCATTCGGTAATACTGCGAACGGGCAATAATCAGTTCGTTGCAAACCGAAAGCGGATCGGTATCCATGAGAATATCCATGATTTCGCCAGTAATACCCGCACTACGGGCATAACCACCATGCACAACAGGGCGACCCACTTGAGCACTGGAATACTGCGAAAGTCCCTCAACTGATCGCGGCTTGCGCAGTGATCCAATACCTCCTGTTTTCGCGCGATCGCCTTGCGCACTTTGCGCTTGCGCAGTTGCCCCCGCTTCTTTGGACTTTGATTTATCAGCCCTTTTTTTCTTCTTGTCGTTTTTCGCTTCTTGAAATTTCGCTAATTGCTCATCGTAAAGATCAAATAATCGATCAAACTCGGGCAGCGATCGCATGGAATTAAACTGGCGGCGCAATGTCGCACCGTTCACCCCTTTATCTTTCGCAAAAGCGGCCATCGTGAGCGTTGGGTTTTGAGCGCCACGCACGAGAAATTCTTTCAAAAGGGAATGCCAGTCATTGCCCTGACTGGTCTTTTTCGCTTTGATTTTTGGCATAACGGACGGTTGGAACTTGCCGCCCGTTTTGGCTGGCCGTTTTATATATCGCTTAGCGGTGCCGTACTTTAGTCCGTTGGCTTCGCAATACTCGGCCAGCGTCAAAGTCGGCTGCTTCTCTAACTGCTCCCAAAACTGCTGTTGGTGAGCCTGATAGTCAATCTTGCCGGACACGGTTAAACCCCACTTATTTCTTTACGTTCGGAATAATACAGAGTTTATCGACCCAATCACAACAAGGATTAAGCCAGATGAAACAACCATTTGATTGTCAATAAGGCTTTAAAGACAAAATTTAATAACGCGATATTAAATAGTATTTACAGTAACGATTTTCTGCATATAATCATGGCCAGCTAGTGAGTAACGCTACTTATGTACAATTGATTCTGCGGCACAATATAGTAATTGGCTGCGTTATCTCACTAGCCACCTTTCCCCCATACCCAAGACAACGCGCTACGTGATGAAAGGAATACCCCTTGAAAGCACCCGAGCGCATCAAATTCAGACACAAAGCCAAAACCAAAGCGCGACAAGCCACGTTTAGAACTCGCCAGCGGGAAAAGGGTTTAGCACTACTGCAAGCGCGTATCTCACGCCTTGCTCACGCCAAAGCATGCGAACAATGCGAACAGAACGGCATTACCCTGACTGACCTATATCAATTGGCCATCAACAACACTGACCCGAACCAGCTACCAGAAAAGCACCCCGAGGTGACAGAGGGCGACCTTGTAGGAACACGCCAAATTAGCCCTTGGATTGATCCCGAAGTGGCAAAGACGTTCGAGGAATTGGCCACCAACTACCGCAATCGAACCATAGCGATGAGTGCCATCGTCTATGCGTATTGTGTTCATTGCGAGGAAGAATGAACCGAACCGGACACGCGTGGGGAGCACTGTGCTTTGCGCCCGTTCCTCTCGCCTTAATGGCAGACACAACACCACTGCATTCAATCCTGGCATTTCTTGGTTGCTTAAGCGGTTCGGGCGCACCAGACTGGCTTGAATTTGACAGAATCCCGCACCGAACTTACACCCATACCCTTTCGTTATGGCTCGCTGTAACGGCTTATGGCTATCATTTGGCAATAGGGGATACATTCGTACTCATTGAGGCGTTAAAAGCCACCAGCACGATTCTAGGTGCAATTCTGTGTGGATTTGGATGCGGTTGTATCTCGCATTGGCTTGGGGATGTGCTAAACCGCCAGCCAGTGCCGATTTTTACCCCATTTGATAGGTACTGTTTGAATCTATTCGCTTCGGGGAGCCACCAGCGAATCACATGCGTATTCATTTTCTCGGTAGCATGTATTTTAGTTGGCTTTTTACGGCCTTTGTCATTCCGAATAGACTTGCTAAAAATGACGTTTTTTACATAAAAAAGGCCACGTTTTACCGTGGCCTTTTGATTTTGAGGAGTTGTCAATAACAGGTAATTCAATAACCAATCAATTGGCCATCTATATTTTGGAGTATCCACGTCCATTTTCTTGCGAGCGAGGTAAATATAGGACACCAAAAACGCCTTTTCAATAGGTTGAAACGCGACACATAAAAAAGAGCCAGTATTTCTACCAGCTCTTTAACTCTCTTTTGCAAACCTACTTTGAATCACTTGTCGAAGCTTTACACTTCAACACGAAACAGGGCAATTATATTGATACTTACTCTGAAAAATCAAGAAAAAAGCGCCAATGGAATAACCAAAGGCGCTTGAGGACAGTTGTCTAAGATTTTTAAAGGAAAACACGGTCGTCACAATGGCAACTATGTAACTCGCGTATAAATAACTTTATCCGTTCGGAATGCGTAGTTCAAGTGTTTTTTTATCCATCAGCACTAGTCAAAGCACACGTTATCCATCAAACAAGGAGTCTGCACCGATTAGCGGTATAAGGCGAAGTAAAACATCCTCCATAACCCCACTTTCAGCGGTGGCAATCTTCTTGGCTTTGCGATCTTTCCAAGACAGGGTTTGGATTAAGCTAGAAGCAACCACACAAGGTTTATCTAGGTTATTTACGGGAACTTCCGTTGCTTGGCCGCGAATACTGGTGCTAATAGGGCAGCAAATGAGTAATCCTGTTTGTTGGTTATATTCTTTGCTGGAAAGCACTAGCGCAGGACGGTACTTGCCAATTTCCTTTCCCTTTGTTGGCTCAAAGTCGAGCCAGATAATATCGTTTCGTTTAGGAATAAACTGCGCCATTATTCACCTAACTCCTTGCCTGAAACTATTGCCAGCTCATCGGCGTGTGCCGTATGTGCATCTAAACCTTTCAATAGTTCTTTTTCGCTAAATGGAAAGCTTTTTTTTGGGCGCTTGATTGGCTCAATGATTATCTTGCCACCATCAGTTTTAACCTCAATATCCGCCCCCTCCGCTAGCCCTAATTGCTTGATAAAGGCAGCAGGGATGATGTTACCGAGGCTATTCCCTATTTTTCGCACTTGAGTACGCATAATCCACCTCTCATGTTAGTACGATGTTACAACAATAATATTGTATACCTTTGACTCAAAGTGTCAACTTTGTTATAACCACCTAGCCAACACTACTTTCAGTTTGCTTAAGGTGATTGTTTATCTCGTGAATCATCTTGCGTAGGGAGTTATCCAGCTCTTTGGTGTACAGCTTATCCTTGGCCAGTTCTCGCTTAAGGATGCGGTCGTGTTTGCGATGCCAGAATAGTTCGTGGACTTTTCTCATAGTGCCTACTCATATAGGCGCTCTTTGGTAGGGGATAGATAGAACAAAGGGCTGACCCTCTTTCGAAGATCAACCCTTTGCCCTCTTTGGGAGCCTGTAGGTTTTTACCCTACAACGCTTGCACAACCTTATTAAACAAGCGCACCGTATAGGAAATCGTATCCGTCACTGTCCTATGGGGATAATACTAAACTCATTCCGAACACACAGCAATATTAGCTTTCATTTCATTTTGTTATTTTTTACACATTTACAGATCGTTTCTGTCGCTTTTTGCTGGTGGCTTTCTTGAGTGTTTCGTAGTAGCCAATCTTTATCAAAAAGAAGTACCAGAGCGCATTAAGAGGCGTGATTTGCCTAAACTGTAGGTCAGCAAACCAGAATCGCTTTTTCAGATGCTTAATGGCCATGTGGGCTAACCATTGGTGTTTGAATCTAAGTACCGTCACTAGGCGCGCTTTCTTCACCTTAAGCGTGAATACATAAACCCTTGGTTTACTCATAGCTTGCTTTCCCCTCTAACTGGTATCGAAGCGGAGCAGTAAGCCATCCCCAACGTTTATGTCGCCATATGTCGCTAATCGTGGACTGGTGTACCCCGTATTCCTCGGCTAGCGTGTGTTGGCATACCTGTTTAGTGAATAACAGCTCATAGATGCGTAGAGCTTCGCTAGGGGATAGCTTGGATGCGCAGTTCTTTCCTCGGCGGTCTACGTTGTCCTTTACAGCCTTTTCAGCGGGTACACCAGCCTTAAGGCGTCTTAGCACTCTGCGGTAACTGGTATCGGTAACGGCGCATAGCTGTCTTGCGGTCATTACCTTGCCTTGGTAGGTCACAAGGTGCTTGGTAGCCTCGGCCAGTAGTTTCTCTCCGATTCGTAGTCCTTTGTGATACGCGCGATAAAGGGAAGTCATTGGATAGCCAGTTAACTGAGCGAGACGGTACACGCTCATCGATTGACCCTGATATTGAATGCTCATAGTGACTCACTCCCTTAAGCCACTTTAGCGATTTGCTCGTAGATACCAGTAAGGTGCGTTCTACCTACCTTACGGTTAAAGCGCATGGATGGTGTTTGTAGACCTTTCTCGGTAAAGAGCACTAAGGCACTGCCGAAGTTCACACCTTGCTTTTTGGTGTGCCCATCTGTCTCATAGAACGGGTAACGGCCATCCGGCTTGTAAATCATCGTGGCGTAGCCCTCAACCAAGTCCAGCCACCACGTTGTGAGTTCTTCATGTGGTAACAGCATCATACCGTCACGGCCTTTTCTGGCTTGTTCTAGCGCCTTTTCCAGAAATTCAAACTTAAGGTCAAACGGGGGATTGCACCACCAGCCATCTTCCCATTCGCCTTGTAGGCCATCGAACCCAACACAAACAGGGTTTAGGAGTTGAGCGGCCTTGTGTTTTAGCTTAAGGCTTGGGAATCCACTCGGCTGTTCGTTAATCCAGTCAGGAGCCACGTAGAAGCGGTTCACCTTGGCGGTTTGTGGCTCGGCGGCAACATCTAAAACAAACTCTTTTCCGGTATCACGTCGAAAGAGGAATTGAGCATCAAAGAAACAGTCCCAACGAGTCGCCCATTTGTTCTTTGCGCCCTCGACGGTCTTACTTTTGACTAGGTGCGCCATTCTCTGACTTCTCCCCACTCTTGGCCGCGACAGTAATGCGCTCGATGCGTTCTGCGTCCAAATCAATCTTCACTCGCTCTATCTTTGGATAGACCACCAATCCATAAAAGCTGTATGTGCCAATACCGACAACAGCCACCAGCGCTAACACAATGGTTATGGCCAGTAGCCGAACGGAGCCGATAAAGACACGTAGCCCAATTGCCTTACTATCATTCATGGACGCGTACCATGTCCTTGTAAGCAGAGAACAATACGCTGTGCTCGGTTTTGACACCTAAGCGCTCTTTCGTCGCCGGATTAATGGTTGTGCGTTCACGCTCTATGTGACGGAAACGGCCAAAGCCTCGAATTCGCACCTCACGGCCTTTCGCAATCTCAACCAGAATGTGATTGATCATTGCGTCCAGACAATCGCCCACCAGCTCTGCATCATCACCAGTAAGCTTTAAGCCAAGGCGCTTAGAAATGTTTCTTTCAATGTCAGTTCGGTTTAAGCGTGTGCTCATTAATGTGCCCCCTTGATCTCGTTTACCTTGTTTGCCAGCTCATCGCGGAATACATCCGATGCACTAAAAGTCAGCTTGTCTCGCGCAGCTACAATCGCTGGTGCTCCCGTTTTTGGATTACGGCCAGCTCGCGCTTTCTTAAGGCGAGGTGCGAACGTACCGAAACCACTAAGCAATACAGCATTGCCCTCAATCATGGTTTGAGTTGAGATTTCTTCGATAAAGGCATCAAAAACCAGCTCGCATTCTTCACGTAATGCGCCAGTTTCTTTTTTCATTGCTGAGATCAGTTCGTGCTTACCTACGGCTTTTTGTTTAGACACGCTAAGTCCTCTTGAATATCTTTCAGATAAATTCCGTGCTGTTGGCCTAGAAGATTGATGGCGTAAAGAACCAGTTCTTCTCGACTGCTACAGCCAAGTTCTATTTGGAGTCGCCTAATTTGCTCTCGTTGTGTCGCGCTGGCGCGATAGTATTGACGTTTAATGTCAAACCTAGCCATCTTGGCAAGATGACGATTCCAGCGCTGCTGAGGGGTTAAGGCGTTTTTCTTGGGTTTACGTCCTGCCATGAGACGATTATAACCATTCCGAACACGCCGTAAATATTCCGAACACGACTTCTGTTTTTAACACAAAAAAATACCGCCCATATAGGCGGCATTTGTGGAAAGATGATCAAGGATTGGCGTTAAGCTCGTTTGAACTCCGAAAAGTGGCTGCGCATGCCATCACGAACTTTGAGAGGCGTTTTGCGCAGCTTGGCGCGTGTCGCTGTGTCGTATAAGTATTGTTCCCATTCCCAATAGGACATATCACGTAGTCGGCCTACAGGCTCACCAACACTATTCATGAATATGTAGGTGTTCTTGGCTTGGCCGTTCGGGATTGAGTTGCCATTACCATCCAATATCTCAAAGACCCCTCTCGCACCGACAAACGTCACGGTCAGACCATATTGTGCCGCTGTAGCATCAATCATTGCGCTAGTGAGGTAAACATTCTCGCCAAAGATTTTAGTACGGAGGATTTCACGACGATATTTCTTAATGTCTCGAACCCATTCAAAGATAACGCAGCGAGTATGTGGCGTTCGGATGTTGGTTTTTACTTTGATTAGACCAGCATCGAATAGCATTCTAATGACTCGATAGTTGATCTTCTCTCTTGGTGCAATTGTGTCGCCAGTAGCATCGTAGTCACAAATATGACCACCAGTAAGCCAACGATACGCTTGAGCGCTACCAAATTCCCCTGCGGGAGCATAGCTTAGCAACAACTTGTCATAGTAAAGGTAATCGCATAGGAAGTTACGGACTACCTTTGTTGCTTCTAACACGTCTAAATCAACTGGCTTTTGGCCAATGCTGTGATATTCACTCGCTAACATGAGATAACTAAGCCCTTTTTATATACTTATGCGGCTAGTCTAGTTTTGTTATCAAATGTTGGCAATTGGAGATAGCTATTAATTTGACAAATGCACTCATCAAACCCCTTGGCCACAACCACGTAATACCCTAGATTTTGGAACATTTTTATCTTTTCCTGTTGTTCCTTACTTGGGCGACCTTTTTCCGTTTTCACCTCCAAAAAGAACCCGTGATACACCCCTCTCGGGATAGGAAAAAATATATCTGGCACACCTTTCTTTTGTCCCTCATAGCTCATCATCGAAGCCGCTTTAGGTGTTCGGTAGCCACCATTAGGGATTGAGAAAACCAGCGGGTAAATATCCTTGTACTGCGTCTCTAACGTGTAGAACAAACGCACCTGTAACCAGTGTTCGGCCAGTTTCGTGTCGTTAAACTCTTTCGGGCGCTTAATCCCTTGTGCAAGGCGCGTTTTGTGTGGTGAATCCAGTTCCACTTTCTTCTGTGTTGCAGCGCGCGCAACGTCATTGTCTTTCTCAAGAATACGGATAAGCCAAGCTGGTAGTTCCGACTTATCCACCAGCGCGGTATTAGGGACGTTTATCGATGCCGGATTGATGATGTGATTAACAGAACGGTTAATCTCATTAAGTGCTGCATCGATATTGAAGTCGCCACCGTGGCCAGCTTTCACGCCTTTGCTTTTCCACTTCTTGCGCTTAGCGACTTGGTTTGCGAGGAAAGAGTGATCGAATCGTGGTGCCTTGGCCATAACTAGATAAGCCCTTGTACAACTAAAATCTCTTGCTCCTTACGGCGGTTGAAGTAGGCAAACACCTCGTCCTTGATGAATTGCTTAGATACCACCTTGCGGCGGCCTCCTTGAGAGAAAACACGCTTAGCAATGTCCTCAGATAGCGTCCAACAAAGTGCGGTTTCGATTTCGGATTCGTCATTGATAGCTCGGTAGGCCGTGATCACCTTGGGTAGCTGGCGCACCAAGGAAGCTCTACAGTAAAAACATCGCTCATCGGGCAATTTCTCTACTACTCAAAAATTGGGATAAGGGAATAGGGTTAAAGTGTTTTATTCTTGGTTAGCAAAGCGCTCTAGGCGTTCTTCTAAGTCATCCAGCCAAACCAGTATTTCGCTACCTTTGTGAACGTAGTCGAGGTAGCTGTCTTGGATTAGTTCGGCCACATGACCCGAACACCCGTTTACTTCTGCCGCGATTGCACGGTTACTGAAATAAAAAGCACTTGGTGTGTCCGTAAAATCCGTTTCGCCTGTCGCCTCGCGCATTTCCATAAGCGCTTTAGTGGTCATTCGACGCAATACAATCAGTAAGTCGTCTTGAGTTGCTAACGCTAAATTTTGCTTACTCACCGTTCAAGCCGCCACGTAACTCAGCATCTTGTAATGACGAAACTCGTTCTGGAACGGTATTTCATCGTCAAAATCCATTGGTGGCTCGCCGTATTGCTGTTGAGATTGATCCCAACCGCCTTGTTGTTGCTGGCCACCAGCTCGGTTATTGCCAAGCATTTGCATCACGCCATTAAAGCCTTGAACTACTACCTCTGTGCTGTAACGGTCTTGGCCTTGCTTGTCTTTCCATTTGCGAGTCTGCAATTGACCCTCGATGTAAACTTGTGACCCTTTGCGTAGGAACTCCCCCGCTACTTCGGCCAACTTGCCGAACAACACCACTCGATGCCACTCGGTTTTTTCTCGGTTCTCCCCTGTCGCTTTATCGCGCCAAGTTTCGGATGTAGCGATCGTGATATTCGCTACTGCGCCGCCATTTGGCAGGTATCGGATTTCGGGGTCTGACCCCAAGTTACCAACCAGAATGACCTTGTTAATGCCTCTTGAAGCCATTCGTTATTCTCCGGTATCTCTCTTTACCGCTTCGTCTCTGTTAGAAATCGCATCACCAAAGAACAAATAACCCACGTCTGTACTTGTGTAGACCGCTATCAGTTCTAGGTTTTGCACCCTTGGGTTCACTTCGCCATTCTCGATTTTTCGATAAGTGTCTGGTGATAACCCGATTAACCTGCTCATTTCGAGTATGGTTAAATCTGCATGCCGTCTCGATCGCTTGATTCGCGCTGCACGTTGCTGTCGATACTCAAGCGATTGGATTCGAGCGGCCTGTTTAGTCTTTGCGTCTCGCTTTTTCATAGAAGCTCTCCACTTCACTTGCTAGTCGTTCTTCCTCGGTTGTAGTCCCCTTAATCAATGCAACGCGATATTCATATAACCGATTCTTTGACCAATCGAGGCAGAGCTTTTGCCACTTGATAACGGCAACCGGTTCGGAAAGGTCGTAACCAGTCCCAAAACAGCTACAGCACTCCCACTTGCTAAATAACGACTTGGTGTAACCTGTGCCATTGCAAGTCGGGCAGCGATCCGGTTTGTCGTCCAATGTCACATCGGCATCTTGTAACCGGTTCGCCAGAGCTTCGCGTTCGTCCGTAAGCTCTATGCCCTCGAATGTATCCAGGATTGATGGTGAACTTTCGTCTCGCTCTCTTTGCCGTTGTTCCAGTTGAGAACGCTTAATTTCAGAAATTCCCTTACCCACCCTTCATTCCGAACACGTAATTTTTATTTAGAGTATAAAACCACTCAAAAAACAATGCAAAAAGTATTGATACAAAAACCGAAACGATGTATTTTCGTCTAAGCAAACAGGCTCATATGAGGAATCAGCAAATGTCATAGAACAACAGCAAAAAAGTTCACGACCAAATCCAAGCAGACGTTAAAGAGTACATGACCAACACCTCGAATAGCGTCTTAGACTTCGCTTTGGCCAATGCAATTAAGAACGGTCAGAACAACCTATATGACTTGTGTAAAAAGTGGAAAATCCATTTATATAAGCTACTTAGTAAGTTTAACAGTTCTCTTTTTAAAGTGGATGATGATAAAATCCACCTCGTATAGACGAATACGTTTAGCTATCGGGATAAGAGTAATGGAAAGCTTCGGGGAAACTCGAAGCTTTTTTTCGGCTCAACACTCAATCCGAACATTCAAGAATTTACGGCATAAAAAAGCGCCCACTCATAGAGCAAGCGCTTACCGTTCGGAAACCTACCAAACACCCACCAGCAACAAAAACCACAACCAATATAACAATAAGTGTCGTATTAACTACGAAACATGATTGGTGGAAGGTAAATCACTTCACTTTAAACAAATTATATTTATATTGAATACATAGCTACTTTATACAGATCAAAGATCAAACTGGATGTTATACATCGCCGATTTAAGTTAATGTCGATTTTTGATTATTAGGTTTTCAATGTACTTGGGGTGCAAATTTGGCAAGTGTATAGTGAAAAAAAACGCCTTACGTGATACCAGAGCGTTTAGCGTCTTATCACCGTCAATTAGTTGAGTTTAATACTGTCAACACTTAGGCTAATTGGAAATTAGTGAGCAAAAACTGGCCAAAATGATAGGAAGCTTAGCCACTTAAGTTGTACGGGGAAGCATTTTTGTTTTTAACAGGATAAGATGAGTTAACAGCAATACATTGAATGCGTTAACCCATCTGCTGGAAGCGGCAACTTTCTTTTGAGGTTGGCATCAAGCAGATAGTCGGAAACAAGTATTAGTTATTTGATAAAACTTTTGCTCATATCCCGATTCATGTAGAGAAATGAATATTTTTCAAAGCGTTTCTTTATGAGAGGGGAATTATCTGATAACAATGGGACATAAGGACTTGGGAGTTTTCATGCTCCTAAACCCGAAACAGATAGCCAACGCGTTTGGGCGTTTGCAAAATTGGCAAAAAGTCTGGAATACTAGGCACAGCAAGACTTGGAACAAAACGTTCCCTAATAAACTTGATGGTGTGAAGAATATAAAAAAAGGCTGGATTCGAAGAACCCAACCTTTAATTAGGAGGTAATTATGTAATCACCAACCAAGCTCGAAGCAGCTAGAAAGCTTCACTTCGTGCATACGGGTAATCAATGGTGGCCGCCATTAAAAACCCTTGTGCGTTGTCTTTCACCATGAGCCTTATCAGGGGAACAAATGGTAAATTTAATTGAACTGCTTATAGCGATAATCAATCTAGTCGCCGTTATAGTGCAAGCACTATTCGGTTAACCAACGCAGCTCTAGAAGTACATTGTTGCTTCTAGAGCACACTTACAACTATCCAACAATTAATATTTCCTGTCAATTCGTGTTTTTGTCAAGAACTCACACAAATGCGATCGCTATTCGGTTATGCCAGCCCAATTTGCCTTTCATAGTCCCTGCTACTATAAGCTAGATTGGAAATTGACCTACCACTACTTGTAGCACGCCGTTGTCTATAGCTAGGATCATTAACTCATCTAAACAACAAAAACTTGTTGTGTATGTGGGAAACTGTGTAAATCTTTGATTTTCCAGTTATCCACATACGCTATAAAGATCTATATTTAACTATATTAATCTATGGTAACTATAGATCTATAAGATCTATAGGAATTGTAAGTTATTGATATTAATGGGCTTTAAATCTTTTAAAGATCTTTTTTTAGGTCTTTGAGTAACAAGATCTAGGCTTAATTGATCATTTATTAGGTGTTTGTGATCTTCTTACAGGCTTTAATGCAACATAATTTAGGTGAAAGTGATCATATATCAGGTGATTGGGTAACATATTTTAGGTGTTTATTTTCTTAAATGACATATTTTAGGTGTGTGAGATGGTTATATCGAAGTCTTGTTCGGTTTTTTTTACTTTCGAGTCAATGATCACGTCGGATTCTCGCTTACATACCTAAAATGTGTCACATAGCTCATTTCAACCTAAAAAATGTCATCTATAGAGCGCATGACCTAAAACTTGTTAGCTATCAGTAATCGTGAGTATCGGTTAGTTCTGAAAGGGTATCTATCTTTTCCATTAACGACTCTAGTTCATGTATTCCATCATCATGTTTTTGTTGCTCTTTTTCTGAGTATCGTTTTGACAAGCTATCTTCAACTTTAAGAGCGTGGTCTTCTTTACCCACATAGCGGTACGCGATGGCAAGTGATTCTAGTTCAGACTCGGTGAGTCTGACTTGGTTTTGAAGCCTTTTCAATTCGAGTTGTCGAATTGTCTTTAGAGCATCGTGTTGATTTAGTTCATCAATTGAACCTAGCTTAACCCACCGGAAGAGAAACTTGATTCCTGTAATGGTTCTACCTTTCTTTACAACCTCAAACCCCTTATCACCCTGGCTACTTTCTAAAAATAGAAGCTCTTTGCTAATCTGAGGATGTTCAGAAAGTTCTTTAATACTTTCCCGGATACAACGTTTCATAAATACGCTGTTGTTTTTGAAGGAACTTTTATCTTTTTTCAGCTTCCCTGATTCGTCCAAAAGCCCAAATATTCCTTTCAGTTCACTAAGCTTTTGCGCATGCATTTCAAAGCCCTTGTCTTTGAAACGACTAAGCAGTTCGTACAAGCGCTTAGAGTACTCCTTTTTTACCTCAAAGAAATTGCGAGTGTTAATCAGAGCAAATCCTTGATTATATTCAATATACTCTGGTTTAAGCATATCGTTAGGAACCATCGTAAGTATGCCGTGTTTATAAGCGATATGTTTAAAAAGAGGTCTATAGTCGAATTCAATATCACCTTTCGGGGTTTCCACCTTTATCCCGATTTTTCGACTAGCTAGGCGGTTCGCTACTGGACTTAAGTTGCTACCGATATGTTTAGACTCAACACCTAACCACTCTGATAATTGATGTGAAGTAAATTCATAGTGTGGTGTTTTCTGATCCCAGTCGTTTGGTTTCATATGTGCAATCATCAACGCAAACATATCAGCTTCCCTAGCGGATAGATCTTGACGACTAAAGACCAGTTGATGGCCTTTTTTGATATGTTTCGGGAGGTTATCGCTTACCGCAGGGTAGAAATATTCTTCATCACTCATGCAAATGCATATCCATAAATAACAAGATTTAGGTAATTATGACACATTTTAGGTCGCGCATGTATAGAAATACTCACATCAAGCAGTGATTACAGATACCTGATTTGTACTCGCCCTACTGCGTCACGATAGTATTCAACCAAGCCTTGAGACTCTTTCTCGGAAATGGTGTTCATGTACTCTGCTAGTATGGTAGCTGTATCACGAACCTTGTTCACGCTAGCTTTCACGGCGCTTGCAGCCTTGTTGTGCCAGCTAGCAATCACAAACTTAAGGTATGACACGAACTTAGGCGCTAAAGGCTGTTGGTGCTTGTTGTACAGCTTGATAACACGACGAGATCCACTAGCTGATAGGCGGCCTTGCTTAGCAGCTAATTGAAGTTGTTTTACTTCATCTGCGTCACGTTTGAAGATTTTCAAAAACCAAGAATCAGATGGGATACCGTTATTAATTTTATTTTTACTCTCTGTAGAGAGATCTTTTGTATTTATGCTGCAATTTTTGTTTTTGTCTGATTGCTCGCAAGCCTTGTCAGAACTGGCCTCAAGAGGTTTTTCCACAGAAGCCCCCCCTAAATGCAATTTTTGTCTATTACAAAACTTCTCTGCCGCTTGTAGCGCGTATTTGTATGCACCAGTGAACATGTTTTGGATGCCATCAACGCATAGAGTGATGTGACGTTGATTCTGACCTGTGTGATCGTTCCGCTTTGGCTGTCCATAAGCGATCAGGCCAAGTTCTTTAGCTATTTTGATGTAATTATCAATAGTGCGCTTTATGATTGGCTTACAACCGTAACGGTGACAGTTCTCGTTGTAGGTGCGCGCTAAGGTATCGCTTGAAGCAAAGCAAGTGTGACCATGCTTAAGGATAAAGCTTGAGATAGTTTCTAGTAGGCAAGCAAGCTTACGTTGTGCCAATGGTTTATTGGCTTTGATATTGGAAGCTTGTGTTCTGAATCCTGACTTCCAGTAACGAGGATTCAGCAAAAGTGGTGTAATTTGCATAAAATTTGCTCAAAAAAAAGGCGCAAAAATTTGCCACCGATCTCTTTGAACGTTATAATTACACCTGTCTTGTGTTGTGTAATTTTAACGCTCGCTAAGATTGGTGCTCAAAACAATCTAAGTTGTTAAATTAATTACTAACTATTTGAGGCATTAGTCGCCAAACTAAAATGTCTCAGTTGATTAGGCTTCGGTCTAATTCATTACGGCATAATGACTTTCCTTAAGTTCGTTTGTCGTGACGCTTTAAGTTTGCCGCTTAAAGCTCGATTTTAGTAAGAAAGCCCGCTCGCCAAAGCGGGCTTTTTTATTTTCTGTTGCCCGAAATCGAATCACTTTCTCTCTATCACGGCATCGCCATGATCTAATTACAGAAAAACTCCCCTATTATTGATCGTAAATGGTTGATCAAACAAGTCTCCATATCAAAGCAATTCCGAACAAGGGGCGTTACCATCTGGCGCTAGAGTTTACCAAAAATTTTATCTATTTAAACTCCTTTTAGGCGTGTTAGTATTCCGAACACGATAAATTTTGTGGATAACTCTGTGATGAAATTTACTCCCCCACCAAGTGCTGAACAGCAATTAGAAACTCAAGTTGACCAATTAAAACAACAGTTTAAGCGCCGACAGTTCCCGAAAAAGAACGCACCAGTGCTACCGTTGGATTTGTTAGTAACAATCTCCGGTTGCACCTTTGGTTTGCATAGCCAAAAAGACGGTAGACTCGTTCTAAAGGCCGACAAGGCGATTAACTTTGATAAGGGTATCAATGTTTTGCGCTCAGTGTCGTATATTGCTGGCGCGCGAGATAGCGTATCTATCGCTGGTTGGGACTGGCGACCTACGCACTTTAAGAAAGATAAACTCTACTTGCGTCCTGTCGCTCCTAGTGATTTATGAGATTCCGAATTGGCCACCAGAATTTTCGATTAAATTGACTGTTTTTTGTACTTGATTGCTAATCGCTGGTGGCGCTTTTTGATTGATCAGCTTATTGGAATTTTCGTGCCGAAGATCCGAAGTTGACGAACTGCTGTTTAATTTGAGGCGCAACACTCACTTTTTGCTCTACTGGAACATAGCTATTTGTCGGTAAAGTCGCCATTTTTCGGGAACATAGCGACTCAAACATAGCTCGCACCACTTGATGATCTTCCTTGCTGGCCATGTTGGCGATCGCTTTGCGCTGCGCATCGGTCACATAGATAGGTAAAGAGTCCACAACATCAAGCAGCATCGAGGTTGCCTTAGCGTTTTGCTCTACCTTTTCACGCAAATCTGTGTTCACGCTTTCTAGGTACATAAGCTGGTTAGTAAGATCACCGACAAGCTCAACATTGGTCTGTTGAGTCATGTTCGCGTAGATATTACGCGCGGATTCCTCATCAAAACCTTGTTCCTGTAGCGATTCGAGGATCATTTGCTCGCTGTTCGCACTTTCCATCATCATGGCCGGATGGTCTAGGCTGATATAGTTCGGCTGCAATACGTAGTCCATACCGTGATATGAAGTAGTGATCGATGCCTCGCGTGTATCTTGGCCACCAGTCGCCCAGCTCCAACCACCAGCACGACTATTGTGCAAACCTAAAGCAATACGGCCTGTGTCGGTATCTAAAAACTCTTGAGTGTGTTCAACAATACCGTCATCTGAACAGGTGATAGAGACTGTGCGGTTAGATGGCACGTTTTCTACCACAACCGGACGACCATTAATCATGATCACCTCAGTTTCACCGATTGAGAGCTTATTGGCGCGTTGGCGGGATTGATGGCCATAGTAACCATACGCCTCACCTAGTCGCAGTAGCTCTTTAGTTCGTGGGCTGTTGATCATCGCTTGCACGGCTTTGATGATGTAATTGCGCTTGTTGGCGCTAAGTTTTCGACCGTCATTGAATAGGCTGAAACGGTCGGATACTTGTTTAAGTGCTTTTGCTGTCACTTTCTTTTCTCCATTAATGGCTTTGGATTTCGGTTAGTAGGTCGAGAACTACGTCTCTAACGAATCGTTCCGCTTCGCTTTGGTTAGTCATGCCAATGGATTCCATCATCTTGTCGTTCTTGGCCACTTGAGCCGCGAGCTCGGAAATGACTTCATTGGCCAGCTCGGAATCGAGGCCAACAACGGACGTATAAAGATGGTTTTTGAGTTTCGGAGACTTGCTGATTGGGGATTGCTCGATAAGGTCAAGCACAGTAGTCAGCATGGTTGCATAGTTCGCTTGCGACTCCATTGCCGCCGACTTCTCTTGCTCGATAGCAGTATTGAGAGAGTTAAATCGGATCTCGAATGGCATATCGTTGTCGTTCCACACCTTGCCGTCTCGATAGATGGTGTGAATGTCGATAGCGCGCTTAACGAACGCCACCACGGCTGCGCGGATTTGGTTGGCGCGTAGTGCTGATTGAATAGAAGTGCGGAAGAAACCGCCCTCGCCTAGCCCACCAGAAAGAAGATCACCAAACCCAAGCATGGATGGGTCTACGCCAAGCGTTCCGGCTAAGCGTTTAAGGTGAAACATAATGTCTTCGATGTGGGAGATATTTGGGTCAGTGGTAAAGGTATCGATCTGTAAGCCACCTTTAGCACCACCCATAAAGGGCAATAGCGTGTTGATGACTGTTGGAATGAAACCTAGCTTACGGGAACGGTCTACCACCTCTTGACGGTCTTGCTTCATCTGGTCAGCGACCATGTTGATGTATTCCGCAGCTCCCGCAGCATCTAAGCCGTCAGTGTTTACCGCTACCATGCGGTCGATAAGTGAAGCATTTACACGACTTGCGCCGAGCGCTGCAATGGACTGGCGAAGCATCGACCAAGCCTCAAAACAGGTAAGAAGAATGGATGTGCCGTAGTTCTGCGTCTCGATTGGCATGCGTGAATACGCATCGTCATAAAGTGAGTAGCGCTGGCCAGTGTAGTTAACTGGCGGCATATCCATATCTGGTCGCCAGATTGGCATTTTTAGTGGGATAAGCGCCCAAGGCTCGGCAAGGCGTACCTGTTCGCCGTTCGCTCTGGTTTGTAGATATTCCGCAGTAAATCCAGCTAGCTCGCCCGAACGTTCGTACTCACGAATTTGGTTTGGCAACGTGTAGTAGTTGGCCTCAAAGTGAGTAATACCCACGCCCTCTTTCGTGTATGGGCGAACATAGTTAACCCCATAAACCAGCGTTGAATACGTCCAGTTCATTAGGTTTTCGTTGATTGGAGTTAGCAACTCTCGGTTAAGACGGCCTACGTACTCGGCGTACTTCTCATCGGTTGGATGAAGATACACAGCCATGCCATTGTCGTTTGATACCGAAAGAGCGTGACCAAGGTGCAGATTGAGCGCGGCATCAATCGTGCTGTCCTCGGCCATTTCCTTGAGTATCGGATATAGCATGAAGCGATCTTTCGGCAGCTTGTGCAGAAAAAAGCGGTCTGAGCTTTTTCGACCGTCATTGGTCAGAGCGCCGTTGCTTTCATCTAATTGGTTTTCGCGATCGTGGAATGGCGATCCCGTATATCCAGCGCCAGATTCAAAACTGATCCCGCTCTCTTTATCGTCATTCTCGTTAAAGAAAGGGAACGCTTGTTTTAAAGCTGTCGCTAGCCCAATTGATGCCTTGTTTTGCGACATGTGCGACCTCGGTTAGTTGAGGCGCTTTCTACAGGGATGGGGATGATCTTGGATGATAGCGCATCGCGTCAATGTGACCAATACGCTAATAAATGATTGATTTTCTATGCGTTAAATTTTTTTAGTCAAAGTTCAATTGCTTGCCTTTGAATCTTGGTTACTCACCAAAAACACTAATTTTTATTCTTGATTACAACTTACGTGTTCGGAATAATTCTCTCGTCCCTAAAAATCTACTTCCTTAGATATTTTAGATTATTCATTAACTTAAATTGATATTGATAGTGGCGTTTTTTTGGGATGGGGAATAGGAAAGGAAAAAGTCGGGCGAAAGCTCGACTTTTTTTTTGGCTTTTATCCAAAGAATAAAAGGCACGTTCAATGAACACTGATTTAACCCGCAGTATTGAACAGGCGACAACAATCGATGAACTGGTACGCCAGTTTGAAGCCTTGCTCGCTGTCGATATTAGCGACACTCCAAAAGGCCACCAGCGCCTTAAGGCTAACCAACTAGCCAAAGATATTCTCGCCAAGTACAACGGCGACTACTCCAACGTTTCACCCGAAGATAAAGCAGCTCTGCGCGACTACACAGGTTTTGGCGGTATCGGTGGCTCTACCAACGAATACTACACGCCTAAATGGCTGGCGAGCGCGACTTGGGATGCAGTTCGTTCCTATGGCTTTACTGGCGGTAGCGTACTTGAACCAAGTTCGGGTGTGGGAGTATTTAGCGAAACCAAACCTAAAGGCACCCTGACTACATCCGTAGAAATGGATCAGACCTCGGCGGCCATTAACCAAATTCTTCACCCCGAAGACCATGTAATCCAATCAGCATTCGAAGCGGTAGCAACTAATCCTGGCATTGCTGACTTTGACCTAGTGATCGGCAACCCGCCTTATGGTGTTCGAGACGCTAGCGCGATGAAAGACAAAGCGTACAAAGACATTAAGTACGCCGATCAGTATTTCGTTTCTCGTTCTATCGATAAAGCGAAAGCTGGTGGCTTGATTGCCCTAGTGCTGCCAACTCGTATTTGTGATGCGAAAAACCTTGAGAAGTGGCGTACACAACTCGCACTTAAAGCGGAATTTTTGGGCGCGCACCGACTACCAACGGGCACGTTCTCTGATACGAGCGTAGTGACTGACCTTGTTATCTGGCGCAAACACAGCGACCAAGCGAAAGCACTGATTGATAGTGCCGACCGTGACACGCTGATTGAATCTAACGTGCTTTGGAATACTTGGCTTAAAGGTAAGTGGTTCGAGCGTGAGGGTAAGAAATTCATCAACGGCGAACAGACTGTTGAGGGCGTAGGTAAGTTTGCGCGCAAAGTCGTGAAGCGTGGCAACCGTTCTAACGAGGATATTAAAGAGTCGCTAATGCGCCGCTTTGACAGTCGCATTGACTGGATGTTGCTCGATGAAGCGGTCAGCGAGCCAGTGAGCGCGAAATACTCCGAGGGCGACACGATTTTCCGCAATGGCCAGCAGTACGAAATGATTGATGGCGAATGGGAGTTATCTGAAAGCAACGCGCAAACAGGCGCTATCAGCAAGCCGACCTATGGCGTAGATAACACCGATGAGATCGGTTCTATCACCTACTCTACTGAATCGATGCTTAAGCTATCGGCCAGCCAAGCGCTCAAGCTTTTCGAAGATTACGGTTACTTGTGTCATGACGACTTTAAAGCCCTAATGCGCGAGATAGCCAAGCTGCCAAAAGCGAGCCAAGAACACGCTTATAAAGGCATTCTACTTGGCATGAAAGTTCAAACACTTGCAACGCTGGTTGCTGGTGGCCGAACCACAGCCAATAGCGACTTGGCCAACATGGCAATGGGCGCGGAGGACTTCCAGACCGAACAATATCGCGTGAAGTTAAGCGGCGAAGTGTTTGAGCTGAACGCACTAATGGGCGGCTCTAAGGTATCGAAGAAAGCGCTAAGCAACTTAAGCGAGAAGTACGTTTCTGCATGGAATTACTACCACTCATCGATCGATTCTAAGGGCAAACTATCTGACCTACTCAAAGGCGACCTTAAGCGTGAGCTGACCGTTCAATACAGTTCGTCTCGCATTGGTGACGTGTTCCATCTATGCGACCGTGAACTAGGCATAACCACACTGACACTGGATGACGTTCGCAAGTATTACACCGCAAGCGGTATCGATGCGATGAGCGATGAGCAGTTGCTTGATTATCTAGCGAACATGGATGAGGTAGCCGTAAACCCTGACGGCACGGTGACGGCATTCCATAAAGCGACGACTGGCCTAGTCGGTAAGCGCATGGATCAGCTGACCGCACAATTAGTATCGACCACCACCGATACCGTGAAAGCTAACATCATGCGCCAAATTCAAGCCATCGAATCTAAGCGAAACAAGATCTCGATTGCCGATGTGAAGATGAAGCTTACCGATAAGTGGATTCCTAAAAACATCATGCTTGAGTTCCTGCATGACCGTGGCTACACGGAATTTATCTTGGGCGACTTTACCGAGGATAAGGACGGCTTTGAGGATTTCGTACAAAGCGAATCCGGCCAATACCTTACTGGCTACCGTTGGCGTGATGGCGAATGGATTGATGGCCTAACTCGTAATGGCGTGAAAGGTAAAGCAGCGAACAGCGATGAGCGATTTGAGCGTCAAATTGAATCGTACATCAACTATGGTGCGGTTCGTGGCGGTAGTAAGAACGAAGATAAATCACTTATCCGTGAACAAATGCGCCGCCTCGATGATGAGTTTTCTACATGGATTGCATCATCTGACCATTCAGAATACTTGGAACAGGTTTACAACAATACGTTTAACGGTTGGATTAAGCCGGAGTTTGATGACTCACCACTAACGCTAAATGGCGTATCTGGTGCGATTGAGTTCCTACCTTACCAAAACTCAACGATTCGCCGTCACAGTGCAGACGGTAACGGCATTATTGCCTTTGGTACTGGCTTGGGTAAAACGCTCACTGGCCTTGGCCTCGTGCAGCACAACCTAGAAACCAAACGCGCTAACCGTGTGGCCATCGTTGTTCCTAAATCCGTGTTAGAGAACTGGTTCTATGAGTCCGACCTGTTCTTTGGTGAAAGCAATCTATCTGACAAGGTATTTATCGGCCTTGAAGTTCACAAAGACGATGACGGAAAAATCATTCGGGAACCGGTATTAGATGAAACGGGCGAACCGAAGTTAGACAAGAAAGGCGATCCTATCTTGCGCGCCAAACTGACCGTAGACACAAACGGCAAGCGCGTAGCAGAACAGCTCCACCAGCTTACACAGTCAACCGCTCGCATCGTGGTAATGACAAAAGACGTGTACAACCGCATTCCATTGAAGTCGGACACGATTTCGGCCAACGTGCTTGAAATGCGCGATGCTGGTTTGATTGCTGGTTCAAGCAAGCTAGTTAAGGAAGCGGAAAGCCACACAGAGCAAGCGAAGAACGCGCGCTTTGAAGCGAAATATGCTGACGATGGTACGGCCAAAAACGAAGAACTACCGTACTTTGAGGACTTGCTATTCGATTCGGTTATGGTCGATGAGGCGCATGATTTCCGTAACTCGTACAAGGGCGGCTCATACCGAAACAATCTGGCATTCTTGCCTAGCCAAGCGCAAGCCGATCGCGCTATCGATATGCAGCTTAAGAACAACGTCATTAAGGCTCGCAATGACGGTCGAGGCGTTTACTTCCTAACAGCTACGCCAACCGTAAACAGCCCTGTTGATATGTTCAATATGCTGTCCCACATCATTCCGGCAGACACGTTTGCCAAGATGGGGATTTTTGACAGCGACGACTTTATCCGCATGTTTGGTAAGACTGGCGAAGCGCTGGTTACTAAGATTTCGGGCGAAGTTGAACAGCGTGAAGCCCTACTCGGATTCCAAAACCTAGACGCACTTCGAAACATCGTTAACCGCTACATGACGATCGAGGATGCTAAATCCGTTGGTGCCAACGTTCACATTCCTGACCTGATTAGCCAGCAAAGCGTTGTCCAAATGAATAGCGAACAGGAAGCGCTATATGAGGAACTACGCCAGCGCGCTGACGCAATCAGTAATCCAGACAAAGACGAAAACCAAGAGATTGTCGAGCAATACCCTAACGACACGGTTTTCGGCCTAATCCGTAAAATGGACAAGGTAAGTACAGACCTTGATTTGTACTATGAGCGTGTTACCTACCGATTCGCCAAGGACAGCAAGAAAGAGGTAGAGGCGGCAGTATCTAAGCTACCAAATACCGTCACGGTCGCTTTTGAGGATGTGGCACCAGACGGCACGGTTAAGCTAAGCAAAATCCAAGTTAAGGTTGATAAGAGCGTTAAGGTCGAGGGCGATCACTGCGTGGTTCAGCTCCACCAGCAACTTGATGACCGATTCACAAACATTTGTGACAAGGCCAAGTTGAAATTTACGCACCCTGTCTCCCCTAAGTACGCCAAGTTCCTTGAGAACGCGCGCGAGATTTATCTGGCTGGCGGTAAGCAGCTTGTCTTCACCGAAGAAAAAACACAGCACAAGAAAGTCGCGCGAATCATTGCGGATTTTGTTGGTTGTAAGCTGTCTGAAATCGGCATTTTGAACAGCGATACCGTTGCGGGTAAGAAAGGCTCTAAAGCGACTGAGGACGATGAGGAAGCGGGTTTGGAAGCAATGGCCAATGCTTACAACACCTCGAAATACAAATTCATGATCCTCAATAAAAAAGGCGAAGTTGGCATCAACTTGCATCATGGCACAACCGATATTCACCACTTAACGCTACCTTGGACTCCAATGAGTATCACACAGCGTAATGGCCGTGGCGCGCGTGTTGGCTCTAAACAAAACAGCGTGAACGTTCACTACTACACGTCGAAAGGCTCATTCGATGATTTCCGCTTGGCCACAATCCAACGCAAAGCCACTTGGATTGAGACAATGTTCAAAGGTGATGAAAAGTACATTGCGAACGCCGATGCAGACGCAGCCGACGAAACTGCAATCATGCTGGCAGCGAATCCAGAAGAAGCGAAAGCCCGTATCGAAGCGGCTAAGCGTCAAGCTGAGCGCAAGCGCAAATTAGAGGAACGCCGACTAGCAAGTATTAACGTTAGCAAGTACATCAAAGCCACCCAAATGCTTGCTTTGGATGTGAGAGCGGTTGAGGGCGAGCTGGCCGAACTACGCGAGAAGTTAGAGCCGCTACGCAAAGAGGTGGAAGAAGATCGCTTACGTGTAGAGGGCGAGAAGCACGGCAGTTGGCAGCACAAAAACTACCAACGCACCAAAGGCAGACTGTTTGCGCTAGAAAGCCAAATCAAAACCTATGAAGCAGCGATCAAAAACCGCGACAAAGCGAGCGATACCATCAAGAAATTGAAACCAGCAATGGAGCTGGCCATCAATGACGGTGTGTTAAAGGATTACCCTGACTTCCTAACTCATCCAGAGTTGTACATTGTTCGCAATGGCGTGATTGTGCGTAATGGCTACACCTACAAAGCCGAAGTTAAGAGCCGTTCTTGGAGCGCCGAGTACGATTCAAAAGCAACAATCATGATCACCAACTTCGACCGTAAATCTGGCACGGTGGACGGCTTTATTACTGAAATGGACGGCGAACCTGCGTCACGCAACTACGTCGATCTACCTGTTGAGCGCATCATTGAAATTGCGCCAGTGAATCAGGATAGAGCTGCGCTAGAAGCAAAAGCGCTCCAAGGTGTACCACTAAGTGAAGTCGCTCATACGTTTGACCGTGAGACGTTCTTTGAACTGGTCGCAGAGAAGAAAATGAAAGCCTACGGTAACAGCCGCCGTTGTTTGGTGCGCAATGTTGACGGTTCATTCTCTACGCCGTGGGGATTGGATGTTGAACCAGACCAAACGCTGATTTATCCAGATGCGAGCGATAAAGCGATCGTGAAAGCCCTACTCGACCAAGTAACCAAGCAATTGGAAGATAAGGGTCGCGTGATGTTGGAACACGACATTCTAAGTTTCTTTATCGGTAGCGATTGGGACAAACAGGCGATGGAAAACGGCAACCAAGTGAGCGAACAGGAAGTTGTTGAACTGGTGACACTTGAGATCAAAGCATTCGAGGAAAAACACCCTGAGCTTTATCAAGAAGCGCTACTGAAAGCAGAGACGACTTACAAAACGTCTATCACTTTCCTTAAAGAGCTAGATAACCATCTAAGCAATTTGAAATGGACAGGTTACACCAACGCACACGAAGCGCGCCGCCTATCGGCTCGTGAGTTCACTCGTTACACCGATATTCTGACCGAACGCTCTAGCGAATACCGCACAGAGCTGGAAGATAAGCTATTCGCTGACTTCACTAAGCTGGTGGCTAACGACCCTGACCGTGCGAAACGTCTATCACAGATCGCGTACTGGATGACGCAATACAAACCAACGACCGATACACACCTACTGAAAAAGGTCGATGCGATTTACGGCGAAAACTCACAAGAAACCATGCTTAAGGTATGTGCTGACCTACACGCTATTGGCGAACGTGAGTTCCTATCCGGTGATGGCCTAATCTTCTCGGATGACTGGTCATTGAATCGCATGAAAGGTGCGTATGGTTCGCTATTCACTTATCGCAGCGCACAGCGTGAGGAATTTATCGAGAAGTACCTAAATGCGGATAAGCCGGAAAAGGCCGAGGTTAAAGTGACCGAAACGCAGAAAGTGAAAATCGATAATATCTCTGCCATTAACGTAGAGAGCATCGAGAAGTTTAGCGAACTAATGTCAGGCATTGGCATCGACGTTAAAATGGTGACTTCACCAATTAGCTGGAAGCCTAAGCGCGGTCGCAACCGAAAAGAGATTGTTGTAGAGCCATACGAGCGCATTGGTTTGATGGACAACAATGGCCTTAAAGGTTCGCTTAAAGTGATGTTCGCTGGTGACAAGGAAGCTAAGGCCGAGTATGGCGCTGACTTCGCATCAAACGCAAGCAGTGAATTTAATGGCGGCTGGTGGTTTATCTCTGCGAAAGCGGATTTGGAATTGCTAGCGAAATCGCTATTAACCATTCACAACACAATGGCCGAAGCTGCCTAACTCAAATTTTCGCATGCGAAAAGTTCTCGCATGCGAAAACTTTTTGGAGACAACAATGATTACCCAAGTAAAATTGCCTACCGTTGAAGATCTACAGCCCTTACTCGATGAGGCGCTAGAAACAGCGCAAAGCAAAGAAGCATTTATCCAAGCTCAAGTAGATGGCATTTACAAAACACTTAAAGCCAATCCGCTCATGTACCGTCACTATGGCGCTTATTGGTGGGCGGTTAAATCGCTCATGGCCAAGCATGGTTATGACCTTGGCAGCGATTCAGAAGTGATCACAGAGCAACACTTCAATTTCGAAGACCCTGCGATTTTGTTGTGTGCTGCGTGGGCGTACCAGCAAGAGCAAGTTGATAAAGGCTACTGGCAAGCAAACCTACATACCTACTACGTCGATGATGAAGAATTTGAATATTCTATCGAGGACGTAAATCTCGAAGCGTGGAGTGTTAACAGCAAATCGATGCGTTAAGTTTTCGCATGCGAAAACTTTTGAGATAGAAAAAATAAACCCCGCCACTGAACAAATGGCGGGGATTGCACGTTGAACAGATAAGCTTTGATGCAATCAATCCTACCCCTAATAGTTTTGTTGCCGCCTATCTGTAATTTAATTTATATGAAATAATTTTCATATTCAACAGGTTTTTCAATATTTTTTATTAAAAACAATGAATTATGCAACTAGGTGCTTTTTCCTTCTTATGCCTGTTGACGCTGCTCTTTGTAACCTAGTTAAGTAATAGAATTGTCAAAAAGTTTTCGCATGCGAAAACACATGGAATCAATCTCACAATTTATCTAATGTTCTCGCATGCGAAAACTTGTGCAATCGGTTCTGTTTGTTACTTTTTTTTCTTGTGCTGTTGCTACTGGCAACGTATAGTGTGTGCCTGTTGCCAGTGACAACAATCGAGAGGCATTGATATGGCATCCAAGGAACGATGCGAAAGATTAAATCAATTAGTCCAAAAGGCAGGAAGTACCAGAAAAGCCAAGCAGCTCATTGATGGCGTTAAGGGTGTAAGCCCTTGCCACACTGCTATTTACAAAGCAATGCACGGCGGCGGTACAACTGATTACGTAGTTCAGTGCTATATCGAGGATCTTGAGGTAGCACTGAGCAAACCAAAACAGCAAACAAATTCCACCAGCAAAGGAAATTAATTAATGAGCATTATCATGGCGATTGCCAACCAAAAAGGCGGCGTTGGTAAAACAACTTGTACTTACAACTTTGGCATTAGCATCGCTAGCCAAGGCAACAAATGTCTATTCCTGGACTTTGACCCACAAAACAACTTAGGCGGCTCAATCGCACCGGAAATGGTCGAGAATCCAGAGTACACATCTGCGAGCTGCCTACACAACGCTTACAACCTTTTTGAAAATCCAGTAAAGGCTAAACCTTTCGAAGTCAGCGAAAACGTACACGTTATTGGCGGCGATAAGCGCATGGGTAACATTACTCAATCACAAATCTTAAACGTGGCTGAGTCTATCGACCTTATCAAAGACGACTACGACTATATCTTTATCGACTGTCCACCAGCGGCGAACGCGCTACAGCATGCAGCGCTACTTGTGGCCAGTAAGCTACTTATCATTAGCCAAGCACAAAAAATGTCGATCAAAGGCGTTAATGAGCTGGTTAAGACCTCGCGCCAAATCCGTCGAATGAACCCTGACTTGGAAGTATTAGGCATTGTCCTAAACCTTATCGAAGCCAACATTACAAACGACCAGCGCGAACAGGAAGCGGAACTTCGTAAAGAGTACGGCAACCTAGTTTTTGAAAACAAACTGATTAAAACAACGCGCGTAAGTGAAGCTCTAAACCAAGGCAAAGCACTGATTGAAACCAACCCTAAAGCGGCTGAGAAATTCGGCTTTACAGCGGTTTGTGAGGAACTTTGCAAGCGCATGGTAGAGGTGACAGCATGACCAAAAGCTTAAGAGATCGAATCAAGCTTAGCGACCTAGATAATCTCTTGGATGAATCAGCGGTAGAAATCCGCGATGCAGCGAAAGTGCTGGCTATCCCTAAAGACTCTTTGTATTCAGTTGAGCAAGTTCGTGAAGAATTTAACGATGAATCACTACTTGAGTTGTGCGAAAGCCTAGAAGAAAACGGCCAAATTCAACCTGTCGTTGTTTACCCGTTTGATGGCAAGGGATACAAAATCCAAGAGGGTGAACGCCGTTGGCGCGCCACTATGTTGAGCGATAAGCTAACTCACGTTGAATGTATTGTCCGTGAAAAGGGCGATATTTTTGGTCAGCTCATTGAAAACATTCAGCGAGAAGATTTAACGCCAATCGAATTAGGTAAGGCGTTTGACCAAGCAAAGAAAAAGCACAATCTGGATAACCGTGGCTTGGCTAAGCGCCTTGGCAAATCAGACGGCTACATTTCGAAATACCTAAATGTGCTTAAAGCCCCTGACTTTGTTTTGGAAGCATTCCAAAAAGGGATTATTGGTGATGTAGAGTCCATCAACGAACTACGCAAAGCAACCGTCGATAACTCTGAGCGCGTTCGTGAAGCGCTGGAAAGCTGCGAGAAGCTAACACGCCAAGATTGTGTAAAACTGCGCACTGGCGAGCTAGATAGCAAGGTGGAAGTTGCACCTCAACCTAGCAAACCAGAGAAAGCAGAAAAGACCGATAAGACACCAGTAAGCAAAAAGCCTACGGCAAACCAAAAGCCTACCAGTATTTGTGTCATGGTTAATGACCGTCATGGTTTGGTGTTCGCATCTGGTAAGCATA
This sequence comes from Vibrio sp. HS-50-1, assembly GCF_024747315.1. Classification (NCBI taxonomy): domain Bacteria; kingdom Pseudomonadati; phylum Pseudomonadota; class Gammaproteobacteria; order Vibrionales; family Vibrionaceae; genus Vibrio; species Vibrio sp. HS-50-1. The sequence goes on along the minus strand of NZ_JAMPZF010000030.1, from coordinate 51,865 downwards.
GCGACAAGCTAACGGTACTGTTTGATGATGGCGAACTTGAGCAAGTGCCAGTTGGTGAAGCTCAATTAGTTGGGTATCGTGTGTAAAGTTCTCGCATGCGAAAACTTTTAAAGCGGGTGGCTAATTAGCTGCCCGTTTTTCGTTAGGACGTAATACCCGCCGTCACGGTAGACACCAACCACATAGTGATCGAGCGGCACGTCTTGCCAGCCAAATAGCCCTAGTTCGTCATCGCAATAAGCGACGATATTCACCAGCTTTACCTTTTGGACATGCAGTAGATAGATATTATCTAGCGCCCCTTTAAATGGTCTGTAGATATACTCGCCATCTTTCCTTAAAGCGGGGATCTCATTCCCTGCGACTGAATGGCCATCGGCAACGCCGTCTTCGTTTATGTCGATTAGCCCGTAGTGATAACGATGCCTGATAGTAAACATCCCCTACTCCCAAATGCAAAAACGCCAGATTTGACAATTAAATCTGGCGTTTTTGTGTGTCTATAAAGGTTGTATAGGGAATATATGCCAAGAACTATTTTATAGCATGCCTCGAAGCGTTTGCAAGTTCGTCCAGTTGCACACTAGACTCGAACATAAAGCCTGTTTGTACCCCCTCGTTTTCCAGCTCTTGATTTACACGCCCAAGAATATCAATAAGCGATGCACCACCGCCGCCAAACATATCCCCGAGCGCTTGGCCTTGGTGAAGCAATTCACTATTGATTGCCTCGGCCATTGCCTTAAATGCCAGTGTCATGCGTTTTGCGTTTCGGTTGTTAGCAGCAATGAATCTCGCCAGCGCTTCGGCCTCGGGATCGTTGTCGCCAAACAAACCGGACTGAGCCAATAGCTCATCGATGTGTTGACCGGAATCTTTGGCCTGTCTTACTAGCTCGGTTGCTTGCACCAGTGAGTCAAGTGCTGACTTAGCGAGGTCAGGTTGTGAGGCGTTAATTTCCACGGCTTCTGCCAGCGTTCCAGACGTGTTTTTATGCACCTCTCCGCTAAGGTGTTGCATCTCAACAAACGCGCTTGCTGCGCCGTTTAGCGCGCTCAAAATGTTGCGAATTTCGGGATCGGCTTCCTCGGCTACCAGCTTCACCAACTTCTCGTTTTTGTACGCCTTGGCAAACACGGCATTTTGCATGCGCTCAATCAGTTGCTTGGTTGGTCGGCCATCTTCAGTAAGTAGTCCGGCGGTTGAGTTATCCCCAATTTCAGTTAAGAAACTGTTTATAAATCCTTGGTTAGACTTGGCCAAAAGGTTGCCTGTTTCGCTCGGTTGGAATAGAGCAATCATGCGGTCATCGATGCGCTCTGCGTCAACCCAAGCTGTCTCGGCTGCGCTCATTTGTTGCAAGTCAGAGAGGTTGGAATCTCGGGCAAACTTAGCACGGTTAACTTGGGTAACACGTTCTCGAACCAACACTGGCTCGCGCATGCTCTCAACTTTCTCCGGTGATAGGTCGAAGCGCTCCGCATTGTCGATTAGGAACTGGCGGTACTTATCAGCCTTACCCTCTCGATACGCCTTGATGATAGCGATGGTTCGACCGTTCCCCGACTCCACCACATTGTCTGCACCGACAATCGGTGCGCCGTGGCTAGATAGTCCAGAATCGGTTAATTGTTGTGGACGCAAATCGTTGGCCATCTTTGAGATCTGCAATTTTGAGGATACGCGAGTACGGTCGCGCGGTTGCAGTTCTTGCGGGAAGTTCGGATTGATTCGACCGTCTAAGTCGTTCGATGGAATAAGGTCGCTGGCTTCCACGACTTTAAAGCCTGTTTCCACTTCGTCGCCTTTTGCTGTCACAACGTAGCTGGTGCGTCCTAGCTTGGGTTTTGGATTGTCTGTTGCGTACAGTTGAACAATCTCGGCTAGGTCATTGATGTTTTTCGCCTCTTTGATTTCGGCGCTAATTGATGTGAGTTGGTTCAATTTGACCGCTCCGGTTGGAGTGGCGAGTTTTCGCATGCGAAAACTTTTGGGACAGGGAAACGGATTAAAGGCTCTTAAGCAATGCGAAAAGCGCCTTGGCGTAGTTTTGACGTTCGCTGGCTGCTAGTGCAAGGTTTAAAGATTGCTTGTAGTAATAGTCTGCTCGGATTTTAGTGAAAACATTCATTGTTTTTTCTCAAGTTCTCTGAAAAGTTTTCGCATGCGAAAACTATATCGAACGAGATTCTTTAAAGTTCTCGCATGCGAAAACTTAAGCGGCCAGTTTGTCAGGATTGTGCTCGAACCATTCAATCGCTTTTTGCTTGATGCTATCTAGCTCCAAGCCCTCTGAGTGAACGTCTCGCATTACATCAACAAACAACGATGGCTTGGCTGTATTAAACTCCCCTGCAAGGAATCTCGCAACCAGTTCGCTTTGTTCAACTGGACGTTCGCCATTGTCGCGCTCATTCTGCTCAATGTGCTTAGTGATGGTCTTGATAGCCTTGCTACGGTCAGCGCGCGACCAGCTACCAAAACCACCATTTTTCTTGGCTGAGCCCGCATCGTTTTTCCAGTAGTCCAAACCTCGCGCAATATGCCCTTTGTAGCCAAACTGGAAGTTTTCGCCATCCTTGTACACAACGTAGTTATCGCCCTTTTCAACCATTTGGTAGTTAGGGAAAAACGCCATTTCGTATTCGTACCAGTTAGGCAGAAGTAGCACTTCATTGAGCTTTTCAATCTTATCGGAGCGGCCTAACTTGGAAAATTCTTCTACCGATATTGGCTCATCCGAACTTGATACCGGCTCCTGCTCAACCTTTTGGTTAGCGCCAGTCAGTTTATTAAGAATTTCCACCAGCTCACGGTTCTTTTTGATGCGTTCACCAATCGATAGCTGGCCACTCTTAAGCTCTTTCAATAAACCCGCAGCATCGCGGTTGAGCGTCATTTTTTCTCTTAAGCTTAACACTTGATTGTCTCCGGTTTAGGCCGCCGAAGTGGCGGCCTTGGTTGTGATTAAATTTGCGCTTGGATCATGCTTGTGATGTTGCTTAGAGCGGCATCCATCAACGCTTCGTTCTCTGCTATTTGGTCGTTAGCTTCGAAGTGGGCGTAAGCCTGTTCTAGTGCGGTTTGGAACTCATCAACCAATTCCGGCGTAGGTTCACCAGTAAAATCTCGGATTTCCTTTAGTTTCTCTACATGTTCCATTTCTTCGTTATTGCCCTCTGTTTCAGATTGAGGTGCTTCACTACTTAGATTGAACGCTTTCACTAATAGCGCTTCCATTTCCGCTGTATCGTCAAATTCACCGATCAAGTCGTTGCCTTGGTATAGCGCGAACTTGTACTCGCCATCTTTAGCGAGCGGATAAATGTCAGCGTGGCTTTCATTTAACCATGAACGGGCGATTAGCGGAGCGTACACGTTCGCTGGCACTGAGCCATTTACTGAGTGGATACCTGCCGCAACACTTGGTTGTACCAATGCGCCTTTTTCGTTGTAGTAGGCATCCGCAGATTGCCAGTCCTTAATCGTCTCAAGTTGAGCTTTCGCTTTTTCGCTTAAGTCGGTCACTAGAATGTCGAATAGAACGTCTAGGCTGTAAGTTAGTCCGTCCTCATCTTTCGCATTAATCGACTTCACTCGGCCTGTTGGGAAAGTCACTTCCTGCTTACCAAGTTTTAGCTCTAGGTTGGTAAAGGCTTCTAGCTGCTCAAGTGCTTTCGCTTCTTCTTCATCTAGGCTTTCACGGAATGAGGTAACGTCTAATACGTCATCCTCTGCCTGTTCGCCTTGCTGGTGCATTTCAGTTAGAGACGCGAGCTCTACCACTTTGCGCTCTTTACCAAAATCAAAGTCCACGGTTAGGCGGCCACCAAAGAAATTGCGATCGTGGTAATCGGTCATCGTGTCGCTGTTGTTGTAGTCGTATTGGCCTACATAAGCGTTAACGAACTCGATCAGCTGATCTACTGCTTCGGTATAACGGCTCATACCGTGTGGCGCTGGCGAGTTAGGGTTATCAATCTCGAACTGTAGGTAAGCTGGATTGTAGAGCATGACGTTTCTTGGCAAGTCAGTCAGCGTTAGGTCTAGTGTGCCGTAGCGAGGCTTGCGTACTGAGATTTTAACGTCATTACTGATCTTGCCAGCTGTCTTAAGCTGAGCGATAAAGGCGCGGATTCGCTTAGCGATTTCACCCGTATCTCGAATGCCCTCGCTCTCATAGATTGAGCCAAATGAATATTGAGTTGGGTCTAGTGCGAGAAGTTGTTTTTCTTCCTCGGATGCACCCTTGCTCATTTCATCTGCTGTGTCAGATTCTACGGCGCTCTTAGCACCCAATAGCTCAAGCAGTTTGTTAGCACCGTCAACCGTTAGGTAGCTGCGAGAATTGGTGTTAGCGATAAAGCGTAGCTCTTTACCCTTGTTCGACTTCGCAGAGAAGAAACTGTAGCCAAATGTATTTTCCATTTGGTTCTCTTGTTCTTCGGTTAGCGCAATATCGTTAATCTTGCCGTCAGCGTCCACCTTAGCCAGTAGCTTGTCGGCGTTCTCGCGTAGTGTTGGGCGCGAGTGAAGCGAACCCGAGCCGTTAATGGCTAACGTTGAATACAATGATTCAAAGCCGTTGATTGTGGTGAACATGGCCGGACTGACAGGCTCTAGTGGTGCGCTGTATTCCGTCTCTGCAATTTGCTCAAGCGTTTTGCCGTCCTTAAGCATGTTAAAGATTGCAATAGTGCTTTCTTTCACTGCTTGGTCGTTTAGTTGAGTCGCTTTTTGCTGCGCTGCTGCACCCTCTAGGCCAGTTTCTAGCACCTTGCCTGTGTACGTATCGATAACGCTAAAATCAGATTGGCCAATAGTGCCAACTGGTGCGTAGCGTTTCTCGCGTGTCGCCTTGAATTGACCTTTATGGTTCAAGTCAGGCAACGCAGCAAGGCTAGGGAAGCCACGGCTTTCGTATTCCGCTTCGATAGCTTTTGTGTACCACAATGGCATGACCGAGTTATGGATAGCGCGCGCCATCTGTTCATTGTCGATCTGCTCATCGTTATCCAAGTATCTAAAACCATGAATTGCCAGGATGTCTTGGTTGGTAACACTTGCCATTGCATAGTGCTGAGCAAAGAGCTCATCTGAACTTAGTTCGGATAGGTCAGGGTAGATACCGTCATCAATCGCCTTAATGAAGCGCTCAACTTTTTGGTAGTCCTCGCCTTGGTCTGCCATTGCTGGAATGACGGTTTCACCTTTTGCCTTGGTGTAAGCTACGTCTCCCTCATGGTAAACCGTAGTCGCGCTAAACGCTTTTTCTACGTCATCCAGTGCTAACGCTTCGCCGTTCTCAAACTTCTCGTATAGGTCGCCACGTAGCGCGCGTAGGTCGAACATTTTCGCCGTTGCACTAAAGAATCCGTCACGGTAGTTCAAGATAGCTTGCAGTAGGTCAGCGCGTTTCGCACGGCGGTTAAATGGAATGCGATGAGCCGTTAGGAAATCAGTGATCTCTTTGCGGTTCTTAAATTGCGCTTCCAGTGACGCTAGGGTTTCACCTTGTAGTGATTCCACTAGGTGCGCTTGTTCTGAAATACGCTTAGCTTGGTCATCCACTTTCTCGCCACGTTTTAGTGTTTTACCAGTACCTAGCGTTAGGTCAGCTAACATAACAAGACGTTTGCGATCGCTTGGGTTTACTGACTGCATATCCTTAAGTTGGGATAGAGCTGCTTCTTGGAAGCGCATGCGGCCTTGCGTGTGTTCTGCTTGGCGCTGTAATTCAGCATCGCTTTGAACCAGCATTAGGTCTTCGGCAATCTCTTGAATCATGTCCGGCGTCACAAGGTCAATCGATGCGCTCCATAGCTTGTACGCGTTTGGATTTTCCTTGCGGTTCTTCATTTCTGGTTGCTGGCGTAGCTGCTTAGCGAACGCTGCTTTGAAGCCCACTTGTTTTAGGGTATCGAGCGTAGACTGAGGAATTTCATCAACGCCTTTGTCCTCAACCCATTGGTCTAGCGCTTCGGTTGCGATGCGCTCCGCTTCTTCTAGGTCGCCCTCAACCATGCCAAATAGCGGCTCTAGGTCAAAGTTGCTTACTAGTTCTGGTGGCAGTTTTTGGTCATAAGCGATCGCACCGTGGCGAATGCCATTACCAGCGTCAGCGAATTGCTCTTTAGCCGATTCTGGATCGAGGTACTTAGCCACTTGATGTTGTGGCGGCGTTGTACCCAAGCCATAAGGGCGTAGACGTAGGCCATACCAGAATAGGTTATCCGTGGTTTCGTCTTTGTCTTGGTCGTTCGCGTTTGGCTCGTCGTTCTCAATTGGTTGTGGTTCTTCGTTGCTGTCATCGGTATCTTGAAGCAACTTAGATTCGCGATCGTAGTCAGCCAGAATAAGTGATTTAACAGCTTCCCAACCTTGTAGATCGTCGCCACCAGCAAGCGGTGAACCCTCGCCGTAAGTGACAGCCAAGGTTTGGTTATCGCGCGCGTGGATCATGTACTGGCCAAAGCTATCATCGTCGTTCGTGTCAGGCGATTCGAAGTAGACAAACGGCTCGCTATCTTCGCCTTTATCCATCTTCCAGCCCTTAGCAATGGTCTTGCGACCAATAAGAGCCAATAGCCATTCTTTGCGCTCGATATTTGCTTTTCGTTCCCGTTCTTCGTCTGACAACTGAGGAAAATCGTTTTCAATTGAATCACGGATGTATTCTTTAGCCTCGGCAAGCTCTGATACCGTCATAGCACCTTTATCGAGGTCATAAATCACATCATTGATGTACGACTCTGAATAAGTGCTAGGAACGTTTTGATTTGCTGCACCTGCAAACTCTAATGAGTCTTTAAACTCTTGGCTTAGCTGCTTAACAAAGGCATCAAGATCGCCATTGAAAGCACGGCTAATGATGAAGTCGCGCTTCTCTTGCTTAGTCCATGAAGCGTCCCATTGCTCGATCACTTGAGACGAACTGCCACCAGCGTTTACATTTTTCGTTGCTGTATTTGCTGCTGGCTTGATAGCAGCAAGCTGTTTGCGTAGTTCTTCTTGGATTTCGTTCTGCGTAGCGATCTGAGTTTCCAAGCGCTTCTCTTTCTTGGCCAGCTCATCGAGCTTTTGTTCCAATTCGGTAGCTTCTTCGCCTAGTTGCGCAGCTTGTTCATCAAGTTCTTGTGCCTTTTGTTGCGCTTCTTCCAATGCTTTCTTGTCAGCGTCTTTCTTGGCCTTAGCAGCGACAAATTTCTCACTGTTGTTTTCAAGCAACTGCGCTAGCTTGTTGGTCACTTCCTTAAGAGACAAATCCATGTTGCCTTTTGGCGCGACTACGTGAGTAATATCGCGCGAGTTCATTAGGAAGCGGAACGCGATTAGCGTGTCATCTGGATTGATTTTTAGCGGATCGTTATCCGGCGCATGGAACGCAATAGAAATGCTCTGGCCATCCGAGAATGGGATTTTCACCATTTGAACAGCGACCGCACCAGATTTGCGCGGTTTACCCACTTCTACAGCTTCTACCGATAGCGTAGGCGTTTTACGTTCCAAGTGCTTACCAAATTGCTGAGCACGAAACTCAAGCTTTGACGCTTTTGATTTGAACGCCTCTAGCATCATTTGAGGCACTGGTTTGCACTGGTATAGGTAAGTGTTTTCCAAATCCTCAAGCGATAGTGCTTCTAGGATTTGGTCGGCGTTTTCACCTTGCAGTACCGCTTCGATTTGCTCCGGTGTTAGCGTTTTAGCTAGATGGTCGATGCGATCCACAATCTTGATTTGATTTTGACTGGTAAACATCATCTAAATGTTTCAGCGTGGATACCCCTCCCGAAAGAGGGAGGGGAGGAACGCTGCCCTTTGTAGTTAATTCTATTGTGGTGATTAGGGGAATTATGAGGAAAGAGTTTATTGATTCTATTCCGAACGCAACATTAAAACCAACGTTTTTAATGCTTGCCAGATTGCATATAAAAAATTATATTTAAAAAAACGACTTGCAAAACCTATTTTTTCGGAGTTAATCTATTTGGGCACTGGCAAAATCCAGTGTCGAGATTGACCTCTCGAAACTTACTAGGCGCAAGTCGCCAGCATCCTGCTGGTTTTTTATTGTGTAAAATCTGCACATCCTAATTATGGTGGGCTGGTTTGGGAGCACTTCGGTGCGCCGTTTCCTAGTAGGCGGTAAGGTCAATCTCGAATCAGCTCACCACCACTGATTGACCTCGGTTTTGGTGAGTTAAACATCAACTTACTAGGACAAAAATCATGATTGGTACTTCTACAATCAACATGTGCGCCGCACTTCAAGCTGCGCAAGACTACCTCTCCCAAGATCTAAACGCGCCTGTAGAGCTTCTTTGTCAGATCTACAACGCCTTACAACCTGTCGATTGGAACGACTCGCCAGAACAGCATTTTCAAGATTGGCTGCTTTGTGGCGGAGCGCTTACTGATAACCCTACCCAAGATTACCAAACCTTATTTGTTAAGGGTTTTGAGTGCGCCCTAGAAAAAATGGACTTCCAGACAAGTTAAATCGGGAGAGAAAGCCCCGTTTATTGCGGGGCTAACTCAATGAGTTAAGTCAAAAGCGTTTGTAAGACATGAAAGAGATCGCAATCAAACAACGGTTTTATCCAACTGATGAGCAAGCTGAACTTCTAGCAAGAACGTTCGGTTGTGTGCGAACTGTTTACAATAGAATCCTACGTTGGAGAACTGACGCTTACCGTAATGACAAAATTAAGGTGAACTACAACGCAGCATCAAGCCGATTAACCGAGCTTAAGAAAGATCCGGAGTTAAGCTGGCTTAATGATGTTTCTTGTGTGCCTTTGCAACAATCACTACGTCATCAGCAAGCTGCTTTTAAGAATTTCTTTGAGGGTCGAGCAAAATACCCTGTCGAAAAAAAGAAACGTCACAAACAGTCTGCTGAGTTCACTAAATCTGCATTTAAGTTCCGCGATGGACAGCTATTTATTGCCAAGTCCAAGCAGCCGCTTAATATCCGTTGGAGTCGTGAACTACCTAGCGAACCAACCACAGTCACAATCTCAAAAGACACCGCAGGCCGATACTTTGTGTCTATGCTATGCCGTTTTGAGCCTAAACCAATGCCTGTAACCGCTAAAACGGTCGGTATTGATTTGGGTTTAAATAACCTGTTCATCACAGATAGCGGTGAGAAAGTCGATAATCCTCGCCACACAAAGCGCTACGAAAACAAACTGGCATACCTACAGCGTAAACTCGCCAAGAAAAAGAAAGGCAGTAAGAACCGCGACAAGGTGCGCCAGAAAGTAGCCCGTCTACACGCAAAAATTGCTGATAGTCGATTAGACAACTTACACAAGTTGTCTCGTAAACTGATAAACGAAAACCAAGTTGTTTGTGTTGAATCGCTACAAGTGAAGAACATGCTCCGCAATCCAAAACTAGCAAAACACATCGCTGATGCGAGTTGGGGCGAGTTCGTTCGCCAACTCAAATACAAAGCAGAATGGGCTGGACGAACTATCGTTGAGATAGATCGCTTCTTCCCTAGTTCAAAGCGTTGTAGCTGTTGTGGGTTCGTACACGAATCAATGCCGCTTAATATCCGAAACTGGACTTGTCCAGAATGCAATACGCACCATGATCGTGATATTAACGCAGCGAAGAATGTAAAAACCGCTGGACTGGCGGGGTTAGCTTAGGGAGCGACTGGATCGGGGATAGCCTCAAAAGAGGCTATCTAGTGAAAGCGTGTTGAACTAAGAATCCCCTAGCGAATTAGCTAGGGGAGTATGTCAAGACTTTGCCGCCTCTAATTGCGCTTCAAGTTCCTTGGTTTCTTGCTTCTCTTGCTCTAATGCAGCTTCAAGATCGGCTACACGGCGTTGGTCTTCTTCCAACTTCGTGCGAACACTGTCCCGAGCGGCTAGGGCGTTGGTGTAATTGGATTGTGCAACCTGCTCGGCTGCCTTGGCTTCTTCCAATCGCTTAGCAATAGAACGTGTGGCTGGTTGAATGTCTGAGGTGTCTTTAACGGCCTGTGCCGCTTTGCGAGCCACTTGCTTGTCAAACTTGCTTTGGTTGCGCTCCATTAGGCGAACCATTTCACGCGCAAGCTCGCGCTCGTTCTTCACGCTTGGGATAGGCTGTTTCGTGTTGTTCAGTGTCATTTGGAAAATGTCACCCTCATCACCCACAAACAGCGTCATGGACTGGCCATTATCAAAGAACAGTTTGGCGCGTTTTACTGTCTCGCCGTCTCGTCTCGTTTTCTTGTTCGAGGCTTCTACGTCTGTAACAGTCGCACCCGCTTGTTTTAACGCAGTGATCAGACTCTTAAGGCCGCGTTCGGTCACGTTGTCAAAATCGACCACCACATAGTTGTGCGACTGGTCTAGTGCAAACTTGCTGTTGTTACGCAATTTCAAATTCCTCTGAATATGTCGTACAGGTAGGGAAGATTTTGTATAGCGGATTGATTAGGGAACAGGAGCGCTCAATCTTCACGTCCAGAATCCACTCGCCGTGTAGCTTTTCCCCTGCTTCACGTTCAAGCAATTTGCGGTCGAACGTTAGGTATTCGCTGTTATTTCCGGCGTGTGAAAAGTCGAGCTTACGTGTGCGAGTAATGACGGCTTTTGGTCGTTTCTTACTGCGCAACGAATAGGTTAAAGTCCCACTCGTTATGGCTCGCTGAGATTGATAACCAAGAACGAATCGAATCACATCGGGATCGTCCATCTGGTTTGCATGCAGTATTCTTACTGCGTTTCGTTTAAGCAAAAATCGGTCAGCAATGGCTAGGCCAATCACTGCAAATGCCATCATTTGCTTTGCCCTCCGGTATTAAAAAATCTCGCTAACGTTTGGCTAGTCAGCTTGCGGATAAAGTTGATCGAGTCTGCTCCGTTGTTCGACGCAATGAGGACAAGCGCGCTGGTGTAACCAGCCTCCACCCCCTCGCTTTCACACAAGTAAGCGACTATCAAACCGACCACCAACGCCAGCGTTAGCTCGGTTAAAAAATCAAGGAATCCACCAGCCAAACGTTGCTCGCGTATGCCTTGGAGATATGACCCAACACCACTGAGGACAGATAGAGCCAGTACGCTAATCGCAAAGCTCTCACCAACAACTGACACTGGCATTAAATCCCCCTTTTATATGTTACCTAGCGAGTGTATTCGGAATTATGTCTTTTGCTCAATAGACGGGCGTTACTTACTTTTGAATAGGTATTAAATAGGGCTGGTTTGCGGAAAAAAATTTATATTTCAAGAGCCTATATAAAAAAGAAGCCTCTCACCCAAAAGGTAGGCGAGAGGCAAGTCCAAGCGTTTTGTTGCGCGGCAACGCAAACAAAACTTACAACGAGGATAGTCGAGTCGAATCGATGTTTGACAAGGCAGATTATATAAATATTGGCTTTCGCATCAATATGCGCCCATGTTTTCGCATGCGAAAACTTTAGGGAATGACATGTTTTAAAGTTCTCGCATGCGAAAACTTTGCAAAAAAGGGACAGCATCGTGTCCCTTAGATTGATGGTTATGGCTTGATGTAGCGGATCGAGAAATGCGAACCCTTAACCGCCGTTGACGCGCCCCTGTCTAGGAACTGAATTAAATCGCCGCGATTTAGCTTCCCAACCCATCGACAAGTGATCGTGGATGCACAATAGTCGTTAGACAAGCTCTCTGACTCTGAAATGATAACGCCGTTCTTAGTAATGGCTGAGTAAACAATCGAGTCATTCACGGCATTTCGTCGTCGTATCGGAGTCCATTGAATGTCGTAATAACCTGCAACACGAATATCAAACCCTGACACCGGAGTATTGTATGCAACCAAATCAAACGGATCGAGATAATGGCCTATCCAATCCTTGTATTCCCATGTGGTTGAGCCAATTGTGATATTTCCCGCCCTTAACTGTCCTCCGCTACCAATAGCAGACTCACCGCTACGGTTCAAAGAAGCAACTTTAGAGTCTACGTAATCCTTGCGCGCTAATGAGTGACCCGCCGAGCTTTGAGGCGCACCCGCATATACGTTGCCACTATATACCTCGACATACTTGCTTCTACGGTTAGTGTATAATCTAATCCGACCATCAGAGTTAGTAAGAATCTGAATACCAGCACGAATGTTAGTTCCATCGTAGTAAGAGGCAAAAGCCCAATGAGCACCTACACTGTCTGGCACATTAACACTGTAAGCAGCATAACCGTTACCACCCCAAGTACCATCATAGAAGTTAGGAGCTACACGAGCTGCCTTTGCTTTGGAATGCCAAGAACCAGAAGTAAACTGTCCATCAGTACGAACCAATGAGCTACCGAAAAAGACACCAGCACCAAATGCTCCTAAGTCATTGATGCGAAGCCAAGAACCATCTGTAGCTCTAACCCCTGTCTTACCACCAAAATCCAAGGTTTGGTTCAAATTTATATTTAGACCCGAAGAAGCTACGATGGGATTGTAGAAATAGAAACCACTCGTTGCCTCCGTTTGGATGTGGCACCAAGAAGAATTACGAGAACCAATCCAAGTTTTCTTTGTAGAGTAATCAAGTTCTAAACCCTTTCCATCAACAGAGTTGATTGCCCCTAAGTCTTTATTGTAAGACGTATAGCTAGTGACCATTCGCCCTTTAACAATACCCGATGGCTCAGTCGCACCTTTGTTGCTAACGTAAGGCGTAATTGTGTGACTACACATGTATCGAATTAGGATGTTCGTACTGTAGGCACTACGTGTTTTCACATAGATTGCGTAATTGTCACCACTAGTATTCACCCAGCCAAACTCACTAAATGGTAAGCCGCTAGGATGGTCTGTAATAACCTGACCATTTAGACCTTTAGGGTTTCCGTTACTGGCTCGCAGAATCATTTGGTGTCGTGACGACTGATAGTGCAAGTCAGTGTTAAAGCCAGCACCACCAAAGAACTCAATAACCGCAGTAGAGCTTGATTGAGGCATCGTTACATTGGCAACCAAGCACCAAGAGTTGTCACTACCTAAAGAGGTGCGCACAACCTCAGTACGGTTAAACGCCTCTGTAACGACTTTATTCCCTTGCACTTCGATAGGGACACTGGAACTAAGCTTTGATCGAGTCAGGTCTAACTTGGCGTCCCCTCCATTATGAGCACCACCCACCGCGATTTGAACGTAAGCATCCGACGAATTAGAACCGTTCGTTAAGTAAACCGCCCGACGATTACCAATCAACCCGTACCCGTCCAGCTTAACTTGCTCGCTCGATGGAACGTTATTACCAGCGCGAGTGCCTTGCACTTCAACACTACGATTCGAAGATACCGACTCTGTAGCGTTTAGGGAGCCGTATAGTGTTGATTCACCACCTTTGCGGATCTTTAATCGACTGGAAACGTCACTCTCTACAACCTCAAAGGTGCCATCGGTTTTCGTTTCAACATGAAAGCGCTTACCTGCATGACCTATGTGCAATTGAGAAACATTGGAACTGCCCTCATCAATGAGTAGGCCACCAGTCAGTGTGCCACCAGACTGTTTTAGGTAGCGACCATCGGCTTGCGCTTGAGTCATCTTTGAAGCTGCAAGGTCATACGCTTTCTTAACGGCACCTGCCGCCGCAAATTTCACATCGCTAGCATCATTAACCGCTGCTGTGAATGCGTAGTTCGGCACGTTTGCTAGACCAACTTGAGCTTTCGTAACCTTGTGTGGGTTCGAGTTGTCTGATTTGTGTTGAGCAATGTTGGTTGTAATGGCCGCTACCGCATCTTCTTGATCCATGAGCGCGTCACCAAGCTCTTTGATTGTATCGAGCGCTTCTGCTGGCGCACCACCAATCAAAGTGCTGATACGTTCGTCGGTGTGCTTGTTCGCGTTTGTCTCTGCTTGCTCTGCGCGGTCATAAGCTGCGTTACCGCGATTTAAACCCTCAACGCCTTTGTCGTATGCTTGTTTAACAGCACCAGAGGTCGCAAGTTTGCTGTTGGACGCATCTGTTACCGAGCTGGTGGCCGGATAGTTTGGTACGTTACCTAAGCCTACTTGTGCCTTTGTGACTCCGTGCGGGTTCGTTTTATTGCTAGCGTGTTCATCCACTTTTGTTGTGATTTCTTCACGCAATTTTCGAGCTGGACTACCACCAACTTGAGTCAATTTTTTTAATGCCATTCAGAAATATGCCTTTCTCAATTCAATGACCAGCAACTCCGACAAAGCGCCGGAGCACATCGTTAATGGGGAAGTAGGAAAGGAAAGGTCATGTTTACTTGAAGCCGATAACCGTCACGATGTCGCCAGCTTGTAGCTGTTCACCGAACGTGATTGTGTTGCCAGATAGACTCCATACACCTGCGTTCTGCATTACGCCGCACACGCTTAGAACAAGGATTGCTGAGACTGTACTCGCTGGCAGAGTGACCGTAGTTGATGCAGCTTCGACAGTAATATCCACCGTTCGGATCGCGTCTTTGATGGAAGCGCCTAGACTATCTTTGGTTGCATATTTACCGTCAGATTCCGCTTTGGTGTATGACGCGCCGCTAGCAGCTAGACCGCTACGCGCTTGTGAAATGATTTGCGACTTAGTGGTGTTCTCAAGCTTCGCTGCGTTAACGGCAGTTGCACCAGCATCTAGTGCGCCCACGTCTTCTGCGGTTAGCTCGACGTTTGCGCTTAGCGCGTGACCGTTGATGGTGCGAGTCTTTGGCACTGCATTCACAACGCGAGAGTCGTTACCCTGCATAACAGTGCCAGCGCTAGTGCCGAAGTTTTTGTTAAATGCTGTGTTTTTGCTAAATGCTGGTTCAGCGCCAACGTCTGTAGCCTCAAGCACTACGTTACCGCGCTGACCATTAACCGATGAAACGGCGTCAGTCGGTGTTAATAGTTCTTGCCAGTTCGCTAGTGTGCTCGCTGGTTGGCGCATAAGAACGAACGATTTACGCAGATCTGAGCGGATTGCCATATCGCCCTCTTGCGCTGTAAGAGCAAGCATTTCCGCTTCTGATTTAACAGGGAACGTTTCTTTGATAGCGATAGCTGGTAATTGACCTTGTGGGATTTTGCCTGTGCTATCTAGCGTAGCCACACCCTCTGCAACGCCTTTCTTGTTGTTAGGGATGTAGTCGTGCGTGTGGCTTGCTGGCGCTGCGCCCACATCTGAGTGAGTCAGAGTCACATCGCCCGTTAGCGGTTTGTTATTGATAGTGCGAGAAGTTGGGACAAGATTCGAGCGCGCTTCACTGACAACTTGTGCCTTGGTTTTCCCCTCTAGTTTTGATGAGTCTGTTGCGCGAGCGCCCACTGGTAATGCACCAACGTCTTGCGCTGAAAGATCAGAAACAAGACGGTTGATGCGAGTTAATTTGTTCTGTGTAGCCATAAAAAATCCAATTTCGTTGTTAGTAAAAAGGGCATTTATGGGGAATAGGGCTAGGGGAATTTGAAAACTGATTAGCCGACCAAGGTGATCTCCGTTCCTGCTGCAATTTCGTCAACAAACTGGATAACTCGACTGTCCGGCGAGATGGTGTAAGCAATATCTTTTGATTGCTGCACACCTTGTAGGAACACCAGCTTAATCGCGCGTTCTTCAAAGACTGGTGGAACAGTGAAAGTATTCGACGTACTAGCGAAGTGGCTATGGAATACTTCCATAGGCGCGCCAGCGATACCACTGTTTATGATGGCTTCAAGGTTATCGATATGCTCTTGAAGCTCGGCAATGATAGAGCTTGAGCTTAGTGATGGGACACCTAGAGTAATCACCACTTCATCACCCGTTTCAAGTGGTTCGGCTACTTCAACCTCATTAGTGTCTTTCAAGAATTGCCAAGCACTGTCTTTGGTCTGCACGATACCTTGGATAGACAATGAATCTACTTCCGGCACTTCGTAAGGCAATGCTATTTTTGTTTCGCCACCAGACGCAATGTACGGCCAATGTTCAACCGACTTGTTGTATGCAGCAGCAGCTTTGTCGTGAACCAACTTGATGGCTCTCGCAGTGGCATAAAGCTGATCGTTATCTACGTTTATCTGACTGGTTGCGTCCCAGTTGTTTACCAAGCTAAGGCCAACTTGCGCTTTGGTTACATGGTGCGGGTTTTCACGATCTGCGTAGTGCGCATTGGCTTCGGCGCGCATCGCATATTGCTTATGTGGGTCGGGATGTGAAACGTGGCCTTGTAGGTCATAACCGCCTTGTTCACGATCATCAAAGTTAAGGTGTTCACTTTTGAGTTGGGTAACGCCATCTGGCACGGTAGCGCGACACAATATCAAATGATGATCTTCAACCGCTTCCTGCGGAAGCACCTTAATTTCGGACGCTTCAATGTCTGACGCTAAATCGACTTGTTTTGTCTTTACGCCAAACTTATAGAACGCTTCGAGCACCACATAAGAAGTGGCACCAGCCGGAATCTCCACATCAACATCGTGTTGTTGTCGAACGGTTAACACATAGTCGTCGCGCTCAACTAACGCCACGCCAAATTGTTCACCACTGCTCACACGCAGTTTCATTCCACCAGCCGGAGCACATTCAAAACCACGGAAAATACCAGCGCGAACGATGCCGTAAAACTTACGGTTTAGGCTGTTACTGGCCAGTGGTTCTAGGTACTGTGTATCGGTGATAAGCGGTAGCGCTTGCCAGTCCGTTAGCAGTGGCGGGATGATGATCGTTTCTTCGAAGTTTGGGCGACTCATTAGGCACCTACCTGCGCCAATTGAGCGCTATCCGTGCGAGCCGTGTTAATCACGATTTCTATCGATAGACCACGGTCAGAGTAGATCCAAACTGGTTGAGTGACAGCCACTAGAATCAGACCGCCGCTCGCATCTTTCACGCCGACGCAAGAGAACTGGTATTGTTCATCTTCTGCTAGCGTACCCGCTGGCAAGTTTGCCGTGATTACGATATTGCCGTTCACATAGGCGTAGTTCGCCTTAGAACGGTAAAACACGTTTTCAACGGTTGTCTTATCCAGTGGGATAGGCATGCAGCTAGGCTTGCCCTCAATTTCTTGGATAAGGTCAAAACCCCATTCAAGATCGCCAAATTGGAAATAAGGCTCAGTACCATTGGTAGGCAACGACGACAAGGCGCGTTCGTCGTAATAACGGTTAAGCAGTTCACACTGCGATAGGACTACTTTTTGTGTAAGCACCTTTACGACCTCGTATAAGTCGTGGCGCTTTAATGTGACGGGGAATAGGAATAGGGTTAATAGTACCGTCTATCAATGGAGATCGCATCTAAGGGGATCGCATCCATTCTAGGTGTACCATACATAGGGCTAACAGGGCGTTCTTCCTGTGTCGTCGTTCCAGTTTGAACGAAATCCTGTTTATAGCTCGGTGTTGATTCTATATCGGTCGTGGTCTGTTTTCCAACCGTAACATGGTCAGAATAGTTAGGTATTTCCACCATATCCATGACTTCAAATTCAATAGAATACAATTGGCCATCTAAAACAATTCGTAATGGGATAAGAGGATGCACCACTCGCTTAATCTTCGCTTCGAATGCTCGAATGGCTTCCTCGGTAATGCCGTCCTCACCTGCAATGTCGTTCAAAGGGATGCGAATAGCACCGCGACTGGTCAGAAAAAAGTCGCTCGGGTTTAGTCCGTTTTGCAGCTCTAACTCTGACTCGGGAACTAAGAACGTGCCGTATGGAAATCGCTCTTGGTCTACTGGCGCGTAGATTCGTTCCCACTTAACACGTAACCCTTTAAATTCACGCGCGAGCGTTGAGATAAGTGGATAAATGGTCTTTTTGAAGTGAATTTCATCCTTACGCTGCATCACAACGTGTGGCAAGTCCTCATCGGCCACTTCGCCTAGTGGGAAGATTTTTCGCAGCTCTTTAATGTCTTCTAGCAGTGATTCTTTGTCCATTTCGTACAGTGAAGAACGCGCTTTAAGCTTTTCAATGTATGACTTTACGTGGGTTTCAATTGACTCTGCGATCGCGCTTGCTAAATCTACCCAAGCGGTTTCCTTTTGACGCGCCTTGGTTAGCTGGCCAGATAGCCATTTTCTGAAGTCTCCAAATGCCATGTTTTTCGCCTTATTGGTGTAAAAGTTTTCGCATGCGAAAACTATACGGGATGATGTTTCTTAAAGTTCTCGCATGCGAAAACATCCGTGTCTTTCTTGCTCCGTGCGAAAACTTCTATGAGTAATCGAAGTTCAGTTGAATGGTTGACGCATTCACATCTAAATAGTGGTAAGTATCAATCGGGATGCGGTCAAGAATCCCAACGACTTCAACCTCAAACTCTTTAATACCCAAAGTCACGTTGAGCTCTTGGATGGCATCCCAAATTTGGTTTTTGGTAATGCGCTCATTGCGACTTGTCTGTTTGCCAAATTTCTCATCTAACGCATCGGCCAGTACCTTTGTCGCCCATTCTGGATTTGAACTTGGGTAAAGCTTACCTTTGACCGTCACGGTAAATGGCACGTCCTTACGCTCCACCAGCTTATAGCGCTCGTTATAGCCCTCTCGGCCAGCGAATAGAACTTGGATTTCCTGATTCAAAATCTCGTCGGTTTTATCGGCAGAGTAAGCACAAATAAAGATCGTATTGATATTGCGAACGTCCGGCGTTCCTGTGAGTTTTTCCTGCTCCGCTTCACCCCAAATCGACAACCAAGTAACACCAGAAATATTGCGCTTAACAAAGGTCATGTAATCCGAGTCCCACGCTATCTGCTCGTCATAGATTGGCGAGTAAAGGGCGTTGTTTCGGATTGATTCAATGTCTTCCGGCTCTGCACCGCCGATAATGCTGGTGGAAGTTTTGATTGAGAGCTGGTCTTTATAGGCGCTTTGAATCCCCATATCGATAAGCTCTAAATACTGCGCATCGAGTAGGGTAGTCACACCATTAGTCAGCCATAGCTCAAACTCAATTACATCACCTGTCGCTGGCGCACGACCGTTATTGTTGTTACCAAAACGAACGCCTAGCTGGTCGGTTGGCTTGTAATACTCCATGTAGGCTTTGGATTTGCCGTCCGTATTACGAAACTTAAAGACGTGCGTCCATTCTTCTCCGTTCACACGCACGATGATGTTATGAATACGCTTAGTCAGCTCTTGAGGGAACGCCACGGCCAACCAGTTTTTTCCCTCATCGACCGTGTAGTTCATCTTGGACACTTCGAACTGTTGCACCTCTACTGCGGCGCTTTCTTGCGGCATAAGATCAATGGCTTCCATTAGCGTATAGCGCAATTGATTGTCAGCCACGCATTGGCTGTATTTCGGCAAGGTAACGCGCTTTGTTCCGGTATTGGTCACTAGCGCACGGCCTTTCGATGGCGCTGCTTTTCGCCCTACATAGCCCTCAGTTTCAGCACCCGCCAAAATGGAGGTGCGTTTAGTGGCTAGCGTCAGGTAGGATTCTTGCAATGCACGGCTACTGATTGCTGCCATGCGTTCAACAATCTTGGCCACAAATAAGCAAAGGTAGTCAACGAACTGCGAACCTATATGACGCGACCACCAGCTTGAACCAGCAATCGCCTCGTTAAAGGTCTTTTTGACTTCTTCTAACTTGCTCAAAACGTAATACCTCTCTCCAACGTTTGACCGTTCACAACGATCGTCAATTTGTAGGCATCGATACCGTTCACGCTTGGCTCTACGGCAATGCCTTGAACCACCGCGTCTTTCACGTCAATTGGGAGGGTTAATAGGATTGAGTTTTCGATAGCTGCTGCTGTGGTTTCGTTTATTGGTTCATGTTTGTATGCCCCTAATCTGTTGCCCCATTTTGGAGCGCCCCAAACTTGGCCTTGAGGTGTATCGAGCCATTCAGAGACGCGCGCAACGATCGCGTGTTTCTCATCGGCCACCTTCACACCGTCAATATCGACCCGTAGTAAGTAATCAATTTCTTGGCTCATCTATTACTCCATATCAGCGCTTTGACGCTGTAACGAACGGTCATCAAAGTTGAGAGGAATAGAGCCGCTAGCCTTAGTGGCTGACGCTGGCTTGTCTTTGCTTGAGCTGCCGCTAGGCGCTGCAAAGATAGTGGTCGGCTTGTTGTTATCACTGCCGCTAACCGCGCGCCCAATGGCATCCAGTGAATGTTTGCTAAGTTCCACGGTTTGAGGCTTGCCGCTCTCTTTGAGGTCTTTCATTGCTGCCTGTGCTTGCAGCTCGATAACTCGCTCATTGCGTTGGATGGATGATTGAGTCGCAACCGTCTTATTCGAGGTGTTTTCGGTGTCCACTTTCACCACGGATTGAGCATCCGTTTTCTGGTTACTTAGCTCGGTATTGATGGATGATTCATGACTGGCTGTGGTCACGCTGTTGGTTTGCGTGTTGTTTGCAGCCTTGGTTAGTGCGGCTACGGCCTCGGCCTCTTTACGGCGTTTGATCTCCGCATCGACGGCGGCCACTTGTTCAGCTTTCTTATCTGGCGAGTAAACTTGACCAAGCTCGGGATGCTCGACCATACCGGACATATCCATGCCCGTTTCATTAGCCACTTGCACACGTTTGTCCTGGCTAATACGTTTTTCTCTTTCTACAGCTAAGTAAGCTTCTTTGTAGCTAATCCCTTGCTCGCTGGCCTTTTGCGATGCCTCTTGAGAGGTCACTTGAATTGAGTTTTTCGCATCAAGTTCGCGCATGGTTTGGCTGTCATTGGACGCTTTAGCAGTGTGGTAGGCTTCGGCGCTTTTAAGGTGTTCTTCTTTCTCTGATTGAGCTCTTTCACTCTTAGAGTGATTAGTTTCGCTTTCGAATTTAGAACTCTTAGCCGTTGTTTCTCCCTCGATCTCGCCGCCAAACAGCTTGTAAATGCCCTTGGCCATATCACCAGAATCAAAGGTCAATGCTTCCTTAGCGCCATCAAAACCGAACGCCCCAAGCGCCGAACCAAGCAAACCAGCACCGCCACTGACTAGGCCACCCAAATCGAGCGCGTTTGCCAATGCCATTGAGCTTTTCTGGCCAGTTGTCGCCTCTTGGCCATCTTTGAGGTTGAACGTCTCTTTCTGTTTGTCTTTGTCAGTGAATCCGCTAAACGCATCGTAGGCCATTAATGCCGGAGCAAGGAAAGGGATCGCCTTGCCAGCAATAGAGCCGATTTTAGACATACCTTTAAAGGCGGCACCCGCCATCGATACGCCCTTGCTGGCCACGTTTGAGGCTTTGTTGCCAATGCCTGACATTACTGATTTGATTCGGCCACGTTTGCCACCCGCTTTACGGCCAGCACGTCCACCAGCACGGCGGCGTTCAAACATATCGCCAGCTAGGTCTAATAGACCGCCTTGACCATCGTTCGCCGCTGCTTTGGTTGCTGAGATCAGATCATCGAGCTTATCTAGTACATCATCGAATTGGCGTTCACGATCAGCACTCGATTCATGGAGCACTTCAAGCATGTTTGCTCGGTAGCTCTGTTCTTTGGTGCTTTTGATCTCACTAGCTGTGCTTATCCGGCTAGAATCACTCCCAACAAGATTGACAGGCACGTTACCCCTAGCACCATCACGGTTAGGTCGATCACTAGGCGTAATTTGCGTTGAATGGCTTGTCTCGAACGAATCTTTTGTCGCTGATAATTGTTCATGGCTAACTGTCTCTATGGCTGTGACGGCCTGACTGTCTGCCTCTGGCGCTTGCTTGCCTCGGGTAAAGAGTCGGCCTAGTTTCGATTCTTTTAGCTTGCTCTTGGTTGAGGTGGCTTTTTCGGTCACATCATCCAATGCTTCTTTAGCGTCTTGCCCTAAGTGATAAAGCTCTTTAGCGGAGTAGAAGAACGAACCACCAGCCGCAGCGCCAGCCGCATCGGTCGCGTCGTTTTCTTCCTGTAGGAACTCTTTCACGTTATTGATGGCCAGTTGCTTAAGGCTGGTGGCCACCTTGGCAAAAACGTTCTGGCTTTCCTTTTCCGTGTCGGTTTGCTTTTCAATTTGGCGCTCTAATGCGGTTTGCTGTGCGTTCTTGTAAGCCGATTGCTCTTGCTTACTCGCATAGCGACCATCGGAGCGTCGAAGCTTGCCGTTAGCGTCTTCCCAATAGCCCTCAAACTCTGCCAGTGCGTCAGAGACAGCCTTTTCTAACTTCTCTGGTACATCATCAAGGATTGAGGTATCCAAACGTTCAGAGTTGGATTCTGGCGCTTCTACATTCACTACAACGGGCGCTTGTTTTACTGGCTCGCGTGCGTCCTCGCTTTTCAGCGTGTCAGCAATCGACGTTACGCCACTTACAGAGCTGCTTTGCTCGATCGCTTTGGTGTCCGGCTTGGCTTGCGTTTCTGCTGGCTGACTAGGCGCAAATGACAACTCAATTTCACCTGTACGCTTGGTCTTGGTTGCACTTGGTTTAGGTGTGCCGATTGATTGTTGTTTTAACCCTTTTTGTGGATTAATGCTCGGAATGTCAGAGGCGTTAAGAGAGGCATTGGAAACGCCCTTAGTCACCGCCTTTTCGATGCCCTTTGTATCTACTGCAAGGACGGCCTTTTGTTGGCTCGTTGGTAGAGTCTTGCCATCGAGTTTGCGACTAATCTCAGATAGCACGGTCAGCTCTTTGTCACTGGCTCGCTTCACTGCATCAACAACCAGTGAAAGATCAACCTCTTGTTGGTTTCTGTCCATTTTTCACCTTGTCTTGGAGCGCTTTATCTAGGCTTATGGCCATCGTTTGAGGTGTTTTGAATACCGCATCGATAGGCTGGCCACCGTAGATCGTTAAGTTCTCAATCAGTACGTTCCAACCAACGTAATCAAAACGTTGTAATGAAGTCGTTATTCCGAAAGGGTAAGAGCAACGTTCGAGTTGCTTCACCTCCTTGCTCGATAACTTTCTGGCACTGCGGAATGGTGGCGACTAGGTAGTAACGCCCCTCGTCGTACTTGGTGAGCAATCCGTGACGCGCGTTGCGTAGGCACTTTTCAACCTTGGCAAAGGCCACACGAAATTCCGTGTTGAGGTACATCGATTTCAATAGGTCGATTTTCCACACTAGGGCATCGTCTTGGTCTTTGGGTTGATCTTCGAACGTTAGGCAGTAGGCCAGCTCAGTGAGCGCCATGTGATTCGCTTGCTGCTTCCATTCAGCGCTGTCCGGTTCGTACTGGTCGCGCTCATTGCGAATGTTCTCAAGTTGCTCCGCTTCGTAACCGGTTAGTGGTTTCACGTTCGCTAGGTATGACTTGCCTTTCACGCTTAAGGTGATCTCTTGTTTTGGCAATCCATTGAGCGCTTTGGCCGATTCCATTAGCTCGCCCATATTGAGATCGAGATAGTGAGTTTCTTTGCAGTGCTCGCACTCATAGCTAAAGGGAATAGTGCCTAGCTCGCTGGTGGACATAAAAATCCACCACAATGCTGCGCGGCGATCTTCACCAGTCCATAGGCCGCTATCACTCATAGGGCGCTTACTGGTGTCTTGCATGTGGTTCAGATAGCGAGTTGTGTTGGCTTCCTCTTGGTACTCGTTGAGGTCGCAGAACAATAGAGCGTCTTCCACGGTTGGGACTCGAAACTCAATCACTTCTGAAATGTTACTTGGTAGTGGAAATGACGGAATGTGCATTACAGTATCTTGTTACCTACAGACATAAATTTTTGGAGAATGAGCGGGAATGACTGGATCTGGTTGCCGTTTTCGCGTGAAAACATCACGTTGCCAATCTTGGTAGGAAAGACTTGATAGCTCTTATAGAGAGACTTTTTGCCGTCCTCATTGAGCGTAAAAATGTTGACCTTAAACACGTACTCTTTAGGGATGTTGAGTGTGCCGTCTTGGTTTCTGACTTTCTTGATTCGGTTTTCAAACCACTTGGAGATAGTCAGGTTTTGGTCATCACGAACCGTTAGCGTGATTTCGCCAACGCTGCTGTATGTAGGCAGCGCAATCGAGCCAGAACCGACTTGGAATGAATCCGCATCGATAGAGCCAGCACCAAAATCAATATCCTTTACGTAAATATCAAAGTCCGTTGGCGCGTCCGGCGAGTCGATTTCTACCGCCCATTGCCAGCCTTGCAGCCACGGCTTATTCATAAAGTTATTGGTCGCGCGTTTGGCGAGCTGCATGTATGGATTCATGGCCACCTCGCTTAGAGCAACGATACTGGTGGAACAATGGCACGGTTCGCGCGCATTGAGTTTTCAATCTCGGCTTTACGTGCGGCTAGATCAGGTTCGGCAGCAATATCGGTCACATCCAACTTGCCTGCGATGGCAATACGGCGTTGACGCTCTGCGTTCGGGATAGTGATCAGCAATTCCAGATAATCGCCAAGCAAGCTAATGCACGGCGTTGGAAGCTGGAACGAATCAAACGGCTCATTGAGTACATTTTGCATGTACATCAATGTCAGTGGGAATGTTTCTACGCCCGTTAATTTCAGCTCAAGAACGTTGCCCCAAACCTCGCTACGCACATAACGGCCACGGTCATCTTTGACCACCAGCCTTGCAGCAAAGTCGGACGGTAATTCAAACTGATTGTTATCGGCTAAGTCGCTTTGTTGGATGCGGGTTTTAGTGGTAAATCCGGCAATCTCTTGGTACTTGGCCAGCGCTTTACGCAGTAGGCTTAACAGCGCCTTTTCGTCGTCGTGGAGCAAGATAGGGAATCTCGCTTTCACGTCTTCGAGTAGTTCAATCGGTGTCATGGCCGCTCCGGTAGTGGCGGCGCATTTTGAGATAGGGGATAGGCTTGGTGAATATTAACTCAAACCAATAAGACGCGCGATTCAAACTTTGTGATTGTCGATGGACAACAAAAACCGAAACTCATTTTTGGACAAAAGTAAGTTAGGTTGGTGACGCTAATTCATGCTGGGTAGATTAGGAAAAGTATCGCGTGAAACCGACTTTCGCGATACTTTCTTACGTATTAGTTAATAACAAATACAGTCCTTGTTATCATATTACACACCCCAGAAATCTTTCCTGTTTGCTCCTGTGGGTATTCCACCTTCCATAGTGGTCAGCAGGTCTAGAACGAAAGCCAACATGTGTCAGTAACAACCTTCGTTTTGCTCTTGAAACCCCGACAAAAAAAGTACATAAATTTTCATCTGGATTTCCCCAATAGCTTTCATTTTCAACACCTAGTAGCACTACAGAGTCAAACTCTAAGCCTTTACTCTTATGAACTGTGAGTATTCTAACTGCTTGATCATCTTCAAAGCGTTTCAAAGACTCCAGAAGAGAGAGTCCAGTTGACATTAACTGATCAACCTTTGAGCAAGTGTCATTGAGTACTTCACGTAAACGTGATTCGGTTTCATAGTCATGTGACAGAGACATTAGTGATTGAAATCCTACTTTTTCAACAAAACGTTTCAAACAGTCCCATCTGTTGGCATTTTCAGGAGTTATCGGATTCTGATTTATTGCCTTTTTCTCCTCAATGATGAAGCGTTGCCAATTTTGGACTAGCTCTCCTCTTTCATCATCTTCCTCAGTGAATGGAACTAGTTTTTCCATCAAGCGAATCCATGCAGAGGGCTCTTGTTTACCAAAAGTGCTTAATAAAAAATCTACGATTAAGCGCGCTGCTGGCTCAACTGATATATCCTGCAACTGTTGTTCATTCCTATATGGAATACCTCGTTCACGTAACGCTACCATAAGCTTCATTGCATATAAGTCAGGTTGGTTTTTGATGAGTATGGCTATCTCAGCAGGAGGGACTTTCTCTTCATTTATCCATATGTCGATTTTCTCAGAAAGATAATCGGCTTCTTCTTGGCAGTTTTCGAAAGGGTGAATTTGGATGTGACCTTCGTCTCCAGCGACTTGCTCTTCGGGCATAACTGAAGCAGGATCGAGAATTTTGACTATTTCATTTTGCAACTGAAGAAGCTTAGGCTCAGAACGAAAGTTTCGGTACATGTTGAGTGGGGCAGCTTGGAAATCCTCCTTAAAGGTTTCAAAAATGCCGTCAAGTGCACCGGCCCATCCCATAATTTTTTGCTTTGTATCACCGACTGCCGTAAGGCGAATATTCGTTCCTTGAAAGGCAACTTTTATAAGCTCATACTGATGATTCGTACAATCTTGGAACTCATCCAAAAAAACATCTGTGTATGTTTGTCTCAACGCATTTCTAGCTAAAGGGGACTCCTCTAATATTTTTATTGCAAGCGGAACTAGATCCGTGAAATCAATTTGCTTATGAAGAACTTTAGGGCCAATTGTAAAGCCCGCTTCTAAGGCCTCATCCCCAGTTAATACTGGACGAAAGCGTTCTATAATGCGCTTAGCAAAAGCATGAAATGTATAGCTATCAAAACGAGATGATAGTTCAATACCGCATCTGCGCTTAATTCGTTCCTTTAAGTTGCTACTCGCATCTACCTTAAATGAAATAGCAAGAATGCGTCTAGGGTATCGACATGAACCAGTACGAAGTAAAAAATCTGCTCTTTGAGCAAGCATCTCTGTTTTTCCAGCACCTGGGCCGGCCGTCAAGGCTAAGCTAACTTCACGCTCCTTAGCTGCTCGATAGGCGTTGGGTTCCAGAACTAACCCGTCAGCTGGTTGCCAGTTTTCTATTTTAATCATTCAGGAAGCTCCAACAATATTTCTTTTGCAGCTTCAACCAACCGCTCTAAGGATGGGGGAATGTTTACCAAAAGTTGCTCATCAGATAGTTTAGAGAGAGCACTGATATGCTCAGCGGGTTTACTGCCGACTTTGAATAACTTGTGATATGTAATAAATAACTTTCGTTCCTCATCGTCGTATTCCGATGCTTCGGTACGAGACTTGCCCAACACCGCTTTGATCTGTGGAAGTTCTGGTTCAACTTGATCATCAATTTCGATATTGAATGCTGTAGGAAAGGCTCTCAGCATTGCAAAGTCTAAGTCCATTGGGTAAGAGAAAAACACCCGTCGCTTTTCCATTTCTTCTAAATAATTATGATAATCTCTGATTTTGTGGTCAGAATCGTCCCATCTTGGGATAAATGTAAAGCCACCAGTTAACTGAAGAGTTGGTTTATGTAGTATTAATTGATCATTGGTTGTTTTGATACGCCCCCAACCACCTTGATATCTACCCACGTCAAGGTCTAAGAGTGTAATGTGCGGGATATTTAGTCCTTCAAGAAGCCTCCAAAAGTGGTTCACATGCCGTCCACCAAGAGGGGCTACGGTAATACCAAATGCGTCAACAGGCACTTCTTTAGCTTCTAATAATCGTGGTATGACAATTTCTTCACTATCACCTTCACCAAGAATAACCAAGCGTGAAAAGTATATTTCAGGAAAGGCTTTTACCGCCTGAGTGACAAACTTATGGGCATCGCCATAATGCTCCTCATCAGGTATGTTAATGCTAGCAATAGTTGTTTCTCTGTCCGAGTTCAAACGCATGTAACGTATTTGTTTCGGCTCGATACGTCTAAGCATAGATGGTGCATGAGTTGCGATGAGAGCTTGAGCATCCCCGTGACCAAGCATCTCTTGAAGAGAACTCACAATTCTTCCTAAATAGTGCGGAGATAAACTATTTTCTGGTTCTTCTATTGCAATTAAGGTAAACACTGCAGGGCGAAGTTTATCAGGATCAAAAGAGTCGTCTCCTTTTAACACTGAACGACCAATTGCCTGAGATGAAAGGACCAGAGACAAATATAACATCGACTTTTGCCCATCACTTAGCCGTGAAAAGTCAACGTTAGCTTCATCGTGTCCTGGAGCAAATGAAATAGACAGATGGCGAAGTAGCGATTCAATTTCGCTCGCCACAAAAGTAATTTTTGGTTGCGTGAAAAACTGCCCTTTATGTAAACAAGACCATGACTTTTGGATACTTGTGCTTAGAGCATTTACCGATATGTTGGCGTCAAGGCTCGAACTAATTTGGTCTGTATGCCCCTTTACAGCTTCTCGCTCTACCTCCCAATTAACGGCTCTTAACATACGTCCTAATAAAGCATTGGCTCCAAAGGTTATATGTTCAGCTGGGTCTCGTCTCGCCGGAAGATAATGTATTTGAATCTGATTGCGATCTATACGAGAAACTTTAGCTGTAATATGTGGTTGCTGATTTTCATCCAGCTCCAAGACATATATCAATGACTCATCGATATCACCGTCAATACCCATTGATGCTTCTAGACGAAATCGCACTCGAGGAATGTCTTCCCCATCGACTAATCTCATATGAGCAAAGTGCGGTGGTACTGTTGTGCTATCTGCCTCTTCATGCAATTCAGGGAATAGAAAATCAGCTTCAATCCAAAGTGTTCGCTCTTCAGGGTGCTCCGTTTCGTTACATGGAACATGGAAGTCAGATTTCTTTATTCGTCGTAGAGATGGGTCAAAAGCAAACATTCTACAAAGTGCCTGAAGAGCAGCCGTTTTTCCTGAGCCATTGGGGCCAATTAGAAAAGTTAGATCGTCAAAAGATAATTCTGTAGGTGTTGAACCATAACTCTGAAAACGTGAGATTCGTAATTTATCGAGTTTCACTATGTCTCCTCACTCTATTGCTCAATAGATTAATTTAGATATGTAGATGCTTGCTTATGCAATCAAGTTTGCAAGATTATACATCATTACATTTAACTAGAATTTGAGAATGTATACACTTCATTATCTTCTTATGCGATATGGGGTTATGTTGTGGGACAGATTTTCTATTGACATTAGTTCATATAGGCGTAGAATTTGCGGCAACAGAGCCAATGTCCCCTCCTGATCTAGCATCAGTGACGTCTTGGCCTTTTTTTTACCTGAAATTTATGAAATGACCCAACCCATTGAAGTAAAACCATTTTTTGAATATGACGAACTCATTCAGCGTTTAACTGATAGAGGTATGTTAATTAAAGACCCGCTTCGTGCCCAACGAAAACTAACTCAAGTTGGGTATTATAGGTTGTCGGGTTATTGGCATACGTCTAGAAGATTTGAACGCAATGGCCGTGACATCCAGTACTTCAACGAATTTCAAGTAAATACATGCTTTGAAGATATCTTTGAGTTCTACCTGTTCGATAAGCGGTTGCGAATAGAGTTTACCGATGCATTGGAAAGGATAGAGATCTATCTGAGAACAATCATTGCACATGAGATTGGTAGAATAGCACCTCTAGCTTACTTAGACCGGAAACAGTTCTCACGTGACGCTTTTAAGGCTGATGCAAAAATCCATTATGATGACTGGTTAGCACGTCACAATAAATTGATTGAAGGCAGCAAAGAAGAAAGTATTGATAGCCATCGGGATAAAGGAAAACCTATTCCAATTTGGGTCGCAGCTGAGGTTTGGGATTTTGGTGCCTTATCAAAATTCTACAGCATACTATCAGGCAAAAACCAAGATCTGATCTGCAACAGGCTAGGTTTAGACAACCGTAGAGAGTTAGATAACTGGTTGATAAACCTAAATGGTATCAGAAATAGGTGCGCGCACCACGCTAGGCTTTGTAATAGACCAAACCCACGGACTCTATCCATACCAAGAAAAGGTTATTTTAACCTTTTGGACTTGGGCCAGGACCAAAGAAGCAAATTCTATGGAATCATTGCTGTTATCTGGTTTTTGTTAAAAAAAATTGGTCCTAGTTCAAATTGGATCTGCAGAGTCGCAGACATCATTGACCAAAAACCCGATATACCAGGCTTCAATTTCAGGTCTATGGGCTTTCCTGAAGATGGCTTCCCACGCAGATTGTTTCCAGAAACAATCCAAGAGTTACCTATTGTTAACGAACCATCACCACAAGAGGAATTTGAAGCAAGGCTAAATGCACTTCTCGCTTTTAGACAAGAGTTTAACCTTGAGGAGACATTGTCGAAAGAAGCAGAAAGTGTTCAAAGCTTGATTGAACAACTTACGGAGTTCTCTTACGAGGTGGATGAAGCCATAAGAAAAGCTTAAAGCCTTCTATACGGCGACAGCACGTATTTTATGATGAAATAATGCTATTTCCCTTTTCAGCTTCAACATAAGATCAATAGGTTAGTGAAAAGAGAATTGGTTAAATTACTCGTGTAGCATTATTTTGAGTTTTGCTGGGTTCGGATAACTTTTAGTATGGGAAACGTACATTAACAGCGTGAGAATGAGTATTTACTCTACCTAACAATGGGGCAAAGCTGTGTTTGCGAAGCTCTGCACCCGCACGTCTTTGGACAGAACCTTATCAGTTATATTATTAAAGTAGGATATAACTGATTGGCTGAAACATGGAAAAGTAACGCCACATTAAGGTGTGAGCAACGCAATACAAAAGCTGCCGCACACAACCTTAATCACTTAAACTAACGCATAGTAAAAATGCCATGCGTTGCGAATCACTCTTAAACAGTTTGTTATGTTTTTGGTGCGGATGCTATATCTAAAATAGCTTTGAACTCTTCTAAGCTGTTCTTTGTAGTGCTACCGAATAGGCGCTCATAACCGAGAAAAAGAGCCGTGAGAACAATGGCAGAACTGAAAAGAATGTCACTTCCCAGAGCTTTCATAGAAGCGGCGAACAACACGCCGACAATAATAAGGAAGAAATCTCTCTCTTTGTGCTTTGATATATGTGTGTCGATGAGTAACTTAGCCTCTGCTATATCATCTGCCTTCAACTTATATTTAACAACAGCATGCCTTACATGCTTCACCCACCGAGAATTGAACTCTTTCTCTATACTTAGCAAGTTTTCAAGCTCGTGATATTTCGTTGATTCTTTAGAGCGAGCAAACCAACTTTTTGCGGTAAACCAACGCTCTTTGAATAACTTGTCTCGTTCTTTGGTGTAATCTCGAAGATATTCTTCAACCCAAGCCATAGATTCCTCCTTTGCTTGAAACATAACGCCGCGTTAAGTAGTGAGCACCACCACAATACTTAAACTATTGTGCCGTAAACACTAAAACTGAATCAAACCAAAAATGCCGAGCGTTGCGAATCACTCTTAAATGCTTTGTTAAGTGTATTTTGACTCCACGTATCCTTTAAGAGTATTTACACCAAAAAACAGCGTAATCATCCCGAAAACTATCGGGACTAAATAAAACACCCAACCAATTGAATTTATGATTGCTACATTCGTTGGTGAACCAGAATCAACCCCACTTAGCATTCCAACAGCGAAGTTAACTGCAAACAACGTAAGTACAATAAACAATATTGTGGCAAAAAGGCTCACCTGCCAAAACTGCTTACTCAGATCAACCAGTTCATTAAATACATGTTCTATCGAAGATTTCCTTGCCAATTTAGCCTCCTTACTTGTAGATACACTAAACGCAACGCATAGCAAAAATGCCACGCGTTGCGAATCACTCTTAAACAGTTTGTTATAGCAATTTTAACCGCGTCTTGTTGGTCTCGTTGGAGGAGGTGGTGGCGGTGGGACTGCATGTTTTGGCGTTTCTCTTGGTTGATCAACTGGTCTAGGTGGGGTTTTATCATTCATTCTCTTTTATCTCCGTTGTGTTCGTTGGTTGCCCAACTTCTGTTACTTGATTTGACTCAAGTTTTTGAAAATCAGTATTTTGGAAAACAAATAATCCAAACGAAGCAATAGCTAGAAACAGAGCTATTGCACCAAAGTAATGTGAGAGACGGGCAACGAGAACTAGTTTTTTATTCTCAGAAAACACAGCTTCTTCAGGAACCTCATCACCTTCACTTTGAATCGCACTTATAATACTTATTCTGTTTTGAATAATGCTATCTGAAAGCTCTCTATTTCTATAATACAGGTATCCTGAAAACAACAGGCTAGATAAAACAAAGAACACCGAGACTACGAACAATAACCAGCTCGATTTTGCAAATATCAGGCTATCAACATTACCTTCAATGTAAAGTTTATCAAACAAGGTAAATGTTAAACCTAGACCCGCACTTGAAATTGCAAGCACAGCTTTATCAAGCCCCTCAGAAACCTTGGTTTCACCCTCAACCAATTGACCCCTATAACTTAAATAAGACTCAATTTCCGAGTTTAGCTGTTCAATTCGTGAGCTTTCAGACATATTCATCCTTAAATTGCTATAACGACTTGCTAAGGTGTGAGTAACGCAATACAAAAGCTACCGCACAGCGCCTTAATCACATAAGCCACCGCATAGTAAAAATGCCACGCGTTACGAAGCACTCTTAAGCAATTTGTTAGTACATGTGCTACTTCTATTTATGCGCTCCAAGATATTGAAAAGTGGAATAATATGAAAGACTTTGAACACTGAAGTGAGACGGACAACTACAAAACTTAACTCCAATTGAAAGACGAAAGTTGGCTAGAAGAGAAACGCATTGAACTGCGCGGCTTTGCAAGCTTCAAATTAGAAAAGGATTCGATCCTCGCACTTCGACGGCAACACCAAAGAAAGGCAATTCTGACTTCGCAAAACCCACGAAATAGAAGAAGCGCCAAAGAAATAAGATAAGAGTTAGAAGCCGTAAACGGTGAAATCAAAGCGAACACTTCGCATATAGTGCCACCGGAAAGAACGTGAAAGGCACTAACTGAAAGGTGTAAATACGAGCGCCAAAACAGATAAATACCATAACTTATGACCTTTGATGTCAAACCCGTACTAACGATTTTGATAAGGTTTTTAGCCGCCTTTCATACTCCTATCATGCAGACTTTCCAATTACAGTTCAATTGATAAACAATAGGTTAATGAGGTGTAATGGGTATTAGATTGCAAAATGAAGCATAATTTTAAATTGTTTACATCGACACACCCTTGGATAACTATAGGTAAGAGAAGCTTTCATCCAAAAGAAGTTAATTAGCCTCAGTGATAACAAACAATGGGGCACTTATTAGTGTTACGAAGTGAATTTTAGAGTGACTTCCTGAAAAGCCAACGATTCGAAAGGTTTTGAACTTTACTGTCTACCGACAGTTGTTGATCACTGGCATAAAATACTGATCGATTGGGATGCAAGTTAAGGGGACAACTGTACTATTGAACGTATTCAGCAAAACATTACACCCCTTGTAACTCCTAGATAGATAAGCGATTGACTCCCACTGCCTGT
This sequence comes from Vibrio sp. HS-50-1, assembly GCF_024747315.1. Classification (NCBI taxonomy): domain Bacteria; kingdom Pseudomonadati; phylum Pseudomonadota; class Gammaproteobacteria; order Vibrionales; family Vibrionaceae; genus Vibrio; species Vibrio sp. HS-50-1. The sequence goes on along the minus strand of NZ_JAMPZF010000030.1, from coordinate 18,883 downwards.
GTGCAATACTGGATGTATTAAACATTTTGAAAAAGTTGCACGGCATGAGCAAAAAGATTGCGGGGGTTGGCCTTCCACCAGCAAAACCTACTGATTTTATTAAAGTAGTAGAGCTAATCGACAAGCTAGACCCAATTAAATACGGGTTTGATAGTAGCGGTAACTACTTGCATTGGAATGACTTTCAGTACCGTTCAAAAGAGTTTAAAGGCGACCAAAAGAGCTACGCTTGGCATGCCCTAAAAATTAGACGTGGCCTTAACGACATTTCGCTTGTTGATGAAAACGGCAATCCATTCAAGCTTAGTGCCGCCAGTCTCGACGCTAAGCTATTCCGCATCGATAAACAGCTCAAACTAGAAGATTTGCCGCTATCTGCTCAAGACAAAAAGGCACACCTAGTGAAAAGCGTGATTATGGAAGAAGCCATTAACAGCGCCCAATTGGAGGGAGCTGCCACAACGCGCAAGGTGGCCAAGGAAATGCTTGAAACAGAACGTGAGCCGCAAGATGACTCCGAACGGATGATTATCAATAACTGGCATTTGATCATGATGGCTGACGATTTCAAGGATGTAGAGCTCACACCGGAATTGATTAGCGGATTTAATGAAATAGCCACCAATGGCGTGTTAGAGAATGAGCACGTTGCTGGCCAATACAGAACGGATGCGGTCATGGTTAGAGACGTGGCCACTGGCGATATTATTCACGAAGCGCCAGAACATGAGCACGTTTTGAAGCTCATTGAGCAACTATGTGACTTCGCCAACACCGACCATACCACCAGCACCAATTTTATTAACCCAATCGTTAAGGCTTGTATTCTGCACTTTATGATTGGCTACATTCACCCATTCATGGACGGCAACGGGAGAACGGCTAGGGCGCTTTTCTACTGGTTCATCCTTAAGCGTGGTTATGAGAACTTTAAGTACGTCTCGATCTCTGCACCACTTAAGAGCGCGCCAACCAAGTACATTAGAAGCTACGTTTACACCGAAACGGACGACAATGACTTAACGCACTTTGTGGACTACCAGCTAACGGTCATCATCAATGCGATTGAGCGCTTTAACGAGTACATCAAATCTAAGATTGAAGATACGAGAGAGGTGCGCGAGCTGCTAGACGAGTCCAAGCTTAAGAGCGTGTTGAAACTGCCGCACATTGTGATTCTGGCCAAGGGATTAGAAACAGCCGGACGTGTCTTTTCTGTTAAGGAAATCCAGTCTGATTTTGACGTGTCTCATACCTCTGCGCGCAAGTATCTTGAGAAGCTGGTGGAGCTGAAATTGCTGTTCAAATCAAAGGATGGCAACGAGAATACCTACATTGCACCAGCCGACTTGAAAGATAGGCTAACCAAAGCTTAAGAGCATCAAAAAAGCCGCCAAACTGGCGGCCTTTTTGTAGGGAATAGAATAGGACTGGTTGGCGATTAGAAATCTACCCAGTTGTATTGCAGTGTGATAGCTGGCTTAACAAGTGCTGCTGAATCTTCTGTCGATAGGTCGATCACGTCTGAACGTACTTTTACGTGCTCCAAGCGGAATCGATGCGAGGTTGCACCCTTACCCTTAGTTGATTCAGGCGTAGACTCGATAACGACAGTGACCATTTTCTTTTCACGAACGATCTCACGTAGCATTTCTAGCACTGTACCTGTGATCGTTTCTACGCACGTCACCGCGATTTCGCCTTTGTTCTCAAGCGCACCATTTTGGATGTAGCCCAAGCCCATTTGGCCAAAATCTTCTACGTCTGCACGACCCATTGCTGGAAACTGAGTAGAACGCACCAAAACGCTAAGATTAGGGTATTCTTCGATTTTCATCTCGAACTCTGTACCCATCATCTTTTCGCCAGCTTGGATGTTCTTAGTGAATTTCTGTTTTAAGAAATTCATATCGCCTTTTGCGTTAAATGCTCCGGCCATAATTACACCTATTCTATTGGAAGTGGTTCGGAATATGTGACTGATTAATCATTTGCTTAGGAGCGGCAGTAATAGTTACCGTATTGTAAGCGAAATTCCCGTCTCGCGTCTTAGGTGCGTTAATGTCATAACTCACCTCGCTAATACGCATAGGTAGATTGAGCGCTTTGCCAATCTTGAATCTCGCATCACTTGGAACACGGCCACCAAGGCCATCGGAACTGACTGGAACAGTATTTTGCAGCTCGGGACTTATCATCTGAGCCAGGTATTTAATGGGATCATTAACCTCTGATTTGGCATTGGTGAACGCGACAAATTTCAGCGTTGCTGTGATTTCTGGCGGTTCGTTTCCTTGCCAAACTTGTTGACTGTTCCATAGTGTCTTACTCGTCTTATCCGACACGGTTTGCGCGACTGAGGACGTTTTATCTAGGGCATTGATGTTACCCACGGAATCGCCCTCAAACGGCGCTTCCCATATCGCTCTAAAGGCAAGCTGACACTCATCAGTCATGTAACCAATGACCGTAACCTCTTGACCGCCTATGACTTGTGTAATGGCGCATTTATTGTGGATAGATACGCCATCATCATTAGGTACGCCGACAATTACAGCCATTGCTTACCCTTACTTGTCCATACCGCGAGAATCGCGCATGCGGTTAGACTTTTTGCGAGCTGCTTTAGCCGCTGAGCTGTGAGCTTTCGCGCGCGCTTTCTTAAGTGCTGCTTTTTGTGCTGCACTCATACGGCGCTTACGGCGATTGGTTTTGATGTAAGTTACCTTGCCGTCACGGATCACTTTCTTAAGCGCTTCGAGCATCATTGATTCACGAACGGCGAACTCTGCGATCGCTTCGTCTGAGTCCACGTTGTCTAGGCCACGCTCTAGGGATTCAAAGATGCGATCTGCCGCTTCTGGATCTTCCAGTGCTTCTCGCATGTCGCCATCTTTAGGCTGGCCAACTTGAGCAATAAACTCACTAGCCGCTTCCTGTAGCGATTCGTAGAGCGCTGCTTGGCCATCGGTTAGCTCGGTATCGTCATCGCCACCAGCCATGCCAAATAGCATTGCGTCTAGGTTGTCGATTGAGCTGTCACCACCATTAACCCACTGAACACAAGCCGCTGCTGCGTCTTGGCGAGCAATGATGGTTGATGCACGGTTGATTGACTCAAGAAGTTGGTCTTCTGTTACAGACTCAAAAAATGCAGTTTCAGTTTGTTCCTGCTCGGCCACTTGTGGCATCACAAATGGGCGAGCAAGAACAGAACCCTCAGAAAACATTGATTTCATTCTATTCTTGCTCTTTGTTCATTAACGGATTAGTACAGGTTCACCAAGGATTCGACGTGCGGAGCCAGTTGGACAGAACGACCAAGTGACTTTCCAGTAGTCGATTTCGACTTGCTTGATTTCCAGTGTCCAAGCGCTTTCGCCGTCTTGATCTGGATTACGAGGTGTCACTAGCGCACCAACGGCTTCATAGCCCTCTAGGATACTGGCCATACCGTCAGTTAGACCCTCAAGCGTTGCACCGTCAGGTTGGTGTTTTAGGCGATTACCTAATGCGTAGAAGTCGCGTGAGATAGCGTCAGCAATAGACACGACTTGCTCAAAACGTAGGTAGTTTTCAGCCGCAGATGACGTTAGAGAGTCATCAATGAACAGGTTGCCGTTTTCGTCTGTGCCTAGTTTGTTTAGACGTGCCTTGTACATTTCTAGGTAGTTAGGCTCGCCAGCACCTTGGATTGGTTTTATGCCAGTACGCTGAATAACAGCACGTTCAACACCTGCTGGTGTGTAGTGCCAACCGCCGACCGGAGAGGTCTTAGCAACGCCAAGCGCTTTAGCTGCAAAGCCGATACCCGAGCCGCCCCATACCGCCATGTTGCCGTAGAAACGACACTTAGCTTGGTAAGGGATATGCACGAATGAAGCGCGATGGTTGTTGAAGTTCAGACCTTTTTTGAACTCCAATGCCGCTTCGTGCGTTAGGCGAGGATCAACATCGAAGTAGCCAGAAATGCGTTTGTCTTTACAGATTTGCGCAAGGTCAGTGATTACCGCAGTGTCGTAGCAGCCCAAACCACAAACGTAGTTATAGCTGTAAACGGTAGTGCGTAGTGCTTTCACTGCTTTCTGGTAATCGTCAGCCGTAATGTCGCTAATATTGCCGTTGGTCGCGCCAGTGAATTTGGTTTTCGCAATTGCAGTAACTTCGCGTTTCGCTACTTCTGCATCGATGCGACAAGTTAGGTACTGCGAACGTTCTTCAAGAACAGTCTCGATAAACGCAGCGCTACCCATTTGGTCTACTGCTGTAGGCTCTAGGGATACAACCCATTCTTCTAGCACTACAGAGCCACCAGCCGCCTGTTCTTCCTCTAGGGTAAGAGTGAACATGCCAGCGCCGTAAGTCGCTTCGTCTGCTTTCGCAAGCGTGATAGAGCGGTTATCGGATTGCGCACCGTCTTTGATAGCGATCGCTAAAAATTCGCCATCTTCAAGTGACAGGTCAGCCGAGTAGTTGATCGCTTCGTTAGTGATCGTCACTTCGTCTGCTGGTTTGGTTAGCTTGATAGCTGGATAGGTTGCCGTTTTTGGTACGACACGAACCACAAGGCCATTACCGCCGCGCAAGGCTTCATCAAGAACGCGCATGCCGTCAGCCAATTTGCCAAGGCTTGAGTGGTAAGGCTTACCTAGCTTGTCTAGGAAGTTAGCCGCCGTTACCGGAATCACTTCGAACGGCTTACCTTTTTGAGACACAATCACACCGCCAAACACTAGCTGGTTAGAGCCAGTGCCTTGCTTAGTTGTCGAGTCAGCGTTAATTGGCGAAACCGCAACTTGTGAGACGTTATCCATTGAAAATTCAATCTTACTCATCTTCTGTCTCTTTCAGCGTTAGATCCTGTGCTGCAAGCTGGTCTACAATTTCTTGCAAACCCGCTTGAGCAATACCTTTCACCGCAATCACGTTGTCTTTCGTCATTTCGGTTAGTTGCTCAACCGTTGTCACACCGTGGTTAATCAGTGCTTTTTCAACGCTCGCGCTAAGCTCAAGCGCGGATAGCGCTGTGCCTTTGTCGCTGGTGGCTGTGTCTGGTTTCGTTTGAACTTCTGGTAGAACCGTTGGCTCAAGGCGAACCGAAACGAGGCCGTTTGGATAGGCCGCTTCCACTTCGTGTTTGAAGCGGTTCACGTTGAAAACTGAGAGAGGGAAATCTTTGGCCAGTGGCGGCATAACGCGACCCTGAACCGTGATTTCCTTTGGTGTGTGGTTGGTGATTAAAACGATCGTTTCTTTCATCGAATCCCCCAAGAGCGGCAGCCCGTAAGACTGCCGCTTACTTGCCTTATGCCGCTGCTGCTACAGGAGCTTCATCGATAAGTTTCACGCGGTAGAAGTAGTCTTCTCCGTCGAATGGATGGATTTCGCCGTAGGCCAGTTCGTATAGCGTGTTAGACGCTACTAGACCTTTACCGATTGGATGCGTGTACATGGTTGCTGCGATTGCATCACCTGCTACGTAGCCCGCTTCTGAGTGAGAAGAACCGCGACCGTAACAAAGCATGTCGTTCGTACCGATCACTACCGGACACTCGAACACTTTCCACATGCCGAACAACTTACCTGCGTAGTGGATAGCGTTTTTCTGTTGGTAGTTAGCCGGAGCTACGAAATATGGAGCACCTAGTGACTTAAGGATTGTTGACGCGCCAGTACCAGCAAAGATACCTGTCATGCCAGTTGTGCGAGTCGCTTGTAGGATCTTCGTAGAAACGTTTAGAAGAACTTCGTTTAGACGTTCACGATGTAGACGCCAATCTTCACCAGCCGCTACGTAGATATTGAATGTTTCTTCGCGCGTACAAGCAAAGTCCATATCTACTAGGTGGCGAGTCGCTTTTTCCGATGCCAATGTGTTGCGCATGTGGCTCATCTGTAGAGATTTCAGATCTTGGCCAAACTCGCGTTGCATTGTGAACATCGCTTGAATAGTCGCGTCTGCTGCGATTGCGTTTTGACGTGGGCGCAGTATACGAGAGTCCATATCATGGTCGATCGTTGGGATAAGGTCAGGGCGTCTTTCAATGTCTACTTCGAACTCGATGTGCAGAACCGTCCCTGCTGGTAGGGCTGATGTTGGAGTGACGGTAACTTTGCCTTTTGCATGGTCTATCTGACAGTTAATAACCATACCATTGTGAGTACCTGTCATTATTTGACTACCGTTGCTGTCTAGGTCGCGAGCCACACGTTTATGGTTAATAAATAGGGAAACAGATGTCTTCGTGAATGGGATTTCAAACTTGGTGTGTTGTAGGTCAGTCTTAGAGTCAAAGACGTGAGTTGTCTTAGTGCCGTCTGGTTGCTGTTCAGAGACAAACTTGTAGCGCTGACGCATAGACGAGTATTGGCCAACCGTTGCTTGGTCGATTTCAGTACCCGCTGCGAAGTCACCAAAGTTTGAGCCAGTGCGGCGGTAAACTTTGAAGATCTCAACTTCGTTCGCACCCGCTGGGATCATGGTTACAGCGTCAAGTGTTGCTGTCTCAAGAAGAACTGGAAGCACTAGGCCAACCATCTTCGCACGGATTTCAACACCCTCAGATGTTGATAGAGATTGACCGATCGACTCAAGCATCATTGCGCCTGTTGAGCCATCACGCTTAGCACCCTCTAGCATCATCATGTTACGCATAGTTGCGTGAGCTGATGCCATTAGCTCATCGCTAGGTAGGTGGCCGTAAGTATTTTCGTATTCACGCACCGCAGACTGCATGCCTGATACGATGCCAACCGCTGTTTCTTGAGACACTGACTCGAACATAGGCTCATTCGCAATGGCTGACAAAATAGCCGCGCCACGAGAATTGTCGTCAGTTAGAAACATGCCTGTTTGTGAATCGAATTGGGATTCGATACACAGACTACGCATTGCTTGAGCGCCTAAATGAATCGCCTCAATGCGTTTGTTGAAGTTAGAACGTTTATCTGCCATGTAAATAAACCTTAGTTATTAATTGAGTGTGTTCGGAATGGTTGAGCCGCAGGAAAGCGGTAAAAATTCGCTCAATTTCGGATAGTAGTTAAGATTTATTGCGAAAAAAATAGGGGTAAAATTGCATTTAAATTATTGTTATATAATGAATTTATTTCTTTTTGTGTGCTTTTGTGGGAATGGTAACGACAGGGGATTTCTATGTCGTTGATCGTGCATCTTTTTTGAGAGAAAAGGGGATAGGAAAGGGCATCTAAAAAAATTTAAAAAATTTTCAGTTGTTATAGGGTTCCTGCCAAAAAGCCGAACACGTTGCTTAGTAGCTCTTGTGTGTCAGTCTCTAAGCATGGAAGGTCAACACCATAGAAAACGGCCAAAAAGTCACGAACAATGAGTTGATAAACGACCACCAGCGCGATGCTCCACATCATAGCGGCGCGTCCAGTACGTACCAATGTGTTAGAGCTGGCCGCTTCAAGCTCTGCCAGTTTGTAGGCAAACTCTTTGCGTTCTTCGTCACTGGTAAACACACGATCACCAAACTCTGTCAGTTCGTGGATAATGCCACCTACTTTCTCGGTGGTGGCGCTCTTAAATAGACTACTTGTAAACACTTTTGCTAGTCCCATCATTAGTTGCTCTCTTTAATGTGTTCTGCGAACGCTTCTGCCAGTGCTACGGCTAGCTTTTCGCGCAGTTCCAATCCCTTTTGTAACGACTCGTCGTTAGACAAAAAGAACGGCTCCAAAATCACGGCTGGCATTTTGGTTTTCATCAAGAAGCGCCAACCGCGAGTATCAGTACCAGTGTTCGAGATAGGCTTAAGACCACGATTACGCTGTCCGATAAGTTCAGCCACCGCTTTTTGTAGGCGCAGAGCGAGTGCTTGGCTCTTGGCTGACTTATGCCAATGCAATGTCTCTGAGCCTTGAACGTCCTTATTTGCCACGCTGTTACAATGTAACTCGATGGCATAGTCAGCGCTTGAATCGTTCACATCACCGATCATCCGTGAGTAGGTGTCTCGATACATGATCACTGGAAGAATGTCTCGCTTATGTAGCTCGGCGGCCAATAAGCTGGCTAGGGGATGATTGTAGCTATACTCATTTATTCCGAATGTTTCATTGTAAGCGCCACCATCTTTAAAGCTATGTCCAACAACAATGCAGACTTTTTTCATTTTATAAATTCCCAAACTTAGTTTAACTAATGTGCAGTTAGGCATTGACTATGTTCGGAATAGGAAATATATTTTATTTACCAGCTCGGCATCCCAATCGGCTGGTGTCAACTAACGTTGAAACTTCATTTTTAGCCTTTGTAATAGCTTCTTGCGCCGCGAACACTTACCTCGCGGCTTTTTTTGCCTGCAATTTAGAAAAAAACCAGCGCGAACGCTGGCTTTGCTTGGATTATGGTCGGTTTTGAACGGGCTCTATCTTGTTTGATTTGAAGTAATCAAGAACAGGGTTAACTCGATAGGGTTCTACGTGGAAGCAGGCCATCACCTGATCTTTACGCATCAAGTAAAACTGATTTCCGCTGTATCGCACCGCATCAAATATCACGTTCATTCTGCACCCATCGTACATGTATTCTCCCTCAACACTGAGGCTTTTGCGTATCACAAAGGATAGTCGCGCCTTGGTGGATTTAAGCTCGTTTCGAGCTCTAAATAGGTTAATTGCTAGTACGATGATAAGCGCCATTAATCCGCATAGTTCATATGCGTTTAAATAAACTGAATAACTCATTTTGTCTTTTTTATAGTGCGAATAGGAAAGGGATTATCAACAAAAAACATTCTACAGTCTAAACACCTCCTCTGTCGCGTCTTTGATGCTCGTTTTTTTCGTCTGGTTGCTACAAATGGTAAACGAAATCGCTTTAGTGAAGTAGTCCAGCGCTAAGGTACGTTCCTCTTTCGACGCAATGATCATTGCCTCAATCACCTTGCTTGAGCTGGCCACGCCACCAGCAAGGGGAGCCATCACCTCATTTAGCGCATCGGCCTTGTTAGCCAGTTCTGGCGGTAAGACTGGCGGCGGCAAGGTTCCACCACTATCTGAGTCACTACCGCCCGTTGGTGGCGCTGCTGGCGTTAACGCGCCATTGATTTGCGCCATTAAGGACACGGCCGCATCAACATGGCCAGAGAGACCGTTGATCACTGCCTCAAGCGCTTTCAGTTCTTCCTTGCTGGTAATTGGCAAGATACTCGGAGCGGGTACATTGTCCTCTGTGCCATCTACCTTGTGTTTGACGTTCACACCAATAGACACTTGTTCGAGGTCGGTTGGGTCGGTGATCAACACTAGGTGCTCATTCCATTGCGTTAACGTGGCCACCGTTGCGCTCACTGAGCCATTCAAACCCTTAAGCGTTGCCACTAACTGCGATGCGCCTTGGTAGTCCTCAATATCCTCGCTCACGCATCCTGATAGTTTTCCTGACAAGCTTTCACACTTCACCTTAAGGGATTTGCCTCGGGTAAGGTTCTCCGCTTCCTTGAGGCCGCCTAAGTCTAAAAACTGGCGAAACTGCTCGATTTGCTCTTGTGTGTCTAACATCAAATTGCCTCAATCAATCGTCATCAAGTCGTTACCGTTTACCAGCGTAGCGCCACACCCAAGGGCATCGCCTACCACGGCGACCGGAACGCCATTAACAGTAAGTTTTGAACTACCAGTAATAACGCCTACGTGCGGCGGGTTATCTGGTTTTACGTGCATGACGGATATATCGCCCGTACCTAATACATTGATTCCATTCACGGTCAGTAGTGGCTGGCCAGAAACAAAAACACCTGGACTAAAGCCACCATGACCACTATCCACACTCCCTACAATTCCTACGGCTGGCATAGTGCATTACCCTAATGTAAATGGAGCTGCGGCAGCCTTAACAGCGAACTGGCCACCAGCATCGATATTGACGTTACCACTCGCTTTAATGGTCACTTCATTGCCCTCTAGGTTGGCTTTACCGGAGGCTTTTACGGTTGCATTACCACCCGCTTCGATGTTCGCATCGCCTTTCACTTTGATAGTTAGTGCGCCTCCGATTTGCTCCAATGTGTTCCCTGTTGAGCTGCGAAACGCATTGCCCTCGACGTGGATAACACATTGGCCATCTGGTGTGATTTCAATGGCCGTGCCGCTTTGGGTATGCGTTACTGAGTAGCCGCCTTGATGCGTGATGAGCTCGCGCAAACCAAATCGCACAAAGAGCGCATCTTTGCGGTCATAGGCTGGTGGCTCGGGTTCACCCTCGGCTCGTTTAGGCTGATAGGCTTCTCCGTTCACCTCGCTTGGTAGGTACGACTCATAGTTAGGCGCGTAGTAAAGCGATCCGGTAATACGGGGATAACGGGTATCACCATTACGAGGAAAATCCACCCAAACCAGATCCCCTTTTTCCACTGGCACTGCATGGCCACCACTCGGTTTTGCACCTAATGGCAGTAGAAACTCGGCAAAAGGTAAATCCTTATCGGGGATTGCATCCCAATAACCAAGCAAGCGAACGGATACCATGTACAAGCCTTTCGGATGGACAGGATTGACCACCTCGGCCTGATAGCTACCAAACAAGCGGTTAGTGACGTTGGTGCGTGTTCTGTTCTCTGACGAATCGCTCATAGGTTGCGTACTCCCAACTCGATACGACACTGATACCGGTTCCCACGTTGGCAATGGGCGACACGGTTCATGATTTGTTTCTCTGGCATGGACTCATCCAGCTCGGTAGCGGGTAGCCGTTTATGGAATAGCACTGAGCACACCGAAAGAGGCGTAAAGGCAGTATTTCCGGTAAGTTCCACATCCAAAATAGGGATGATGGCCATGTGTTGATTATTCAGCGCCTTGGCTTGTGGAACGCTAACCATAACCATAGCGCCCGAACGTTTACCGCCTTGGAAGCCCTCGACGGTATCCCAAGAGGCATAGTTACGGTTAAGAACGCGCTCAAACAGGGCTTCCTCTCCGATAATGGAGTAGTTTGCAATGCTGTGCTCTGCTTCCTCTGGATTCGACTGTTCCAGCTTGAATTGCTCGCTCATATCCATGTTCTTGAGCGACTTAAAGTGCATAACACCACGGCAGATAAACGCCACTGAGCCGTAATCTCTGGCCATTGTTCGAATTAAGCGAGACTTAGTACCACCAGCATTTAAATGGTACGTAGCGCCACGCTCAAAGCTGTCACATTCGATTTTTAGCTCGGGTAACAGCTCGGCCAGAATGTCTTTAGGCTGCATTTCAACAAAGAATCGAGGCGTTGTGACTGGCTCTTTAAGTAGGTGCGCATCCTTTTGGAATGCTTGAACGGTAAGCATACCGTCAGCGCTGGTGGACTTGGCCACAATGAATTTTTCAATCCAAACCTGATCGCCTCGCTCGTTCACATCGGCCATCGTGACCTCGATCTCTGAACCGCGCTTAATCCCGTAGTCATCCCGATAAACGGCAGCCTGATCCATGATTTCCATAACCAGCTTGTTGCCGTCCATCGAAGCACACTCAATGTAGGTAAACGAATGAATGTGCTCGATAGGGATGTCATTTTCGTTGGTGACAACTTTTTGGGCGAGAAAGTATTCTTTGTTACTCAATGACTCGACCTCCCACACCAATCGCACCCTGACGGACAGTGATCGACTCGGCCTCATAAACCTCTGCAATCACTTCAAAAGAGATTGAGGAAGCAAACAGGCGAGTATTTTCATGGTCTACTTCGGCGGGTTCGGTCATCGCATCTTTACGGCCACGTATCTCGATGCTGATTTCCATTTCAGTACCCGCGAGCATGGTTTTCGCTCTGAATACATGCTTACGCTTGCCCTTGGTATGACGTAGCCAAACCATTAAACCTAGCGCTAGGCGGCTAAGGGTAGACTGGTTCCAAGCTAGGGCATTAATGCGGTAGGTAAGCGCGACAAAGGACTTATTAATCACGGCATAAGGCTGGCCTTGTTCATTGGCCAGTTCGCCATAGTCAGCAATATCGACGTACTCCGCGCCATCAACAAACCCAATCACCGGATCGCGCGTGATGTAGCAAACAGGTAAAAGCTCATTACGGTTTGCTTTCACCTTGTCACCTAGTTTGGCTGTCAACTTAGATAGGAATGACACTGGATCGGTAAAGTTGCCGTAATAAATCTTTCTCGACTTATCACGGCCAACAAAGCGAGAAAACTCACTGTTCTCTCGACGCTTAGTGTCAGCCACAACTAAGGAATCAAGCACGTTCTGGAAAAAAGCAGCCACCGCACGATCGATGTCGGTTAGCTCGGTGTGTTCCACCTTGCCATCGAATGTCACTACATCGCATGGGATTTCAAAGAACGTCTCATCCAGTTGCATGCTTAGTCCTCCAAATCGTCCAGCTCGTAATACTTACGGCCTTTTACGATAGTGATGCACTTATCACTTCGGTGTAAGGTCACATCGAACTTGTGGAAGTTGCTCGTTAGGATAGGGAGGTAAGCCGATACTGGCTCATTGCGCTGGTAGCCGTCTCGCGTTTTGCGGCCTTTACCGGATCGGTTGCCCTCATAGATTTGAATGACCGCGCAATCAAAATCAATCTTGGCCATGTCTGCGATCGCTGCATCGAGGTCTTTGTGCATATTAAGCACGTTCGCGCACAACATGACGCAAAAACGGCGTTTTGAGCTGTCAATTTCGGCAATATTGCTCACTACGCCTTTGGCTTTTGAGCTCGGGTCAAAGTGAGTGACCGTCATGCTATGCTTGTGGCAGTTAGTAAGACATTCTTCTGTTAGGTCGGGAAACTTACCGCAACCAAAGTTAAGAATGTTGTTCGCGTATGACCAGTTAGGCGCAAGTTTGCTAAGGCGCTCTACACTGACTGGCACTTGCTTTCGGCTAGTCTGTAATGTCATGACCACTCCATGATTGGAGCAGCGCTTTAAGGATGGGTTGGAGTAGGCCTAATATTAACGTTAAAGCTCGATTACGTCACTGTCTTGTAACGTTTCTTTGGATTCTAGCTCTGTCGAACTTTATGGTAATGTTTATCTGTACAATTCAAGGTAATTAGGGGGCACAATTTGGCTAACTCATTACTGTCCCATTGTTTGTTATCACTGAAGCTAATTAACTTCTTTTGGATGAAAGCTTCTCTTACCTATAGTTATCCGAGGGTGTGTCGATGTAAGCATTTTAAAATTATGCTTCATTTTGCAATCTAATACCCATTACATCTCATTAACCTATTGATTATCAATTGAACTGTAATTGGAAAGTCAGCATGATAGGAGTATGAAAGGCGGCTAAAAGCCTTATAAAAAGCGTTAGGTTTTTATTCAAGTTTTGGAGTAATAATGAAAAGCATAGATGACTATTTGAAAGAGTATGCAAACGAGGTGGCTATTCTGACCAAAGCTCATTTTACATGGAAGTATATAAATTCTGTTGCATTTGAAGATAAAGGTGTCATTGCTGCGATGAATAGGACTCCATCTAGCTGGAATATTTTCTTGCATTCTTTGCAAACGACCACGTTTATCTCCTTAGGGCGCATTTTTGATACCAGTGGCAAATCCTTTTCAATCCATAAACTAGCTCGTTTCTGTTCTAAAAACATTCACGAATTTGACCGTCAGAATCTTAAGTCTAGAAAAATGGAGGGGCGTGTTGAAGAGCCTGATTGGTTGGAGGGGTACTTAAACTCTGCGTATTATCCTAATCAAGGTGATATTAATAGACTCAAAAAGGATATTGAAACAAATAAGAGAATCTATCAGTCAAACTATAAACCAATTAGAAACAAGATGATGGCGCACAAGGACTTTTCTAAAATAGGCAAAGGAGATGAGTTGTTTGGAAAAACTAATATTACAGAGCTAGAGGGTGTAATTAGTTTTTGTAACCAAGTTAAACTGTGTATTCAGGAGCAGTATCACAATGGCAGAAAAATAGAGATTAGCAAAGATCCTATATTTGATGCTCATGACATCTTAGCAAAGAAAGAAGTTGGCGAACTATTAAAAAACCTCAAGTAACAAAACCTAACAATCTGTTTAAGAGTGATTCGCAACGCGTGGCATTTTTACTATACGTTGAATTTAGTGTTTAAGGTGGTATGCGGCGGCATCGGTATTGCGTTGCTCACACCTTAACAGGGCGTTATATGCTTTAGGGATTTCTGAACAGGATGTTTTTAATACTAGCAATATTGGGTGCTATTTACCTGTTATTTAAGCTATACCAAGAAGGCGAAGAGATCGGTTGGAATAGAATTTTAGTTACTATCTTTTTTGTCAGCTATTCAGCTCTGTATTTGTATGTTCCACCTTTCTTAGGCATGAATAACCAATATGCAGGTAAAATGTACGAATTAGTTCCAATCGGATGCTATTTCATGGCTTTACTTCCAGATATGGAAGAAGCAGAAACTGAGGCGAAAGCCTTCGTATTTTTCGCTTGGTGTGGTCTTATTCTCATAGCATCTTTCTTGGTTTACTTTAAGTTGCATGTGTGGTGATCGGTGCCAGTACGCATATAACAAACTGTTCAAGAGGGATTCACAACGCGTGGCATTTTCACTATGCGTTGGTTTAAGTGATTAAGGTGGTATGCGGCGGCATCGGTATTGCGTTGTTCACCCCTTAACAGGGCGTTATGTTCTAGGAGGAAATTCATGATTAGGGAAATCACAAAAGCCGATTTTGAGTCGTTTTGGCCAACATTTTCTGCGGTAATCCAGGCACAAGAAACTTATGCCTTTGACCCAAATATGACGCTAGAACAAGCATTTGCTTTATGGTGTGAATCTCCCCTGAAAGCTTTTGTTTTCGTAGAAAATGACGTTGTACTGGGCTCTTACTACATCAAGCCAAATGCAATGGGGCCAAGTAGCCATATATGTAATTGTGGATACATGGTTTCTAGCAAAGCTAGAGGTAAGGGCATTGCACGTCTTATGTGTGAACATTCTCAGGAAACTGCTCTAGAACTTGGCTTTGATGCCATGCAATTTAACAGCGTGGTCTCTACCAATGAAGTTGCGGTGAAGCTTTGGGAGAAGCTAGGGTTTCAAATCATAGGTACAATTCCCAAGGCATATAAGCATGCTCATCTAGGGTTAGTTGATAGCCATGTCATGTACAAATGGCTACGAACATAACAAGCAATTTAAGAGGGATTCCCAACGCTTGGCATTTTGGCTTCTACTTCAATTTTAGTGGTTACGGTACAATGCTTTAGGTTGGGTGGTAGCGTTGCTCACCCCTTAATTGGGCGTTATGAAATTTTTAGGTAAGGTGTAATTAGTGAACTTTAATGAAAGATTAAAATGTACAACCTGTGGAGGGTTAGTTGATTGCCGTTTTGGTATGTCTAACCGAGATGTTCAGCCTTTTAGGTTTGCCTGCCCATCTTGTGGATCTGGAATAGAAGTAACTGTTGAACAGGGTAAACAGCCCAAGATGTACGGCGCAGAAAGCTACCCATTGGATGGGCACTTTACTGGTGAAAACCCATTTATTGACTTGCATATTGATTTTCCAGTGTCATTTGAGCCTTATGTGATGGGGCAGACACCTTTTCTTAGAGCTATTGGTCGTATTGGACGTGAAAATTTTCAAATCCACAACTTTAGACTCGATTCGTTGAACCAGTTGTACAAGAAGCATGAAGTCATTGAGCGCTTGGTCAACTTATACAAGAGAAAAAGAAACAAAGTCCTCTCTGATCTTGCGGAGAAAGAGTTTGATGAACCTGCTAAATCGTTTAAAGACTGTGACATTAATATGATGATGTATTGTGTTATTGCGAAGGTTTTTTATCCGTTTTCAACCCCAACATCTAATGCTGAAGATGTCAGTCTGTACCTTACTAAGTTCAATGATATTGTCAAAAAAGACAAAAACATCATGGACTCATTTGTTAAAGAAATAGTTGAATCTAAATTTATTTTCAATCTTCAAGAGGATTGCTTTGAGATTTATCCGAGAATATTGGAGCTAGAACTAGCCCTCAGACCTGCACTATTTCTAGACTACGATAAAGATTATGTCGATGGAAATGAGCAAGTTCCTTATCGCGTGTCTTCACGTGAATTCAAAAATTATAAGGATCTTTATAAAGACATTTCAGAGATAATATCCAGACAAATTGTGCTCGTAGCCGGTGTTAATAATTTATTAAAACGTAGTGACCACAATAAATTCTCAGATGAGAAGATTAAAAATCTTAACGACTTTGCGAATAAGCCATTTGGTAAGAAACTCGAATTCATTGATGATACTTGGCTACCGATCTCAAAGAGTGTCGCTGATAATCAGTTGAGAAATGCGGTTGCACACTATAAGGCTGAATATGATGAAGTTTCTCAAAAAGTAACGTACTTCCCTAGACAGGAGGGGATGAAGCAGGAAAAACCAAATGAAATTTACTTTTTAGGTTTTACACGCAAAATACTAGATTCGTATCGTTTAATGCATTCTCTAAATCAGTTAATTAAGTGCTTGTTAAACTATGAGTATTTCATGAGAAATAAAAATTCATAACAAAGCATTTAAGAGTGATTCGCAACGCTTGGCATTTTCGCTTCGCTCAAGTATAGCCAAGCGTCGCTCACACCTTAATGCGGCGTTAGGTGCTTTAGCGGTAATAGGAAAATTCATTGATAAAATATCTCTATGGAAAAAGTCAGTATCTTGGGCACTTCGCTGAAACGGGTGAGGGCTTATGGTTTCGAGATTTGTTCACAATGGATAAACTCGAAAATGAAAACATTTGTGATAATGAAGCTAGAAAATCTATTCAGCTTTCGCCCGACGCAATAACTAAGGTTACTTTGGCGGGTCGAGATTTCAAAGTTATACCGCATAACCCAATAACTTTCTCGCAGTCTCCTAGACGGTGTCATGTTCTTTGCCTGAGTAATAAAGGCAATAGTAAGGAGCTATTTAACCTATTTGACGCGGATATTTGTATTGCCATTGATACTAAAAAGTTAGCAATGCTAATTGAAACTGCTAATAAACACTTAGGTTTAAAGGTAGTCTCTGGTCCAATACATTACTATGAGCATGAAAATGAAATTTTCGATTTATCACAGGAACAGCTAGTGTTTGTTAAACCAGCGCAGCCTTACAAACGAGAAAGTGAATACCGAATTGCTGTATTCTGGCCTGAAAATGAATCATCACAGCTACTAACAAGAGATAATGGCTCTGTTTACGTATTTGACAGTGATGGCACGTCAGATGATCACATCACTTTTAACTTTGAAAGTCCTCCTTTTGAAGAAGTTGTGCATTCAGTAACACGCACCTAACAAAGCATTTAAGAGTGATTCGCAACGCTTGGCAGTTTCGCTTCGCTCAAGTATAGCCAAGCGCCGCTCACACCTTAATGCGGCGTTATGTTTTTGATAATTTCAATGTGTGCTGTATCATATAATATTATTATTAATCAGGCTTAATGTATGAAAAATAAACTTATTTTCACATTTGCATCAATTGCGCTAGTTGGTTGCGCGACAGTCCCGCTAGATCCGAAAGTGGATGTTACGGAAATTCAACCATTCATTGAATTTAATGTTAATGATTCAGTATCTATCGTTAATGAACAAAAGAATGATGACACTTTACTCTTGGTCGATCTAAAAACTGTCGCCTTCACAGGCTCGAAGAAAGAGTTGACTGATACCGTAATTGCAGTGGCTGAGAAAGAACTAATAAAACGTAAAGCTATCATTTCTCCAATAGCAACCAAGCAGTTGAATATATCGGTGGATAAATTTAGTTGTGATCAATCTGGATCTTTTTCTATGGGTTGTGAAACAGTCGTTTCTGTAGAAACGGAAGGTCAATATAAAGCAACTTATACTGCATTTGGTGAAAGCGCACTTGGTGTTCAACATGCAAGTAATTACTCATTGGCGAATGCAGTTTCAGCAATGTTTAGAGACCCTAAGATCATAAACTACTTAACTACTAAATAAACATAACAAACAATTTAAGAGTGATTCAGCACGCTAGGCATTTTCGTTTTGGGTTAAGTTTAGTGATTAAAGTGTTCAAATTGAGTGTTGTGGATGCGTGCTTCACACCTTAATTGGGCGTTAGGCATCAGGGTATCTCAGCACACCTAAGGAAAAGAGATTGATAGATATAAATTCAGAGAAAAAAATTGCGGTCTTAATCGATGCCGAAAATGCTCAATACTCCGTGTTAGATGCAGTATTAAAGGAGCTATCTAAACATGGGCACATACTCGTTAAAAAGGCTTATGGGGATTGGAGTTCTGAGTGCTTGAAAAATTGGAAGCAACCTTTAAATGAGCTGGCGATAAATCCGGTACAACAGTTTTCCTACACTCAAGGTAAAAACTCGTCTGATGCAGCAATGATTATTGATGCAATGGATCTCCTTTACTCCAACAAATATGACGCCTTTGCTTTAGTAAGTAGTGATAGTGATTTTACTAAACTGGCTTCAAGGCTAAAGGAGTCAGAGATATATGTTTTTGGCGTTGGTAAAAAAATGACGCCTGTGGCATTTCGCAATGCTTGTGATGATTTCATGTATACGGAGGTGCTCAAAGAAAGATATGCCCCTAAAGAAGAGCAGCCTTCAACCAATAGCACGAATGAAAAATCATCCCAGAATGACAGTAAATCCATTCGTAGGAAATTACGCCAAGACACTAAACTTCTCAATATCTTGCGAGGTGCTGCTAGTGAGTACCAAGATGAAGATGGTTGGTCGTTTTTAGGGCATTGTGGCAGTTTAATAAAGCGTCAGTATCCAGACTTCAGCTCAAAGAACTATGGTTTCACTACATTAAGTCAACTAGTTGAGGCAACTGAGTTGTTTGACATTTTGCGTAAGGAAACAGAGTCGGGGGCAGTGCATATCTTTATTAAAGATGCTCGAAAAAATGC
>NZ_JAMPZF010000002.1:0-111256 GCF_024747315.1 Vibrio sp. HS-50-1 | reverse complement strand
AACTCGTTTCCGCTCGACTTGCATGTGTTAGGCCTGCCGCCAGCGTTCAATCTGAGCCATGATCAAACTCTTCAATTTAAGATTTTGTTCGGCTCAATGAATACTGAACATTACATAAGTAATGTTTGAATTGACTGTGCTGAATCCGAAGATTCAATGGTCACTTCGTTTCATTGAAACCTAATTTGAAACCGAAGTTTCTAATTGGATTATCATCAACGAGTGCCCACACAGATTGATAGGTCTATATTGTTAAAGAGCTTGCTTTGCGATAACTTTTTCTCTCAAAGCGGAGGTGCATTCTAGCGATTTGGTAGTTAGTGTCAAACACTTTTTTCAACTAATTTTTCGTAGAACCTTTTTACCTCTTCGGCATTGCTGAAGCCTTGTGGTGTCTGCCGTGTCGATGGATGCGCATTATAGGGAGAAGATTTTCTTTGGCAATACTAAAAGTACATTTTTTCTAAAAAAACATGCCAAGTGGATACTTTCCATCCAACCCAAAAATTACCCCGAAATAACACTCAAGATTTCTACAGCTTACCCACAAAAACCTGTGGATAACTACTCATCACTATCGAAGAAGTAAGAAATGCGTGAACGCGGATTAAGATACTCTTTGATTTTCTCCGGCAATTTAGACGGATGAATCGCGTTAACTATCTTTATATCCTTTGATGCAAGATCAATGATTGGCGCCTGCGTCCTTGGCACTGATGGGTCGTAAACCAATACATTTGGGAATAATAGATGCGATGCATTCACTGAGATAACCAAGCCCACCATATTATTGGAAAGCTGAACCACAGTGCCTGGAGGAAACACGCCCATAAACTTAATCAGGATATTCAGGTTTTCTTCTTTATATAGGTGTTTACAGTTCTTATATAAATGAGAGAGTGCGGTATAAGGAATTTTTTGATCTGAGACTATAGGTGTATGACACAAGTTATCAAATGCGTTAGCTACAGCAATAATTTGAGCAAACTCGTTGATCTCATCTCCTTTCAGACCTTTGGGATAGCCAGACCCATCTCTTAGTTCATGGTGCTGTGCAATCACAACTCTTGCAACTTCGGGAAAACCTTCTATTTGGCTCGCAAGGTCTACTCCATATTTGGTGTGCAACTTTAAGTAGTTAGTTTCTGGTTCCGTCAGCGGTGCTTGCTTTCTTAATATTGCGGTAGGAATTTTTATTTTCCCGATATCGTGGAATAGCGCTGAGAATGAAAGCTCTTTCAACTGCGCAGCTGAGTACCCCTTAGCACGGCCAATCATCATGGCGATAACAGCAACGTTCAACGAATGGAAATAAATATCTTCAAACTCATTTTTACCGTTCATCAGGTGTAGAGTGACATTATCATCACACATTAACTTCTCGACGATATCTTCAATAAGAAGCTTCGCTTCATCAACGGCAGCTGTTGGCCGATTACGAATTTTCGTCATGACCGAGCGCATACGCGCAAGAGAGCGCTCAAACTCTTTTTCGCACTGGATAACGCGTCGACGATACGCACTTAACTTTTCTATGCGGTTTTGTTTTTCTTGCCAAAGTTTTTGAGTTTCATGATCTAGCGACGCTTCATTCGTTACTCTATCAGCTTGTATCTGGTCGACTGGAAGTGGTGCGGCATCACTTTGCTCTGGATTAAAGTAAACGAACTTTACACCGAGGTGACGGATCATCTCGACTTGTTCTTGATCTTTAATCTTAAAACTATTGAGTAGAAAAGGGTGATCGTTCCACTTTAGCGGAAGACGGATATGTAATCCGGGTTGAATACGATCGACCGTAAGTTTAATGGCTGCCACTTATTCACTACTGATTTACGTTGCCTAAGAGAGTTAGAATACTAGTAAATTTTGTGAATAAATTCATCAGTAAGTATCAAAACATCAGATGGTCATTTCTAATGACTCATTTAATGAGCAAAAGCAAGCTACTTTAAGGTTCGATCTGCTTTGCGTATTTTAAGCTGAGCCTCGAACGTTGGCTTATCTATTATTTCTTGATCTTTGACTAATCCCATTAATGTTTGTACCGCTACACGGGCCATATCACTGATAGGAAAGTGCACTGCCGACACTGTAGGATAAAGGCTTTCACAAAGGTCGACACTGTCAAAGCTAGTTAAAGAGATTTGCTCCGGTACTGAAATATTGTGCTCGTGTAAGTACTGCATTGCACCGACCGTCATTTCCTCACTGCAAGAAAAGACTGCAGTAACTTCAGGGTGTCGTTGTAAAATTGCAGCCATTGCATCATAACCACTTTGCCGACCATAATTCCCTTCTTCACACCAGCTTTCGTCAATATCGATACCTGCGTCCTTCATCGCATCAACGTACCCAAGCTTTCTTAATAAACTATTATGACGTTGGGATGGACCGGTAATACAGGCGATTTTTCTATGACCACCAGCTAAAAGATGCTCGACGGCAATACGGCTTGCATGATGATGATTAAAAGTAACGCAACGCTCTTCTATTCCTTCAACATAGCGATCCAGAAGAACGAAAGGCGTAGGCTGTTTTGCTAATTCACGTAAATCATCATCTGACAAATAACGACTATGGAGGACATAGCCATCACAACGCAGATCATTAAAACGCTGAATGGCTTCCTTTTCACCTTCTGCAGAATGATGTCCTTGAGCGGTAATCAGAAACTTTTTATGAATATCCAGCTCAGTCTGAACCTGCTCCATCATCTCTCCAAAGAAGCCCCCCGTATAGTAAGTCACCAATAAGCCAACCATATTACTGGATGAGGTTGCGAGTGAACGAGCAATCGCACTCGGGCGATAATTCAGTTGCGCCATAGCTTGCTCTACTTTTTTTCGAGTTTCTTCGCGAAACTTCCCCTCCCCATTAATGATTCGAGAAACGGTAGAGCGATTTACACCGGCGAGTTCGGCGACATCTTTAATCCTTGCCATAATGCTATTGGGTCCAACTGCAATTGTTATTAAATATCCGTTTGTGTAGAACGGCTGCCAGCAATTCGTAAGGTGCTTATAGGGGGCGAAGCTGGCAGCCTTTAATCATACACCGACCATTTGATTGGTAGAAACGAGCTCAGAGTAATCCGTGACAGCTATACCATGTTGAGCTAACTGTTCTTTTAAAATGGGAGAGGTTAGAACTTGTAACTCTAGCTCTCGCTGAAGCGCATAACCACTCTTTAAAATCAGCGCTTGATCGGCCTCTGCCGGGTGGCACATCACCTCAACCAAATCATAGTTTGTCTTTAGACTCAATAAATGCGCCATCAAACCATCTAAACTTACTTTTTGATCGTAAAACTCGTCAGTAAAGACATACCTTGTTGTCATCGATTCTTGACACAAGCCAGTGCCCCGCAGTGGCACTCGGTATTCACTCGCTACCTCTTTAATAACGGGCAAAATTTGAGGGTGAGTATGCGCGTGATGATGGCTATCTAAGTGGCTTAGCTCTAACCCAAGCGATAAAAAATGTTCCACCTGAGCTTTTGCTTCGTCATAAATGACCTGAGTTTCGAAGTCCTGCTTACCCCACAGTTCGTCGTATTTGATAAAATGCGCTCGACCGTTGGTCAAATTAGGGTGCCCAGTTAGAGGCACTCCCGCTGTAAACCTAAGATGAACGCCAATTCTCAAGTCTGGATTATGGCGAGCCAACTCTAAAGCATGTTTCTCAGCATCCATACCGACCATCATGGTGGTTGAATGAACAACACCTTGCTGATGAGCTTTTACGATGCCGTTATTTACACCTCTCGTTAAACCAAAATCATCAGCATTAAAAATGACTTTCATTGGCGCCCTTCCTTAGTACTACAACGTCGTTAGTTTAAATTGAGGTAAATACGGAGCGTTCACCGCTAGGATATCATCCAGAATTGACTTGGCACGACCAATGTCTGGCACCAATGGGTTGTTGGTTAATGCCATGAGCGCTTTGTCATAATTACCTTCAACAGCAGCGTCTATTGTCAACTGTTCATATGCTTTGACTTGATAGAGTAATCCTTTGATATTGTTTGACAGCTCACCAACCGCAAGAGGTTTCGCGCCCCAACTACCAATCACCGCGCTACACTCAATCACAGCATCGTCGGGGAGGCCGTTAATCGCTCCGTTATTTAAGACGTTAACAACATGAATACTATTACGATTGTTATAAATTGAATCAACCAAGTTTAGTGATGCATCTGAATAATAAGCCCCACCCCGCTCTTCTAACTCTTTCGGCTTATGATCGAGATTAGGATCTTGATAGAGCTTGAATAGCGCATTTTCTGTTTCCATTACCTGCTCAGCACGAGTGCCCTTTTCACCCGCGCTTTGTTTCTCTTCAGCGAGCATAGCATCGGTTTGATAGAAATAACGATGGTAAGGACATGGTATCGCCCCCAGCGCTTTTAAAAATGCTGGATCCCACGGTTCTTCCCAGATGTTCTTCATGCTGAAGTTAGCACCATCACCGACTTTCTCTAATACCGTTTGAGTAATATCTTCTCCATTGAGCCATGCTTTGTGCACCCAAACGAGATGGTTTAATCCGGCAAACTCCAGTTGTAGCTCTTTTGGCTCGCACTCCATCATTTCTGCGATCATCATTTCCATCGAAACCGGCACATTACATAAACCAATACTCTTTACTTTGGTGTACTTACTGACGGCTTCAGAGACCAAACCCGCAGGGTTGGTGAAATTGAGCATCCATGCATTGGGTGCCAACTCTTCAATATCTTTACATATATCAAGAATAACCGGGATGGTTCGCAGTGCTTTAGCAAACCCACCAGGGCCTGTTGTTTCTTGGCCGATGACGTCGTATTTAATTGGAATTCGCTCGTCATTAGCACGAGCAGCAAGACCACCCACACGGAACTGCGTCATCACAAAGTCCGCATCTTTTATCGCAGCACGACGATCAAAGTCTGCTTTTATCTCAATCTTTGCACCTGCTTTATCAACCATTCGCTGCGCTAGACCTTTGATAATCTCAAGCTTCTCAGCTCCTGACTCAATGTCCACAAAATGAATCTTCTTAACGGGTAAATATTCTAAGCGCTTAATAACCCCTTCAACCAGTTCAGGGGTATAACTACTACCACCGCCAATAATGGCAAGTTTGATCGCCTCTCTAGACATTTTTCTCCCCTTATTTGTTCGAGATTTTTTTGTTCAGTGCAACGATTTCTACAGCCATTTCTTGAGCCAAAATCGTGGTCATTAAGTGATCTTGAGCATGTACCATCACTAACGTCATCGGGACTTTCCCTTCCCCCTGATCTTCCTCAATCAACTGAGTCTGAATTAAGTGGGCTTTGTTAATGCACTCTCTTGCTTGAGAGAGCTTCTCCTCAGCCGCATCAAAATCTTGTTCTCTAGATAAACGCAACGCCTCGTAGCTCAAACTTCTGGCTTCGCCAGCATTACAGATGATCTCCATCACAACCAATTCTTGTTCCATCATTTTCTCTCCGAAAATCGGGCCGCGGTAATTGCGGCCCATTAAGCACCGTTAAGCAGTAACACCTTCGCCTGAAGGTTGCGCCTCATCTTTAGTTTCTTTCGTCGTCGGTAGTTCTTGCTCCAACATTTGCTTCTCAAACATTTTGAAGAATGGGAAGTAGATAATTAGATCAAGAATCAATAAACCAATGACGAGCAATACTGGAGCAAAGGTCCAACCGCTGCCCCACGAAGCACCTATCAGTGCTGGTGTTGTCCAAGGCGTTGTAGCGACACCCATGCCCACAAAGCCGACATGCACAGCAAAGTACGCAATCGTAGCGTTGATGACTGGAGCGAAGACAAACGGAATAAACAAGGTCGGGTTCATTACAACTGGGCTACCGAAGATCACAGGCTCATTGATTTGGAAGAAGCCAGGCACCGCACTCATTCGACCAATACTCTTGAGGTGAACAGAACGGCTAAATGACATCAGCATAACAAGAGCAAGTGTTGCACCAGAGCCACCGATAAAGATGTAAAAATCCCAGAAAGGCTGAGTAAATACGTTTGGAATCGGTTCACCTGCAACAAAGGCTTCGATGTTGGCACCAATGTTGGTCAAGAAAATTGGAGAAAGCAGCCCCACAACAATTGCAGCACCATGGATACCCGCAAACCAAAGTAATTGGCAAAGCAATAGAGCGCCAATAATGGCAGGCAATGAGTTAGACGCACTAATTAAAGGCTTAAAGACTGCCATGACCGCATCTGGAATCAGCATGTCGTACTGGGTTTGCACGAAAAGGCTAAGTGGATATAAGGTAATAAATATCGCTAAGACTGGTAACAGTACTTCAAATGATCGTGCAATCGCCGGTGGCACCTGCTCTGGCATACGAATCGTAATATTGTGCTTTTTCATAAAACGGTAGAGCTCTACCGAGAAGAATGCACACATCACTGCGGTGAAGATCCCGGTTCCTCCCATGTGTGACATAGACAACGCGCCATCTTTAGCAGGGGCCGCGATGAGTAAAAAAGACATCAGCGACAATACAGCACTCGTGATCCCATCCATCTTGTAAGCCTTAGCTAAGCTATAAGCAACGCCGAGCGAAACAAAAATGGTCATGATCCCCATCGACATGTTGTAGGGCATCATTATGGTATCAAAATGTGTGGTGGCGAAATCGAGCCAAATTCGACCAAAAGTAAAGGTCGTGTCTTCGGCAAATGGTGGGAATGCAAAAATCAAAATGAAACTACCGACAATAATAAACGGCATTGCAACTATAAAACCGTCTCTCATTGCTCGAACATGGGGCTGATTCCCCACTTTTGCTGCTATAGGGGCTATATGCTTTTCGACTGCGCCTATAATTGCGTCATAAAGCTTCATAGAATCCATCCTTATTTTAGGCAAAAGAATCCCGCATCAAATATTTATATTTGATGTACAGTTATCTTTTTTAATTTAAAACTATGGTTTAGTTAATTAATTCTAATGCTTGCTCTAGTACTTCTTCTCCCTTCATCATTCCATAATGCTGAGGAGAAATCGCATCAATGTTTTTACCATGCTCTTGCGCCGTTTTTCTTAGCTCTTCTAGCTGAAAACGTACTTGAGGCCCGAGAAGACAAACATCGTACTCTTTAATTGCATCTTCAAATGCATTCACTGACATCGCGTCAATTTTGCACTCAATTCCTTTATTTTCAGCTGCTTGCTCCATTTTTTTAACAAGCATACTGGTTGACATCCCTGCGCTACAGCATAAAAGGATCTTTTTCATAGCCTTACTCCCGTTGTGTAAATTTCAACCTGCAAAAACTGTAGCAAAAATAACCAAGACAAAAAAGCGCAACCGGTTGCATTATTCGTGAACACAATCCCAATTTAGAAAATACGACCTGTTTTTTAGTAATTATTTAGGTCTAGGATAAAAGTCAGGAAATAAATTAAGACACCACATTAGGTTTCAAATTATCAATATATTACTACTGACAACGTCGTTATTAATTTCTAAAAAGGAATAGAGAATGAAATTTAATAAATTGGCTATTGCAACGCTTGTAAGTGCCGCACTATCACAATACTCATTTGCTCAAACCGACTCTAAAGGCACCATTTATCTAACGTTTGATGATGGACCAATCAATGCATCTATTGACGTTATTCAAGTACTTAACCAAGAAGATATCAAAGCGACGTTTTACTTTAATGCTTGGCACTTAGACGGAATTGGTGATGAGAATGAAGACCGTTCGCTAGAAGCCTTAAAGCTCGCATTAGACACTGGTCATATTGTCGCGAACCATAGTTACGATCATATGGTTCATAACTGCGTTGATGAGTTTGGACCTAATAGCGCAGCAGAATGTAATGCTACCGGCGACCACCAGCTTAACTCGTACCAAGATCCTGTTTACGATGCCTCAATGTTTACAGAAAACTTATCTGTTTTAGAAAAGTATCTGCCTAACATTACAAGCTACCCGAATTATAAGGCAACAGAGTTTGCTAGACTGCCCTACACCAACGGCTGGCGCGTGACTAAAGACTTCAAAGCAGATGGATTATGTGCAACGTCTGATGACTTTAAACCTTGGGAAACAGGCTACGTTTGTGATATCAACGCCCCATCAAACAGTGTGAAAGCCTCAATTGCGGTACAAAACATTCTGGCTAATAAAGGCTATCAAACACATGGTTGGGATGTGGATTGGGCACCTGAAAACTGGGGGATAGCAATGCCAGCCAACAGTCTAACAGAGGCAGAACCTTTCCTAGGTTACGTAGATGCAGCATTGAACAACTGTGCTCCTACCACCATCAACCCTATCAATTCAAAAGCACAAGAGTTTCCATGTGGTACACCTCTCCACGCAGACAAGGTCATTATTCTAACGCATGAGTTTTTGTTTGAAGACGGTAAGCGAGGAATGGGCGCAACCAAGAATTTACCTAAATTAGCGGAATTTATCCGACTAGCAAAACAAGCTGGCTATGTATTCGATACGATGGATAACTACACACCAAACTGGCAAGTTGGTCATAGCTACAACGCTGGCGACTACGTCCTACATTTAGGCACCGTTTACCAAGCAGTGACTAGCCATAACGCACAGCAGGACTGGGCACCTTCCCCAACCTCTAGCCTTTGGACCAATGCTGATCCGGCAACAAATTGGGAAGTGAATGTTTCATATAAAGAGGGAGATGTTGTGACGTACTCTGGCAAACGTTATCTCGTCAATGTGCCACACGTATCTCAAGCCGATTGGACACCTGACTCACAGAACACCTTGTTCACAGCTCTATAAGCTGTTCCCTACTATTATCATGTAGTAGCTTGCGCGAGGGATTACCTCGCGCTTTTTTACTTTTCTAAAAATAAAAATGGAAAGCAGTAAAGAGTTGACTGACTGGGCCTGGCATTCCTGACGCCACTCTGGATTTGAATTCACAAACCCTAGATACAACAAAGCCCCGACTTTCGTCGAGGCTTTATCATATGAATTATGGTACCCGTGGGCAGAGTTGATTGGACAAGCACTCCTACCGCCACCGCAAAGGCAACGCTAACTTTCTTTTGATATTTACAAGCACCTAAAACGACGAAAGGCCGCTATAAGAGCGACCTTTCTATATATGGTACCGGTGGGCGGACTTGAACCGCCACGCCCGAAGGCAACGGATTTTGAATCCGTCGTGTATACCAATTTCACCACACCGGCATCTTTGGGCTATTGCCCTTTGATGGTTGGCATTATACGGAAGCTTTTGACCTGCGCAAGCAGAAATACCTTAAATAACTATCGTTTGCTGATAATTTCGCCACAAAGTGTGACAAAGCTGTACTCATAAGAAACGTACGCTCCATTTCCTACTACTGATCCAGGTGAAAATGTGTATACGTAACTCTTTTTAAATTCTATTCACTGTAATATCAGAAACATAACCATTCCCAATGCTCGACAAAGCTGTATGGAGCATCTCAGCAGCATCTTCCGCTTGCATGAAGTGACTCGTGTCAATCGTGTTGCCGCTTGTTTTCCAGAATTCCGTATCCATTCCACCAGGATAAACCGCGATAATTTTCATTGGCTTTCCTTTTAACTCCAAACGAACCGACTCGATTAATCCTTTGACAGCCCACTTCACAGCGCAATACGTAGACTCTTGCGCTTTAGGCTGTTGCGCAGCAGTAGACATAACCATGACCACTTTTATCGGTTGATCTTTGTAACGCTTTACTAACTCTCTTAATACATGAATGGCGGAATTCAGGTTATTATCAATCAGTTTTTGAATCTCTTCCGGCTCCTGCTCTTCCAGTTCGCCAAAATAACCACTTCCTGCACTATGAATGACCATTTCAGGCGGCTGTTTCATCCCATCAAATAGGTGTTTCACATCTTGATGTAATGAGAGGTTGCAAGCTTGATAGCCGACGTTATGAGAGAGTTGTTTTGCTAGTGCGGATAGTTTTTCTGTGTTTCTTCCTATGATATACGTCTCTTTGTCTTCCGCATCATAACGCTTTGCCAGCTCAGCCCCTAAACCGCTACTTGCACCTGTAATTACAATCATGGCTACCTCTTTTCTATCACATACTTTTAATGCATCTATCAATTAAGGTAACAGAATCTTGGTAATTCACACCTCAAGAACACCATTCTTTGAAGCAAGCGGCTTTCTTACTCTCATGATGCATGAAATACCAAGTAGAACGAGGAAGATTTAACCTATGCTTAAGCAAGAATAACTTTCTGAATTTTCTATCGACTTTCGAGTAAGAGCCTAATAGGAGCATACGAATGACTGGGTCAAAATGGCAATGGTTACTGAAGCAAATGACGCGCAAACTGTGGGTTCGCACGTCACTTTATGCCTTACTTGCTGTCGCCACCGCCCTAATATCCATTGTTTTAAACCAGTTCATTACTCTGCCTCCTGCAATCAACGTCAGTAAGGATTTGCTTAACAACATATTAAATATCCTCGCGACTTCCATGCTTGCGGTGACCACATTCTCGCTCAATATAATGGTCTCAGCGTACAGTGCCGCTAGTGCAGGGGTGACGCCACGGGCCACCAAACTGTTGATGGAAGACAGCACAACGCAAAATGCTTTGGCAACCTTTCTTGGCTCTTTTTTATTTAGCTTGGTAGGCATTATCGCGCTAGGCATTGGTGCCTATCATCAACAAGCACAAATTTATCTGTTCATCGTGACCATCGCCGTAATCGTGATGATCATACTCACTCTGCTACGTTGGATTCAGCACCTTTCCGTACTAGGGAGGGTCAGTGAAACCACGTCATACGTGGAGCAAGCCTTGTTAGATGCGATAAGAAAACGAGGCAAAGAGCGTTGGCTAGGTGCTCACCCGTGGAGCCACCCAGAACATAAACCCAGAGGAAGCAAGCCTATTTTCAGCCAAGAAATTGGCTACTTACAGCATGTTGATATGCATCATCTCGATAGTATTGCCGAAGCAAACCAATGCACTATCTATCTTGAACGACAACCAGGAAGCTTTGTGTATGTGAGTCAACCATTGGCTTGGGTTTGTGGAGCGTTGCCAGACGAAAACGAAATAACGGCGGCCTTCACGATTCGAACGGAGCGTTCCTATGATCAAGATCCTCGTTTTGGATTGGTCGTCATGGCGGAGATCGCCTCACGAGCTCTCTCCCCCGCCGTGAATGATAACGGTACCGCGATTGATGTTCTTGGGCGTTCTGTACGAGCGCTTTCATTATGGGGAGAGTTACTCAGCGAACCTCCCACCAAGACTCGATACCCTAGACTATTTGTGCCCGCATTGAGCTGCCAAGATTTATTTGATGATGTCTTTTTGCCAATCGCGCACGATGGTGCAGCGCAACTCCAAATACAGATTCGCCTACAAAAAGCCTTGCTGGCTCTTTCTAGTATGCACCCCAAGTTGTTTTTATCACCTGCAACCAAGCTATCAGAAAAAGCTTTAGAGCTCGCCTTGAGCCAGCATTATACAGAAGATGAGAAACACCAACTCTCTCATCTGTCTAATCTAGTTACAGACCAAAAAGCTAATGGTTAGGCAAGTAAAATTCAGTTGAAATAGGTTACCGAAAGGCCTTGTACATCATGGTATATATTCATAACACACAGCATAAAAGTCACTTTGTTTATGCATAATTAAAGACTCTGTGCGTTAGGTCTCTTTTCTCTTGGTGAGGGAATCTATATTCTGACGCACAATTTTTAAGGTAAGTGATGGAATAATGACAACGTCTACAACTCTTCCACCTGCTGGTCTCTTTCGTCGACTTGCAGCGTTGATTTACGACACATTGATTATTATCGCAATTGAAATGATGGCCGCAGGTATTGTTATGGCCGTTGTATTTGCACTAAATGCAGCAGGGCTGTTGAGCTACGGCGAGTACGCAGATGCCGCTGATATGCTCGGAAAGCACCCTGTATTAAGCCCTCTATTTACACTGTATCTTGCGGTTGTATGGATTTACTTCTTTGTCTTCTTCTGGACGCGAGCAGGGCAAACACTTGGGATGCGCGCTTGGAAACTTCGAGTTCGCAATGCCAAAGACGGTGCGCCGATTACAGTCACTCAAGCCCTGATTCGCATTGCAACATCTGGCTTTGGTTTGGCAAACCTGACTGTACCGATTGATCCAAAGAAACGTGGGTTCCACGACATTTGGGCAAAAACAGAGGTTGTTGTGCTGCCTAAGGCAAACTAACTTATCCGGGAATACAAAAAAGGAAGGCATAATGCCTTCCTTTTACATTTAGTCCGATGAAACATGGTTTATTCGGTGATACTTCAGCTACAACTTTCTTCTCAGCAGCGCAATCGCAATGGCTAAGAACACCAGACTCGGGGCCAATGCACCAAACACAGGGGATATGCCATACACCAAGCTTAATGGGCCAAAGAACTCACTGGATATATAAAAAGTAAACCCAGCAACCACGCCCGACAATACCCTTGCCCCCATGGTCACACTTCTGAGTGGACCGAAAACAAACGATAGCGCCATCAACATCATCACGGCAATTGAAAGCGGCTGTGTCAACTTACGCCAAAACGCCAATTCATAGCGAGACGCATCTTGCTCAGATGCTTTCAGATAGGTCACGTAATCATACAAACCGCTCAGTGACAGTTCTTCAGGCTTTACCGTCACCACAGCTAGCTTATCTGGAGCCAATGACGTATGCCATTCCATCTGTTCGATGTCTTGCTTCGAAATCACGTTTTCATTTTTCATATCCGTGATTTGTACGTCTCGCATCAACCAATTGTTATCTTGTTGATAGTCGACCTCTTCAGCAAAGATAACCTTTTGTAGATTCTTATCATCATCAAAACGCCACATATTTAAAGCATAAAGCTTGTCGTCTTCAACTTTACCAATGAAGATAAAGTCGTTTGCGTCACGAGCCCAAACTCCAGAACGAACTGAGACAATACTACCTCCCGATATCGCAAACGCACGTAAGTCACGCGCCATCTTTTGTGCTTCTGGAGCGCCCCATTGCCCTAACGCCATGACGATAAGCATAAGTGGCACCGCCGTTTTGAGCACGGATAACCCGATATCCAACTTTGAGAAACCAGCAGCTTGCATCACCACCAGCTCAGAGCTTGACGCCAACATCCCCAAACCAATCAGGGCACCGAGTAATGCCGCCATTGGGAAGAACATTTCGATATCACGGGGCACACTGAGCAACACAAAATACAATGCATGAGTGAGGTCATACACGCCTCGCCCTACTTTACGTAACTGTTCTACGTATTTGATGATGCCCGATAAGCCAACAAACGTCGCTAAAACCAAGGCAGTGGTAGAGATGATGGTTCTACCGATGTAAAGGTCTAAGATTTTGAACACAGCTTACGCGAGCCTCTTCTTACGGAATTTGTCTTTTATTCGTCGAGCAGCAACGCTGTCCATCATATTGGCCATGATTGCGACAATCAGTAACATCGCATTAATTGGCCACATGCCGATTGCCGCCGGAATGTCACCATCTTCTAATGCAGATTTTGTTGCACTAATCGCCAGGAAATACGCTAGATAAATAAGAATCGCGGGCCCCATTTTGGCAAATCGTCCCTGACGCGGATTCACCGCCGACAAAGGAATAACCAGCATCGTTAAGAGTGGAATACACACAAATAACGAAATTCGCCATTGCAGCTCCGCTTGCGCTTCTGGGTCTGGGTGTCCAATCAAATCAACCGTTGGGTACGCTTCCCAATCTCGCCCTTTCTTTTTGACCTCACGCTGGCCGATAACGCCTTCGTATTCATCGAATTTTGTGATCATATATTCAACGCGAGTCGGCACACCTTCATAACGCGTGCCTTCTTTCATGGTGATGACCTGACGGCCGTCCGACAGTTCTTTTACTTCACCAGAGGACGAGAACATCACACTCGGCAATACTGAATCTCTCGGGCGCATCTGCGCGACAAAAACGTTGCTCAATGTATTGTCTTTAATGTCATCAATGAACACAACCGATGAACCATCTGGCGTGCCTTGGAATTGCCCTTTCTTTAGCAAGTCAACGCTGTTTTCTGCCGCCACTTGTTCATAAAGTTGCTCTACACGGTCTTGAGACCACGGCGATAACCACAATGCATTAAAAGCCGCCACAGCAGAAGTAATCAGCGCTAAGTACAAGGCCGCTTGTACCAAGAATTTGTTACCAATACCTGTCGCGTTCATCACGACAATTTCGCTCTCTGCATACAGACGACCAAATGTGATCAATATGCCGATATACAGACTTAAAGGCAGCATTAATAGACCCATTGCTGGCATATTCAAACCAACAATCGAGAAAATCAATCCAGCAGGAATATCCCCATCAGAAGCATCAGCAAGAACACTTATGAATTTCTGGCTTACAAACACCAAAAAAAGTACGAAAAAAATCGCAAATTGGCTCTTGAGTGTTTCGCGGATCAAATATCTAACAATAATCACGCTGAAATTACCTATACAAAACTTGTTTTTTTGGTCGAATCACTATAGTTTCCCGTTGAACCATTTATTTTTTTAAAAATTATAAACTAGATGTTAGTCGCTTAATCAGCTCTGCATGTAAGCCTGGAGCTAAAATTCAACAAGTAAGCGATCATTATCTAACATTTAGAGCAATTTGTCTTCAGGATGTAGGAGTACGCATGGAGTTCAGTGTAAAAAGTGGCAGTCCAGAGAAACAACGTAGCGCATGTATCGTTGTTGGTGTGTTTGAACCACGTCGCCTTTCTCCAGTAGCCGAACAACTTGATAAAATCAGTGACGGTTACATCAGTTCACTACTTCGCCGTGGTGATCTAGAGGGTAAACCTGGTCAGATGCTGCTACTGCATCAAGTACCAGGTGTTTTGTCAGAGCGCGTTTTACTTGTCGGTTGCGGCAAAGAGCGTGAACTTGGCGAGCGCCAGTACAAGGAAATCATTCAAAAGACGATCAGCACACTTAACGAGACAGGCTCAATGGAAGCGGTATGTTTCCTAACTGAACTGCATGTTAAGGGTCGCGATACATACTGGAAAGTACGCCAGGCTGTAGAAGCGACTAAAGATGGTCTATACACATTTAATCAATTCAAGAGCGTTAAACCTGAAACTCGCCGCCCACTGCGCAAGCTTGTTTTCAACGTACCAACGCGTCGTGAATTAAACTTGGGTGAAAAAGCAATCACTCATGGTCTAGCTATCGCATCAGGTGTCAAAGCTTCAAAAGACCTTGGCAACATGCCGCCAAACGTAGCTAATCCAGCTTACCTTGCTTCTCAAGCTCGTCGTCTAGCGGACGATTACGAAACCGTAACCACCAAAATCATTGGTGAGCAAGAGATGGAAAAACTGGGTATGACCTCTTACCTAGCAGTAGGCCGTGGTTCTAAAAACGAATCTATGATGTCTATCATCGAGTACAAAGGTAACCCTGACTCAGATGCAAAACCGATTGTGCTAGTAGGTAAAGGTCTAACCTTCGATTCAGGCGGTATCTCTCTAAAACCGGGCGAAGGTATGGATGAGATGAAGTACGACATGTGTGGTGCGGCATCGGTATTCGGTACAATGAAAGCGCTAGCGAAGCTAAACCTACCAATTAACGTTATTGGTGTTCTAGCTGGCTGTGAAAACATGCCTGGCAGCAACGCGTACCGTCCAGGTGACATCCTAACGACAATGTCTGGTCAAACTGTAGAAGTTCTGAACACGGATGCGGAAGGTCGTCTTGTTCTTTGTGACGCACTGACTTATGTAGAGCGTTTCGAACCAGACTGTGTTGTTGACGTTGCAACGCTAACCGGCGCTTGTGTTATCGCACTAGGTCACCACATCAGTGGCGTTATCTCTAACCATAACCCACTGTCTCACGAACTAGTGAATGCTTCTGAGCAAGCAAGTGACCGTGCATGGCGTCTACCAATGGCAGATGAGTACCACGAGCAATTGAAGAGCCCGTTTGCGGATATGGCAAACATTGGTGGCCGTCCTGCTGGTACTATCACTGCGGGTTGCTTCTTGTCTAAGTTTGCTAAAAAGTACAACTGGGCTCACGTCGATATCGCAGGTACCGCGTGGAAATCAGGCGCAGCGAAAGGCTCAACGGGCCGTCCTGTCTCAATGCTTGTCCAATTCCTTTTGAACCGCAGCGGCCAAGAGACAGAAGAGTAATTTCTGAACAACATCTAAAAGGGCCGCAAGGCCCTTTTTTATTATCCTAATTTTCTAAAATGAAAATGGGATTTAAGATGGTCTTAGGAAGAGACCCAAGGCAAGTGAGAGAATGATGCAAACTGCAACCTTCTACATCATTAACGAAGAGAGCCCGCAAGCAACGGTGGCTGGCTTTGAAGAGTACATTGTGTTTTTGGCGCAGCACTTTGCCTGCCAAGGCGCTAAAGTGTATTTAAACTGCCAAGACAAACCACACTCCGAGCAGCTCGCTGAAGCCTTTTGGCAAGTTGATGCAGACAAGTTCATGGCACATAACCTCGTAGGCGAGGGACCGAAATACGCCACCAATATTGAGATCGGCCATAACGGTGTAAAGCCGTCTTGGAATCGTCAATTGGTAATTAATTTGGCGGAAAATGAGACAACCTTTGCGAACAAGTTTGCTCAAGTGGTAGACTTCGTGCCCTGCGAAGAAAAAGCTAAACAACTCGCAAGAGAAAGATATAAAATTTACCGTCAAGCAGGTTACCAGCTGCAAACGATCGAAATTCAATATCCTTAACGGTCAATCCTTATAGTTAAGGCGATCTTGTTAAGATCCCTCACTTATAAAGATTGACTAAGATTCAACCATCAACGTATCCATTAAAAGAGCGCTATGGAAAAGACATACAACCCAACTTCAATCGAACAAGCTCTGTATCAGACTTGGGAAGAGAAAGGCTACTTTAAGCCACACGGTGACACTACTAAAGAATCATACAGCATCATGATCCCGCCACCGAACGTCACTGGTAGCCTACACATGGGCCACGCGTTCCAAGATACGATCATGGATACGCTTATCCGTTGTGAACGTATGAAGGGTAAAAACACCCTTTGGCAAGTAGGTACTGACCACGCTGGTATCGCAACTCAGATGGTTGTTGAGCGTAAGATCGCAGCAGAAGAAGGCAAAACAAAACACGATTACGGTCGTGAAGCTTTCATCGACAAAATCTGGGAATGGAAAGGCGAATCTGGTGGCACTATCACTAAACAGCTTCGTCGTCTTGGCGCATCAGTAGACTGGGACCGTGAGCGCTTTACGATGGACGATGGTCTATCTAACGCCGTTCAAGAAGTCTTCGTACGTCTATACGAAGACGATCTAATCTACCGCGGTAAGCGTCTAGTTAACTGGGATCCAAAGCTACACACAGCGATTTCAGATCTAGAAGTAGAGAACAAAGACACTAAAGGCCACATGTGGCACTTCCGCTACCCACTAGCAGATGGCGCTAGAACAGCGGATGGCAAAGACTACATCGTTGTTGCAACGACTCGTCCAGAGACCGTGCTAGGCGATACGGGTGTTGCAGTTAACCCAGAAGATCCACGTTACAAAGATCTTATCGGTAAAGAAATCATCCTTCCTATCGTTGATCGTCGCATCCCAATCGTGGGCGATGAGCACGCCGATATGGAAAAAGGTACTGGCTGT
Organism: Vibrio sp. HS-50-1; assembly: GCF_024747315.1. Lineage (NCBI taxonomy): Bacteria > Pseudomonadati > Pseudomonadota > Gammaproteobacteria > Vibrionales > Vibrionaceae > Vibrio > Vibrio sp. HS-50-1. The sequence goes on along the minus strand of NZ_JAMPZF010000002.1, from coordinate 93,589 downwards.
GTGAAAATCACACCTGCGCACGACTTCAACGACTACGAAGTTGGTAAGCGCCACCAGCTACCAATGATCAACATTCTGACTTTCGACGCGAACATCCGCGACGCAGCAGAAGTATTCAACACTAACGGCGAAGCAAGCGACGCTTACAGCACTGAGCTACCAGCTAAATACCACGGTATGGAGCGTTTTGCCGCGCGTAAAGCTATCGTTGCTGAATTCGACGAGCTAGGTCTACTTGAAGAAGTGAAAGATCACGATCTACAAGTTCCTTACGGCGACCGTGGTGGCGTGGTTATCGAACCAATGCTAACTGACCAATGGTACGTACGTACTGCGCCTCTAGCGAAAACAGCGGTTGAAGCAGTAGAAAACGGCGACATCCAATTCGTTCCTAAGCAATACGAAAACATGTACTTCTCTTGGATGCGTGACGTTCAAGACTGGTGTATCTCTCGTCAGCTATGGTGGGGTCACCGCATCCCAGCTTGGTACGACAACCAAGGTAATGTTTACGTAGGTCGCACTGAAGAAGAAGTTCGCAAGAACAACAACCTAGAGTCAGTCATTGAGCTGCACCAAGACGAAGACGTACTGGATACATGGTTCTCTTCTGCGCTATGGACGTTCGGTACTCAAGGTTGGCCAGAGCAAACTGACGATCTGAAAGTATTCCACCCTTCAGACGTTCTAGTAACTGGTTTCGACATCATCTTCTTCTGGGTTGCCCGCATGATCATGATGACCATGCACTTCGTGAAAGACGAAAATGGCAAACCACAAGTACCATTTAAGACAGTTTACGTTACCGGCCTAATTCGTGACGAAAACGGCGACAAGATGTCGAAGTCGAAAGGTAACGTACTTGACCCAATCGACATGATCGATGGTATCGACCTAGAGTCTCTAGTAGAGAAGCGTTGTGGCAACATGATGCAGCCTCAGCTAGCGAAGAAGATTGAGAAGAACACGCGTAAGACGTTTGAAAACGGTATCGAAGCATACGGTACAGACGCACTGCGTTTCACTCTTGCAGCAATGGCATCAACAGGTCGCGATATCAACTGGGATATGAAGCGTCTTGAAGGTTACCGTAACTTCTGTAACAAACTATGGAACGCAAGCCGTTACGTAATGATGAACACAGAAGAGCAAGATTGTGGTTTTGGTGAAGGTGAGATCGAGTACTCTCTAGCAGACAAGTGGATCGAGTCTCAGTTTGAACTCGCAGCGAAAGCGTTCAACAACCATATCGACAACTTCCGTCTAGATATGGCTGCAAACACACTTTACGAATTCATCTGGAACCAATTCTGTGACTGGTACCTAGAGCTAACTAAACCCGTTCTATGGAAAGGTACTGAAGCGCAACAGCGTGGTACTCGCCGTACACTAATCACGGTACTTGAGAAGACGCTACGTCTGGCTCACCCAGTGATTCCTTACATCACAGAAACTATCTGGCAAAGCATCAAGCCACTCGTTGAAGGTGTTGAGGGCGAGACAATCATGCTACAAACTCTGCCTCAGTTTGACGAAGCGAACTTCCACCAAGAAGCGCTAGACGACATCGAGTGGGTGAAAGCGTTCATCACTAGCATCCGCAACCTACGTGCTGAGTACGACATCAACCCAGGCAAGCCTCTAGACGTTATGCTGAAAGCAGCGAATGAGAAAGACGCCTCTCGTCTAGAAGCAAGCAAACAAGTATTGATGTCTCTAGCGAAGCTAGAAGCAGTACGCGTGCTTGAAGCTGGCGAAGAAACCCCAGCGTGTGCAACGGCACTGGTTGGCAAGTCTGAGCTGATGATCCCAATGGCGGGTTTGATCGACAAAGATGCAGAGCTTGCTCGTCTAGATGGCGAAATCAAGAAGACGCACGGCGAAATCAAGCGTATCGAAGGCAAACTGGGCAACGAAGGCTTCGTGGCGAAAGCACCTGAAGCGGTTGTTGCTAAAGAGCGTGAGAAGCTTGAAGGCTACAAAGAGACACTAGCTAAGCTAGAAGAGCAGAAGACAACGATCGCTGCACTTTAAGCCTCAGTGAAAGAGAAGAACTAACACTTCTCACTTTGAATCCAAAGGTTGGCCATCATGGTCAACCTTTTTTGTATATCTTTCACCAAAAACCATCATCAATAGCTTTCCCCTATCGCAACAATACTCATCATCCATTAGCATTAATGAGAATTATTATCGATAATGAACTCATCGAAACAAACACGATTGAGTAATTATCATGAAAAAGACACTAACTTTCGCAGCACTGCATTTTACTATCGCATTTAGTGTCGCTTACGTACTCACAGGCGACATTTTAATTGGTAGTTTAATTGCCATGATTGAGCCTTCAGTGAACACCGTAGCCTTCTACTTTCATGAAAAGGCATGGGCAAAAGTCCCAGCACTTAAAGCTCGTCAGTGGATGACCAAATTAAAAACCGCAAGCTTTGCGACCGTGCACTTCAGCGTCGCTTTTACCGTGGTTTACTTACTAACAGGTGATGCATTTGTCGGCGGCGTAATGGCGATGCTAGAGCCGAGTTTGAATACGGTGGCTTACTACTTCCACGAGAAAGTATGGATGCGTAAATCATCAGCAAAAACTCCAGCACCGCAGTTTTGTTTACATCACCACGCTTAAACATGGAGGCTCACTACGTCTCCTAACGAGCCAAATGACATTTATCATTGACAAAGTTGCGCACCGCAATTAATTTAATTGCGGTGCGCAACTTTATTTTTAGAGGTAAGTGATAATGAACGCTCGTCAACTCCGACACTACTCCCGTCAAGCCGTCCGATTGCTTGGTATGCTCGATAAACAATGCGGCGATGTCGCTCTTACCCCGGTACAAGCGCACGCATTAGGTGAAATCCAATTGCAACCATTGACCATCAACCAACTGGCGCAGCAGCTTAGTGTCGACAAGTCCAATGCAAGCCGCACCATTACTGGTTTGATTAAATTAGGTTTGGTTGAGAGCATCGAAAACCCGAAAGATAAACGAAGCCAACTCGTAGTGCTCACAATTCAAGGACAGCAGGCGTTAGCGCAACTAGACCAACAGCAAAACAGCTTTTTTGAGCAGTTGCTTACACAACTTGATAACTGTGAGCAAGAACAACTCAAACTTGGTCTAGAGACTTACCTAAAAGGGCTAACAAAAGTGTGTCAGGCAGAGGAATACACCCTTCGACCTCTTACCAAAGCAGACAATCCGCAAGTGGCAGACGTAATTCGTAAAGTCTCCGCAGAATACGGCTTAACCGCAGACAGAGGTTATGGTGTGGCCGATCCAACGCTTGATGATATGTATTCGGTGTATAATCAAAACGGGGCCGCCTATTGGGTCATTGAACATCGCGGAGAGATCGTTGGTGGCGGTGGCTTTGCCCCTTTAGCTGGTGAGCCAAATGTGTGTGAGCTGCAAAAGATGTACTTCTTACCTCAAACACGAGGACACGGTTTAGCCAAACGCATCGTCGCATTGAGCTTACAACTGGCGAAACAGCTTGGGTATCAGCAGTGCTATTTAGAGACAACAGAATGTCTAAGAGAGGCGGTAGGCTTGTATGAAAAGCTAGGCTTTGAGCATCTCGATGCCCCGCTTGGGCAAACAGGGCATGATGCATGTGAAGTCGTAATGCTTAAGGTACTGTAATAAAAAATATTATCAGACGTTAAAGCACAACATGGGTAACGCAAAGCTCCTGGCTCAATGCAACAGTGAAGTTTTGGCGTTGTCCATCCAATTCAACAGACAACTGATAGAGATCATTTGGATCAGGGTCATTAAGATCAGCATACTTTGGCGCTTCAATCTGGAATAAAGCGCTCGCATGCTCCGCTCGGACATCAATAGGAATATGGTAAGTCATGCCATTAAACTTTACCGCTGCTGACACTAGCCCTGGTGCAAATGTCTGGTAATACAAATCGACCTTAAATTCACACCCGCCACCATGGTGCCAAATCTGCTCGGTTGCCACGCGATCTAAACGCACGTTGCGAATAAACTGCAAGTACGGTTCTTGCCACACGCCCAGTCGCTCATCACTTTTCTTATATTGATGTTCAGAAAGCGGGCACAGCTCTGGCTTATCCTCATCGAATAAAAGATCTTCTTCTTCCTCTAGGAACAATATCTCAAAGCGATTACGCCCCATTTGCATGTATGGGCGAATGTCTTTCTTATACACACTTTGCGAGCCATCACAATCAAACACAGCCACGCCGTTCAAACGTACCTCCGCATGGTAATCAACACCACCCATTACCATTTCCACTGCAGGAAATGCCATCATCGCCTCATCCACTTCAATATCGTGCATCAAGTGCCATTCTTGTTGACGAATCGCTTCTTCCGTCAATTCATCAGGCAGGACCAGACTTAAAGGGGCGGGAAAAGTGATGTCATCCTGTGGAATCGAGAGGTCCGTCAGTGGAGAGACTTGCCATAAACCGGCGAGTGAGAGTTGCATATACACCTTGCGCTAGATCAATTTTCACGCATTATAGGGAGAAATCCCCTATAAACTCAATGTGAATTATTTATCACCTCCACATTCATCTGTTGTTGGATGCCATTTTCAAGGTATAAAAAAACCAGCGTTAAACGCTGGTTTTTCTAAAAGAGGTGAGCTTTGATTACTCGTCGTCTTCATCTTCTTCAGGGTAAAGCGCATCTTCGCCATTAAACACCCTTACACTTTTATTTCTTAAATTAGTATGAGAAGCCTGTTTATAAAAGGCACCTAACACCATTTACACAATTTTTCCCGATTCGAGGCTATCACTTACAAAAAGTGAGAATCTTACAATTATAATTCTCACCTTTTGTTATTAACAGATCTGGTGAAAAGCTATAATAGAAATGTCTTTTCTGCTCTCCACGTACACTCGTTTTAGTCTTTATACTCACACCTTTCTGGGGATTAACAGAAAGCATTCGTAGGTTGTGTATTAGCTAGTTGTGATAGCTAACACAATTGAACAGCTTGCCCTAATATAGACGGTCTGGTTTAACTGGTTGAAAATGCTAAGATGTCAATAACATTAGTTGACTGGATTACAAATGAACATACAAGAATTCATTGGCCAATACCGCAACCACCCAGTTCTATTCGTTGGGGCTGGTGTAAGCTTGCGTTACCTTAATAATGCATTTACGTGGGATGGCTTATTAAAACACATTGCGTTCGAACTCAAGGGTAACAATGAGTTCTATCTTGATATCAAAGCGGAAAGTCGAGAAAACGGAAAGTACGATTACACAAAAGTTGCGACTAAGCTGGAACAAGAGTTCAACACGGTCTTGGGGCAGGATCGTAATGGTAAATTTGAAGACATTAACGATGTTTTCTATCGTGAGATGGAAACTGAAAACTATCTGAGCCGTTTCAAAATCTATATAGCTAAGTTGGTTAAACAACTTGACTACAAAGAAGATATGCTTGATGAGTTGAGTGAACTCAAAAAAATCCGTAAGAACATCGGCTCAGTGATCACGACCAACTACGACAATTTAATTGAAGATGTGTTTGGCTTTGAAGAGCTTGTTGGTAATGACATCCTGCTGAGTAATCCTTATGGTTCGGTCTATAAAATTCATGGTTGTTGCGTTGACCCGTCTAAAATCATTATTACAGAAGAAGACTATAAGCAGTTTGATGAAAAGTATGAGCTTATTCGAGCACAATTACTCTCTATTTTCATCCATAACCCAATTATTTTCCTTGGTTATGGTATTGGTGATGAAAACATCAAGAGCCTATTAAAGACCATTTTTACTTATGTAGAGCCGAATTCTGAAGATGCGGAACGAATTCGCAACAACTTTCTATTGGTTGAATATGAACAGGGGTCAATGTCACACGAAATATCTGCACATGACATTGATTTAGAAGGATTTTCAACCATTAGAATCAATAAGTTGAAAACGGATGATTTCAAGGAAATCTATAAATCACTTTCCAACCTTAGCTTACCTGTATCTGCAATGGATATCAGAAAGGTTCAGAGTATTGTTAAGGACATCTATTCAGGTGCAAGTGATGACGGGACAAGCATCAAAGTTAACATCACAGAAGATATCGATGCCCTAAGTAATAGTGACAAAATTTTAGTAATCGGTTCAGCGAAATCCATCTCCTATGAGCATAAGAACTCATCTAGTTTCAACTCTGAGTACTTTGATATTGTCGAAGAGTCTAATCACAACCTGATTAAACTCATTGATAATATTAACATATCTGTACAGCAGTGGTTTCCAGTCTATGCTTTTGACACTATTTACCCAGATTTAAGAAAGGCGGCAACTTTAAAAGAGCAACAGGTTCGCAAAATTAACGATTACCTTGCTTCTCAACCAGCAACCGTTGAAACAGAGCACACTACGTTACAAGAAATTTTTGATGATGAAGCTGTAACAAGACCAAATGAGTTAAATGCGATTATGTGGTCAACTTGGAATGACAAAATTTCACTTGATGAAGTTGAGAGCTTTTTGAAGAAAATGCCAGACAAAAAGGGAACGGGTTATCGCAGATTACTCTGTGCTTATGATTACAAGCGATACGCTTAATAGCCAAATACGAGCCACCTTAGGTGGCTTTTGTTTTAGGTTGTAACTTAGGACTTCCCTTCTCCCAACCTACTCATAATTCAAATCACCAAACAAACCTATCATTAGATCATCTTCAAGCACCTCGAAAGGAAGCTCCACGAACTCTTTTGGGTGTCTTGGCTTGGCCTTTCCATCATGAGGAGCATTCTTGGTATGACCCTGAACGAACTCTCCATTTTCCTTTACATATGGAAGAACAACTATACGTCCGTGATTCGTTGATAAAATAGTCCCTTCCTTCCAAAGAGTATTTCCAGATGAATCCACTTTTGAATAGCTAGCTTCTTTTACAATCCATCCAACACTATCTTTGTCTTCAAACCAGAAGACAAACCCAGAAGCAACAACGACCTTCTTTCCTCTGAGTTCTGCTTCTGAGAGCATTCGCTTTACGCTTGCTAGCTGAAGTAGTTGATTTGCTCTCGGTAGTAATATTTCTCTTATCTTAGCTTTAGTTTTCCCCCAGTGCTCAGCACCGTTCAAACCATATGCAGCCGCTATTTTTTCCCGATAAAAATACTTTGCTGTTAATTGCGTATGCTTTGCTCTCGTTGACCAATCATGATTTCCCTCCCTGAGCAAACTGACCCCAAAACGCCTTAGTCTTACGAAATTGACATATGGTGTTTGCTGTAAGACTTCCATCAATGGTTCTAAGAGCGATTCACACTTTTCAGGCAAGACTATGTCACTTTCTAGAGGGCGTGGTGAGTTGGCATGCCTACGTATCCCCTCCGATAGCATAAGTTGCTCTTCACCGAAAAGTCGGCTTTGTCCGGTGACGGCTTTGTCAACTTTTAATGATAGAGACGCCTTCTTGCTAGGTACGACATCGAGTTTATCAAGCGTACCTTTCAACTCATTATTTCTTTTTTCAGCAACTATTTTGGCATCATCATAGGACTCATAAACATCAGCTTTAGCATGACCTACAGAGTTCTCTAAGTAACTTTTATACCACCCCAACGAGCCATCTTCTCGTAGTTTTAAATCGTTCATTTGCCATAAGCCAGTTTCATACCAAGGCTTAGGCCACACAGCTAACGTTGGGAAAAAGTATCCGGGCATTTGTTCTAATCGCATACTAACCTCACCTTCACAAGATAACTTCCAGTTTATCTGAAACTAATATACATAATGTTGATCACCATCCTTGTATAGATGCATATACCCAAAGCGATTTAGATAAGCGGAAAGGGATAAATGAAATGTTTATGATCTTTCAATTTCCTGCACAAATAAGCAAATCTTCAATCCAATCGATAATCGTCCAGACTGATTACACTGCCTTTAGATTCTCCCACCTTCTCTTCAAAATCATCTGGCAATGGAAGGCTCCTCGGTCTGTTGTTATACAGGCAAACCTTAACTCCTGCTCCTGTCCACATACCAACGGTATAGCACTTCCTAAAATTGGATATTTCGCAAAACTTGGAGAACTCTCCATCAGGTGAAAATGCCTCAACATAAAGGGTTTTTACAAACTGCGCCCCTAAAGGATAAACGTTGTCTAGGTGTATAAACCCATGAAATGGAAATGACCGTATTTCGCCATTGCGCATTAGTACATGAAGGTGCTTGTGCAGCTTACTACTCGACGACAAATCTTCTCGTAATATCAGTGGAGACATACCAGAGCGAGTTCGGATACAAAACATATTCAGGCATACTCTACATTAACCCTTTTGGGTTTCGGCGATAATGCTTAGCAGTTTAGCAGCAAGGTCAGCCGAATTATCTCGACTGTAGACCGTGATGCTATCGCAATATTGAACAACCACATTTCCGCTCTCACCCATCACTACAGACGCTACTGCTTTTTCCTTAAGGATTTCCTGCATAAATTGTACAGAACCTTCCTCTGGCACATCAGGTTGCTGGTTGTCACTCATCTTTGTTCCTCTTGTTTGATAGCACGAATTCTCCGCAATAGCTGTGGGGTAGCGCCTTTATCCGATGGACTTTTTAGATGCAAGTGCTGTTGATGCTTGAATTCCCAGTAAAACAGGTCACCACAACTGCGCCAATCTTTCACTCCAGCTAACTCTGCGTGTTTGCGTATACGTGCAATGTGGCTGTCACTACCCATTCTTAATGCACCAGTCCAATCAATATCCGGTGCTAGAGCTGAGCGACTAAAAATATCTCTATCGATAATAAAACTTCTGATACCTCTAGGCTCGACAGGATAGATCAACATGCCAGCCGATACGGCAGCCTGCTCCAACAATTTAGCTGACATTACATCATGTGGAATGCACCTCATAACATCTAGAGGTGTTCGGTATTGTCCAGACTGGTATGTGGCGAAAACAGATTCATTGCTGCTTATATAGCGCTTTGAGTATAGAAGTGAGAAAACATTCACATACAAAACCCTCATCAAAAACCTCACTTCTGCGACAGAATTATCAAACCAATATCATAGCAGTGATGTAAAATATACTGTATATTTAAACAGTATATCATGGAGGGTAGGAAATGGAATTCTGGATTATGGATGCGGACAATTTGGGGCCTATACGCATAAATAGGGCACCAGAAGGCGTTACGGTAATTGCAGTATCAGTACATTCGAACAAATTGCCCATTATAGGAGGGCGTCGAGTTGGCAAGATCGTTCCCATCGGGCGACAGGCTTCTGATTTCAGGCTTGTCGCTGACACCGCTGTAATGTTGGCATCCAACAATATCTCTAGAGACAGCATTTTACGTGTGTACACAGGCGACAAGGGGCTAGCCAATGGCATTAGGATGTTGGCTCTACAGCACCAAATAACATTTAAATGGCATAAACGATACAATATGTAGGAGGGCATATGGATCAGCAATTTATAATTAACGCAAAGGCGAGAGCACTAGGGATCAGCGTTAGGGAGTTATTGCAGTTGGTGGCGGATAGAATTGTTGCCGACGATAGTAGTGTGGAACACGACGTAAACACGATTGTGATGGAGCTAACGGAAAATGACATTAAACAAAGCGCAAATTCTTAAAGTTAGTTGTTAGCCCTAGGCAACTCGTAAGGGTTCCTTACCAGTTGCCAGCTACGCGCCTAACCTAAGCGTAATTACTTTTTGTGGTGCTCAAATTCTACAACTTCAGCCGAAAGCTGCTCCTGAAGCTCGTAAACACGAAACATCAAAGATTTATTGAGAGTTTCGAGTTCAGTATTGATCGCAATCGCCTCATCTCGTTCTCGCCGATACTCGACCTTAAGTTCTCTCTCTCGGTTTAATTCGGCTCTGAGCTTATCAAGTTCACTCATATCCTTTGAGCCTGAAGTCATTTGCTCAGATTGTTCAGAGTAACCCAAGGAACCGTTGTATTTTTCGATTGCTGGGTTAGCAACATTTTCAACGAAATCCTTAAACTTATGGATATAGCTTTGCTCTAAATCCGCTTCATTGTTGATTTGATTCAGGGTTAGACGGCCTTTTTTTGCTTTGGTTCGAACAGGGTTACCAGCCAGAAGCCGCTCTAGTGCCTTTTTAAGCTCATCCAAGGCATGGTTGTATTCTTCGATTGCTGGTTTAGCGTCCTTTTCAACGAAATCCTTAAACTTATGGATATAGCTTCGCCCTAAACCCGCTTCATTGTTGATTTTATTAAGTGTTAACTGCCCCTTTGCTTTGGTTCGTAGAGGCTTACCATTCTGAAGGCGGCACAATGCCTTTTGCAGTTTTTCCAAAGCAGTAAGGGATTTATCTTCTTGCTTCAGTTTTTTTAGTTCTTCTGTATTCATAATATCGGCTCAACCTTTTAACTAGCGCTATTCAAAATAATGTCATCGTTAAATGGCTGGTACGGGATTTCGTGTGCTTTCAGCGTCAGCTCCTCAACCTGAATTTTCTGTTTTAAACCAGTTAGAATCGAGCTTTTCAATACGTCACCAGTGTTCAAGTGCGTAAACTTAGCAATCAGTCGATCTCGTTGTTTAGCAATCACTTTAGCACCTTTATCCGAAACCACCTTATGCTCACACTCTTTGATTTCTGCGCGAAATGACAAAGTCCCACACACTCGGTCACAAGAACCATTCGTGCAATAGGCACCACTAGGGAGTTGCATTATATGGAAGTTGCCGCGACGAAGGTTTTCCTCAATTTCCTCACGAGTCATGAAGATACTTTCTCCAGCCTCTAGCTTCTTCATTCGGTCTTGCATAATTACTTCACCTTTAGCGCCACTCAAGTGCTCACTTTGGTTAAAGATTTCATCATAAATATCAACACCTAAATCGATACCTGCCTCTTTCAAGTCTTCAAGGATGTCTTCATCCATCAGAAGGTCATTCATCTGCGCAAGTTCAGCATTGTTAGCATAGTAGCCCGACATGTTGATATTTTCGTGCTTGAACTGAAATTTAATTCCAGAGGCAGTACCAAACCCGTACCGAACAAAAAACACCGCAAACGTTCGTCTAAAGTCGTGAGAAGACAACCCTGCGTATGTACCACCAATTTTTAGCTCTCCCTCTCTTGTTGGGTTGAGCATATTAAACTCTTCAACATCTTCAGCAGTTGCCTTGTAGTCTAAATTTTTAATAAATCTTTTCAGTGCCTTACATGGGTCGAATATGTAGTTATTACTTGTCTGCCTTGTCGCTTGCGTCACTAAAAACGCTGACTCCAACTGCCTTCTCATATGTTTAATATTTTTTTTGGTTTCACCTTGTCTTTCTTTTTCATCAACACCTTTCTGATAAAACGCTCGGTTAGCTGCCATCATGTCGTAGGCTAGCTCTAGTGCAACTTTAGCGACGGGATGTGATTGCCACGTAACTGTCTTAGGCTTAGCATTATTACCTTTGGTTGTTTCCCCTGTAAGGACAGTGACCTTCCTACTGTTAACTGTGACTTCATCAGCACTATTGGCATTAAGGCTTGCCGCCTCACCAATTCGAACACCCGAGAACCCCTGAGTAACAATTAGACAACTGGCTAGAATATCAGAAAGCGCTGTACCATCTAACCTCACATCAAAGTCAGGAATATCATAGGCTATGCTATTTATAGCGCGTTTAATTCTCCGGCTAATAGCCGCAGGTGACATTGATAGTTCATCACGCCCATTACCACGACCGTCAGTAGCAAGTCTTTCTCCTGATTTTACTCGCTCATAAATATCATACGCCTGACTCATCACATGAGAGATGTCATGCCGATAGGGGTGATATTTTTCAACCACTTCTAGGGCACGAGACAAGATACGCTGATACAATCGATGTGGAATAGCGACATGCTGTTTTGATTCATTACCGGATGCACACTTCCGCAGCGCCTTTGAATCAATGTAGACGTTTAACTCCCCACATTCCGTCAGTTTGTTCAATGATTGAAGAATAATTGAAATACTGCCAAAGCGGAGTTTCTTTTGTTTCAGATGACGAAGGAAGGACTTACACTCACGGCTACTTTCTAGGTTGTGCCATTCTGTCCCCCCCAAACAGTCTGAGACATGCTGCAATCCAGTTTTTAGGCTATCCATATAACCGACTGATAAACACGATGAGTTTTTATCCTTGTAATGGTGGGATATCTTATAGAGCGCGTCCTGTATTCCGTTAACATATTCAGGCTTGGTTGCACGAAAACTAACGGTTAAACCATCTCGAACTCCACCCGTATTCGAGGGGGAGAAATCCCATACCTCAACGTGGTATGGCTTATCTGTAGCATCGAGTTTATCTAACCCTTCGATTAAGAAAGCCGTTTCAGACTTCTGAAAAGGCGCTAGTGAAGTCACGTTATTGTGGGTGTTGTGTTTGTGATTATTCATGAAAATGCCTCCAGCAAATCCATTAGGCTGTATCCATCACTGTAAAGCGGGTGAGGAGATTCGCTGTGTTTTTCCTGAGCCTGAGCATAATTATCAGGGGAAACCGCTTTAAATCGCGTTAAAATCGATTCTATGGTGTTGCACAGCTTGTGAAACTTATACGTTGGTAGGGTATTAATTGCTGGATAATCTTTCATTTGCTCTAGCGTGTCATTGAAGGACATCATCAACCAAATGTCTTCTGTTTCAGACACCAATCGATGAAACTCACATTCAAAACACCCAAGAAAGTCAGTACACCTTTTCTCTTCTGGCTGTTTAATGCCCATTTTTTCTAAATTTTTCCTAACGGTATTTGCTGCGCCTCTCGTCGCATCTTTACAGCGAACACCAAGCGGCGTTTGTGCGTCATTTTCGCGCTCTTCTTTGCGTAGGCGCTGATAATCATAATGACTCAATACATCGGCGTAGCTGTACTTTGCCTGACTTGCTGCCTCATTAGGAGCCGTTCCATTTTTCACAACGTCATACAGGGCTTCATTTGACGCAGCAAGACCCCGTTTATGGTCACTTTCGTTGCCATGAGCATAACTAGCTTTAATCGTTTTAACGTCGTTATTCGCCGACATCGAGACCAAGTAAATATCTTCAGTCACCCTCATTAATGTGTCGATTTTTGTTTGGCGCAATATCGAGGAAGTGATATGGGCAAGCCCTAATTTTTTGGTAAGCGTATTAATTCTCGTTTGAGGCCTAGTTTGCCCAGCTTCAACACAACCGTTTATTTCACCCGACTCCATAAAGTAAGGAAAAACCCAATCCGTGCCTGACTGCTTCTGAAGCGCTTTAGAAATTTCCAACCATTGATGAAAGAACTCTTGAGTCTTTTTATGAAAACCCATTGAGGTGTCAAAACCTAGGTGTTTGGCGCGAGCTTTAGTCATATCAAAGTACACCTTTCCATAGGATTCCTCTGTAAACCTCACATCGCTAAAGCGAAGATTTAAGAGAGGAGTCGTGTTCTGTCCTGTGAAACAGAATGCCAATATGGAAGCCAATCGAGAAAAATGATTACGTGTTGTATTATCGTTGCGTACCGCATATTTAAAAGCCCTCTTTTGGTACCCTTTCTCTCTGGCACTCCACCCCTTCTCTTCTGCCAACTCATTAAACCTCGCTTCATCCCAAAAAGGATGGATCTCAGGCCGAGTTCCCTCAATAAAGTGCTTCCTAAATTGACCAAAAGCCGCAATGAAACATCGAACTAACGGCTTGAACTCACCAGAAACATCAATCCCTTTGTGGGATTTAGTCTCTTTTTTTTGCCCTTTGATGGACTTTAGTCTCTTCGCTTCTAGACTGCGGTTCTGGGATGTAAGAAAGAAACTCAACATCTTCTTTGCGCTAGCCCACATTGCTAACTTTTGCTCACCTCGGTTACATTTCTCTTGGTGATAGTCCATGTAGGCTTGATAGAGGTCTGGGTGAAAATAGTCGCCTTCAATCGGCTCTCGTTGAGTGGTATCGAGCCAACGAATATAAATCTTCAATTGTTCAAAATTCGTTTTCTTAGTGCTATTAAAGTCTGTTTTTAGCAGCAGGTAGACATCCCGAACAAAGCGCTCTCTACTCACTACAGGGATGTAGTCCACCCCATTTATTTTTTCAGCTCTTCTGGAGTAGTTAGGTACACCTTTATAAACAAGTTGATCAATATAGGATGTACCCCTACCACACTTCAGTTTTAATTCTGACAAATTAAGCGGCTCAACCGTAGCGGCGGGTTGCCCATAAAAATCGTCATCAAGTTGAACGGATTTAGAGCGATTTTTGCGACTCATTGAGATGCCTCATGTTTGTAAGTTTGTTCGACGTCAGGGAGGTTATCTAACTCTTCTTCCTCATCGAACACACCAAGATAATCCAGTACATCCTCCCAAATTTCATCACCTGTTGGCTGATCTTGGGCTATTTGCAAGTAAAGTAAGGTGGTAGATAGGTCTTCATGTCCAAGGAGTGCTGACACTCGTGCTAGCGCATCGTCAGAGTTCATTTTTTTCAACAACGTCCGAAAAATAGAGACAGCAAAGGTAGCGCGAAGGTTATGAACCACTGCGTCAATATCATTGACCAGATTAACCCCTGCGGTCTTTCTCACTTCATTCCATCGGGTGTTGATTTCTTCTAACTTCTTAAAGAGCGGCACTCCTGAGTTGCTAATAAATAGATACTGTTTGCCCTCATCAACACCATCAACACCATCAAAATACGCATCATTGCCAGCCTCTCTCTCGATCACACACCTCTCTCTAAACTTCTCTAGGCGCTTTTTGTATCTTGCTGAATGACTGTATTCGTAAAGTTCAAGCATCAATGAGCTAGGGATAATCGTACGGCGAGATTTATTGTTATATCCGCCATTAGGATCTTTAGTCAGAGAGCCATATTGATTACCGACACCCAGCCTCAACATAGCATCTTTCGTATTAGGTCTAGGTCGAATAACTTGCCCTAAGTGCAAACTCGTGCCCTCTTCCTTACGAAGACCTGTGTACCGAAGAAGACGAAATAACAAACAATATTCCTCAGGTAGACTTACGAGCTTCTCCTCACCCTTAACGTTCTTGAGGACTCGCCTAGTTTGAACAAGAATGTTCTTAATTTCCCTCCACTCACTATTCGTAAGCGGCTTTAACTCGCGATTAGAATTAGGTAGTTTTCCACCGTCATTCTTTTTCGACCTAGGAAAAGTCAATTTAAGATCGGTAGTTTGAATCTCCTTGCGTTTGCGAGCTTTCATGTCCGTACCGCTGGTCTCCAAGTCAATCAGGAGGGTTTCAAATTCAAATGGTGGGTTGTTAAATCTCATGCCCTGCCTGAGGTGATACTTGTAAAAATCAACCATTGAGCGCACGTATGACATTGCAGTAGTTTTAGCCAATCCTGTGCCATCGAGCGTGGCCTTTTTGACAGCATTTCTATACATAGTGGTGACACGTAGGTTTTTTCTGGGAGAAAAGCTATCCCAAGCAGGGCGAGGAGGGTCAATTATAGGATCGTAATCTTCGTTATCGTATCTATCGTCCCATTTCGCCTGAGCGTCCAATATAAACCTGAAATAATGGGTGAGAGCCTTAGAGGCTTGCTGAGCATCTTCCTTTTCATCGACAACATGTTTAGCAAGGATGAACTCATTTACGTAATTCATTGGTTCGTAGGAAACCAAATCCCCTTTAACGAAAATCGGATTACCGTGTTCATCCTTAATTGGTTTATCGTTCTCATCTAGCAGATTTACCTTCTCGTAACCAACTAGACTCAGGAAGATAACCTTCTTAATGTGAGTATGATTGTCTTTGTTTGGAGAGTATTTGTATTGAGGCTCACCATTTTCATCAATGAACACTGATGGTTTTCGATAAGTGAAGTGCTTTATTGTTTTTGTTTTTATGTCGTAAATGATTTCAGCCATTTATTAGTTGCCATTTTTATTCCTAGACTGATATTTACCTTATCACACATTCTCACCACTAAAAGGTGTGTGGTTGCATTAATCAGCAAAAAGACAAAAAAAAGCCTCACCATGTGGTAAGGCTCTCATTTATTCTCACTTTTATTCATCATCAAAATCGTCGGGTTCCACATATTCTTCAGAATCGTAGGGGTGTTCGTAGTACGTACCCCAACCGTCGTAGATGATGTCGTATTTTTCTGCCAAGTGAATCAGTTTTTCAACTTGCGCATCAATGGCTTCTGCGTCTAATGCTGATTCCATGGTTGCGTCACAGCAAAGCAACTTGTTGCCATCTTCATCTTCAGTTTCTTCCGCTTCAAGCACTTCAAAGCCCATCTTGAATGCTTCAACTACCGCTTTTTCTAGCGTGTCAAAATCTTCTGCAAACAGGTGGTGCTCGATTTCGTATAGCGAATCTGGATCGCTGCCATCTTCTAGCAATGCTGCAATGATATCGCGAGTCTCTTCCTTTTGAATCTCAATTAATTCTTCTACTGATAGATATTCATCTTCGTGAGACATGTTTTGGCTCCAGATTAGTTACTTGATAGAAACACTATACCCGATACTGAGTATGCTGATCCGGTGAAATATGGCATGGATTGCGATGAAAAGCCACAAACAAACATCATACCACCGCGATTCTTATCGGTTATTTGAATATAAATATTAAACCGACCACGCAAAGAAACAAAAAATTAACAAAAAATGGCATTTTTTAATATTCAGAACATCCTAACTGACACTTAATGCGGTTATTTTCTCTTTCTGTGCGTGTTTATGGCGCTTTCTTGAATACACTCACGTGTAAAACGAAGAAGCATAACGAATAAATTCACTTTAATAATGCATAATTGAGAATAAAAATGCACGTTTTATGCACTATGCATGTATTCTTTCTCAACGGGGAAATTAGAATAAAAACGCACGCTCTCCACATTTCACAAAATAGAATTTAAACCTAAACCAAGACTTCATAAGAAAAACACCCAAAACTAAAATCTAAAAAACAATAAAAACTCAGAATATAGACAAAGTGTAGTGATTTGCATCTTTCTAGGAAGCTTGTCATAACTAACGGCTGGAAAATTTGTAAGGATACAAAATGAGCAAGCTGTACGTTGGATCAGAAGTTGGTCAACTTCGACGAGTTCTATTAAATCGCCCAGAGCGCGCCCTAACCCACTTAACTCCATCAAACTGTCATGAGTTACTGTTTGATGATGTTCTTGCTGTAGAAGCGGCCGGTGAAGAGCACGATGCGTTCGCACGCACGCTACGCGATCAAGATGTAGAAGTGCTTCTCCTCCACGATTTACTGGTCGAAACCCTCGCCGTTCCAGAAGCAAAACAGTGGCTGCTAGATACTCAGATTTCTGACTTTCGTTACGGGCCAACCTTTGCGCGAGACCTACGCCAATATTTTTCAGAAATGGATGATGAACACCTTGCCAGCATCTTTTTAGGTGGCTTAGCTTACTCAGAGCTGCCGATCACCTCATCTTCTATGCTGCCAAAAATGAAGCGTCCGCTGGATTTTGTTATTGAGCCACTACCTAACCACCTATTTACGCGTGATACCTCATGCTGGGTTTATGGTGGTGTATCGCTCAACCCAATGATGATGCCTGCACGCCAACGTGAAACAAACCACTTACGTGCGATTTATCGTTGGCACCCAATTTTTGCTGGCCAAGACTTTATCAAATACTTCGGTGATGATGATCTGCATTATGATAATGCGAATGTCGAAGGCGGTGATGTGTTGGTTATTGGTAAAGGTGCAGTTCTGATCGGTATGTCTGAGCGTACGACCGCGCAAGGCGTAGAGAACCTTGCAGCGAGCCTGTTTAAGGCAGGACAAGCGACCGAAGTGATTGCTATTGATCTACCTAAACACCGTTCATGCATGCATTTAGACACCGTTATGACCCATATGGATGTAGATACTTTCTCTGTTTACCCAGAGATCATGCGCAAAGATCTCGACACATGGCGCTTAACACCAAAAGGCAATGGTGAAATGCATGTTGAAGCATCTCATAACTACCTACATGCGATTGAATCTGCTCTTGGCTTAGATCAGCTGAAAATCATCACCACGGGTGGTGACAGTTATGAAGCTGAGCGCGAACAATGGAATGACGCCAATAACGTTCTTACCGTAAAACCGGGCGTTGTGATTGGTTACGAACGCAATGTATACACCAACGAAAAATACGACAAAGCTGGTATCAAAGTACTGACAGTCCCAGGTAACGAGCTTGGCCGTGGCCGTGGTGGCGCCCGCTGCATGAGTTGTCCGATAGAACGAGACGATATATAACCAATTCGTCCTTTTACATTAAATGAATAAAAACTAAGGTTGATGTGAATGCATCAACCTTTTTTAGTTTCACGTAAAAATAATTATTCACAAATAAAGCATTTATATGTTTTAATGCATTCTATTAATTCAATCACACGTACTAAGGGACGAGCTATGGCTTTCAATTTACGTAACCGCAACTTTTTGAAGCTATTGGATTTCTCAACCAAAGAAATCCAGTTCTTGCTCGAACTGTCTGCAGAGCTAAAAAAAGCAAAATATGCAGGAACAGAGCAGAAGACACTTCAAGGTAAAAACATTGCACTCATCTTTGAGAAATCTTCGACTCGTACCCGATGTGCGTTTGAAGTCGCAGCTTTTGATCAAGGCGCTCAAGTCTCTTACATCGGCCCTTCTGGTTCTCAGATTGGCCATAAAGAATCAATGAAAGACACCGCACGCGTCTTAGGTCGCATGTATGACGGCATCGAATATCGCGGTTTTGGCCAATCCATTGTTGAAGAGCTTGGCACTTATGCTGGTGTTCCAGTGTGGAATGGTTTGACTGATGAGTTCCACCCAACCCAAATCCTTGCTGACTTCCTGACCATGCAAGAGCACGGACGCGGTAAGCAGCTGCATGAAATGACCTTCGCTTACCTAGGCGATGCACGCAACAATATGGGCAACTCGCTCATGGTGGGTGCCGCTAAAATGGGCATGGATATTCGCCTTGTCGCGCCAAAAGCGTTCTGGCCTGAAGAAGATCTGGTGGCAACTTGCCAAACTATCGCGCAGCAAACTGGTGCAAAAATCACATTAACTGAAAGCGTGGAGGAAGGCGTGAAGGGTTGTGACTTCCTTTACACCGATGTTTGGGTATCTATGGGTGAATCCGCTGAGGCATGGGATGAACGTGTGGCTTTAATGACACCATATCAAATCAATATGGACGTGATTAAACAAACGGGTAATCCACATGTGAAATTTATGCACTGTCTTCCGGCTTTCCACAATGATGAAACTACCGTTGGCAAAGAAGTCGCTGAAAAATACGGCATGAAAGGCCTTGAAGTAACAGAAGAGGTATTTGAGTCAGAATACTCCATCGTATTCGACGAAGCTGAAAACCGTATGCACACTATCAAAGCCGTGATGGTAGCAACATTAGGAAGCTAAACTAGCAAGCAAAAACAGCCGCTAAAAACCATGATGTAATCGCTTGCGCTCACGAAAGTTAAGCGTATAATGCTCGGCAATTTGTCTGAGGATTAAGAAATGACCAAGCTAATTGCCGACATGAAAACGCGATTTGCTCTAGCTAAGCGACTACGCTTACGTGGTGTTATTTTCGTTAATTCTATTGAATTTTAAAACCTCCCCATTTGGGGAGGTTTTTTTATGTCCAAAATTCCTTTCGGCAATTTGGATGTAGTCATCAATGTTATAGGGAAGAAGATCATGGCGAACTCGCTTTACCAGAAGCACATCATCTCTATTCCAGAGCTTTCACGTGAAGAGCTGGAACTTATCGTAGAAACAGCAGGCAGCCTTAAAAAAGCACCTCGACCAGAACTGATTAAAAACAAAGTCGTTGCCAGTTGTTTCTTTGAACCATCAACACGTACACGTTTATCGTTTGAAACAGCGATTCAACGCATTGGTGGTGACGTGATTGGCTTTGATAATGATGGTAATACCTCTCTGGCGAAAAAAGGCGAAACACTCGCAGATTCAGTACAGGTCATCTCTTCTTACGTCGATGCCTTTGTGATGCGCCATCCACAAGAAGGCGCCGCTCGCTTGGCCTCTGAATTCTCAAATGGCGTGCCAGTGATCAACGCTGGTGACGGTGCAAACCAACACCCAACTCAAACGCTACTCGACCTATACACCATCGCGGAAACACAAGGTCGTCTAGACAACTTGAACGTAGCGTTCGTCGGTGACCTAAAATATGGCCGCACGGTGCACTCACTGACTCAAGCATTAGCAAAGTTTAATAACATCCGCTTCTTCTTTGTTGCACCAGAAGCATTGGCAATGCCAGATTACATCTGCGAAGAGCTAGACGAAGCTGGCATTCAATATAGCCTACACACGGACATGGAGAGCGTGATTCCTGAACTGGATATTCTGTACATGACACGAGTACAGAAAGAACGTTTTGACGAATCGGAGTACGCGCACATTAAATCGGCGTATATTTTGACAGCTGCATTACTTGAAGGGGCGCGCGAAAATCTAAAAGTACTCCACCCACTACCACGTGTGGATGAAATCACAACCGATGTTGATAAAACGCCTCACGCTTACTTCTTCCAGCAAGCTCAAAATGGCGTATACGCTCGCCAAGCACTGTTGGCGCTTGTTCTAAACGAAACACTGTAATCGAGGAGAAAACCCATGACTAAAGAAACTCAATTGCAGGTAGAAGCAATCAAAAATGGCACAGTCATCGACCACATCCCTGCGCAAATCGGCATCAAAGTATTAAGACTGTTCGATATGCACAATTCATCACAGCGCGTTACGATTGGTCTGAACTTGCCATCATCGGCACTCGGTCATAAAGATCTACTGAAAATAGAAAATGTGTTTATTAATGAAGAGCAAGCGAGCAAGTTGGCGCTGTATGCTCCGCACGCGACCGTGAACCAAATCGAAAACTATGAAGTGGTGAAAAAGCTCGCGTTAGAGCTTCCAGAGCGCATCAATGATGTCTTCGAATGCCCAAATTCAAACTGTATTTCTCACAATGAACCAGTAGAAAGCAGCTTTAGCGTATTCGAAAAGAAACAAGAAATCCGCCTAAAGTGTAAGTACTGCGAGAAAGTGTTCTCACGTGAGATCGTAACCGAACGATAAACACACCGTACGACTAGGCGTGATACGTTTAAAATACCCCGCAATGCCGGGGTATTTTACTCTTTACCTACCACGGGTTTAGAGGCAAACTGAGAATCTTTATTCCCTACAACTGATGGAAAAATCAAATGACGAAAGTACTTCACACTGAATCTGCACCAGCAGCAATCGGTCCTTACGTTCAAGGCGTAGATCTAGGTAACATGGTTCTTACTTCAGGCCAAATCCCAGTAAACCCAGCGACAGGTGAAGTGTCTGCTGATATCGCAGAGCAAGCTCGTCAGTCTCTAGAAAACGTAAAGGCTGTGGTTGAATCTTCAGGCCTTAAAGTGTCAGATATCGTGAAGCTAACGGTTTTTGTTAAAGACCTAAATGACTTTGGCACGGTGAACGAAGTTTACGGCAAGTTCTTTGATGAGCACGGCGTAGCAAACTACCCTGCACGCTCTTGTGTAGAAGTGGCTCGCCTACCAAAAGATGTTGGCATCGAGATTGAAGCAATTGCAGTTCGCAAATAATTGCACTTGCTGACAAACATAAAAAACGGGTAGCTCAGGCTACCCGTTTTTTATTGTCTTTTCGTGATGATATCGCAGTAAAACTTAAGCAGCATTACGTTGTTTGACTTCTTCATCTAACGATTCAAGCTTCTCTTTCATCTGTTCACGACAGATATTCGCTAGCTCGCGAATGCCCTCTTTACCATAGCCTTCTGTACTGATTGGAGGTAGCATTTCAACAATCACATGACCATTGTTCCAACGGTTCAGCTTAATTTTATTCGTCGAGCTACATACGATAGGAATTATTGGCACGCCTGCTCCAATTGCTGCATGAAAAGCACCTGTTTTGAATGGCAGCAGACCACGCCCACGAGAACGCGTGCCTTCAGGGAACATCCACACCGAAACATCACTTTCTTTCATGCTGCTCACTACCTGATCGATAGTACCTTTTGCTTTAGAGCGATTCGCTCGGTCAATCAGAATGTTACCCGTAAGCCAGTAAAGCTGACCAAACAGTGGCATCCAAGCCAAGCTCTTTTTACCTACTGTCACAACTTTCGGAGTCACAGCAGCAGAAACAGTAAACATGTCCCAGTTGTTCTGGTGGTTAGCAATGTAAACATGTTGGCCGCGTGAATACGCATCTTCAGGGATACGCAACTCTAACTTAATCCCAAACACACGAGACATCTTGGCAAACAAGCGGCCAAAAGTGAAAACGTGCTTAGGGTTTCGGGGGCTTAACAGGCAGTAACCACAACCACCAATAAACATAACAATCGCAAAGATAGCGACAGCAAATACACGTAACAGTGCAATCATTCTTGTTCTCCAGGAACCGGCTTTTGCCAGATACAGCTATTAATTTCTCTCTTTCCATAAAGGATAACTATGGTCATGAGAGTGATATAAAAAAGCCGAAACTCAGGTTTCGGCTCTCTTGATATCCAAGTTACCTGCGGTGCAGTTTAACTTGCCTCGCTCACTCGCTCAATATTTGCGCCAAGTGCAGCCAGTTTATTTTCGATTTTGTCGTAACCGCGGTCGATATGGTAAATACGATCAACGATGGTTTCGCCTTTAGCAATACAGCCCGCAATTACCAAACTAGCCGAAGCTCGCAGGTCGGTTGCCATGACTTGCGCACCACTTAATGACTCAACATCACCACAGATAACGGTGTTGCCTTCAATCTCGGCTTTCGCGCCCATACGCATCAATTCTGGTACGTGCATAAAGCGGTTTTCAAAGATAGTCTCAGTGATTACGCCGCCGCCTTTAGCCATCATGTTTAGTAGCGTAAATTGCGCTTGCATATCGGTCGGGAAGCCTGGATGCGGTGCTGTACGTACACTCACTGCTTTCAGCTCGCGATCGGTCATATCAACTGAAATCCAATCTTCACCCGTTTCGACAAGCGCGCCAGCTTCTTCTAGCTTGGCTAAAACCGCTTCAAGCAAATGAGCGTTAGTATTACGACATACTACTTTACCGCCAGATACCGCAGCAGCGACAAGGAATGTTCCCGTCTCAATACGGTCGGCAACCACGTTGTGTTTACAACCACCTAGGCGCTCAACACCTTCAATCGTGATCGTATCTGTGCCTGCACCAGAAATTTTTGCACCAAGCTTATTTAGGAAATCCGCTGTATCTACAATTTCAGGTTCACGCGCCGCGTTGTCTAGCGTTGTAGTGCCTTCAGCAAGTGCTGCAGCACACATGATGGTGATCGTCGCGCCTACGCTGACTTTATCCATCACGATGTGCGCACCTTTTAGACGACCATCAACCTCAGCTTTAACGTAACCATCTTCAAGCGTAATCGTTGCGCCAAGCTGCTCTAGGCCAGAAATATGCAGATCAACAGGACGAGCACCGATAGCACAACCGCCAGGTAGAGAAACCTGACCTTGACCAAATCGCGCTACGAGCGGACCCAAAGCCCAAATAGAAGCACGCATGGTTTTCACCAAATCATACGGTGCGCAGTATTCAGTAATGCTACTTGGATCGACGTGAACAGAACCATTACGGCTTACTTTCGCGCCTAAACGCTTAAGCAGTTCCATGGTTGTATCGATATCACGAAGGTGTGGCACGTTTGCCACTTCTACAGGCTCTTCCGCCAAGATAGACGCAAATAAAATCGGCAGTGCTGCGTTTTTTGCACCGGAAATGGTCACTTCACCAACGAGTGGTTTATCTGACCCAATAACTCGAAACTTTTCCATCAATAAACCTTAAAGCGACATCAGTTTCTTATCACGAGCCCACTCTTCTGGTGTGAACGCTTTAATTGATAATGCGTGAATGTCGTTACGCTGGATGTATTCCATCAGAGGACCATAAATTAACTGCTGCTTCTTAACGCGGCTCATTCCATCGAAACAAGCATCAACAGCAACCACCTCATAGTGGCTACCTTCACCTTTTACATGCACTTCTTGAAGGTTTAGTGCTTCTTCTAATAACTGTTGTACTTTTGCGCTATCCACAATTTACCCCTGATAATTCTGTATGTGTTTGGCCACTAAAGATTCAACATTGCTCAGTTGAAACAAAGTGCGCAGTTGCGCCGGCACGAAACTGAGCATTATATGACAGTTTTGCTTTTTTGCATGCTCTAATAAGTGGATTAACATCACCATTCCTGCAGAGTCGACGCGCTCTATCTCTTTTAACGAGCATTCCAGCTCATCTTGAGCTGGTTGCCATTGCTGAGCATACGCCCACAATGAGGGCACTGTATCTCTATCAAGTGCCCCTGTTAGCTTAAGAATGTTTTGATCTAATTGCCACTGAGCGGGAGTCTGGGCCATTATTTCTTCGCCTCAAAGCGAATCGGTTCCGCAGCTAATTTTTCTAGATCTTTCGCGACAGATAGAATGCCTTCTTGACGAATTTTGCTATTCCATTCTGACTGTTTGCTAGAAAGTAAACTGATGCCTTCCGCAATCATATCGAACGCTTCCCACTCACCAGATTTGTTGTCTTTACGCAATTTGAACTCTAGCTTGATGTTTGGACGCGGCGTATCGATGATATCAACTTTAATACTGGTGATACGCTTAGAGTCATCAATGCTAGGCTCAGGACCAAATTCAATTTGTTGGTCACTGTATTGCGTTAGCACTTGGGCATAAGAAGCAATTAAGTACGCGCGAAATGCATCGATAAACTCAAGTACGTCTTCACGTTTCGCTCCTTTTAGGTTTGGACCTAGGAGCTTTAACCCAGCATAGCGGTAGTTGACGTAAGGCATTAGCTCTTCTTCGACAATCACCTTGAGTAAATCTGGGTCTTGTTTGATTTTCGGCTGCTCGGCTTTTAATCTTTCGAAAGTGACTTCAGCCACTTGCTTCATCATCTTATAAGGTTCAGTTTTATCCACTTCTGTTGCACTTGTACCAAACGCGCTAAACACAGCACAAACTGAAAGTAATAATCTCGCTAACATAGTTATTCCTTACTTGAATCGTCTGAACCACCTACGCTGTAAAGCACTTGACCAATTAAGTCTTCAAGCACGAGCGCTGATTTGGTGTCTTCGATGGTATCGCCATCGACCAGCATGACTTCATCGTCAAAAACAAAGCCTGGTACTAAACCAATGTATTGCTCACCAATCAAGCCAGACGTCAAAATTTGTACGCTCGACGTTTCTGGGAATTGATTGTATTTGCTATTGATCGATAGAGTTACAACAGGTAATAAGTTATCTGGGTTAAGTGAAATATTGCTTACCCGGCCAATCACAACCCCACCCACTTTTACTGGCGAGCGAACTTTTAAACTACCAATATTATCGAACTCAGCCTTGAGGGTGTAAGTATCACCAGAGCCAATGCTTTTTACGTCAGCAACTTGAAAAATCATCACAAGAATCGCGCAAATTCCCGCTAATACAAAGCTGCCAACCCATAATTCAGTTTTACGTGTTTGTTGCATGATTAATTCCCAAACATCAATGCGGTCAGTACAAAGTCTAGTCCTAGTACTGCTAAAGAAGAATGCACAACAGTGCGCGTAGTTGCTCGGCTGATCCCTTCCGAAGTCGGAATAGCATCATAACCATTAAATAGAGCGACCCAAGTAACCGTAATTGCAAACGCAAAGCACTTGATCATACTGTTACCAATATCCTGTCCTAGTTCAACTGAGGACTGCATCGCTGACCAAAAACTGCCATGGTCAACACCTTTCCAGTCAACACCAACAAGCTGGGCGCCCCAAATACCCACTGCCATGAAAATCATAGCCAGTAATGGCATTGAAATAGCACCAGCCCAAAAACGTGGCGCGATCACTCTTTTCAGAGGATCTACCGCCATCATTTCAAGGCTAGAGAGTTGCTCCGTCGCTTTCATCAAACCTATCTCTGCAGTTAACGCAGAGCCTGCACGACCAGCAAACAGAAGTGCAGTGACAACGGGCCCTAATTCACGTAGCAATGAGAGCGCCACCATTTGCCCCAAACTGCCCTCTGCGCCGTAATCCACCAGAACAACATAGCCTTGTAGGCTCAAGACCATACCAATGAACAACCCAGATACGACGATAATCGCCAGAGACTGGACGCCTACGGAATAAAGTTGTTTAACGAGCAAAGGAAAGCTTTTAAGCGGTTGTGGCTTAGTAAACAGTGCCCCAATCAGCATGAAAGCCGCACGACCAAATGCTCCGCAGATGGAGAGCGTTCGTCTACCTAGTGAGGCGACAAAATGCATAAAGTTATCGACCATCAAATAAGTCCTTTTCGATACTTTGAGAAGGGAAGCGAAACGGTACAGGACCATCTGCATCACCTTGTAAGAACTGCTGAACGCGAGGGTCAGGATTCTGATTAAGCTCTTCTGGTGTGCCAAAAGCGATAATTTTGCCATCGGCCATCAGATAAACCCAATCAGCAATACTCATCACTTCAGGCACGTCGTGAGAAACGACTATAGAAGTTAAACCTAACGCTTGATTTAGATTACTAATGAGCTCAACCAAGACACCCATGGTGATTGGGTCTTGTCCGACAAATGGTTCATCATACATGATTAAATCAGGATCCAGGGCGATCGCACGCGCCAACGCAGCGCGTCTAGCCATGCCACCCGATAGCTCGCTCGGCATCAATTGTGCCGCGCCGCGTAGACCGACGGCTTCAAGCTTAAGCAACACCATGGTACGAATCAGCTCTTCAGATAAATTCGTATGCTCTCGCAATGGGAAGGCGACGTTATCAAAGACATTCAAATCAGTGAATAAAGCTCCTGATTGAAACAACATGCTCATTTTCTTTCGAGCATGGTAGAGCTTTTTACGCGAGAGAGAGGGAATATTGTCGCCATCAAACCAGATCTCTCCTTGCTCGGGATACAACTGACCACCAATTAAACGCAGCAGTGTAGTTTTACCTATTCCCGATGGTCCCATAATGGCCGTCACTTTGCCCTCAGGAACATGCAGATCAATACCATCAAAGATCTTGCGCTCTCCCCGTGAAAAAGTGAGGTTGTTCACGGTGACTAAATCGTTGTTCGACATATCATCTCTTCTACTGTCGGAGCGTTGCAACTCACGGCATCATCAACCAGACACACAACGGAGTTGAATTTCACGTTTAATAAAGTAACGTCGGTACATTTATTAGGCTGCAATCATAAGCACATTGGCTTTGAATTTAAAGCACTGTTCAATTAAATAAAGTCGAGTATATACCTGCAATTTTTTGTGGATTACGATCAAATCAGCGCAAAGTGTTTAAATCCTAGACAAGAATTGCTGATTTAAATGAACGACATTTGCATACATTTTCGTTACTAACCTTTAATTTATTCGTCGTTTATCTTCCATTTTAGGCCGCAAAAGGTCAAAATTAGCGGTTATTCATTTTACTTATTTAATACTTAGGAATTCTCATGCTCGAAGCCGTAGCGTTGCTTATAGTCGGTCTTGTTTTGCTCGTATGGAGTGCAGATAAACTTGTTTTTGGTTCTGCAGCGATAGCCCGCAACGTCGGTATTTCACCTCTTGTCATCGGCATGACAATCCTTGCGATGGGCTCTTCTGCGCCAGAGATGATGGTTTCTGCAACCGCAGCCTGGGACGGAAAAACCGATACTGCAGTGGGTAACGTTTTAGGCTCAAACATCGCGAACATCGCTTTAATCCTAGGTATTACAGCACTCATCAAGCCTCTGTCGATTAGCTCCGCGGTCATCCGCCGGGAACTGCCATTAATGATTGCAGTAACAGTACTCGCCGGTATTCTGCTTTGGAATAGTCATCTCGGTTTTTATGAAGGTGTCTTATTGTTTGTACTCTTTGGGGCATTTTTATTTGCTATGTTGCAGATCAGCCGCAAAGAACAAAAAGCAGGTGATGTTTTTCTTGATGACCAAGAGTCAGAAATCCCAGAAGGCGTCAGCAACCCTAAAGCGATCATGTGGGTGGTTATTGGCCTGATACTGCTTCCTTTGGCAGCAAGCATGCTAGTGGATAACGCGGTGATTATTGCAAAGTATTTTGGCATGAGCGATCTTGTCATCGGTCTGACTATCATTGCCATCGGTACTAGTCTACCTGAGCTCGCAGCATCGCTTGCTGGTGTTTTAAAAGGTGAAGACGACATGGCCGTCGGTAACATTATTGGCTCGAATGTGTTTAATATTCTGGCCGTAATGGGCATTCCTGGCATCATTAATCCATCGGTGCTGAGTGAGTACGCGATGGGACGTGACTTCTGGGTCATGTTAGGCGTTTCACTGTTACTTGTCGCGATGTGTTTGGGTAAATCACGCAGTATTAACCGTATTGAAGGTGCAATCTTGTTTGCATGCTTCCTAGGTTATCAAGTGTACTTATTCGCAAACATGGCCGCTTAATTACCACGATAAATAATTAGAGAACTGATATGTCCAATCAATTTGATTTTCGCGCTGCTGCTAAACAAGTTCTTGATATCGAAGTTGCTGCTCTGCAAGAGCTGGATACCTACTTTGATGATCAATTTGAGAAAGCGTGCGAACTGATCCTTTCCAACAGCGGCAAAGTAGTCGTTATGGGTATTGGCAAGTCAGGCCATATTGGTAACAAGATTGCTGCGACTCTGGCAAGCACGGGGACTTCTGCGTTTTTCGTTCACCCTGGCGAAGCAGCACATGGCGACTTGGGCATGATCAGCCCTGGAGATATTGTGCTCGCAATTTCTAACTCTGGTGAGTCAAACGAAATTCTGTCTCTATTTCCGGTATTAAAACGCCTGAACATCAAGATAATTAGTATGACAGGCAAGCCAGAATCCAATATGGCAAAACTGTCTGACTTGCACCTGCAAATCACGGTACCTCAAGAAGCTTGCCCACTAGGGTTGGCACCGACCAGCAGTACCACGGCCACATTAGTAATGGGAGACGCATTAGCCGTAGCCCTACTTCAAGCGCGTGGTTTTTCTGCCGAAGATTTTGCCCTATCTCATCCAGGTGGCGCGTTAGGGAGAAAACTGCTGCTTAAGTTGTCTGATATTATGCACTTTGGAGAAGCGTTACCTAAAGTTTCTCCAAACGCATTGATTCGCGATGCCCTGCTTGAAATTTCAGAAAAAGGGCTAGGCATGACCGCTATCGTCGATGAACACGATGCTATGCTTGGTATATTCACCGATGGTGATTTACGTCGCACCTTAGACAAACGCATTGATATTCATACGACCGCGATTGGCGAAGTCATGACGACAAATCCAACCACAGCGCACCCTGATATGCTAGCGGTTGAAGGTTTGAACTTGATGCAGAATAAAAATATTAACGCTCTGATTTTATGTAAAGACGAAAAAATTGTGGGCGCACTGAACATGCACGATTTACTAAAAGCTGGCGTGATGTAATATCAGCACAAACATTTAAATCATTTATTACACAAATAAAGGCAATGGTCAGGGAAGTACTGAGCTAAACGATAGGCCTTCATTATATGAGTTTTACTCGCCTTATTTATTTGCTCTTGATCTTCGTTGTCGCATGGTGCGGTTATTACCTACTGACCCCAAAAGGCAACGACGCAATTCAAGTAGCACCAGATTCTGAACTGCCCATGTTCAGTGGTACTGGACTGGAAAACATCACCTATGGTGAAGATGGTGTCCGCAGTTACATCATCCGCTCCACGAACTTAGACCATTATGCTAAGAGTGGAGATACCATTTTTAATAACCCGACTTTGATGGTTTACCGTGAAGGTAGCGTCATTGAATGGAAGGTGACGGCCACAAGAGCCGTGTTAGATGAAGACCAAGTCTTAACGTTATATGACAAAGTCTTAATGCAAAATCTTCTGCCGGGTGCGAGTTTTGATACCATGGCAACAGACAAGTTAGTCATTAATCTAACCAATCGTGATTTTAAAGCTGATCAACAGGTCATGTTGGTTGGGCCACAATTTGAAACTACTGGAGGCGCAATGCAAGGCAACTTAAAGCAGCATACCGCAACTCTGACAGACGAAGTTCAAGGTCGATATGAAACCGTTACACCTTAGCCTACTGGCACTGGTATTGGCGGCGCCTCAAGCGCTGGCACTTAAGTCGGATACTCAACAACCGGTTTACATTAACTCTGACACCCAACAAGTGGATATGAAGAGTAACCAGGTTATTTTTAAAGGCGATGTATCTCTTAAGCAAGGTAGCATCAATATCGATGCTGATAGAATCGTGGTAACGCGCGATCCTAAAACCGAAGCCATCAAACAGATTCAAGCATTTGGTAAACCTGCGAAGTTTTCTCAGCTGATGGACGATGGTAAGACACTGAGTGGTCAAGCTGTGGAGCTGGATTACCGTATTTCTACAGACGAACTGACCATGAAAGGTCAAGCGCAACTGGCACAAGACAACAACACCATCAAAGGTTCTTCGATTCGTTACCAAATTGGTAAACAAAAGCTAGTCGCTGATAGCTCTAAGGAAGAGCGCGTTACGACCATTTTGCAACCCAATCAGATAGAGAACTAATATGGCAGTACTGAGTGCGAAAAACTTGGCGAAAAGCTACAAAAAGCGCAAAGTCGTAACCGATGTTAGCTTGGAAGTTGAATCTGGTCAGATTGTTGGGCTGCTAGGCCCAAACGGCGCAGGTAAAACCACCTCGTTTTATATGATTGTCGGCTTGGTGCCACGAGATGAAGGCACCATCACCATTGATGATAAAGATATCAGTATTCTGCCGATGCACAGTCGTTCGCGTCTCGGGATTGGCTACCTTCCGCAAGAAGCGTCGATTTTCCGTAAGCTGTCGGTAGAAGATAACATCATGGCTGTACTCGAAACTCGTCAAGAAATGACACGTGAAGAGCGCCAAGATAAGCTGGAAGATTTGTTAGAAGAATTCCACATTCAGCACATCAGAACCAGTGCGGGTATGGCACTATCAGGGGGTGAGCGACGCAGAGTGGAAATCGCTCGCGCTTTAGCAGCCAACCCTCAATTCATTTTGTTGGATGAACCTTTCGCTGGTGTTGACCCAATCTCGGTTAATGACATCAAGAAAATCATCGAGCATCTACGCGATCGCGGCCTCGGAGTGTTAATCACTGACCATAACGTGCGTGAAACACTGGACGTATGCGAAAAAGCCTATATCGTAAGCCAAGGGCACCTAATTGCATCGGGAACTCCGGCAGAAGTTCTCAATAATGAACAGGTGAAACAAGTTTATCTCGGCGAACAATTCCGTCTATGATTATATTAGGAACGGGAAGATTCTGAGCATTACAAGGTAAGTAACACTGAATGAAACCTTCATTACAACTCAAGCTAGGTCAACAGTTAGCCATGACGCCACAGTTGCAACAAGCGATTCGCTTACTGCAACTGTCGACACTCGATCTTCAACAGGAAATCCAAGAAGCCTTGGATTCAAACCCATTATTGGAAGTTGAAGAAGGCCAAGATGAGCCTCTAGCAAACGGTGAAGATAAATCAGCGGTCGAGGCTGCTGATAGCAACAGTGCTAACGAACCAGCAGACATTGACGTTCCAGACAGTTCAGACGTAATTGAGAAGTCAGAGATCAGCTCTGAACTTGAAATCGATACCACTTGGGATGACGTCTACAGCGCGAATACCGGTAGCACTGGCTTAGCTCTTGATGATGATATGCCTGTCTACCAAGGCGAAACCACGGAATCATTGCATGACTACCTAATGTGGCAGCTTGACCTAACACCATTCAGTGAAACCGATCGTACGATTGCATTAGCGATTATTGACGCTGTTGACGACTACGGTTACCTAACCCTATCTCCTGAAGAAATTCATGAGAGCTTCGATAACGAAGAGATTGAGTTAGACGAAGTAGAAGCCGTTCGTAAACGTATTCAGCAGTTCGATCCGCTCGGTGTGGCATCACGCAACTTACAAGAGTGCCTACTGCTACAGCTAGCGACTTTCCCAGAAGACACACCGTGGCTTGCTGAAGCCAAAATGATTCTTGCGGATCATATTGATCACCTGGGGAACCGTGACTACAAGCTCGTCATCAAAGAGACTAAGCTGAAAGAAGCCGATCTGCGTGAAGTCTTAAAGCTTATCCAACAGTTAGATCCTCGTCCAGGTAGTCGCATCACTCCTGATGATACCGAATACGTAATTCCAGACGTATCCGTTTTTAAAGACAATGGCAAATGGACCGTTTCTATAAACCCGGATAGCGTGCCCAAATTAAAAGTAAATCAACAATATGCTCAATTAGGCAAAGGTAATAGCGCGGATAGTCAGTACATCCGCAGCAATTTGCAAGAGGCAAAATGGTTAATTAAGAGCTTAGAGAGTAGAAACGAGACGCTACTCAAAGTTGCAAGATGTATTGTTGAACATCAACAAGATTTCTTCGAGTATGGTGAGGAAGCCATGAAGCCAATGGTGCTCAATGATGTCGCTTTGGCTGTGGACATGCATGAATCCACGATTTCTCGTGTAACAACGCAAAAATTTATGCATACACCACGTGGTATTTTTGAATTGAAGTACTTCTTCTCTAGCCATGTTAGTACTGACAACGGCGGAGAATGTTCGTCAACAGCAATTCGCGCACTCATTAAAAAACTGGTCGCAGCAGAGAATACTGCTAAGCCATTGAGTGATAGCAAGATTGCTGCTCTTCTGGCTGACCAAGGGATTCAGGTCGCGAGACGTACGATAGCCAAATATCGAGAATCCTTGGGAATTGCCCCTTCAAGTCAGCGTAAACGCCTATTATAAGGCACTAACTGAAAAGGAAAGTCTATGCAAATCAATATTCAAGGCCATCACGTTGATCTTACCGATTCAATGCAAGACTATGTAAATTCTAAGTTTCAGAAGCTCGAAAGGTTCTTCGACCATATCAATCAAGTACATGTTGTACTAAAAGTTGAAAAAATCACTCAAATCGCGGAAGCTACGCTTCATATAAATCAAGGCGAAATCCACGCATCAGCTGATGACGAAAATATGTATGCCGCGATCGATTCGCTGGTAGATAAATTGGTTCGCCAACTCAATAAGCACAAAGAAAAACTAAACAGTCATTAATCATGCAACTGAGCGAAATACTGTCATTGGACTGCACCAAGAGTGCGGTCCACTGCACGAGTAAAAAACGCGCCCTTGAAATGATCAGCCGCATCGTGGCTGATCAAACGGGCCAAGATTCTACCGAACTGTTCGAGTGCATGCTCAACAGAGAGAAAATGGGCAGTACTGGTATCGGAAACGGTATTGCGATCCCACACGCTAGAATGCAATCGAGCGACAAGGCTATTGCTGTCTTGCTGCAATGTGATGAAGCCATTGAATTCGATGCGATTGATAATCGACCTGTCGACCTTCTTTTTGCGCTCCTTGTACCAGAAGAACAGTGCAAAGAGCACCTCAAGACTCTATCCTCTATGGCAGAACGTCTGAGCGATAAGCAAGTATTAAAACTACTGCGTAATGCTCAGAGTGATGAAGAACTTTACGACATCATGATTCACCAATAAGCAGGACTAACTCCATGCGACTAATCGTTGTTAGCGGGCACTCAGGTGCCGGTAAAAGTATTGCGCTTCGTGTACTGGAAGACTTAGGTTACTACTGTGTTGATAACCTGCCAGTTAACTTGCTAGACGCATTTGTTCATTCTGTTGCTGACAGCAAACAGAATGTTGCAGTCAGCATTGATATTCGCAATATTCCTAAAAAGCTAAAAGAACTGACGAGTACACTAGAACAGTTAAAAACTGAGCTTGATGTGACCGTGCTTTTCTTGGACGCCAATAAAGAAACGCTACTCAAACGCTACAGCGAAACACGCCGAATTCACCCGTTATCTTTAGGTGGCACCTCCCTCTCCCTTGACCAAGCCATCGAGCGTGAGAAAGAAATTTTAACGCCACTTAAAGCGCATGCCGATCTTGTACTGAACAGCAGTGGACAATCTTTGCATGAGTTGAGTGAAACCGTGCGTATGCGTGTTGAAGGCAGGGATCGCAAAGGGCTTGTTATGGTATTTGAGTCTTTTGGCTTCAAATATGGCCTGCCTTCCGATGCCGATTACGTATTCGACGTTCGCTTCTTGCCCAACCCACATTGGGAACCAGCGTTGCGCCCACTTACGGGTTTGGATGCCCCTATCGCCGCATTTTTGGAGCAGCACCAATCGGTGTTAAGTTTGAAATACCAAATTGAAAACTTTATAGAGAATTGGTTACCTCTGCTCGAGAAAAACAATCGCAGCTATTTGACCGTTGCAATAGGTTGTACCGGTGGTAAGCACCGTTCGGTGTACTTAACTCAGCAAATCGGTGAGTACTTCGCCAATAAAGGACACCAAGTGCAAATTCGTCATACCTCACTAGAGAAAAACACTAAGGAGTAGCTGTGGAGTTAAGTCGTAAAGTATTGATTCAAAATCGCCTTGGCTTACATGCTCGCGCAGCCGTCAAACTGGTCGAACTGGCCCAGAGCTTTGAAGCGGTCATCACTATCGACAATGAAGAAGACAAAACCGCCACAGCAGACAGCGTAATGGGTTTATTAATGCTTGAGTCTGCTCAAGGACAGTACGTCACAATCCACGCTGCGGGTGAGCAAGCAGAAGAAGCACTGGATGCCGTTTGCCACTTAATCGAAGATAAATTTGATGAAGGCGAGTAATTTACTCGCTTTTTTATTACCTCTCACTCTCCTTCCCCTCACAGCTCCAAGAAATAAATTTGCTTAGTATCATAAGTTGTTATTAAAAGGCGCCTAGAATTAAGTTATTATTCAACGCATTGTAAATATCAGGAATTGGGAGGAATGAATGGCAGAGCAAATTGAATTCGACCAAGCTCACCAAG
Organism: Vibrio sp. HS-50-1; assembly: GCF_024747315.1. Taxonomy (NCBI): domain Bacteria; kingdom Pseudomonadati; phylum Pseudomonadota; class Gammaproteobacteria; order Vibrionales; family Vibrionaceae; genus Vibrio; species Vibrio sp. HS-50-1. Next base: position 58,633 of record NZ_JAMPZF010000002.1, on the reverse strand, counting down.
CCCTCCAAGAAGTCACAGAAGCGCTAGAAAATGGCCGCTTCGTCCATGTTCGTCGTCAGTTACAGGACATGGAACCTGAGGATATCGCTCACCTTTTAGAAGCCTCTCCACGAAAAAGCCGTGAAGTTCTCTGGCAACTCACCGACCCTGAAGACTACGGTGAAATTCTCGACGAACTGAACGAAGACGTCAAAGATAGTCTCGTATCCAAAATGGCACCAGAAGCGCTTGCAGAAGCGACAGAAGGCATGGATACCGATGACGTAGCTTATGTACTGCGTAGCTTGCCAGACAACCTGTCACGCGAAGTCCTGTCGCAAATGGACTCCTCTGACCGTCTGCGTGTCGAAACCGCCCTGTCCTACCCAGAGGACACTGCAGGTGGACTGATGAACACCGACGTTATCACGATTCGTGGTGACGTAGATGTGGATGTGGTTTTACGTTATCTGCGTATGAAAGGTGAACTACCAGAAGCAACGGATGCACTTTATGTCATTGATGAAGAAAGCAAACTGATTGGTGAACTACCCATTACTCTGCTGATCACGACCCAGCCTGATGTCAAAATTGTCGACATCATGGAAGATGCTGACGAAGCGATCACTGTCGATACCAGTGATTCAGATGTTGCTAGTCTGTTCGAACGTCGTAACTGGGTCTCTGCTCCTGTCGTAGACGAGAATCAGCATCTCGTTGGCCGTATCACTATCGATGACGTAGTTGACGTTATCCGTGAAGATGCCGAGCACTCGATGATGAGTATGGCAGGTATGGACGATGACGAAGATACCTTCGCACCCGTTGTAAAATCAGCTCGCAAACGCAGTATCTGGCTTGGGGCCAACGTGTTGGCCGCACTCGCTGCCGCTTCTGTTTCTAACATGTTTGAAGCCACGCTAGACCAGATGGCGGCCATTGCCGTATTGATGACGATTGTTCCTTCCATGGGTGGTGTCGCTGGTAACCAAACCGTCGCACTAGTAATTCGTGGTCTTGCTCTTGGTCATATCGGTGACTCGAACAAACGAGAACTGTTGATGAAAGAAGCCTCGATCGGTTTACTCAACGGCATCATGTGGGCGCTGATTATTGGCGGTATTGTTGTCGCTTGGAAAGGTAACTGGATGCTAGGGGGAATCATTTCCGCCGCGATGCTGACTAACTTATTGGTCGCTGGGGTTGCCGGAGTAACGATTCCAATCCTCTTAAAGAAAATGAACATCGACCCAGCTTTAGCTGGTGGTATGGCGTTAACGACCGTAACGGATGTAATTGGTTTATCAGTATTCTTAGGGCTTGCCACAATACTGATTACCTAACTGCAAAAACAAAAAAGCCTGATGAACACATCAGGCTTTTTTTAATTCTGAATTAGGAGAACTTACTCACCCGCCACTTTCATCGCATCCAGTAAGATTGAACCCGTTTGAATTTGCGAGCGCGTTTCAACGTCGCTACCTACGGCAACAATCTTATTGAACATGTCCTTCAGATTACCAGCGATGGTAATTTCCGATACTGGGTATTGGATTTCGCCGTTCTCAACCCAAAAGCCTGCAGCACCGCGAGAGTAATCACCTGTTACCACGTTCACGCCTTGCCCCATCACTTCTGTCACTAGAAGACCAGTGCCGAGCTCTTTAAGCATTTGTTCGAAGTTTTGACCAGTCGATTTCACGTACCAGTTATGGATGCCACCAGCGTGACCTGTCGGCGCCATCTTCATTTTACGTGCGGCATAACTGGTTAACAGGTAAGTCGCTAGCACACCGTCAGTGATGATCTCACGATCTTGAGTGTACACGCCTTCGCTATCGAAGGGGCTTGACGCCAAACCACGTAATACATGTGGACGCTCCGAGATATTGAACCACTCAGGAAGCACTTGCTTACCAAGATGATCAAGTAGAAAAGAAGATTTACGGTACAGGTTACCACCGCTGATCGCCATAACAAGGTGACCAATCAAGCCAGTTGCAACATCAGCAGCAAACATGATTGGGTATTTACCTGTCTTTAAGCGCTGCGCATCTAAGCGGTTAATCGTATTCTCTGCCGCCTTACGACCCACTGTTTCTGGTGTCCATAAGTCATCGCGATGACGTGCCACTGTGTAGCTGTAATCACGCTCCATTTCGCCATTTTGACCAACGCCAATCACACAACAGCTGGTACTGTGGCGGCTAGACGCATAGCTTGCTAATAAGCCATGGCTGTTACCATACACTTTTACACCGTAGTGACTATCATAACTCGCGCCATCACTTTGCTTGATTGCACTGTCATAACTTAACGCTTCTTTCTCAGCGGCGATCGCCACATCGGCAGCATAATCGGGATCAGGGGCGTCTGGATGGAAAAGATCAAGCTCAGGGATCTCTTGAACCATGTATTCTTTGGCTGCGGGCCCTGCAAATGGATCTTCAGATGTGTAATGCGCAATATCCAGCGCCGCAATAACGGTTTGCTCGATAGCAGCTTCACTTAAATCAGACGTGGAAGCACTGCCTTTACGTTGACCTCGGTAAACGGTAATGCCCAGCGCACCATCGCTGTTGAACTCGACATTTTCTACCTCGCCCATGCGAGTAGATACACTTAAACCAGTGCTTTTGGTAATTGCGACTTCGGCGGCGTCAGATTTTGCCGATGCAAGCTTTAAGGCTCTTGCGACGGCTTGCTCTAGCTCGGTACGTTGCTCAGCAACCTGCTGTTTAATATCCATTGTCTTTCACATCTTGTCTTTGATGAACAATAGGATAACAAGAATTTCGCTTTCTCCCCACGATTCTTGTTAAAATAGTCATAATATTAATCAAAACACAGGCAACTGAAATGGCACGTAAGAATCAAAAAGCGCCATGGGAACCAGAAGAAGAGATCATCTGGGTAAGCAAATCCGAGATGAAGCGAGACATGGAAGAACTGCAAAAGCTAGGTGAGGAGCTTGTCGGCCTCAAACCTGCAGTTCTCGAAAAGTTTCCATTGAGCGAAGACCTACGAGAAGCAATTGCAGACGCACAACGCTTTAAAAACGAAGCACGTCGTCGCCAATTACAACGTATTGGTAAGTTGATGCGTTATGAAGATCCAGAGCCAATCCAAGCGGCATTGGATAAGATTCGTAACAAGCACTCTCAATTAACGGCGGTATTCCACAAGCTTGAAGCTCTGCGTGATCGCGTGGTGGAAGAAGGCGACAAAGCCATTGATGACGTAATGGAAATGTACCCAGAGGCGGATCGTCAGCGTCTACGCCAATTGGCTCGCCAAGCAGCGAAAGAGAAAAAAGCGGGGAAACCAGCAAAAGCGTACCGCGAAATCTTCCAGATCCTAAAAGGTCTGAACGAAGAAGAGTTTTAATTCGACGATTCGATACCAACGAGCATTCAATTAACGAAAAAAGCAGACATGATGTCTGCTTTTTTTTATCTTTTACTTAAATGTCAGCGTTACACCAAGCGATTAACGCGGTCTCCGCGCTCGAAAGCGTTAATGTTCTCAATCAAGATTTCCGCTAAACGTTGAATCGATGAGTCACTGCCCCATGCAACATGCGGTGTAAGTAGCAAATTGGGTAAATTCATATTGGCAATCAGCGGATTGCTCTCATCAGCTGGTTCTTGTGTAAAAACATCAAAACCAGCCGCAGCGATTTCTCCCTGTTTTAGGGCATCCACCAGCGCGTCCTCATTCACCAAGCCTCCACGCCCCGTATTAATTAGAATGGCGTTGGGCTTCATTTGTTGCAACTCTGCTTGACCAATCAAATTCTGAGTATGATCGTTGAGCGGGCAATGCAAAGTCAGCGCATCGGAGCGTTTTAACACTTCCTCAAACGGCACATAACCAGGTCGACATTCTGCCGCCCCTTTACGCTCAGAAAACAACACGGTCATTCCTAACGCTTGAGCTAGATTCGCCGTCGCTTGCCCCAGCGCCCCACTACCAACAACACCTAACGTGCTACCACCTATATCCCCGATTGGGTGCGTAAAAAAGCAGAACTGCTTATTACGCTGCCATTCGCCAGCGGCAATATCTTGATGGTAACCAAATAAATTTCGGCGTAAAGCAAACAGCATCGCAATCACGTGCTCGGGCACCGAACGCGTCGCGTAACCACGTACATTGGCAACCGCAATATTATGCTTAGCACAGTAGTCCACATCGACGTTGTTAAAACCAGTTGCGGCAACCGCGATCATCCGCAATTGTGGTAGTTGCTCTAATATATTTTGGTCAAGCTGGACTTTATTGCTAATCACGATATCTGCATCTGCTAACCTTTCTATTACCTGCTCTGGCGCGGTTAAGTCGTACTCACGCCAGTGGTGCTGAAAGCTAGGTCGTGGGACCTCAATGTGTTCTGGGATGGTCGCTCGGTCCAAAAATACGATGGTCGGCAAAGACATAACAACTCCTTGTTCACGGCTGAAAGACAGGATACATCAACCACTGTAACGAAATAGCGAACTAGAAAGAACCGTTGTTGACTGCGGTTGGCATTAAGGGTGTGGCAACGTTTTATAATCAGGCAATGTACGTTCTGGCGAAAAATAGTTAAAGATCGCCGCCTCGGCTTCAGGATAAAAGTCACAAGGTACAAAAATACTGCTCAGCTGATCCGTGGCTGGGTGATAAAAACTTAGCTCCGCAGCGTGCAGCTCTAAACGTTCTGAAAACTGATACGCCTCTTCAGTTGCATAAAACTCATCACCAATAATCGCATGACCAATCGCCATCAAATGCACGCGTAACTGATGCGATCGACCAGTAATGGGCAGTAGTCGCACAACGGTCGTATGGGTGCCATCAGAGTGCACTTCACGCTTCACCACTCGGAATAAAGTTTGAGATGGCTTGCCGTCGTCGAAGCATACTTTTTGTCGCGGACGGTTTGGCCAATCACAAATTAATGGAAGGTCAATATTTCCTTCTTGCGGCTCGACATGCCCCCAAACACGTGCGTAATACACCTTGTGGGTGAGACGATATTGGAACTGCTTTTTTAATGCTCGCTCCGCAGGTTTGTTTTTCGCCAGTAGCATCAACCCTGATGTTGACATATCCAAGCGGTGCACAACTTGGATTTCTGGATGCACCTCCTTGAGGCGGCTCCACATGCTGTCGTAATGCTCTTCAAGGCGACCAGGAACAGACAGCAATCCTGATGGCTTATTCACTGCCAGAATGTCGTCATCCTCAAAAACGATATCGACCCAAGGGTCGGTGGGAGGGGTATATTCAAGCATTGCCATGGGAGATCTCTACAAAATAAAAACGCCGCGATTATATACCCAAATAGCACCCAAATGCAGGGGGCTGAAGAAAAGTTCAAACCAATAAAACAAAGTCAATCCTTTAGCATAAAAACTAAAAATATCACGTTGTAAATTTAGTTTGACAACAAGACGCATAACTGAATAGAGTGCTAGATGCACACAGCATGATATTCGCAAAGAATACTTAAAATAAATACATCAAAACACAGCATTTAAAAGACATTACCGTTGCGCAGTATAGGGCGAGCGCTCAGCTTGTCATGCACTGCGGTATGTATCTCTTTAGAAAGGTACATAAAATAAAAAGGACAATAAGCAATGGACTCCGCCGTTATAGATAAACCCCAATCCAAACTTTCCTTATTTTTTCGTTCGTTAGGCCCCGGCATATTAATGGCATCTGCTGCGGTGGGTGGCTCTCACCTCGTCGCATCAACCAAAGCTGGTGCGATTTATGGCTGGCAACTGGCGGCGCTGATTCTGCTCGTAAACCTGTTTAAATACCCTTTTTTCCGAGCGGGCGTACAGTACACCATGGGGACAGGGCTCACCTTGGTTGAGGGCTACGCGAAATTAGGTCGGCCTTATCTATGGCTATTTCTATTTCTGAGCGTGGTCTCAGCCGTAATCAATACCGCCGCTTTGTTGATGTTTAGCGCTAGCTTGCTGGGCTACTTCATTCCGTTTTCACTATCAATGGCATCACTCAGTATCATTGTGATTGTCACCTGCCTGATCATATTATTTGCTGGCCATTACAAAGCGCTCGATACGTTATCTAAGGTGATCATGTCGGTGTTAACCATCGCGACTTTACTTGCCGTTTCTATCGCCTTTGGTAACCCTGTTGAGCCAGTGGCCAACTTCGAGCCACCGTCACCTTGGTCGATTGCGGCAATTGGCTTTATCGTCGTAACAATGGGCTGGATGCCAGCACCGATAGAGATCTCCTGCTTGACCTCTGCGTGGTTAAAATGCCAATCAAGCCAGCAAGAAGTAACGTATCGCTCTGCTCTATTTGACTTTAATGTCGGTTACATTGGCACGGCTTTTCTTGCCATTATCTTTGTATCGTTAGGTTCTTTGATGCTCTATGGCTCTGGCGTTGCACTTGAAAGCTCAGGCGTTGGCTTCTCCCACCAATTGGTTGGCTTATATGCGGCAACAATTGGCGAATGGTCTCGTTACTTAATCGCGGTAATTGCGTTTTTCTGTATCTTTGGCAGCACGATTACCGTTATTGATGGCTACTCACGCGTTATTTCTGACTCTCAACGTCTACTGCGCTCACAACCAGACACTAACCCTAAAGCCACGTCGGCGATCATGCTGGTGGTCGCCTTACTTGCATTAGGTATTGTGGTTTTCTGGGCTTCTGCGTTATTGCCTATGCTGAACTTTGCGATGATCCTCGCCTTTATGACCACGCCATTCTTTGCTCTGCTAAATTACACATTAGTGAGCAAAACCGAGTTACCTGAACCTTTGGCTGTTGGACCTAAATTGAAGTGGTTGTCGATTGCAGGCCTGATTTACTTGTTTGGCTTCTTGGCTGTATTTATCTGGTGGAAATGGTTGATGTAAATGAGTTAGCTATGAGTGATTAGTGCATTCCGCATAAAGAAACTAAACCGCAAATAAAGAAAAAGGTCTTCAACTGAAGACCTTTTTTAATGAACAATAAATGCTTACTTAGTTGTGGCTCACCACAATCAAACGTAGCGAGTCGAGCTGCACTTTAGCTTGGTTGATGTAGCCAGTGAGTTCCTTAATTTGTGCATCAATGGCTTCAATTTCTTCGTCACGAATATTTGGGTTTACCGATTTCAGTGCTTGCAAACGCTCAAGTTCTGCATTCAAGCTATGCTGCATATCTTGATGAGCTTGCTTGCGTACTTCCTCAACCTTCGCTTCGATAAGATCGTCCCCCGCTTCGATCAAGCGGTGTACGTCTTTCTGTACCGACGTGACCAACTTGCTGCCTAAGTGACGGTTTACAGGGCTGAGCTGGCGGTTAAAGCTTTCAAATTCCACTTGAGCAGACAAATCATTACCACGCGAGTCCATCATCAAACGGATTGGCGTTTTCGGTAAGAAGCGCGCGATGCCACTACGTTTTGGTGCTTGCGCATCTACCGCATAAATCAACTCAAGAAGAATGGTACCTACTGGTAGCGCTTTGTTTTTCAAAAGAGATACCGCAGACGTACCCACTCCTTCACTCATCAGAAGATCGATACCACCCTGGATCATTGGGTGCTCCCAACTGATAAAGTGCATATCTTCACGAGATAAAGCCGTATCACGATCAAACGTGATCGTCGCCCCTTCGTATGGCAGGCCTGGGTAGCTTGGTACCATCATGTGCTCAGATGGGGTCACAATCAGTGCGTTTTCACCTTTGTCGTCTTGGTTCAAGCCAATCGTATCAAAAAGAGAAAGTGCGAAGGTGACCAAATTGGTATCACCGTCGGTTGATTCAATTTTCTCAACGATTTGTTGTGCTTTTTCTCCGCCATTTGAATGCATTTCTAACAGGCGATCACGGCCTTGCTCCAATTGGGATTTCAGCTCTTTATTCATTTTTGCTGACGCTTCAATGATCTCATCTAGCGTGCTGGTGTCACCAGAAGCAAGGATTTCAATCAGATCATCAGAGTACTTATCGTAAACGGCACGGCCTGTTGGGCAAGTTTCTGCAAAAGCGTTTAAACCTTCATCAAACCAGCGAGCAAGAATGGCTTGCGAGGTACCTTTCAGGTAAGGAACATGAATGTCGATGTCGCGGTTCTGGCCGATACGGTCCAAACGACCGATACGTTGCTCAAGCAAGTCAGGGTTGAACGGCAAGTCAAACATGACTAATTGGTTGGCAAACTGGAAGTTACGGCCTTCAGAGCCGATTTCACTACAGATCAGAACCTGTGCACCACCTTCTTCTTGCGCAAAGTAAGCGGCTGCTTTGTCACGCTCAAGGATCGACATACCTTCATGGAAGACGGTCGCACGAATGCCTTCACGCTCACGCAGCGCTTGCTCCAATTGCAGAGCCGTACTTGCACGAGAGGCAATCACCAGAATTTTCTCGCTGCGCTTCTCTTTTACCTTTTCAAGTAACCAATTCACGCGCGAGTCAAACTGCCACCAGCTTGCGTCATCGCCTTCAAATTCTTGGAAAATTTCTTCCGGGTAAAGGTTCTTCATTGCACGTGCTTCCGAACTCATCTTACCGCCGATCATCCCAGCAACACGCATTGACGTGGTGTATTGCGGTGGAATATCCATTGGCATCAGGTGCACGTTACGCGCAGGGAAGCCTTTGATAGCCGCACGTGTGTTACGGAACAGAACTCGTCCCGTACCGTGACGATCCATCAAGTTGTCGATCAACTCTTGGCGCGCTGACGCTTTCGCTTCTTCGTCCGCTTCACTTTCGATAATGCGGAAAAGTGGTTCTACGTCTTGTTCAGACAACAACTCAGTAATCTGGTTTTTCGCTTCATCAGGCAGTTTTTCACCAGAGAAAAGTGAAGTAATCGCATCCGCTACAGGTGCGTATTGCTCTTCTTCCTCGACAAACGCTTCATAATCGTAGAAACGGTCAGGATCCAGCAAACGCAGACGAGCAAAGTGGCTTTCACGACCAAGCTGTTCTGGCGTTGCCGTCAGTAGCAGTGCGCCCGGAGTGCGTTCAGCCAAGCCTTCCACTACTTGGTATTCACGGCTCGGTTTATCTTGGCTCCACTCAAGGTGATGCGCTTCATCGACAACCAGTAGGTCCCACTCGCCTTCCAGTGCTTGTTCAAAACGCTTGCGGCTCTTGCGTAGGAAGTCCAAAGAACACAGCACGTATTGCTGGGTATCAAATGGGTTTTCTGCATCCGCGAATGCTTCGATACAACGCTCTTCGTCAAAGATAGAGAAATGTAGGTTGAAACGACGCATCATCTCAACCAGCCATTGATGCTGAAGTGTTTCAGGCACCACAATCAAAATGCGTTCAGCACGGCCAGACAGCACTTGCTGGTGGATGATCATGCCCGCTTCGATGGTTTTACCCAAACCAACTTCATCCGCCAGTAATACGCGTGGTGCGTGACGACGGCCAACTTCGTGCGCGATGTAAAGCTGATGAGGGATCAAACCTGCACGCATACCACACAAGCCACGCATTGGACTCTTATGCTGCTCAAACTGATTGGTTAGCGCACGGTAACGCAGAACAAAGTTGTCCATGCGATCGATTTGACCGGCGTACAACTTATCTTGAGGTTTATTAAAACGAATTTGGTTGCTCAGAAAAATCTCACGCAGAACAACGGCGGTTTCTTGCGTGTCTTCACGAGTACCGAAATAGGTGTATAGACCTTCATCTTCCAGTACTTCTTCAACTTTTAGAGACCAACCTTCTTGGCAGTCGATGACATCACCAACGTTAAAGGTGACTCGGGTAACAGGTGCATCGTTACGTGCGTAAACTCGGTTTTCCTCTGACGCTGCAAACATCAATGTCACAGTACGAGCATCCATTGCTACAACGGTACCTAAACCTAAATCGCTTTCCGTATCGCTAATCCAGCGCTGCCCCAAAGCAAATGTCATGAATTGACTACCTCGTTATTAGTTCTTGATTCGTGTTTCTTGTTGGTCTACTCATGCCCGTAGGCATGGATAATAGTTTAGATCTGATTCTGGCTTCTGCTATGCCGATAGCATTCGTCATTCCAGTATGAACTGAGTATTTTTAAGCCAGCTCAACATGATAAATCGGACGTAGCCTATACGCAGAAAAAGGTCGCTAATCTTACTTGAAGCTGTGATTTAGGTCACGCCGAAACCGCATCAAGCGGAAACTTTTTTTCCCAAACTATAAATGCAATCAAATTGTAAAATACTCATGCCAATTATTAAGTTGTAGAACGTAAATATTACGTATACTTCTAGTGAGGGGCGTTTAAAACCATTGCATATGATTTAAGCGCGTTAGTACACGATTAGGATCAACACGGGTTTGCAGTAAGTTGTCTTGCTACTCGGTTGCACACTAACCGACATCAGCCCGACAACCTCTATTGCAAGCAATCAGAGTTAGGCCGCTTCACACCTATTTGAGAACGACCTAACCACTCGCATGCAGAGCCGTATTACGGCAAGGAGACGCTATGGGCGATACCGATCGGAAACTGTTTGTACTTGATACCAACATTCTTCTTCATGAACCCTTTGCCATCTTCTCTTTCCAAGAACACGATGTCGTTATCCCCATGACCGTGTTGGAAGAACTCGACCGAATCAAAGACAGCAAACGCGATGTCGCAAGAGACGCTCGCGTGGCTATTCGCGCTTTGGAAGATTTGTTTAAAGAAGCAACGCCCGATGAAATTTCTGAAGGTATTCCTGTTTCTAAAGACAGCCCCGACCAAGGCACCATTTCCATTTTGGCGGATTTCGAACTGCAGGAAACCGTCAAAGCCTTCGCCGACAAAGCCGGTGACAACCGCATACTCAATGCGGTGCTTTATCTGCAAAACAAACGAGCACCACGTGAAGTGGTACTGATCACGAAAGACATTAACATGCGTTTGCGCGCCAAAGGCGCTGGCGTACGCTTTGTTGAAGACTACCGAACCGATCAACTGATTGACGACATTCAATACCTCACCAAAGGCTTTCAACTGCGTGAGGGGGACTTCTGGAGTGATATTGAGGAAGTAGAAAGTTATGCGCTGGGCGGAAAAACCTATCACAAGCTCAGTCGTGAACCTTTTGAACCAACCTTTATTAACCAATATGTGATTGATGAAGACAGCGACTTTGCTGGCCGCGTGGCAACCATCAATGAAGACAAATTAACGCTACTCGACCTGAGCCGAGAACGCATGATGCACCGTAAGGCTTGGGACATCACACCAAAAAACATCTACCAAGGAATGGCGTTGGATGCCTTACTTGACCCGGATATTGACCTAGTGATTTTAACTGGTGCAGCAGGTAGTGGTAAAACGCTATTAGCCATGGCAGCAGCACTGGAGCAAACCATTGAAAAAGGCATGTTCGATAAAATTATCGTGACGCGTAACACGCCAGACATCGGTGAATCCATCGGCTTCCTACCCGGCTCAGAAGAGGAGAAAATGATGCCGTGGTTAGCGGCGGTGACCGATACCTTGGAAGCGCTACATAAACACGATCACTGCACTGAAGGCTCATTGAAGTACATCTGCGATAAAGCCAATATTCAGTTTAAATCGATCAACTTTATGCGTGGCCGTTCTATTCAAAATGCGTTTGTGCTGCTTGATGAGTGTCAAAACCTCACCGCTTCACAAATCAAAACCATCATCACCCGCTGCGGCGAAGGAACCAAAATCGTCTGCTCCGGTAACTTGGCGCAGATTGACTCCCATTACCTCACCCCTGTGACCTCTGGTTTGACCTACATGGTTGAACGCTTCAAGAACTTTGAAGGCAGCGCGAATATTCACCTTAACGGCGTGGTTCGTAGCCGCTTGGCAGAGTTTGCCGAAGAGAACCTCTAGTCGACATCGACTCACAAAAACAAAAGAGCGCTCTAATGAGCGCTCTTTTTATAACGATTCGAATGAGTTACTCAGTACCACCCACCGTCAGTGAATCCAATTTCAAGGTCGGCTGACCAACGCCAACTGGCACACTTTGGCCTGCTTTACCACATACGCCAACGCCCTTGTCGATACTTAAGTCGTTACCAACCATCGACACTTGTTGCATGGCTTCAATACCAGAGCCAATCAACGTCGCACCTTTAACAGGGCGCGTAATTTTGCCGTTTTCAATTAAGTACGCTTCCGATGCGGAGAACACAAACTTACCCGAAGTAATGTCCACCTGACCGCCACCAAAGTTTGGCGCATACAACCCTTTCTCTACCGTCGAGATGATTTCTTCTGGCGTATGTTCACCTGGAAGCATGTAGGTGTTGGTCATACGCGGCATCGGCAAATGTGCATACGACTCACGACGACCGTTACCTGTTGGGTTCACACCCATTAACCGCGCGTTTAGCTTGTCTTGCATGTAACCTTTCAGCACACCATTTTCGATAAGCGTGTTGTACTGGCCATTCACCCCTTCATCATCCACATTGAGTGAACCACGAAGGTCTTTTAATGTACCGTCATCAACAATGGTACACAGTGAAGACGTCACTTGTTGACCCATTTTGCCAGAGAAAACCGAAGATTCCTTACGGTTAAAGTCACCTTCTAGGCCATGACCTACCGCCTCATGTAGCAATACGCCTGGCCAACCGGAGCCCAATACCACTGGCATCATGCCTGCTGGTGCGGCTTCTGCTTCAAGGTTTACCAACGCCATGCGAATCGCTTCGTCTGCATAATGGAAAGCTTGTTTCACACCATTGCTTTCCGTTAAAAAGAAATCGTAACCAAAACGGCCACCGCCACCAGCGCTACCTCGTTCACGTCGTTCGCCTTTTTGTGCAAGCACACTAATAGACAAACGCACCAAAGGACGAATATCGCCTGCATAAGTACCGTCTGTTGCCGCAACAAGCATCTGCTCATGCACACCGCTGATGCTGATCGAGACTTCTTTAATCAATGGTTCTTTGGTGCGGATGTAAGCATCTAGAGATTTGAGCAATTCTGTTTTTTGCTGCTTTTCCCATTCAGCTAGTGGATTCACAGCCGCGTAATACGCTTGGTTTTCGGTGCGTTTAAACGCTTGGACTTTGCCATTCTGCCCTTGTTGAGCAATACCGCGCGCCGCCATTGCACTCTGCTTCAGACCTTCAGGCTGAATTTGATCAGAGTAGGCAAAGCCGGTTTTTTCACCAGTTACCGCACGAACACCAACACCACAATCAATGTTAAAAGAGCCATCTTTGATGATGCTGTCTTCTAGAACCAGAGACTCGTGCCAGCTGGACTGAAAGTAAATGTCCGCATAATCGATCTGGCGCGTCGCAATGCTGGCAAGCGTGTCAGCAATGTCTTGTTCTGTCAGACCATTTGGGGCAAGGAGTGCCTGTTCTATTTGGTTTGTGCTCATAGTTAGCTCTTTTATTTCCGTCTCAATTCATTTTGAAAGCGACTGTGTTGAGTCAGCGGCATATTCTGCCTTACTTGTTGGCTTTGTGACAAATCTATCTCTGTCACCAATAAGCCTACTTCATCCTGAAGCTGTTTATGGATACGTCCCCAAGGGTCAACGACCATTGAGTGTCCCCATGTTTTTCGTCCACATGGATGCGTTCCAGTTTGTCCGCTCGCCAAAATCCAACATTGTGTCTCAACCGCTCTAGCTCGCAATAGTACTTCCCAGTGAGCTTGCCCCGTCACAGCAGTAAACGCAGCAGGCACCACAATGATATCCGCGCCTTCTTGGCGTAATACTTTATAAAGCTCAGGAAAACGAAGATCGTAACAGATGCTCAATCCAACGCTGCCGATATCGGTTTCCGCCACTACAATTTGATTACCCGCCATAAACGTATCCGACTCACGATAACTACCATAACCATCGGCTACGTCGACATCAAACATATGCAGTTTGTCATAGTGAGCAATGCATTTACCGTGCGGCGGCAATACAAGTGTTGTGGTCGTGACACCTTTTGCGGTTTGAATGGGCATGCTTCCGACAATCAGTGTTAACTGGTTCTTTCTTGCGATTTCAGAGAGCCGCTGTTGAATCACGCCACTCCCAAGTGGCTCTGCATGTTGATGGTACGCTTCGCGGTTGGCAAACAGCACCGTATTTTCAGGGGTAAGGACAAGCTTGGCACCTTGCTTACTCGCCAAAGCACATTGCTTTTCAATAAAGTCCAGATTCGCAGTGATATCCGGACCCGATGTCATTTGAATAATGCCAACACGTTCCATGTGTTTCCTCCCTATTCCATTTTAGTCGGTGAGTTATTTGGCCTGTTCACGCAGCTTTTCTGGCAGTTTGTATTCACCTTTACTTCGAGAAATTTCTTTTACCGTTGGTGAGTCTAGTGGGCCTTTCACTTCATAATTGACTTGAGTGAAGACCTCAACCACCGGAGAAATCACTGTTGAGATGGCTAAAACATACAGCGCGGTTTGTGGCGCTACTGCAAACGCGGTCAGCATTGGTAGGCCTGACGTGATGTCTGGGGTGAACTTCACTTCCGCATCGACCATTCTGCTGTTCATATTGGCGATGCCGCGGATCTGCATTTCCCCTGCTAACGCATCCATCACGATATCGTTGGTGATAAATACGCCATCTTGGATTTTGCCCGTGCCTGTGATCGAGTTAAACGCCATGCCTTTGTCGAATACGTCGGTAAAGTCGAGCTGCATCTTACGGATGATAGAATCCAAACTGAACAAGCCTAACAAGCGTGCCGCACCACTGACTTCACTGATCACGCCTTTACCAAATTCCGTTGAGACATTCCCTTGCAAGGTTTGTGTCTTCATCGACCAAGGCGCGCCGTCCCATTCCATATTGGCATTGATCTCAAATGGTGCCTGCTGAATACCTGATGTGATACCAAAGCGCTCCATAAGGTCAGTGTTGTTATCACCTTTCATTTTCATGGTTAAGTTGGAATGGCTATTCTCTTTTGTCAGGTCCCACCAACCGCTCATATCAATACGGTTTTTGCCGCTGCTAAAGGTGATATTTTTCCACTCCAAACGGTTCTCGCGACGCTGCAAATCAACATTCACCTTCCCCACTTTGTAACCTTGCAACCAAAAATCATCGATGTTCAAAGTTAAGTTTGGCATCTCAGCGTGAAACTGGCGGTCAAAATTGGTAATCAAAGGCGCGTTTTGATCCTCACTGGCAAAGAGCGAACTGCGCTCTTTGGTCATCTCTTCAAACCCTGGAATATACAGGTGCAAGTGCTCCAAAGAGACCGATAAGTCATACGGCTTCAGATAGTTAGCCTTACCTTTAACCTCTTGACTGTCCACATCGAGTTGCCAGCTCAAATTCTTTTTGCTTGCGGAGAAGTCCACATCATGAAACTCAATCCCACCAAGCTGCAAGTTTGGCGTTTCAACATCAATCCGTGTAGGCAATGGAATACTCGGCGTCTTCATGCTTGCCAGAACAGATGAGGATTGCTTACCTTCCGAGCCCTGAAGCAGCTCTGCCCACTGGTCTAAATTAAGCTCACCGACACGCACTGATGCATCGTGTCCGACAATAGGGCTGATCCTGAAACCACCTTTGCCGACCATTAAATGAGTCGCCGTCAGAACAGGTACCTCGCCAGTTATATCTATATCGGTTTGATACTTAGCATTTGGGATCTGTAGTCTTGCTGAAATACTTTCTTGGTTGCCGGATGCCTGCAGTTTTGCTTGCCCGGACTCGCCAACTTGTTTCGCTAGCGGATAGGGATATTGACTCGCTAAACGATTTAGCTGCGCCAACACATCAAGTTGATAGGTGAAGCCTACATCATTAAGTTGTAAGTCAATGTCCATTTGCCACGGCGCATGCCCAGAAACAAGCTTTAACCAACGCTCACCAACATAAGGTTTGAGAGGCTCAACGTCCCAATCCCCTAATGTATTAATCGTCACATTGTAGCCCTGTTCCGCACTCTCACCACGAAAATCGAGGGAGATAGGCTGGGTAAGCAACTCTGCAGACAAACCCGATGTGGTGACCACATCATTATCGAAGTGGATACGCCCTGTGGCTTTCTCCAGCGTCATTGGCGGCGCTTCAATATCGACACGATTTTCTGTTAAATCGGCATAACCCCAAGCACGGGACTCTTTTTCAAAATCAAACGGAATGTTGAGCTGGAACTCAGAGTAAACCGGACCACTCACTTGCAGCGCCGTCAACGCTGCCCCGACCGAGTCCACCAATGGCGTCGCCATCATGTAGTCACGAACTTCATTACCCGGCGCGCTCGCTTTGGCTTCAATCTCAATGTGTCCACCTTCCGCCAACTCAGGGATTCGCCCAGTAATACGCTTGGCATGAACACCATTTAGAGTGGCGGACTTTGAATCCAAATACATGGCATCATTTTCAAACAGCAAGTCCAGCTGCAGATCCGTGATGGTTGGCCACGCCGTATCAAAGCTAAATTTCGCGTCTTTTAAACCGACCCACGCCTGAAACATGCCATTATGATCTTTGTAAGGAAAATCCCCTAACTCGCCATACCACAGCAGCTTAGCCGTATTCACTTTACCGCCTTGAATCGCAGTCGATAGGTAATCCGTTAAGTCTTGTCCGAGTGCCAGAGTCGGCAGGTAACGCCATGTTTCACCTGCGTTATAAAGATCCACCTCAGCATAAAACGATAAAAATGGGCTTTGTTCTTTTGGAAAATCAAGACGGAATGCTCCTAGTACTTGAAGATCTGGTGTCGCTGCCGTCACTTTATCAGACCACAAGCGCCAGCCGCTCTCATCTTGTTGCCAGATAATATCGACTTCACCTTGTTTGATATTCAGCGGAGCTTGAAATACATCACCGTACGGAAATACATCATCAATGACGGTTACTTTCGCTTTTGCCTGATCTAAATCACCAGATACACTGCCCTGTACATGATGGAATCCTGGTAGCAGTTCCCATTGCGTCATCGCAAGCTCATCCAGTTCCGCGGAGTAGCGTAACGTGTCTAAACCACCGTTCATGGACAAGCGAACATCTTCAACTCGGCCTTTCGGTGCTAGTTTGTTAATAAGGTCACTGGTCGACTCTGACTCTGGAGCCAGCTTGATGAGCGGAATGAGTGCTTCAATGTCGAGTTGAGAAAGGTTGAGCGTCCAACCATTCGGTTGCCAATCAAACGCTGCGTCTAATTCCGGCCAAGGGGTGTTGTCGGTTCGGATCCGAAGTGAGTGACCATTTACTTTCCAACCTTGTTTATCTGGTCGAAGATTGAAAATACCTGACTCGATAAACAGCTCATGACGACCGTTTTCATTCCACACCAGCTCAGAAGGTAATAGTTCAACATACGCATCATTCGGTTGGCTGTGTTTCAGCGTCAGCCAAGTGTTTAAGCTGACCTTACCCGACTCAGCACCCGACTCTTCTTGCATGTAAGTGGTTAACCAAGGCGTCACTGAGACATCTTGGGCACTCACGTAAAACTCACCAGACACATCACGCAGCGAACCATGGTCTTTAAAGTTAGCGCTCACTAACAATGAATTCAGACGAACATCGGCAATGTTCACGGTGCCTTCTGCTAAGTGGTGCTTGCCTTGGTTGCTCCAACGGAGCTGCTCGATATCTAAACGGCGAGTCTCACCAGATACCGATTTATACCAAATCCGTGAGTCGGTAATGGTGAAGTCTTCAAACTGACGTAAAAGAAGTGAGTCGAGTTGGTCGATGAGCTTCACTTCGCTCTTGTCCACACTCGGTTCCTGCTCTTGACGACTAGAGGTCGGCAGAATGTCTACGGTGTGAATATCCAGAGCGAGGTTATGGATGGTGAGGTCAGCGACCACCGGTTTGAGTTGCAAAAGAGATTGAATGAGATCGAATTCAATTTGGATTTCTTCAACGGCAAAGCGTGCATCCTGAATATTCGGCAGATTCGCTTCTAAACCGAGTAGCGCGATGGAGGGGTGATTATTGCGCCACGTCCCTGCGACGTTGGCGATAGAAAAGTCAAAACCTGTGTCCTGCTTGACCCAGGTTTTGATCTCATCTTGGAAGTGGTTAAGTTGTGGCAATGTGACGCGCAGTGTGGTTACTAATATGGCCAATAACACCAGTACAGTAACTAAACTCCACGCACAAAAACGCCCAAAACGGTTAACACCAGAATTCACAAATGTTCCAAATTACATCATTACGACGTCAAACTGTTCCTGAATGTACAGGGGCTCAGCCTGAACTCGCACTTGCTTGCCAATAAATACTTCGAGCTCAGCCAATGCATGAGACTCATCACCCAACAGCGCTTCAGCGACAAACGGCGATGCGTACACAACAAAATTATCGGCGTCGTAAGCACGGTTTACACGAGTAATCTCGCGTAATATCTCAAAGCACACGGTTTCAACCGTTTTCACACTGCCACGGCCCTCACAAGTAGGACAGCCAGAACACAAGATATGTTCAATACTTTCTCGTGTGCGCTTACGCGTCATCTCGACTAAGCCGAGCTGAGTAAAGCCGTTGATGTTGGTTTTTACTCGATCTTTAGCCAGTGCGGTTTCCAATGAGGTGAGCACTCGCTGACGGTGCTCTTCAGACGCCATATCGATAAAGTCGATAATGATGATGCCGCCGAGATTGCGCAAACGCAGCTGACGAGCAATAGCTTGCGTTGCCTCAATGTTGGTATTAAAGATGGTCTCTTCAAGATTACGACGACCAACAAATGCACCAGTGTTGATGTCGATAGTTGTCATAGCTTCAGTTTGATCAATGATCAAATAGCCACCCGACTTTAGCTCAACCTTGCGCTCTAAGGAGCGCTGAATTTCATTCTCGGTGTCGTACATGTCAAAGATTGGCTTGTCACCTTCGTAAAGCTCAAGCTTGTCTGTTAGCTCAGGTACATACTCAGAAGTGAATTCTTTCAGGTTTTCATATTCGAGGCGGGAGTCGACCATGATTTTATCGAGCTCTGTGCCGACAAAATCACGCAGAATGCGCTGGGCTAAACCAAGTTCACCGTAAAGCGTTGAACGCGTTTTGTATTTTGAACGACGCTCCATGACTTTTAGCCACAAGCGCTTAAGAAATGCCGCGTCTTGAGAAAGCTCTTTTTCATCTGCGCCTTCCGCGGCGGTACGAATGATAAAACCACCGTGCTCATCACAGTAATGGTTCACCACTTTTTTCAGACGCTCGCGCTCTTTCTCACTCTCAATACGCTGCGAAACACCAACATGGCTGGCACCCGGCATAAAGACAAGATAACGTGAAGGCAATGTGATATCCGTCGTTAAACGCGCGCCTTTCGTGCCGAGCGGATCTTTGACCACTTGTACAACAATGTCTTGTCCCTGACGTACCAGCTCAGAGATATCACGGACTTGAAACTGCTGTTTTTCGTTCTCTGCCACACATTCGGTATGCGGGACAATATCTGACGCATGTAAAAACGCCGCTTTATCTAAACCGATATCGACGAAAGCCGCTTGCATACCTGGCAGTACTCGGCTGACTTTGCCTTTGTATATATTGCCCACAATGCCGCGACGCGATTCGCGCTCGATATGTATTTCTTGTAGTACTCCACCTTCAATCATGGCCACACGAGTTTCACTCGGGGTCACGTTAAGCAGCAATTCTGCACTCATGTGCACACCTCAAAACAATTATAAAAATTCTTGAATTAGCTGATCGGTTTCGAACAAAGGTAAGCCTACTACAGCGTGATAACTGCCTTCGATTCGGGTGACAAATCGCCCTCCGAGTCCCTGAATACCATAACTTCCAGCTTTATCGCATGGCTCTCCTGACTGCCAATATTGTTCGATTTCTTCGTGAGTCAGTTGTTTGAACCACACGTCAGTGGTGACGACCACTGAATGTTGTTGTTCCGATGATACGACGCTCACCGCAGTCATCACTTGATGACGACGGCCGGATAAGTCAGTAAGCATACGCTTTGAATCTTCAAAACTTTTTGGTTTTTCTAGCACACGGTCATCGCATACTACGACCGTGTCAGAGCCCAATACAACGGAATCAGGCTTAGCTAATGCTAAGCCTGCCTGAGCTTTTTCCAAAGAAAGACGCAGCACGTACTCTCGTGCCTGCTCATGAGCCTGTTTAGCTTCCTCAATATCAGGCAATACGATCTCAAAGTCATAACCTAGTTGAGCAAGCAGCTCTTTTCTTCTCGGAGAACCCGAAGCGAGAACGAGAGATAAGCTTTTCTTCACCGCTTTACCTTACGTGCCATGCACGACGAACTCGTCGCATTAATAAAAACATCCATGGCCAAAGTATACAGTTTATTGCTGCCGTCCACAGAGATAATGGATTAAATACTACGTCCTGGTTCAAATATTCCCCACAGAATATCAAAACTTCCAATAACGCAGTAAAAAAGGCAATTAAAATCGACTGTTGCCACAATGCCATGTTACGAATCAATAGGAAATTCAACGCCACCAGATAGATGACAATCGACATCATCATGCCGCGAATTCCAAGCGTTGAACCGATCAAGATATCCCATAATAAGCCCAGCACTAGCGCGGTTCCAACGTTCACTCGGTGCGGCAGTGCCAACACCCAATAACACGTGACAAGGAACAACCATGATGGACGTAAAACATCTAACACACCTGGCCACGGAATGGTTTGCAATACCAGCGCAACGAAGAAACTGACACCAATCACCATTCGGCTACTCACTACATTATTGGCCATCAGTTACCTCTTGTTCTTCTTGCTCTAACCCTTCTTCCACATTGGATCGCAGCACTTTGTGTTGACGATCTTCATTCGGCCAAATCAGCAGGAGGTAACGTAAACGATCAAACTCTACAACTGGCTCAGCCTTGATTGCCGCAAATTCTTGGCGCGTATCGTGATCCACATTGGTAACCGTCGCGACTGGGTACCCTTCTGGGTAAATCCCACCTAGGCCGGATGTCACCAGTAGATCGCCAACCTGAATATCAGTACTGGTTGGAATGTGCTCCAGTTGGATTTCATCCATTTCACCATTGCCCGACGCGATCACTCGAATATCGTTACGGATCACTTGGACAGGAATCGCATTTTTCGCATCCGTTAGCAACAGAACACGTGCGTTGTGCGCTGCGACAAACGTGACTTGACCAACAATGCCTTTTTCGTTGATCACTGGCTGTCCGACGTACACACCGTCTATTTGTCCTTTATCAATCACCACTTGATGACGATAAGGTGAGGTATCAACCGCCATCACTTCTGTTACGACTTTCTTTTCATCCCGGACAAATGAAGAGCCTAACAATTTGCGTAGACGTTGGTTTTCTTCTTTATATTGATCGAGCAAGATCAGCTCGCTTTTCAGGCGTAGCACTTCTCGCTTTAAGTTGCGATTGCCTTCAACTAATGCCTGACGAGTATTAAAACGTTCAAATACGCCATCGAACATGCTGCGAGGCAAATTGGCTGCGTATTGAATCGGTGCAACCATACTGTTCAATAAGTATCGGACGTTGGAAAACGTATCTAGACGACTATCAGCCAGCATTAAGCTCGCCGACACGATGACAGCAAAAAACAGACGTAATTGCAGAGACGGACCTCTGCCAAAAATCGGTTTCATCTTGTTTTTGACCTGATTGCTTCCATGATTATTGAGCCTTACTTGGCAACCTAAAAATACTTAAATAAATACTTTTAGGTATGGAGCATGTTTGAATTACAGAGAGAGCAGAAATGAAGGTGAAGCCCGACATGAGCTTCACCTAAACCTTTATTCTTCAGAGAACAGATCGCCACCGTGCATGTCGATCATTTCTAGTGCTTTACCGCCACCACGCGCAACACACGTTAGTGGATCTTCCGCGATAACCACAGGGATACCGGTTTCTTCCATTAATAGACGATCGAGATCTTTCAGTAGCGCGCCACCACCAGTCAGAACCATGCCGTTTTCAGAAATGTCTGAAGCAAGCTCTGGTGGACACTGCTCTAGTGCAACCATGACTGCTGAGACGATGCCAGATAGCGGCTCTTGAAGCGCTTCTAGGATCTCGTTTGAGTTCAGGCTAAAGCTGCGTGGCACACCCTCTGCAAGGTTACGACCGCGAACTTCAATCTCTTGAACTTCATCGCCAGGGTAAGCAGAGCCGATTTCGTGTTTGATCTTTTCAGCCGTTGCTTCACCAATTAAGCTGCCGTAGTTACGACGTACGTAGTTGATCACGGCTTCATCAAAGCGATCACCACCGATACGTACAGACGATGAGTAAACCACACCGTTTAAAGAGATAACCGCAACTTCAGTTGTACCACCACCGATATCAACCACCATTGAACCTGTCGGCTCAGACACGCGCAGACCAGCACCAATTGCTGCCGCCATTGGCTCGTCGATTAGGTAAACTTCACGCGCACCAGCACCGAGTGCTGATTCACGAATTGCGCGGCGCTCAACTTGGGTAGAACCGCAAGGAACACAAACAAGAACACGTGGGCTTGGCTTTAGGATGCTGTTGTCATGCACTTGTTTGATAAAGTGCTGAAGCATTTTTTCGGTTACGTAGAAATCAGCGATTACGCCGTCTTTCATTGGGCGGATAGCGGAAATGTTGCCAGGTGTACGACCAAGCATCTGTTTTGCTGCGTGACCGACTGCAGCAACGCTTTTTGCAGAACCTACACGATCTTGACGAATAGCAACTACAGAAGGTTCATCAAGGACAATACCTTGCCCTTTTACGTAAATTAGAGTGTTGGCTGTACCTAAATCGATAGATAGATCGTTAGAAAACATGCCACGAAGTTTCTTAAACATACTCTTCGCTCATCCTGCAAAAATATAGAAGACAAAAATTGCTCTAAATGTACCAATGCCTCGCTGTCACAGCAAGGTATTGGTACACAAACATGAGCAGAAAGCCTCAATTTCTTGCAGTTTCCTAACTTAAGGCCAAAAACCTAAGTTGTTACTGTCCGGTTAACCCCGGCTCACCACGGTAAATCACACGGTCATTACCACGATGAATACCAAAGGTGACGACGGATGATGGGTTTTCTTCTCCCGCTTTATCATTATCCCAGTTGTACTTGAGCCAAGGTAAACCATTGGTTGAATCATCAAGATCTAACCAAACGCGCGTTTGCTGACGGTATGGTTCAGCTTGAGTCGCGGTGACAGAACGAGAAGAACCAGAAGCAACTTCTCCACCAACTCCTAACGTGACTGCTTTGGGAGTAGCACCAGCACCTGTTGGCCAAATATGCGTTTCAGCGGCAGTGACACCTTTCACATCGGTTTGATTGTCATCAGGGTTGGCGATAAAGCGGCTACCATTCCAGTATTCAACTCGAAGTGGCACATGTAATGTCGTGCCTTGGTTACCACCTACATCATCTAGGTCTACACGACCAAAGCGGATGTCGGGCTGCCTAACTAAGCGGGAGTTGAAATCTTCGTCAGTAATGTACTCAACAGGGTCAACATTGTTGGTATATATCAAACCTATCTCTGATTTGGCAGTACCAGTCACAGAGTTAAATGGTCCATCAGGGTAGCTATCACCAAGAGCTTTGTTCCAACAAGCACTGTCAATACACTGACCACTATTACCGACTGAGAAATCTCCGATACTTTTATCAGATTCGTTACTCCAGTCTCCTGCTCCAAAATCAGGTGCATCGAATCGATCTGAGTAATGGTCAATATCGTCTAGGTTGAACTCCGCTTTTGTAACAAAGTCTGCATAGTTCTTAATCGCAGATTTGTTAGCATTCAATGCCTCCACGCTAAACTCGACCCCATCAAAAGGCTGATTCATATAAGCAAAACTTTGTGAACCAGGGTAATTCCAATCACTGGCGATGACTTGGAAGTATTTAGGATAGAAACGACCAACGGTGACGTCATATTCATCTAATTTCTCTCCCAAGTACGTTGCTTTAGTTTTAAGGTTTAAAGAGCCAACTTCATCCCAAACGTACTCCACTTTTTTACCCGTTTTAGCTTCTTCCGAACTAAAGTCTAAACTTGAACCTTTACTTGGGTCTAAGTTGGCGATATAACCACCCGATGGATACAAGACAGAGAACTCAGCATCAAGTGGTGCTGCCGTATTTGAATCAGAGAAATAGTTTTGTGTTAGTGGGTATTGACAAACATTGGTAGCATTACCGCGTGAGTCACTATGAACGACTGGTTTGTAGGTCACATTGAAGCTTTCTGCAGAGGCAATAAAACCATCACCAGTAGCTTGTGTCGCAGGATTAGTTTTTCCACCATTTTTAGCCGCAATATTACATGCAGCAATTTTCCATGGTCGAGACCTAACGCTGAATGAGCCATTGAGAGTCACTGATTCTTGCGCACCTTTCTCTTCATCCGGATCTATTGGGCATTCATCTGAATACTGAGGGTCACACGTAAAATTCGCATCTTCGAGTTTGATTGTGTACAAGCCTGAATCCATTAGCTTAAAGGTATCTGATGTTTTACCTTGCTCTGAGCTATTAAATTTAGGCTCATATGTTAATAAGCTCTCGTCACTGCGCCCGCCAGCTGGTGTTTCGATTTCTAATTGAACACTTGGTGAGCCCGTGTAACTTTTCACTACCGTTTGCCGGCCATCGCTACAAGCTAATACTCTTGTGTCTATTTGATAATTTTTACCAGCTACGATTGTTTGGTCATCTACGTCAAACTTGAATGGTACAAATTTGAAGGTAGACGTCTGCGTTTTTGATGGATCATTGTCCACCGTAACCTTTAACGTATATTCGTCATCAAGCTCAATGCCACTTTGATCTATAACGGTCACTTGCAGTTTCAACTTACCAAGTTTCGAAGACACATTGCTTGTCGTAAAGCTAGGGTAAGAACCTGTACCAGTGCTATCAGCAACCTCTACAGAGAACTTATCGGAATCAGGATAAACCTGCACAGTAACCCCTGTGCTTTCCGCATAACCATCATTCTTGGTTTCTATTTCAAAGCTAGGTTGTTCTATTCCGCACATCAAGGCATATTGTGTTGCAGGTGATAGCGTTACTTCATAGTTGTCAGAAGGCGTAAAACAGTGGTTATCTGTAGCAATGATCTGCGAGCTATTATTCATCTGAATCTTCCTAGCAGTGATCGCACCATTTACAACCGCTGAGTTGCTAAGGTAAACATCTTTTTCACTGTACAATAACCCAGTGAACACTGCGTTCTGACTCAGTACGACTTGCCCGTAACTTGAACCATGAACAAGCACAACTAATTCAGCATCTCCTACCTCACCAAAGCGAGAGTCATTGTTACTTATTGATAGGCTTTTCGTATGAATAGTGACCTTCTGCCCATCAGGGACTTCAATTACTCCTGAGTTACTAAGATCAATACTTCCAATCCAATAAGTGCCTGTTTTAAAAATAACTTTACCTTTCCCAACACTTAAACTTCCGATAACCTCATTATTACTAAACTCTCTGTCATCCTTCCAGACATCCACAGTAACAAGATTAGAGTCATCGGGAGAACGGAAGCTTTCTAGCTCTTGCTTCTGCACTCTCAGACCAGAATCACCCCAACACGTTTGACCATCACAATTCGCTTTATTATTCATCTTTATATCGACAGGACGGAAACCGACATAACGCTTACCGTTACTTAATTGCGCGCCAGAGATCTTAGCCGTATTGCTCATCTCTAACTTAGCATTGTTGTTTGAGTCCCATGTTTGAGCTGGGGATGGGAATAGTTCACAAACGCCATCTACTGGTGGTTTATCGAACAAGAAGTACGAAAACGGCTCAACAACGTGACCACGCTCAGAGTCTCTCTGCATATCTTCTTCATTGATAAGGGCTACACCTGTTTTTGTCACTGAGCAGCGACGTAACCAACCACCATTGTTACCATTACGCGTTCTTTTAGACGCAAGCAATACAGGTGCCGACTTAAAGCCAGAAACAGGAAAATTACTAACTTGTAAGCAACCCTCTGTAATCGGTTTAATGACATTGTCGTCCAATGCTCCCAACGTATTTCGTGTAGAGCCATCCCCTAACCAGAACTTACGACCATTAACAAAGCCTTGCCCGAGACCAGCCACAAAAGCTACGTCCTCAGATTTAGCTAGCACAGCATTCTTCGTAACTTCTGAACGATCTAAAATCAGCGAGAAGCCTTGCACTGTAGGGTTAAGTGCAATCGAACTCAGCCACAAAGGTTGCCCATTAATGTAGTTATTCTTAGTTTGTAATTGAACTAAGACACCAGGGGCAGACGCAAAAGAAGTATTTAGACCAAAGTCCCTAAATCGCACATTTTTACTTTTGTAGGTTGTACCGCCAATATTCGAATAAGTAAGGTTGGAGCTTACCTTACCCGCAACAATCATGGCATCCCCATCAAATTTGATAACACCAGGTTCAATAACTAAGTAATCAATGTCTTCCATCGGAGCATCGACAAAAGTCACGGCTTGACCTTGATTATTATTGTTAGTGCATTGCCACTTTTTCTTGCTTGAGTTATATCTCAAACGCTTACAAGCAGCACTATGAGGTGGAAACAACTGCTTCACTGTGGCTTGAGTTTTGGACTTTGACCACACTCGTAGATCTGACGGGTATTCTGTTTTCTTTTGAGAAAAGTTCGACATTGAGGCGTCAATCGTCGACATCACAAAGACTAACGGCTCTTCGTCGTAAGTATTTTGGAACTTGATATCACAAGTGACACCTCGCTCATTGTCTAATCCCTGACAGTCTTCAGCAGGGATTGTGCCGAATTCAAACTGAGGGTTGTTATTTACAGCAGCAAAACTCGCAAAAGAAGAAAGCAAAAGTACTTTAGCAAGTATTAGCGTTATTATTTTTCTCATTATTATTTACTCCCTAACCCAAATCTCTTGTTGTCGCTGTACTTGTGCAACCCCGGAACCACAAATTGCTGTGGCTTGCACTCTAAATAGAGATTCAGCTTCAGAGGTACCTGCATTAAAGGTACCAATGTTTGAACATGTCATAGCACGTAATTGACAACTAGTGCCTTGTGTAACATTTGGTGTAGCGCCACTTACCGTATTGGCACAAAAATCAGCCACATCTGGAGTAGTGTCGTTTAAAGGATAGAGCTGGGTTAGTGCCCACTCATTGGCAGATTGCGCAATAAACCAAGCTTTCGTTCCTAAGAATTCTCTGGTTAACGTACTTTGGTTTGACCAACTCACCTTCATTAAAGATGCGGCTAGATAGCCCATCACAATGATGACGAACAATACGACGATCAGGACATTACCTTGCAGAGCTTTTTTACGGAACATTGAGCACCTGTACGTCTTGTTGGTAAACACTACGCTCCCCATTTTGAGTGAACTCTAAATTGATATGCACGATACCGCCACGTTGAAGTGTTGGCTCGAGGTAATGCATATCGCTAACGGAAGTATCTACACTGTCCGCGACCGTAATATCATTCCGTGTGATTCGACCATTGTCGAAGCAGTAACGTACTTCAGAGTTATCTTGATAGATATAATGACGGCTCGAAATGGAAGACCCGCCAATCGTACTAGCTGCACCACTGACAATAAAAACATCACCAGTTTTCGCTAGATTGCCAACCGCCAAACTCTGAGGAGAGGCAGATTGCAAATCTTCATAGCGACTTGGATTGATCACCATCCAACGATCCGCTGGAATAGGATTCAATGTAGAGTCATTGCCTAACAGAAACTCTAAATTGTTATTCGTCAGCGTGTAAAAACCAGAATATTCAATCGGCATAAACTCCAAGCAATTGGTAGTTCCGGTAGGGACATGAAAGCTGTTTGGGACTGCGTGACGAATTTCTCGCGACATTTTCTCTAGCACAAACTGCGCTTGCGTTTGCATTCGTTGGCGATCAATCGTGTCTGCGTATCCCTTCATACCTAGCTGTACGTAACCCGCAATACCAAGCATGATGAAGCTGCCGATTACGATGGTGACGATCATTTCCATTAAGGTGAAACCACGAACTTTCATCAGTAGTTACCTCTTATTGCAGTCAGTGTCAGGGGTTGAGTGTTACTAGCAAAAATCGTAATCGTGACTTTTTTATAGTTAGTGATTCCTGTCGGTGGTGTAGCAGTCAGATTGTCATATACCACACCGACTTCAACTCGGAAGTTTCGGTATTTATTCTCGCTGCTTCCCCCCAAAACATCTGAGATATTACCCCGGCTGGTCCCTTGGCATTGAGCAACTGTCGTTGGTGTACTCCAACAACCGATGTAATCATCAACATCGTCAAAGTTTTCGGGAATAGACTCACCAGAGTCAGGACCAAGATTGGCCGGTAGGGTGCAGGAAGTCGAGTTCTCCCCACAACGTAATAGGCCGCCATCAAAGTCGCTGTTCTCATCAAAACCACGCGCCAAAATTTGCGACATAAAACTTTGCCCGAGCGCGGTTGCTCGGGTTTGGTAATGTGGCATTGCAGAGTCGCGAATTTGAGGAACAAGAAAGGAGGTAAACGCAACCATCGCAATGCCCATTAGGACAATAGCGATGATCATTTCAGCTAAGGTCATACCGAGTTGCTTTCTCATGAACACGATCCCTCAGAGACATAGCCTTGAGAGTTAATCAGCACTCGACATTGGCTTTGACCGTTTACATCACGGATAAGAATAGACACGCCACCAGAAGCGACATTCAACGGATTCCCCAGTAAATCAAAGCTAATTGGGCTTGTTGCGCCAGTTAGACTAATCGTTGCAGCGGAATCTTCAACCAAGTCACTACGAGCGTCCTTCGCGTTACCACTCAGCGAACAAGCCGCAACTGAGCCGATACAACTAGAGGAGACTTGTAATTGGAAGTTGGTATCCGTGGTTGAGGTGTTTGATTGCATGCGATTCACCTGTACTTGGCGAATCACTGAAATAGCTTGCTCTTGAAGCGCAAATGCAGAAACACTGCCCTTGCCCATAAAGCGGCTAGCAGCATAGAGAGAAAGAATGGAAAGGAGGACGACCACTAGGATCAGCTCCATTAATGTAAACCCTAATGTAGAGCTGCGAATTTTCATAACCCAACCTTAGGCTTAGAACAAGCGAGATAAGTATACGATGAAATTATGAGAATAATGATAGATTTATAATTTTTCGATCCGAAGTGTGAACAGATGAACAAATAACCAATGTCTAGTGACTTTACTCTTTTGAACGACCAATCTCTTCTTCAATTCGATCGTAAGTTTCTTTATTGCTCAGCGTTTCAGAAACGTGCTCAGCGGTCTGCTTGGTTTGCTCCCACTTTGCTTCGTAAGTTTCTGGTTCAAAGCTGATAAATCTTGGTAATACCACATAACCGACTACACCTAAGATAATCAGTACAACCACAAACTCTATTGCACTAAGACCCGATGATTTACGCATATGAACTATTCCGAGATTAATCAAAATATAGAGATAAAGGCCAGACTAGCTGGCCTTAGATAAAATCAATTAACAGTTGTCAGCATCTGCAGATGTAATTACAGGAGCAGCACCTGATGTTGCAGCTTGATAAGTTACTGCACAATTCCAGTTAGGGTTACCATCAGCAAATGTGTATTGAATAATCGCGCCGGCTGTATTGGCACCACCAGATACTCGCCAATCGCCAGTATCTTGAAGAGCAGCACCAATACCTTCTTCTGTAGCTGTAGGGTAACCAAATATTGTTTCAATGTTACCTTCTGCTGAGCTTACAATAGTCGCACTATTTGAGCGCTCAAGGCCTTGGATCGCAGCCTTACCAAATACAATACCAGAAGCCCCTTGCATCGCACCTTTCAGACCGTCAAGAGAAGACGCACGAGCATCCGATTGCAGGTTAAGGAAACGTGGTGCAGCAGTGACCGCTAGAATACCTAGGATTACAATTACCACTACCAATTCGATAAGGGTGAAACCACCTTGTCTTTTCATTGTTTACTCTCTCTATGTAAGCATGCAGTACAACTGCAAAGTTTCGTTTAGGTCACGCGACCATTTTGGATATTGTCAAAACGGTTTGGGGCAGCAACGTTCACTAAAACTGACCGTGAAGTGGATACTGTATCTACCGCTTGAGCAGAATGACGATTCGCCATTATTCAGTTCATGCTGCAATGAGAAAAACACATTATTGTTTACCCTCTATTACAGCGTCTTACTTATGGTAATGATTGCATTATACCGACTTTCAATACCAATTATAGTGATTAGGTGTCAAA
This sequence comes from Vibrio sp. HS-50-1, assembly GCF_024747315.1. NCBI lineage: Bacteria > Pseudomonadati > Pseudomonadota > Gammaproteobacteria > Vibrionales > Vibrionaceae > Vibrio > Vibrio sp. HS-50-1. The sequence goes on along the minus strand of NZ_JAMPZF010000002.1, from coordinate 28,486 downwards.
AAATTCACTCCGCCGACATTTCGACGTCTATTTTCAGCTGATTAGCTGTTGAAATAACTACAATCGACTGACCATTTTCATAAGTATAGTGGCAGACATAATGAGCAGTTTTGATGGCTCCACTGATATCTATTAACTTATTGGTCATTATTTTACGTTGTGGATAATGCACTGCTAGCCAATAACCACAATCTAAAACACCTTGTTGAGTAAAGGGAGATACTAGCCCGCCCTCAGTCATCGTGAGATTAAAACCATCCATCAGCATATGTTCTGGCTCGCCTTTTACGAGCCAAGCTTGACGATAACGCTGAACACTATCTTGCATCCAAACTCTCGCCAACTTCGCCCCAGTCACCTGCGCCTGCTCGGTAACAGGACGTAATTTGACCGCCAAGCCAACAGCAATGATGGTAGCAATTACCCCCAAAACGATTAGCGTCGCCCGACTTTGATTTTCAACCACCTATTAGCCGCCTTTGATGATGTCTAGCATTCCCCACATTGGCAGGAAGATACCCAGTGCTAGCACCATGACCATGCCTGCGACAATCACCAAAAGTAGCGGTTCTATTCTTGCGGTCAGTGTTTTTAGATCGTAATCAACTTCTCTATCGTAAAAATCCGACACTTCCAGCAGCAGCTCATCAATACGACCGGTTTCTTCCCCTACTGCAATCATCTGAATCACCAAAGGGGTAAAGATTTTACTGTTGATGGCTGTTACTGAGATGGTGCTACCCGCTTCAATAGCGGATTTCATTTCAAGAATTCGATTTTCTAAAAAGCGGTTCCCCAGAGCTTCCCCGGCTAAAGCTAAAGACTGGTTAAGTGGAACGCCTGATTTCAGCATCAACGAGAAGGTTCTGGCAAAACGGGAAAGCTGCGCACGATTAACGATATCGCCCACAATTGGAAGCCGAAGCCGAAACTTATCGAACTTTTCCCGACCATCAGCCGTCGCCACCCAGGCTCTGAAAACCGCAAACGCGCCAATCATTGCCACAATCAACAACACCCAATAATTAACAAAGAAATTAGAAGTAGCGATCAAAATACGCGTCGGCAGTGGTAACTCAACACCAAAGCGCGTAAACATGGAAGCAAACTCAGGGATCACCAAGATGTTCAATATAAACATGGCGATGGTAATAAAGATAATCACAAACGTCGGATAACGCATCGCCGCTTTGATGCGTTTGCGAGTCTCAAGTTCCTGCTCGTAGTAATTTGCCAGTTGCAATAGCGCTTGATCGAGTCGACCCGTATTCTCACCAACATTGATCATAGAAACGAACAGTGGGCTGAATACTTTGCTGTGTTGCTGCATTGCAGAAGACAGGCCGCGACCATTACTCAGTTCAGAAACGACATCTTCCAGTGCCTCTTTGAGCTGTTTGTTTTCACAATTTTGCAGCAGGCCACGCATAGAACGCAGCAACGGTACGCCCGCTTTAGTTAAGCTAAACAACTGGCGAGAGAAAAGAATGATCACTTCCAATGGAATGGCTGGCACAAATAGCTTAGACAAGCTCACTTGGCTTTTTGCCGACTCTTTCTCTAACCGTACATTGAGCGGGATGACCCCTTTGTTCATCAACGCTTCCGCTGCAGCTTCTGAGTTCACTGCCTCGATTTTGCCGTTAGTGGATGAGCCGTCTAGAGTACGACCTTGATAACGAAAAGTTGGCATTCACTTACCTATATGAAAATGGGATCAGTCTTACCAGAAGCGTCACCCTCACCTAGGGTCATCACTTCATCCAAACTGACGGTGCCTTGTAGCGCCAGTTCCATTGCAGAAGCAAGCAGTGGCTTATAGTTTTCTGAGCGACGCGCGGCTTGGGCAAAGCCAACCGCATCATTGGCGCGCAGTTTATCCATCATTTCTTGCTCCAGTTCGAGCATTTCAAACACACCGATTCGGCCTCGATAGCCAGTCAAGTTACAGTTTTGACAGCCTGCACCTTTATAAAAAGTGGTGCCCACTTGGTTTGGAAAACGCCCAGCTAGCCACTGTTGGCGTGACTCGTCTAGATGGTCTTCTGTTTTGCAATCTGGACAAACACGGCGAACAAGACGCTGCGCCACCACTGCTCTGACCGCACTGGCAACCAAGTAACCCGGTGCGCCCATATCGATCATGCGTAACGCACTGTCGACAGCATCATTGGTGTGAAGAGTGCTCAATACTAAGTGACCCGTTAGTGCAGCTCGCAGACCAATTTCTACCGTCTCTTGGTCACGCATCTCACCAACAAGAATGATGTCCGGGTCTTGACGTAAAAAGGTTCGAAGCACACGTGAGAAAGTCAGATCGATCTTACTGTTTACCTGTACCTGAGTGATGCGAGGCAGGCGATATTCAACCGGGTCCTCTGCTGTAATGATCTTTTTCCCAGGTTCGTTGAGCTCACTTAATGCGCCGTAAAGCGTGGTGGTTTTACCTGAACCTGTCGGCCCCGTCACCAAGATCATGCCGTGCGGACGAGCCAACTGTCGACGTAAACGAGCAAGCAAATCTGGCGGCAAACCTGACTCTTCTAATGGACGCAAACCAGCAGACTGGTTAAGCAGACGCATTACCACGGACTCCCCGTATTGCGTTGGTAGCGTCGACATACGAATATCGATTGATTGACCACGCACTTTGATATTGAATCGGCCATCTTGTGGCAAGCGCTTCTCAGAGATGTCTAGGTGCGCCATCAACTTCAATCGAAGAACCAAAGCCGATGCGATATTCACTTCATTCAGGATGGTTTCATGCAGTACACCATCAATACGCTGACGTAAGCGCAATATCTGATCGTCTGGCTCAATATGAATATCCGATGCCCCGACTTGTACCGCATCTTCAAACATGGAATTAACCAGCTTTACAACGGTAACTTCCTCACTGTCGGTTCCATCAATACCGTAATCGAAGCTTTGCTCGTCTTTATGCTCTTCATGCAACTGTTCCGCGAAAGAAGCGATCTCTTTAGTGCGGCGATAATAGCGGTCAAAGCTTGAAATGAGTTGGCGCTCTGAAGCCACAATGAACTCAAGGTTGTATTCACCTAGCAAATTCATCAGTGACTCTTGGATGAACAAATCTGCAGGGTCACTCATAGCAACGCGCAACGTGTCCCCATTTCGAGCAACGACCATCGCACGTAAGCGACGTGCGTGTACCTCAGGTAGAATCTGTACCGCTTCCGCATCCACAGGGGCACGACCAAGATCGATCAATGGCAAACCAAGTTGTTGGGACAAGAAGTCCAACATTTGCTTCTCAGTAATAAAGCCGAGATCAATTAACGCATCGCCTAGCTTCTGCCCGGTACTACGTTGTGCGTTTAGTGCTTGCTGGATTTGTTCTTCAGAGACGATGCCTTCTTCAACCAGAAGATCGCCTAAGCGTTTTCTCAACTGAATTTTCATTGTGCATTCTCCAGCTGTTTCAAGATGCTCAAACGGTCACGAATAAACGCTTGCGATTGATTCGAAATGCCAACTTTACCCAGAGCTTGGTTGTAAGAGTTGATCGCGGCGGTAAACGTCAGCGCGCGCTCTTGTTGAATCGCTAAACCTAGCCACCAGCGCGCATTTTCCGGCTCACGCTGAGTAAGGAGTTGATAACTCTCAAGCGCAATATCATTCTGCTTGTGTTTTTGTGCCAATGCCGCACGCATCGCCAAGTAATCTCGACTTGGTATTGGAGGCAAATGCACAAGCGGACTCAGCGCCGCTTCAGGTTGATTAGCTTTCACTAACAACTTAGACAAGGCCAAACGAAGTACTTGGTTGTTCGTGTCAAGGTTGATCCCTTCTTGGATAATCTCATACGCTTTACGCGTGTCGCCTTTGCCAAAGTACAACGCCGATAATTTTTGACGCGTGTCTGCATTCATTGGCTCATAACGTAACGCCTCAGCATAAGCCGACAACGCCGTTTGCATATCGTTAGCATCCAGTGCTTTTTCCGCTCGGCTAACCGCTTTAAGAGATAACTGGCGGTGCGTCAGCTCAACCTGCTCAATACGCATTGAACTGTTGTCTGCTGTCGTGCGGGTTACGTGATTAGATTGCTCATCGTTTGGCATCGTTGCCACTTGCGCGAGTAGCACTGTATCTTCAGAGACCGTATTTACCTCCGCTCTTGGCGTGAACCTATCAGCCTCTGGCATATGAAGCTGTTGAGCTGCCGGTTGTGTCACTGGCTTCGTGTAAACCACATGGGCTGTCTCGGGCGTCATTTTACTCGTTGGCGAATGAGTACGCTCTGATGATGTGATTGACGAAGCATTCACTGACGACAATGGCATGGTTTCTGTTTGAGCAGGTGAAAGCTCGCCTGAAGGGATAGGACCGCGAGAGACCGCCCAGCCGCCCACCGCAAGGCTTAACGAGAAACCGGCAACGAGCCAAAGCCAAGGTTTACTGCGTGAAACGTTGGGAATGTCCGCACGAGTAAGCTCTGACGGTGATGTTTTTTCAGCGAGTTCTGATAATGCTTTATTGATGGCACTCAAGGTTGACTCCATCCCCAAAATACGGGTGTTTTAAACTTAGGTTTACGGGCATCAAACGTATCGTGCATAGCTGCGTAAACGTGATGATTTTTTAATAGTGTGCAACGTTCATTAAATGCCGCAAGCAACGACTTGTGGCTAATTTGGTTGATCAAACGTGGAATCCCCATGGATGAACGCCAAATCGCTTTTTTCTGCTCAATAGAAAAAATGTGCGCTCCATTGCCTGCCTTGTCTAAACGATTATTGATGTAAGCCACGCCTTCATCGATAGAAAGAGGACGCAGCTGACAACTAAACGTAATACGTTGACGAAACTGCCTTAGCTCGTGGCTGGCTAACCGCTCATCCAACTCAGGTTGTCCGAATAACACCAGTTGAATGAGTTTATCTTGTTCCGTTTCTAGGTTACCGAACAGACGCAATGTTTCTAAAGCTTGTGGAGAAAGAGCTTGCGCTTCATCGACGATCAAGACGGTTTTCTTTCCCACAGAATGCACTTGAATCAGGTGCTCTTGAATGAGAGAAACAATACGTAGCGGGTCATCGTTCTCGATGCCTAACTCTCTGGCGACAGCAAACTGCAACTGCTCTCCATTCAAAGCTGGATTGGGTAAGTAAATCAGCTCGACTTCAGATTCAATCTGCTCAATTAACTTACGACACACCATGGTTTTTCCGGTGCCGACTTCTCCCGTCACCTTAATCACCCCTTCTCCCATTTGCACAGCGGCTAAAATGGTTTGGATCGCCTCATAATGAGGGACTAACCCCAAGAACATTTCTGTGTTTGGGGTTAACGAAAAAGGCTGAACTCGAAATCCAAAATGTGACAAGTACATACTCGAATCACAAACTCATTGAAAAACGGAACCTTTCCCCGCGCTTATTGCGCATCTGGGAACCACTCTTGCAGCAGATCACGAGAGCGCTCTAGCTCTTTCTGCCAAGAGTTCACACCAACTACGGTCGGTTTTAGCAAGATGACCAATTCTGTTTTCTCAGTCACGTTATTTACGTTGCGGAACAAATGCCCCAATGCAGGCACATCACCCAAAAATGGGACTTTAGAAACAAGCTCACGATTTTGCTGTTTCATCAAACCGCCGATAACCACAACATCGCCATCTTTAGCACGAATAACCGAGTCTGATTCACGAATAGAGCTTTTTGCCAATGGCAATTGGATGTTTTGGAACTCACCGCCCAAGTTCAATTGCTTCACTTCTTCCGAGACTTCAATAACCGCAGGGTGAACATGCAGGAACACATTGCCTTTGTTATCAATTTGCGGAGTCACATCGAGAGAGATACCTGAGAAGAATGGTGTCAATTCCACTTCTGGAACGGCATTTGAGTTTTCACCGTTGCCTGCATTGCTCGATAGCTCGGTAACAAAGTACTCATCGGTACCCACTTTGATGACCGACTTTTGGTTGTTGGCAGCGGTAATACGAGGGCTCGAAAGAACGTTCAAGTCACCTTGTGTAGACATAAAACTCAACACAGCATTGAAGTTGCCATCAGAGATAGTCACGTTGGTTTGGCCGCCCAATAGCGTGCCAATCGCATCCAACGGTGGTAATGCCGACGCAGGGCGGTTCACTACGACACTACCCGAGTTACCAATTGACGCCGATAAGTTCGACCAGTTGATGCCTTGTTGGTAGCCATCATTCAACGTCACTTCTAGAATTTTAGCTTCAAGAATGACCTGACGCTGCATGCGCTCCTGCGATACACCTAAGAACTCACGGACTTCTCGAATATCATCTGGAAACGCTCGAACCGTAATCACTCCTGCTTGAGGTGTTACGACAACGCTTTGTCCTTTGCCTGAACCAATTAGATTAGCAACGGCTTGCTGCAGCATCGGCCAGAAGTCACTTTCAGTGATGGTTTCGATGCGCGTACCGCCCGTAGAGGTCGTTGAGCTATCGCCGCTGTTACTTCCATTGTCAGAGTCTGATGAGTCAGAACTGTCTGAGCTACCGCCAGAATTAGACGTACCAGCCGAGGTCACTGAGCCCGTGACAATGCTCGTCAATGATCGACCAGAGCGTTTGAACTGGAGGTAATCAACAGGAATGGTTACCGTACGCATACCTGCAGGGTAGATTTGAATAACTTTGCCAGACTTCACCACATCATAGCCATACATGTTCTGTACAACGCTCAGGACTTCATCCAACGTAACATCTGACAAGTTGACGGTGATATTACCTTGTACCGCTGGATGAATCGCCACGCTGTACTCAGTGCCTTTGACTAGCGAGGCAAAAAAGCTTCGTGCATCGACCGCATTCGCTTGAATACGGAAACGCTTCGAGGTGCCTTGCTCTGAAGCAACATTCGAGTCTAAGTTAGGCATCAGGTCCGCTTCGACAGAAGAAGGAATTTCTTCTAACGTGCGGCTGTTCGCTTGATTGATAGATTCATTGAGCGCTTCTTTGACTTCCACAGGGTCACGGTGACCCATTGAACATCCCATTAAAGAAGCAATCGTTATTCCTACAACTAATTTGCGCATATCTGATCAGGCTCTGGTTATTATTTTTTTACGTTTAAACCAAAAAGCTCTAGGTCCCACTGACGGTTACCACGCTTTAAAGTTACAAATTCACTATTAATGCTCGCGACGCGATAACCCTTAAATAGCTCGCCTTTTTCAACAAGCTTGTTATCCATAATCGCGATACAAGCAGTACTTGGCTTACACACAATACTGTTGAGCGTAGGCAGTCGGTACTGTTTTGCTTTTGGTTTCGCTGACGTTTCAACCGCAGGCTTTTCCCAGCCAAGTGGTGCCGTTGGATCTTGGTTCGCCCAAGCGGTTCCTGCCGCAGCCATGACAAGTAATGAGATGATGAGTTTTTTAACCACCAATAAACTCCTCTCGAGATCCTAGTGTGTAGACTTCCAACACAAGCTTCGCTTTCGGGTACTCTTCGACTTTGTAACTAAAGCTGCGCCAATAATAACTGGCAGGAAGACTCTCCAATTTATTTAGATAATTGGCAATAGAAAAGTAGTCGCCAGTCAGCTCCATGCGTACAGGGTGCACGTAGTAACCAGAGTATTGCGATGCTTCTTTATCTTCCGTAATTGGCTCAGATGGCAAAGTTTGCAAAGACAAAAGGTGAATGCCACTTTGCTGCTCTAATACATTTTCCAGCAGCTCAGCCATTTGCGAAGGTGTAATAAGGTGTTCGATGATCTCCGCTAGCTGCATCGAAAGGTGCTGACTTTCTGTTAGCAGGTTAGATATCGAGCGATCAATCTCAGCGTTTGGATCTTTCTTCAGCTGCGCTTGAATACGTAGCGTGTCGATTTCAATCTTTTGATTGGCTTGCTTTAAATTGCTTAGTTGCCTCTCATTACTGATGATCTCGTTAAGCTTTGGTTCCAGTACCAGCGTAAAAAGCAACATGATCACGACAACTAAACCACACAGCGCGATAAGCACTTTTTCACGCGCGCTCATTTCGCCAAAGCGCTCTTCTAATGAGAGCCAGAATTCGTTCATTTCTCTTTATCCTCGCGCGTTTTTAGTTCAAACGTCACAATATCCTTATCATTTCGGCCAATTTTGACGTCGTCAAACGTCCGGCCAACCAAGCTAATTTCATTTTTAAATTGGTTAACCCAACTTGGTACTGAGCTCGGCTTTTTCGCCAGTCCCTTCAGATCTAAGGTATGGTTATTGATTCGAATTTCGGACAAAGAAATTTCTTGGTTTCCTAGCTTAGCTAATGATTGCATCACGCCAGAGTAACCCGTGCGCTGCGAGTCATCGTATTTCCCGACGGCTTTAAGCGAGTCTCGCTTCGCCTTGACTTCACGCTCTAAGCGGGCTTTAGCTGCCAGCTTATTATTGTCGGGTTGATGCTTACGTAGCTTGACTTGATAGCGTTCAAGCTCTGACTTCATGATATCGCCTTTGCTTTTTACAATTGCAATTTCATCTTCTAAACCACTGCTCTGCCAAGTCACATAGCCGTAAGAGAGTAGAATGGCCGCAGCCGCGGCACCCCAAGATAACGCGATATTTCTTAGTGTCAGGAGCTCTTTTTTCGGCTTTAAGTAATCAGGGTATAAGTTAACGCGTCGAGTATTAGAAGCCGCAGCAGCATCTGCTAAAACGTGTCCTGATAGCTCATGTTCTGGTGGTAATAACAGAGAGACTTTAGTGCTTAAACGGTAGTTCAGAGACTGAACAAGCTCACTCTCATCCTCCTCATCACAACACACTTTCAATTGATGCAGCTGCACATGGCGCAACTGAGAAGAAAGATAATCAATCGAACGTTGCAGTTCTAACGAGAGGCTATCCATCTGTAACTCGCTAGACGGAACCCCCGTTAACGGTGGCGTCACACTTCGAATCGAACGATGGAACGCGATAGTATTTTCGACAAAAGCGCTAATACGAAAGTGACCACGCACACTGCGTTGTAATAATAGGAAGTTACCTAGTTCACCTGCGGTCTCTCCCCAAATATCGTCTTCAGGAAGAATAGCTTCTAATGGCAACTGGGCGCGACTGGCCAGTAACACGATCTTATCCAACATTTTTCGTGATAAGACGTAAGCTTGCACTTTGGTTGAATTGGGTAGCTCTACCGCATCGGCAATAATGTCAACGGCGCGCTCAGAGATCAGTTCTTTCAACAAAAACGGTAATGCTGCAGGCCATTCTTGGCGCGGCATGACAGGTTTGTCGATTTGATACATCTGATAATAGTTATGAGAAAGGACAACCGTTAGAGAATCATACGCACTCGCAGCAACGCTCAATGCTTGCTCTACGGCTTTCTCCCAATTGGATTCAGAAATATCAAATTGGTATGGGCGGCCACTTTTTATTGAAGATGATAAATAAACGGCGTCTGGCTGAATAACCAAAAAGCAGGGACGACCACCACCAGATGATCGTTTGAGCTTGTCGAGTAGTGCTTTGAAATCCATGATTATTATCTTTATTTTTTACGCCAGCGATTTCGTCTTCCCAATTTCACTTGGGATTCTGATTGAGAACTTGGCAATGCTTGTGGACGAGGAAGAAACTGCTGCTCTGCAGAGAAGTAACGCCCTTGCCCACCATAAACCCCGAGCTCAATTAACGTGTTGAGCTCGTTTTGATTCTCAATTCCCACTGCTATGATTTTAGTTTTACTGTTTGCCGCCGCACCTAGCATGCTGCGGACAAATAGCTGGTTCTCATGTCGCTGGTCGATTTTTGCTACTAAACTGCGATGAAGTTTAAGGTAACGAATATCCACTTCTTTTAAATAGTGAGTGCTGACGATGGTTCGTCCAGCCTGCCCAACCATTAAGTGGCACCCTAAACCGGCCAGCATTTTAGCGACTGGTCGCATAAAGTCTAAGTGTCTTACAAATTGTGCTTCAACAAACTCAAAACTGAGACACTTTCTCTGTTCACGTGACAACTGTAAGAGTTCATCACGAAACCATTTAAAGTACTCTCGGTTAGAAAAAGGCGTTACATTCAAATTGAGCGCATACGATCTTGAGTTATCAAAATTATCCTTAAATTCTCTTAAGAATTTATTAACAACTGACTTATCCATTTGCGCTTCATAACCAACCTGTCTGATCGCAGAAATAAACCGAGACGCTTTAACAATGCCATTCTCAGGATCGCGAATCCGACATGTTAACTCTTTATATAATGATTTTTTATGCGTCGCATCACTTATTGGGTGCACTGATTGTGCGTAGAGTATCACATTTTCTGGTGTAAGTGCTGTGTCAAATAACGTTCTCCACCTCACACTTCCGCGAGCTTCTTCATCGTGGTTCCATTTTTTGAAGCGACTCCAATTATTGTTATTTTGTAGTTGCGCACTACGCAAAGCTGTCTCTGCTTCATCGATGATTTGGCTGTGTCGCTCACCCTCTTTATAAGTAGTGATGCCGATATGACACCAGTTGTCTGGGTCGAGTGGCTCTGGCGGAATTAATTTTTCTAACTGGCGAATGCATTGTGATGCCAAATTAGCCACATCTTTGGCACTTTGATGCGGCAGAAATAACGCAAAATCAGCATCGTAATAACGAGAAAACACAACATCAGGATATCGCTGAACTAAGTTGGATAATAAACTCCCAACTTCAACAATAAACTCATCCGTAATTTGCTTATCTTGCTCTTCTTCAACCAGTTTCCAGTCTTGAATGCGCACCAGCAACACGGCACCGCGAGCCCCACTTTCTAGCAACGCCGATTCCAGTTTGCTATCAAACAGCACTCGATTGGCGGTACCTGTTAACTTATCAAGGAAGGTTTGAGTTCGAATAAAGGTATCAAATCGGCTTCGCTCTTGACGCGCATCTTGTAACTCTTCAATTAATACATCGAGCGCTTCACTGGCAGTATAAGGCCATTCTTTTTTGTCACCTTTTGCATACTGCTCTACCCGACCAGCAAGGATCATCCTGCCTCGCTCTTCGAGCATTTCAGAGCCTTCTAATTGCTCCTTAAGCCACGCAACGCCACGCATTAAACAGAAGATGATCAAGATAACGGCAAGCGTGATCGACCAAAGCGCCTGCATTGAGTAGCTGTAACCTAAGTAAGGCGGGATCGCTTTAAAATGAATCGTGTAATCTTGATTGTGAGTCAGTTGGTATTCTGTCTCAAACAAGACTGACGCTTCCATTTGATGAGAAGTATCTTTGAAGCGATAAACAACCGCATTGTTGGTCGACAATGTCATTTCGACAATATTGGAAGCCTGCAGCATTTTCGGCATCCAGCGCTGCATAGAATAAGCAGCGTCAGGATCTTCCATCTCCTTGTCGACCACCTCTACGATCCCTTCTAAATAATGGGTGAGATATTCCTGCCCAAGACGTTTAAAAGAGAGGGTGCCACCGACAAACAAGATAAACATGGCGCAGATGACGATCATGGTGACAAAAGCCACCAGCCGTGTGCTTAACTTAAGAGTTGGGGTATACCTCATGAATACCAAATTCCTTTTTTATTCATCATATACCTTATTGAAATATTTATACTTGATAAGAGTTCATCAAACAATCGGATTCGTCTGATAGTGAGAGGCTGGAGCATAAAGAACATCACACTCATTGATAAGTTTTATTGTTACGCCTAACCTTGCTGAGATAAGCCTTTGAGATCATTAGATAGCGACAATAAAAAAGACCGCGATATTCGCGGCCTTTTCGATTCAAGCATAAGCAGAATTTAGAACGGGATATCGTCGTCAAAATCCATTGGTGGCTCATTGTACTGCTGCTGTGGTTGCTGCGGAGCCTGCTGTTGTTGCTGTTGCTGAGGCGCATTGTACTGCTGCTGAGCTGGTTGTTGAGGCTGACCCCATCCACCTTGCTGCTGCTGTTGACCGCCCATTGGTGCGCCGCCACCTTGACCACGACCGCCAAGCATTTGCATCACGCCGTTGAAGCCTTGAACAACGACTTCAGTTGAGTAGCGATCTTGACCGCTTTGGTCTTGCCATTTACGAGTTTGCAGTTGGCCTTCAATGTATACTTGAGAACCTTTACGCAAGTACTCACCTGCTACTTCCGCAAGTTTGCCGAACAACACAACACGGTGCCATTCCGTTTTTTCGCGCTGTTCGCCAGTCGCTTTATCACGCCATGAATCAGAAGTCGCAATAGTAATGTTTGCTACTGCACCGCCGTTCGGCATGTAACGAATTTCAGGGTCGTTACCTAGATTCCCCACCAAAATAACTTTGTTAATTCCACGGCTGGCCATGATGTGCTCCGTTTCACTCTGGATATATAAAATTTTAGCGCATTAGAATAGCACGCTTTAATGTTTTGATTAAAGTCTAATACCATTGTGATCTAATGAGTCACCTACTAGAACCCAAATCGCATTTCAACTTACGCCTGTAGCATTTTTGATTCGCGTTGCAGACATCGTTTCGTGAAGCTTTGAATTCGAACGCATTTATTCAGTAAAGCTATGGTTATAACCTCTCTTTAATGCCAACTTATGGCCTTTATTGAACGCTGGGAGATTTGAACACGTGAGAAAGTCGGCTTACGCAAGAAAGCTATTTCTGATCAGTATGGAAGATAATGCGCAAAAAAAGGTGGCGGCACTCGAAAAATACATTGATATGAGCATCCCGGTGATTTCGACCGAAGCACTCATGGAAGCTAAGCCACAGCATCGTAATAAAATCCTACTGATCGACTTCAGTGAACATAAATCACTCGTTCAATCGATCAAAAACTTACCGCTGGTATGGAAGAACTTTGAAACCGTTGTGTTCAATGTCCCTAAAAGGCTGACCACGGATGAGCTTCTTTCATTTGGTCAACTAAAGGGGCTGTTCTATTCCGAAGATACGCTAGAGCAAATTGGAGAAGGATTAAAAGGCATTGTTAACGGTCAAAACTGGCTGCCGCGTAATGTAACCAGTCAACTTTTACACTATTACCGTAACGTCATTAATACTCATACTGCCCCAGCTACGGTAGACCTAACCATTCGCGAGCTGCAAGTACTGCGTTGCTTGCAAGCTGGCGCCTCAAACAGCCAAATGGCCGAGGAATTATTTGTCAGTGAATTCACCATCAAATCGCACTTGTATCAGATATTCAAAAAGCTATCAGTGAAGAATCGGGTTCAAGCAATCGCTTGGGCAGATCAAAACTTAATGTCATGATGCGATGCCGCGACTCTTATGACTAAAATGACGAGTCGCTCATCTTTTTTCCGCATTGAGTCTCACACTTTTTCCTACTTTATTCATGATTCATTGACGACTCTCGTGTTAAAGTTATGCGCAGATTCTTGATAATAACGAGATAGGATATTCCCCCAATGATTAAAAAATGTCTGTTCCCTGCTGCAGGCTATGGCACTCGCTTCTTACCGGCAACGAAATCTATGCCAAAAGAGATGATGCCAGTCGTGAATAAACCGCTTATTGAATACGGCGTTGAAGAAGCAATTCAAGCTGGTATGAACGGCATGTGTATTGTGACAGGTCGTGGCAAACACTCTATCATGGACCACTTTGATAAGAACTACGAACTAGAACACCAGATTAGCGGTACCAATAAAGAAGAGCTATTGGTAGATATCCGTGAAATCATTGAATCTGCAAACTTCACTTACATCCGTCAACGCGAGATGAAAGGCTTAGGCCACGCGATTCTGACCGGGCGTGAACTGGTGGGTGACGAACCATTTGCCGTCGTTCTTGCTGATGACCTTTGTGTCAACGAAGAAGAAGGCGTGCTAGCTCAAATGGTGGCGCTATTTAAACAGTTCCGTTGTTCTATCGTTGCCGTACAAGAAGTCCCAGAAGATGAGACTCACAAATACGGCGTTATCTCTGGTGAAATGATCAAAGATGACATCTACCGCGTAGACGACATGGTAGAAAAACCTGAGAAAGGCACGGCACCAAGCAACCTTGCGATCATTGGTCGTTACATCCTGACTCCCGATATTTTTGAACTGATTGAAAACACAGAGCCAGGTAAAGGTGGTGAAATTCAAATCACTGACGCGCTACTTAAACAAGCAAAAGCGGGCTGTGTCTTGGCTTATAAATTCAAAGGCAAACGCTTTGACTGTGGTAGTGTTGAAGGTTACATCGAAGCAACCAACTACTGTTTTGAAAACCTTTATCTAAAAGATGAAAAAGCCTCTGAGTTAGGTAAACACGCAACACAAAAAGCGGTATAAAGCATCGTCGTAGTACGAAATTATTGTTTCTAAAGCCCGGCATTATGTTGGGCTTTTATTCTTACTGTTTTTTTATCCAGTAATTTTCTTTGCACATTTCTCACACTATGTAATACTTGCCCCACTTGGTTATACATAGAGCAAAAACGATGGATAAAATAGAAGTTCGCGGTGCCCGAACCCATAACCTCAAAGACATTAATCTTACAATCCCTCGCGATAAACTGATTGTCATTACTGGACTAAGTGGCTCCGGTAAATCCTCTCTCGCTTTCGATACATTGTATGCAGAAGGCCAACGACGCTACGTAGAGTCTCTCTCTGCCTACGCTCGTCAGTTTTTGTCTCTGATGGAAAAACCCGATGTCGACCATATTGAAGGGTTATCACCTGCGATTTCTATTGAACAGAAGTCTACTTCTCATAACCCGCGTTCAACCGTCGGTACAATTACCGAAGTGTACGACTACTTACGTCTGTTGTATGCTCGTGTAGGCGAACCACGCTGTCCAACGCACCATGCCCCTCTTGCCGCACAAACCATCAGTCAAATGGTGGACAAAGTTCTGGAGATGCCAGAAGGCAGCAAAATGATGCTGTTGGCCCCTATTGTCAAAGAGCGTAAAGGTGAGCATGTTAAAACGCTTGAGAACCTGGCAGCTCAGGGCTTTATTCGTGCGCGTATTGATGGAGAGACATGCGATCTATCTGATCCTCCAACGCTAGAGCTACATAAAAAGCACACCATTGAAGTCGTGGTCGACCGCTTTAAAGTTCGTCCAGACCTGCAACAGCGCTTAGCCGAATCTTTTGAGACAACGCTCGAATTATCAGGCGGAATTGCGGTTGTCGCGCCAATGGATGGAGACGGTGAAGAGATTATTTTCTCCGCCAACTTCGCTTGTCCACAATGTGGTTACAGCATGCAAGAGTTGGAGCCGAGACTTTTCTCATTCAACAACCCTGCTGGTGCATGTGGCACTTGTGATGGTTTGGGTGTGCAGCAATACTTCGATCCAAGCCGAGTAATTCAAGATGATTCATTAAGCTTGGCACAAGGTGCGATTCGCGGTTGGGATCAAAAGAACTATTACTACTTCCAAATGCTCACGTCATTGGCTGATCATTATGGTTTTGATCTCCATGCCCCTTTTAATTCTCTGCCAAAGAAAACGCAAGATGTCATTCTAAAGGGCTCAGGTCGTACTGAGATTGAGTTTAAATACATCAACGATCGTGGCGATATTCGCGTTAAGCGCCATCCATTCGAAGGTATTCTGAATACACTAGAACGTCGCTATCGTGATACAGAATCCAACTCTGTCCGTGAAGAGCTTGCGAAATACATCTCCACTAAATCTTGTTCAAGCTGTGGTGGTACTCGTCTTCGCCTTGAAGCACGTAACGTGTTTATTGCTGATACGACACTGCCTGAGATTGTTGAACTTAGCATTGCTGATGCATTGGAATTCTTCCATTCCTTGAAACTTGAAGGTCAACGAGCCCAAATCGCTGAAAAAGTGATGAAGGAAATCAACGACCGCCTGCAATTCTTAGTTAACGTCGGTTTGAACTACCTAAACTTATCACGCAGTGCTGAAACTTTATCAGGCGGTGAAGCTCAACGTATTCGTTTAGCGAGCCAAATTGGTGCTGGTTTAGTAGGGGTGATGTACGTTCTGGATGAGCCATCGATTGGTCTCCACCAGCGTGATAATGAACGCTTATTAAAAACGCTCACTCATTTGCGTGATTTAGGTAACACCGTACTTGTGGTAGAGCACGATGAAGATGCGATTCGCTGTGCGGATCATGTCATAGATATCGGTCCTGGTGCTGGCGTACATGGTGGTAATGTTGTCGCGGAAGGCACCATGGAAGAGATAATCGCAAATCCGAATTCTCTGACAGGTCAGTACTTAAGTGGCGCTAAAGAAATCGCAGTGCCGAAAGATCGCACGCCGCGTGATCCGAAAAAAACGGTTGAGCTCTTAGGCGCAACAGGTAATAACCTTAAGAACGTTAATCTCTCTATTCCTGTTGGGTTATTCAGCTGTATTACAGGGGTATCTGGCTCAGGTAAATCAACGCTGATTAATGATACTTTCTTTAAAATTGCTCACACCCAACTCAACGGAGCAACAACGGCTCAACCTTCACCTTATAAATCGATTAAAGGCCTAGAGCACTTCGACAAGGTTATCGATATCGATCAAAGCCCAATTGGTCGTACACCTCGCTCTAACCCTGCAACCTATACGGGGATCTTTACCCCAATCCGTGAACTGTTTGCAGGCACACAGGAGTCGCGTTCTCGCGGTTACAAGCCTGGACGTTTTAGCTTTAACGTACGCGGTGGTCGTTGTGAGGCCTGTCAGGGTGATGGTGTCATTAAAGTTGAAATGCATTTCCTACCAGATGTTTATGTGCCATGTGATGTATGTAAAGGTAAGCGCTACAACCGTGAAACACTTGAAGTACGTTACAAAGGCAAAACCATTGATGAAGTGCTAGAAATGACGGTCGAAGACGCCCGAACGTTCTTTGAACCCGTACCTGCTATAGCACGTAAGCTACAGACTCTAATGGATGTTGGCTTGTCTTACATTCGCCTAGGTCAAGCGGCAACGACACTCTCCGGTGGTGAAGCTCAGCGTGTGAAACTAGCGCGAGAGCTATCCAAGCGTGATACAGGAAAAACCTTGTACATTTTGGATGAACCAACAACCGGCCTTCACTTCCATGATATCCAGCAGTTGCTCACTGTATTGCACAGACTTCGCGACCACGGAAACACTGTCGTGGTGATCGAGCATAACCTGGACGTCATTAAGACTGCGGACTGGATTATCGATCTTGGTCCTGAAGGGGGTCAGGGTGGCGGCGAGATAATCGCTCAAGGCACACCGGAAGATGTGTCGCAAATCGAGGGATCGCACACAGCTCACTTCCTCAAGCCTATGTTGAAGTAGAAAAAACAGGTAAAGTATCGAGACCAGCAAGTGCTGGTCTTTTTTCATTCAAAACAACGCAATAACTATGGCTACTATACATGTAAGTGGAACAAAGCTTTCTCCCGAAAAAGTACAGGTTCCCCTCAATCGCAAGTTTCTCATTGCCTTGGCAACACTATTTGTGTTGGCAATGCACTTTTTCATGCCCAACCCCGGCGGTTCGGGGCTTTCGCTTTCGTTCAATGCGACAACTTGGATTGCTTTTAGCTTTGCATTGGGCATTGGGTGTTACCAACTCGCGAATAATCGAGTACTACGTTACTCAAAACTAACCATCGGCTTGTTCATTAGTGCTCTTATCATGACGGTGCCCATTCTGTACCCAAATGCGAATAGCAGTTTGGCAGCCAATAAGCTCATTGGCCTGTGGTGTGGCATCCTGTTCTTTATTGTCTTACAACAATTTCATTTCAGTAATAAACATCGCCAACGCCTATTATGGTTCATTGTCCTTGCGGTTGTTATCGAAGCCATTTTTGGTCTGACACAATATCTGTATCTCAAACCAGGCAATCCGTTTGGTTACGACACGGTGGCCAATCGTCCTTATGGTATTTTCCAACAGCCTAATGTAATGGCCAGTTTTCTTGCGACAGGATTGGTGATTGCCAGCTATTTACTTGCACGTCAGCCTTACAAATACGACCGTAAGTTAAGCGATGTTTATCTTCTCTATGCCGTGCCAGTTTTAACCTTACCATTGATTGTGGCGTTGGCTTCACGCACTGGTTGGTTAGCATCGATCATCGCCGTTTTGTTGGTCATCCCATACATGTATCGCTTTGCAACCAAAGGGCGCTTTATCCGCTGGGTTACGTCGCTTGTCACTGGGCTCGCACTCTCAATTGTTGTCATGTATCTTGCCTTTCCTGATGGAAGCGGGTTAGCCGCAGAAAAAGTAAACATGGAGTCTCCTCGAGCGTATACTTTTCCGCAAACATTAGACATGGTGATTGAAAAGCCTTTTACTGGCTATGGATATGGCAAGTTTGAGTCTGAGTATATGCTGTATACGGCTCGTCAACACGCCCTAAATGAGAATTACCCAGCTGGTTTGCCAGCCATGGATCATCCGCATAATGAGCTACTTTACTGGGGAGTAGAAGGTGGCTTGCTGCCAATACTCGGTATCTTCTTAGCGATGGCACTGGTACTGTATCGAATCTATCAAGCCAAACGCGGAACTCGTCTTGCGTTGCTAGCCTTGTTTATACCTATCGTATTGCACTCACAACTGGAATACCCTTTCTACCACTCTCTCGTGCATTGGTTGATCTTCGTTATCCTGCTGTACTGGGTCGATCAGCGCGTCTCTCGTTATCGACAAGTCGGCTTTAGTAATGTGACCAAAAGCTTGCTGCGTGTTTTTAGTTTGGTACTTCCCGTTGCGTTTACGTTTTACATGGTAAGCGCATTGCATACGAACTATGTATTAACGAAGTTTGAGACCACTAGGCCAACTAACCCTGATATTCTGAATCAAGTCAGTAACCCTGTAGTTTGGAAAGACAGGTTTGATTGGGATGTCTATAGCACGTTTTTAAATATAGGGCTGTACCAACAAGACGCAGCCTTGATTCAGCCTTATATCGATTGGTCGCTAAAAATCATCAAAGATAAGCCTCGCCCTGCATTTTATAATAATTTGATTTTGGCCTACCAAGGCTTAGATGACTCAAGTAAAGCGGAGCAAATTAGAGCTGAAGCGCAGTTTTTGTTCCCGAAGATTGATTTCAGTGACGTCAATTACCAACCACCTTCTCAAGCAATCTCTGCCTCACCAGCCCCCACTTCAGGAGCTGAGTAATAAATACAAAAAAGCGAAGGGATGACCTTCGCTTTTCTTTATCTCATTGCTGTATGATTTTATTCAGTGAGTGACTCTTCCAACGCTTTTAAGCACAGCGCAACGTTTTCAGATCGAGCGCCGTAACCCATTAAGCCAATACGCCACGCTTTACCAGCTAATGCCCCAAGGCCTGCACCAATTTCTAGGTTATAGGTTTCTAGCAAGTGAGCACGAACTTTTGCTTCATCAATTCCTTCAGGCACGTAAATCGCATTTAATTGTGGCAACCGATGGGCTTCGTCCACAACAAATTCAAAGCCTAACTTTTGTAAGCCATTTTTGAGTTTTTCATGCATCAGTTGGTGACGAGCCCAAGCGTTTTCTAATCCTTCATTTTTCAGTATCAATAAAGCTTCATGAAGCGCATACAAGCTATTAACTGGCGCCGTATGATGGTAACTACGCTTGCCTTCTCCACTCCAATACCCCAAAACTAAACTCTGATCGAGGAACCAACTCTGTACTGGTGTTGTTCTTGCTTGAATCTTTTCAATCGCGGCAGGAGAAAACGTCACTGGTGAGAGCCCAGGTACACATGACAAACATTTTTGACTACCAGAGTAAACCGCATCCAGTTGCCATTCATCCACTTTTAACGGCACACCACCAAGCGATGTCACCGCATCAACAATAGATAATGCATTATGCTGTTTCGCCAGCTTACCCAATGCTTGAGCATCACTGACTGCACCAGTTGAGGTTTCCGCATGCACAAAAGCAAGAATTTTTGTATCTGGGTGCTGTTCGAGTGCTTGCTCGACTTTATCAATGGAAACAGGCGTCCCCCATTCATCATCGACGATAACAACTTCACCACCAGCACGGACGACATTTTCGCGCATGCGTTCACCAAATACACCGTTACGGCAGACGATCACTTTGTCGCCTTTCTCGATCAAGTTTACAAAGCAGGTTTCCATCCCTGCACTACCTGCCGCTGAAACCGCAATAGTGAACTCATTGTCAGTTTGAAAGGCATACTTCAATAGCTGCTTGAGCTCATCCATCATACCGATAAACAGAGGATCAAGGTGACCTACGGTAGGACGGCTTAGCGCTTGTAACACTTGAGGATAAATATCAGAAGGACCAGGTCCCATTAAAATACGGTGAGGTGGAATAAAGCTTTGGATCGACATGTCAGCTCCTTGATTATCTTTTATCCTGAGCATTCTAAAAGTTCTATTCAATAACATGGCTCAGGTGTAGGGTTCTTCACCCTAATAGATTTTTCCTCTATCAGCAATTAGCCGTAAGTATGGAGGTCAAACCAGTGTCACAAAATCGTTAATAAAAAACACCATAAAGGTTGAAATATTGATTGACATTAAGGCCTCAAAACCGTTCAATGTTTGAGCTTTATGTAGAAGAGGAGCGCTACCCAGGTAGATGATTTGTGGAACCGCAATTCCAACACCAATCATTGAGGGGGAGTAGTGCCGAGGTAAGTCAAAGTTGCAGGGTTTGACTTGTCGGTTGAATTGGGCTGAATCCCATCAACTGTCATCAGCGCAGTCTGATGAAGGGCTTCTGAGGGTAAATTTTTCAAATAGCATTCTAAATACCTCTCTTTTTGCTCTGTTCCTTTTCTCACTAAACATTGGATGTACAATTTTTTAGGAAGTCGTGGGAGAACGCAGTGAGCGCATTTAACGTAGCTAAATTCGGTGGAACCAGTGTTGCCAACTTTGAGGCAATGAGTCGTTGTGCCACCATTATCGAAAACAATCCAAATACTCGCCTGGTCGTGAGCAGCGCTTGTTCTGGCGTCACCAACCTATTGGTGGAACTCGCCAATGGTGTACAGGATCAAACGCACCGTACTGAGCTGCTGCAAAATCTGGCCAATATTCATGACGCCATTTTAACTCAGCTCGAAGACAGCACGAAAACTGCTGCCGAGGTGTATGGTATATTAGATACCGTAACCAGCCTGGCCGAGGCTGCATCTATCCAAGCTAGTGCGAAGTTAACCGATCATTTAGTCGCATGTGGTGAACTCATGTCGACGCACATTCTAACTCAGTTAATGTGTGAGCGAGGCATTCAAGCAGTGCGCTTTGATATCCGCGATGTGCTGCGTACTGATGACAACTTTGGTCGCGCGGAGCCAAACATTGAAGCAATTTCGACGCTTGCGCAAGATAAACTCGTACCACTTTGCCAACAATCCGTTGTTGTTACTCAAGGCTTCATAGGATCTGACGAAGCAGGTAATACAACAACACTAGGTCGAGGAGGCAGCGATTACAGCGCCGCCTTAATTGCTGAGAGCGTCAAAGCGGCAGGGTTAGAAATCTGGACTGATGTTCCGGGCATCTACACAACAGACCCGCGAATTGCGCCAAAAGCCTCACCAATTCCCGAGATCAGCTTTAGTGAAGCTTCAGAAATGGCTAACTTTGGCGCTAAAATCCTTCACCCTTCTACGCTAGTACCCGCATTGCGCCACGACATTCCGGTATTTGTAGGGTCATCGAAAGAGCCAGAAAAAGGGGGAACTTGGATTCGCCACCAAGTCGAAAGCTCACCGTTGTTCCGTGCGCTAGCTTTGCGTTGTAACCAAACCATGGTAACGCTACGCAGCGCCAACATGTTCCACGCATACGGCTTCTTAGCAAAGGTCTTTGAGATCCTTGCAAAGCATAAGATCTCGGTCGATTTGATCACGACATCTGAAATCAGTGTATCGTTAACACTTGATCAAACTGATACCTCTGGCGGAGCACCACAGCTGCCGCAAGCTGTACGAGAAGAGTTAGAAGAGTTATGTAAGGTAGAAGTTGAACATGACCTATGCCTCGTTGCTCTCATTGGTAACAACATGAGTGAGAGTAAAGGCTACGCGAAACAGGTTTTTGGCACGCTAGAAGATTTTAACCTACGCATGATTTGTTATGGAGCTAGCCCTCACAACTTATGCTTCTTGCTCCATGAATCGGTATCGAAACAAGCCATACAAAAACTCCACACCGAGTTGTTTGAGAAGTAAGTTCAACTCAATAAAACAAAGGGCTGCGTATCTGCAGCCCTTTGTTGTTTCAATAGTTGTTACATTTGAACGAGGTAAACATCAATTTAACCGTTAATATTTGGCCCTAACCATTTTTCAGCCTCGATCCTATCCCACCCTTTGCGATCGGCGTAGCTCTCTAGCTGATCTTCTTGGATCTGTGCGATCGCAAAGTAACGTGAGTCAGGATGAGAGAAATACCAACCAGAGACTGACGCGCCCGGATACATTGCATAGCTGGAGGTTAGAGTCATGCCAATATTCTCTTCCACATTAAGTAGCTCCCAAAGCGGTCCTTTTTCAGTATGCTCAGGGCATGCTGGATAACCCGGCGCAGGGCGAATACCTTGGTATTTTTCACGAATGAGATCATTGTTAGATAAATCTTCATCCGCAGCATAACCCCAAATTTCTTTACGGACACGCTCATGCAAATACTCAGCAAACGCTTCGGCTAGGCGATCCGCCACCGCTTGAATCATAATTGCGTTGTAATCATCTCCCTGTGCTTTGTATTCATCAGCAAGCTCTCGTTCACCAATACCACCAGTGACAGCAAATACCCCTATCCAATCATGTTTACCCGACTCTTTAGGTGCGATGTAGTCAGATAAACAATAGTTGAATCCTTTTGGTTTCTCAGTCTGTTGACGCAAGTTACGCAGTACTTTCACAACGTCGGTACGAGTTTCATCAGCATAAACTTCAATGTCGTCCCCCACGCTCGCAGCAGGGAATAAGCCACACATTCCACGCGCTTTTAACAGGCCTTCTCGCTCAACTCGATCAAGTAACTCGTTGGCATCTTCGAATAAACGTTTTGCTTCTTCACCAACTTCTTCATGTTGGAAAATTGTTGGATACTTACCCACAAGTGACCAAGTCATAAAGAATGGTGTCCAATCGATGTATTGACGTAATATAGCCACATCAAAATCATCGAAGATATGAATACCAGGCTTAACAGGCACTGGAGGAGTGTAAGCTTCCCAATCGATCGCAACTTTATTCGCTCGAGCCGCTTCTAATGTCACTGGTTTGGTTCTCGGTTTCTTTCGATTATGTTGATCACGTACTCGTTCGTAATCAGCTTCAAGTTTTTCAACAAATTCAGGGCGACGTTCATCTGACAATAGAGAAGTACATACGCCCACCGCACGTGAGGCGTTATTCACGTAAACAACTGGATGCTTGTAATTTTGCTCAATCTTAACTGCTGTATGGGCTTTTGACGTTGTTGCGCCACCGATGAGAAGAGGTAAGTTAAAATCGAGACGCTCCATCTCTTTGGCAACATGCACCATTTCGTCTAATGAAGGCGTGATCAACCCTGACAAACCAATAATATCGACGTTCTCTTCTTGCGCTACTTTTAAGATCTTTTCGCAAGGAACCATGACACCAAGATCGATAATTTCGTAGTTATTGCACTGCAATACAACGCCTACGATATTTTTCCCGATATCGTGTACATCACCTTTTACCGTCGCTAACAAGATCTTACCGTTTGTTTGTCCCACCTGCTTTTCTGCATTGATGTAGGGCTCGAGATGCGCTACCGCTTGCTTCATCACTCGGGCAGATTTTACGACCTGAGGAAGGAACATTTTACCTTCACCAAACAAGTCTCCGACGACGTTCATCCCATCCATGAGTGGGCCTTCAATCACCTCTAATGGCTTTGAAGCATTGACACGAGCCTCTTCGGTATCATCAACGATGAACTCAGTTATTCCTTTCACTAACGCGTGCTCTAAACGCTTTTCAACAGGCCAAGTTCTCCACTCAAGTGCAGAGGCATCCTCCTCTTTACCGACTCCTTTGCCTGCGTATTCCGCCGCGATATCTAACAACCTCTCAGTGGCATCATCACGACGGTTAAGAACGACATCTTCCACTGCCTCACGCAGTTTTTCAGGCACGTTATCGTAGATTTCTAACTGACCCGCATTCACAATCCCCATATCCATACCATTTTTAAAACAGTGATAGAGGAACACCGCGTGAATCGCTTCACGCACATAGTTATTACCGCGGAAAGAGAATGAGACGTTAGAAACCCCACCCGAGATCATCGCGTGTGGTAAATCACGTTTGATATCGCCAACGGCTTCAATGAAATCCACCGCGTAGTTATTATGCTCCTCGATACCCGTAGCAATGGCAAAAATGTTTGGGTCAAAAATGATGTCTTCTGGTGGAAAGCCCACTTCATCAACGAGAATTCGGTAAGCGTTGGTACAAATTTCAACTTTGCGCTCACGTGTATCTGCTTGCCCAATCTCATCAAACGCCATCACAATCACAGCCGCACCATAACGGCGAATCAACTTAGCTTGTTCAACGAATTTCTCTTTGCCTTCTTTGAGAGAGATCGAGTTAACAATGCCTTTGCCTTGGATGCACTTAAGACCGGCTTCAATAACCTCCCACTTGGAAGAGTCGACCATGATTGGTACTTTTGAGATTTCAGGTTCTGACGCACAAAGGTTTAAAAATCGAACCATACAAGCTTGTGCATCCAACATGCCTTCATCCATGTTGATATCGATAATTTGAGCGCCATTTTCAACTTGTTGACGAGCCACATCGAGCGCTTCATCGTACAGCTCTTCTTTAATCAAGCGCTTAAAACGCGCAGAACCGGTTACATTAGTACGCTCACCGACATTGATAAATAAAGAGTCTTTATCAATCGCGAGCGGCTCTAGGCCAGACAAACGACAAGCGACGGGAAGGTCAGGTAATTGACGAGGGGCGATATTTTCAACCGCGAGTGCCATTTGGCGAATGTGCTCTGGAGTTGTTCCACAACACCCACCAATCAAGTTTAAAAAGCCACTTTGAGCCCACTCTTGAACATGCTTAGCCATATCTTCTGGCGATAAATCGTATTCGCCGAATGCATTCGGAAGCCCGGCATTTGGGTGAGCGGAAACAAAAGATTCTGATATACGCGAAAGCTCTTCAACATAAGGACGAAGCTCATCTGGGCCCAGCGCACAGTTCAAACCAAACGAAATCGGTTTAACATGACGTAATGAGTTGTAAAACGCTTCTGTAGTTTGACCTGATAATGTTCTACCGGAAGCATCGGTAATAGTCCCCGAGATCATCACTGGTAACTCAATACCCATCTCTTCAAACACACTTTCAACAGCAAATGAACAAGCCTTAGCGTTAAGAGTATCGAAGATGGTCTCGATAAGAATAAGGTCAGAACCACCTTTAATCAGCGCTCGAGTCGATTCAGAGTAAGCCTCAACTAACTCGTCGAAAGAAACATTTCGATATCCAGGGTCGTTTACATCAGGAGAGATAGAACAAGTGCGGTTCGTCGGCCCTAAAACCCCTGCGACATAACGCGGTTTATCGGGTGTTTTTGCGGTCCATTCGTCTGCAACTTCACGTGCAAGCTTGGCAGCAGCAAAGTTAATTTCTTCACTTAGGCTTTCCATCTCGTAGTCAGCCATCGCAATGGTTGTTGCGTTAAACGTGTTGGTTTCGAGAATATCTGCACCCGCTTCTAAATATGCAGCGTGAATTTCCTTGATAAGTTGAGGCTGACTTAGAACCAACAGGTCGTTGTTACCTTTTAGATCACAATGCCAATCCGCAAAGCGCGTTCCTCGATAGTCTTGCTCTTCAAGTTTGTATCCCTGAATCATGGTTCCCATACCACCATCAATCAAAAGAATACGTTGCTTCAATTGAGCTTCAATCTGTTGTCTTACGTTACTTCCCACAGTACAGCCTCATTCCTTTAGTTATCTTTCCATCCTATCACACAAACTTCAGGAGTCTAGACGTCTAAACGTGGAATTAATGATTATTTTATCTCCTTCTTAACTTACAAAATAATCGCGAAAAAATGTTTGCTATTTAAGCAGCATCAGTCGAGAATCCCATTCATAAAATGTTACAAATAGAGAGCTCTATGTCGGTCTATCATACTTTATGTTTTCTATCCGCAGCTGCAATGCTAATCGCTTTTGTAAACAGCAAGATAGGAAAGATGCAAACCACCATTGCGATTACCGCAGGTTCAATGGTGCTTTCACTTCTAATCTTAATTGCGGGTCAAAACAACTGGTTCCATCTCACCGAAATTGCGACGGAGACGGTCACAAGGATCAACTTCGAAGATTTCTTGCTCAAAGGCATTCTTGGCTTCTTACTATTTGCGGGTGGATTAGGCATCAAACTCCCGAACCTTAAAGATCAAAAGTGGGAGATCACTGTTTTAGCCCTTGGAGCCACCCTGTTTTCCACTTTCTTTATCGGGTTTGCGCTCTACGGATTCTGTCAGTTAATTGGCATCCAATTTGATTTAGTCTACTGCTTACTTTTCGGTGCACTTATATCGCCAACTGACCCAATCGCTGTACTGGCTATAGTTAAAAAGCTCGATGCTCCCAAACGTATCTCCACCCAGATTGAAGGAGAGTCGCTCTTCAATGACGGCTTCGGTTTGGTTATCTTTGTCACTCTATTTACGATTGCATTTGGTACTGAGGCACCAACTGTAGGTAGTGTCACCTTACTCTTCATCCAAGAAGCTATCGGTGGTATCACTTATGGTTTCGTACTCGGTTTGCTATTCCACTACTTAATCAGTGCCACCGATGATCACTCAATGGAGTTATTACTTACCATTGGTGTCCCAACGGCAGGTTACGCATTTGCTGAATACATCCATGTATCAGGACCATTAGCGATGGTTGTATCTGGTATTATGATTGGCAACTGGACACGTTTTATTGGCTTTTCAAAAGAGAGTGAAGATCACCTTGACCACTTTTGGGAGCTCGTCGATGAGTTCTTGAATGGCGTGTTATTCCTACTGATCGGTATGTCGATGCTGCTATTTGAATTCCACAAAGAAGACTGGATCATGATGGCTATATCAGTCCCTCTTGTACTAGCAGCTCGCTATCTAAGTGTATTTCTTTCTTACATAGGCTTTAAACGTTACAGAAAATATAACCCGTGGTCAGTACGTATTTTGACGTGGGGCGGTTTACGCGGAGGCCTGGCACTAGCGATGGCACTTTCTATTCCATCAGGTATTTGGGTGATTCAAGATAAGTTAATCGATGTAAAAGAGATTATTCTTGTAATGACCTACTCCGTCGTTGTTTTCTCTATCCTCATTCAAGGCTCAACAATCACCCCAATGATTGAAAAAGCAAAAGATGAAGAGAAGAAAATGGAAGAGAACAACCAAGCAATAACCACTCCGGAGCATACGGAGCCAGTGGACTCTTAAAGACACGTAACTTAATAGATAAAAAAGCAGCTATCTAGCTGCTTTTTTCATATCTAATCTTCGGACTCCCCTTCAAGAATAGAACGCTTGTTACTCTTTGATATACAGTTAAATATCCGAATAATCGTCACGCTACGGTGTCATAGATATTAACTATTGCCGATAGATAGTATCCATAGAGGGAGTCTTTTAGTTTAAGCATTTTCATCATCACTTCTCTTCCCTTGGCAATATAGGCTCCTCGCAAACATCAAAGCTAAACTTTCACAATACTTAGCAATGAGCGAGTTTATATTTTTATGAGAAAGAGACATTTAGGGTGATTGCGTTCAGAACCCAAACGGGTTAGCAACCTCACCGAGATAAAACTGAGCTAGTATTCAGGTAGATCAAAGCCTTAACGGAAGTTTAGACTCCTCACTCTTGATCTCAGTGAAACTAAACTTGTATTCAAAGTCGTCCTATTTTCAAAATTGGAACAAGTGACACCTCAAACAATTAAACTCTGTCACATAACTAGATTTTCTAATATCGAGTAAAAGGAGCTTTGGTAAGCGCAAAGGCTCAAAACTAGAGTTAGGTATCGGAATAAAGCTAAGACTAAGTCACAGAATTACGTGTCAGCTCGTCATGGCAGGGCTTAGAAAGCATAGCGAGAGAAGAGCCTGCCTCTCGATGCAAGGTTTCAATATGGAAATGGGGTTAAGGTAAGTCGGGTAACCAAAACGAAAAAAGCCCCAGTCTTTCGACTGAGGCTTAATATAAGTGGCGGAGTGGACGGGACTCGAACCCGCGACCCCCGGCGTGACAGGCCGGTATTCTAACCAACTGAACTACCACTCCGCAGTGGTATCACTCGCTTGTAATCAGCAAGTGTCCAAAATTTAAAGCCTGGCGATGTCCTACTCTCACATGGGGAAGCCCCACACTACCATCGGCGCTATTTCGTTTCACTTCTGAGTTCGGCATGGAAATCAGGTGGGTCCAAAACGCTATGGTCGCCAAGCAAATTCTTTATCAATTTGCTCGCAAATTCAAACGCACTTTAGTGCGGCCCTTTAGGGTGAGATTTGCTTGCAAATCGAATAATTCGGAAAGCTGTT
>NZ_JAMPZF010000029.1:0-10534 GCF_024747315.1 Vibrio sp. HS-50-1 | reverse complement strand
ATTTTACCTTCGCTACTTTCAATATGTACACAATAATAGCGACTAATAGTGCCCAAGGCATTGCAAACCACCAATAGTATGGTTCCTGGCTATCAGCAAGGTAGTAATTAAAAACTATAATTACACTCACAATTGTCGAAATGACATATGCTCCACCTAAAGCCATACAGATATCTGAGTGATGTTTAGAAAGTTCAAATTCACGCAGTTGAAATACGACAATGAAAAACACAAAAGGACTAAAAAGACAAACTGCAATGTGTAGAAATGAAAGAAGAATTAACCACCCAAGTGTCATATGTTTTCCTTTTATTTGTCTAACGCCGCATTAAGGTGTGAGCCACCTGGCCACAGAACTCAATTATAACACCGTAATCACTGAACCAAACCCAAACCGAAAATGCCAAGCGTGGCGAATCACTCTTAAATGCTTTGTTAGCAGTATTGCTCACCAAGAACAAAATGACGTAACATAAAATTAGCCATAGTATGTACTAGGTTCAGTTTTGATAAGTCAAGGTCTTCTCCACTATCATGAGCCAAATTATTTCTGGTTTCAGCGAGATCTAACAGGTCGTCTAGTAGAGATGCCTCATTTTTTTCATCGAGCTTATTTAAGTACTCCCAAATAAAGAGCATTTGGACCTTTTGGCTACATTGACGCATAGCCTTGTCATAAGATTCGGGTTTATTTAGTAACTCAATATATTTTTTAGAAAAAAGAGTTTTGTCTTTATATATCACTCGATTATTTTATAGAAATTGATGAATGCATCAGCTGCAAAGTGATTATTTTGAAATCGAAGTCCCGAATAGTAAATGCTTATTATTTTTTGAATCTTTTTGTTGTCAATTCTACTTTTCACTTTGTCATAATAAGTTGGTAGAGACTGAATAACCTCCTGAAAGTGCGCAGGATTACAAGGAAAAATATGAGGGTGACCTCCGCCTTTCTGTGTGACTCGCAACCAATCGTCACCAGACTTAATCCTTAAATTTAGAGATGATGGTTCAAGGATGGATACTCTATTGTTCAATGTTGACATCAATTTAAAAAAATCAAATATGGTATCTGCAAGCGGGCTTAGTCTCATATTGTCATCGTAAGCCTCTCGTTCATGAAAGTTTTTTGGAATTGTATATTCACATATAATATCCACTTCATAATAACCCCTTTCAACAGGGTGCTCATCTAAACTGCACTTTAACACTTTGAGGCCAGACTCAATAAAAAGCCCCTCTACTGAGCTTTCAAACCTAGTTTCGTAATTACCATCATATGCGAATGACTTTTGCTCCTTCATAGCTTCATGAGCCATGTGCTCTACAAAACTAAAATTAGAAATAAGGCCGAAAGAGGCTTTCAACACCACTTTTCCATCGATTTGGCAATCTTCGATGTTCTCTAAAAATTTGTTCATTTACTACATCCGATTTTCTTACGATCTTCCAATACTGCTAACGCCTTGCTAAGGTGTGAGTAACGCAATACAAAAGCTACCGCACAGCGCCTTAATCACCATAAGCCACCGCAAAGTAAAAATGCCACGCGTTACGAATCACTCTTAAGCAATTTGTTAGTACATGCGCTACTTCTATTTATGCGCTCCAAGATATTGAAAAATGGCATGATATGAAAGGCTTTGAACACTGAAGTGAGACGGGCAGCTACAAAACTTTACCGCCATTGAGAGACGAAAGTTGACTAGAAGAAAAACGCACTAAACTGCCCTACTTTTACTGGCTTCAAATTAGAAAAGGATTCTTTCCTCGTACTTGAACAGCCACACCAAAAATAATCAAGGTTCTCTCAAAAGCCACCACGAAAATGAAAAAGCGCCAAAGAAATAGGCTAAGAGTTAGAAACCGTAAACGGTGAAATCAAAGCGAACACTCCGCATATAGTGCCACCGGAAAGAACGTGAAAGGCACTAACTGAAAGGTGTAAAAACGAGCGCCAAAACAGATAAACACCAAAACTGATGACCTTTGATATCAAACCCGTACTAACGCCGCGTTAAGGGGCGCAGGCACGCAATACAAAAGTGACCGCATAACACCTTAACCACTAAACAAACTGCAAACCGAAAATGCCACGCGTGCCAAGTCCCTCTTTAACGCTTTGTTATGAGACTTTTACGCCCCAATTAGGTTAACACTTCGTTAAAAATGGCACCAAGTAAAGCGGAAATCACAGCGACACCCCATTTATTTGAAAAATCCAACGCACTATTTAATAATTGCCCGCGATTTTTTATATCCACAACTAACAGATATTTTATAAATAGATATTCATATAGCGTTGTGGTGTAAGACCCGTAAACACTTGATGCTCTTGTATAAATGATGAAACGACGCATACACTTTTTAATAAAACCATCTGTAATATCGTCAGGAGATATACCGTGTGCAATTATTATACTTGTTTCCACTCTACGAACCCATTCCGACTTGTAGGGGCGAATAGTAACTACCACGTCCCCTTTAGGGGACAATGAAAAACATAGCCCTGCTCCTTTTTCAAAATCTAGTTTGGAGCCACCATTCGCTAACTTTTGAGTTATACCCGTATAATTGGATTCAGCAGTGATCTGAATCGAATCCAAATTTTCAAATTCATTATTATCTTGGCAAAATAATATAAACGGATACCCAGTATTTTTTGCAGAAAGTATAAGCTCATTAAAATGAAACTTAATTTTATTCTTAACTTCAAGCTTCCAATTAAGTCGCTTTCTCTCTAGCTCAAAATGACTTCTTGCCAATTTCTTCGATTCTATTTTTAAGTTCATAAAGTCCATACTTTCTGACTGGTCTCATAACGCCCAATTAAGGGGTGAACAACGCCTCCCCCCAAACCTAAAGCATTGTGCCATAAACACTAAACTGACTTGAAGTGAGGGCGCCAAGCGTTGTGAATCCCTCTTAAATTGCTTGTTATGTACATACTATAGATTCGTGATGAGCTGTTTTAGCTTTGCGACTTCTCTACCGTGTTCTGTAAGTTCACGACCACCCTCGCAATTATGGCATTTTTCTTTGCTCTCTTTAGTTAGAAAAAGCTCATATGTATCTTTGGCTTCTACATTTCCTAAACCGATATCCAAACATGTTTGTTCAAACTCAGCAAAAGATGGCTTACCAGCCTCTACCCACGCTCTCTTCACATCAGAGTATTTGCTATCAATATCATCTGCCCAATCACCGTACTTGCCAATAAAACGAGCTCGAGCAAAACTAATAGTAGAACCACTACCCATACAAACTGAACAAACTTTGGTACGTTCTTGTGATTCAATCTCTTCAATTAACATATTGATAAAACTCAAATTTACCTCCTAGTACATAACGCCGCATTAAGGGGTGAACAACGCCACCACCCTACCTAAACCATTGTGCCGTAAACACTTAAGCTAATTCAGACCAAAACTGCCAAGCGTTGTGAATCCCTCTTAAATGCTTTGTTAGTTGCCAAACCTAAGGCTTTGATTGGAACTTGATTTCCGCTTTGCCAACACTGTTTTTACGTGCTTTGAAAAACTTAATTCAGGCGCAGTTTCAAAGCGCCTGTCACTGAAACCACTTGGAATTTATAACGCCGTAGAAAACGGACTTTGAACACCAAATAAACCTTTTGGAAAGGCAATGCCTCAGAGCTGACTTTCAACTAATAAAGCGGCTTCTGAAACAGAAAACCCAAACCGAATAAGAAACCAAAGCATGATTTTCACAGACCCAAATAACTAGAAATTGAAATACGAAAACCTAGCCAAAAACACACGAACATTAGCCCTAAACATGATGCTTTAGGTCGTTTTTTCTCGTTGGCAACTAACGCCCTGTTAAGGTGTGAGCAACGCAATGCCGATGCCGCCGCAAACCACCTTAAACACTAAACACAACGCATAGTAAAAATGCCACGCGTTGCGAATCACTCTTAAACAGTTTGTTATGTTTATTCTTGCAGCATTTTGTCAAATAACTCTGTTAAAAAGTCACAAAACACATTAATACAGTGCTCAGAGAAGCCTGATTCGATTAATACTTTGTTATTGTGAGCCAATGACAGAAATGGGTTTCCTTTGATGTAACCACGCAGATCTTGGTTCCCTGTTTTGACCACTCCATCAGCATGTACCACACAGTTTCTTAATTGCTGAATTTTCGTAATCTCTACCCAAGCAGGATATTTGCTAGGGAAGTCAACCAGTGCTACTTTTTCAAGATACTTTCGACACTGATCAATAATACCATTTGAATCTAGATCTTTTATCTTCACAGGATTTTCTAATTCACGCTCATAAGCTTGGCAGATTTGCTGAAATTGATGCTCTAAAACGGTATAGATTGTTATTAATTCAGCTCTCCTTTGAATTGACGGAAACTCAAACTTCAGTTCTTGAAATTGCTCAGCCATTTCTTCCAGATACTCATCGCGTTCATAAGATTCCTTACCTTGGGCTAGTTTTTCAACATCAGCCTTAAAAGGCTCAGCTTCTGACTCTAAGAAATCATCTACTTTTCTTGCATGCTCTTTATACGTATCGTATTGCATGTAAAAGCTTGACCTAAACAATGGAAATCTAAAATCTTTTAAAATGTCCAAACTTTACTCCTATAAACATAACGCCGCATTAAGGTGTGAGCAACGCTACCACGAAACCCAACCCTACCACCGTAAACACAAAACCCAACGATGGAATGAAAAATGCCATGCGTTGGGAATCACTCTTAAATGCTTTGTTAAATTTCTATTTTAAGTGCTGCAGTGTTTCCACCAAATCTTGTTCCGGGATCTCTTTAAGGTTAAACAGATCATAGAAGGTATGACCTAAATTTGTGTTATAGATCCACGCAGGAATAAGTGCCCCTAACCCCCAAACAATTTGAGATTTTTGGTTTTCGTCCCCTTGATATACAAAGTTTATATCTTTGAGATTTTGAACTTCCTGTAGAATCCCCCATACCTCCGGCGTGGCATTCGTACCACTAAGTGCAGTAGTTCTGAAGTTATTACCTATACGGGAAAATATATTTATTAAACAAAGTTGCCTATACGTGAGCTTTTCAAACACCTGCAAAAAATAAGATGCTCTATTCAAGTCAACATCATCTCGAAATATTAGATTTGAATAAAACCAACCTGCGAAAGGAACTTTTCTTTCTTCAAAAGAAGCTTTGGATTTCAACAGCATCCCCTCAAGTAAGTCTTCCGCATCACTTCTTTTAATATCTGAGCCTTCAAAAAAGCCATCTTCCCTAGGTACATGCCCAGCCTCAAGCCTCGCTCTTACTTCTTCTAGTGATATAGCGGCGGCGGCACCAATCCTTTGCTGCTCTTTTGGAGATAAATAGCTATCGTGAAGATCAGATCCTATTGACGTAAATACGTGCGAGATCCCTGCGCCTAAAGCAGCTCCGACAGCTGCACCAACAGGTGATCCTGAAACAAAACTTAACGCACCACCAACAGCTGCGCCAGCCAAGTTGCCACCATATGATAACAGCTGCTTTGTTTTATCTATATTGTTCATTTTGACTCTCAGATCAATTGAAATTTAACGCCCAGTTAAGGGGTGAAGCACGCAACAACTAAGCTTCCGCATGGCACGACAACACCAAAAGCCACCGCATACTAAAAATGCCACGCGTGCTGAATCCCACTTGAACTGTTTGTTAGCACGCTGCCCTTAAAGCCTTTTATACACGCCAAGATATTGAAATATAGCACGAAACTTATGGCTTGAAACACCAACGCTAAATGGACAACTACTAAACTAGAACTCAGCCACAAAACGCAAGTTGGCTAGAAGAAAAACATGCTTAACTGCCCTTTTTCATCGCTTTCAAATTAGCAAAGAATTCGGGCTTCGAACTTGAACAACAGCGACAAAGAAACGCATATTTTGCCTAAATTTTCTCAGCGCTAAAGAAACCACACCAGAGAAATAGCCCTAAAGTTAGAAACCGTAAACGATAAACTCAAAGCGAAAACTTCACATCTAGTGCCACCGGAGCGAACCTGAGAGGCACATTTAATCAGGTGTAAAGCGAGGGAAAGAAATCAATAAAAACAGAGACTTTTAGCCTTTGATACCAACCCAGTGCTAACGCCGCATTAAGGTGTGAGCAACGCAACCACCCAACCTAAACCATTGCACCGTAAACACAAAACTCAAGCTTAAACTGAAAATGCTAAGCGTTGGGAATCACTCTTAAATGCTTTGTTATGTTTGTTCTAATCTTAGGAAAGAATGAAAAAACCTTTTATTGAGCTATACGTCACATTTTAAACTCACAAAACGTACCCACTAAACAGAAGTAAATATTATGCATCAAAACACCTAACTAAGGTAGAGGACATGGCAGTAAAAAAATGCATGATTCAAGGACTTGTATTATCTGAAAGCTCTCATGACAGCATCCGTGAAATCAACAAACGAGTTACAAACATGAAGCTACTTTCTGCGCTTTATGGATCAACCGCGATTTACCAAATTTTCTTCAAAAACACATTTGCTACAGCCACATACAATATATCAACAGCAGATTGGGAAACCTTCGCTCGTGGTGCAACATCAATACCTGTAATTACTCGAAAAATCATAAAGAATGAAGCTTTGATGCACTTTACGAGTAAAACAGGGAAAGAACTTAAATTTTGGCAGTGTGTATATGAAAGCTTATAAATCAGCGTTACTCTTTGTATTTACCCTCATTACCTTTTCAAATGCATTTGCTTTTGATTGTGTAAATGAGCGGGACTTTGTTATTTCTAAAGATCATTGGATACATAGTTTATCACCGGAAATTCAATACTATACTGTCATGTACTTGTCTGAAAAGACGGTTGAGCAATGCTTAAAAGAGAAGCCTTCCGAAAAAACCAAAAAACTAAGGTTAAAGCTCGAAAAGGCAATTGGCACTGAAAAGCTGTCTGAAATAGAGAGAGAGTTTATTTTTTTATTTGATACACGGAGTGCGTTTGAAGCTTTAGGGCTAGATATAATGAATGACGACTTTCTGCAAAAACTTAGGGACCACGAGTTCTCTAAAGAGTGATCGTCCCCAAAACATAACGCCCAATTAAGGTGTGAAGCACGCGACCACGACACTAAATTTGACCACCGTAAACACTAAACTTAACCCAAACCAAAAATGCCAAGCGTGCTGAATCACTCTTAAATTGTTTGTTATATCCGTGCTTGAGATGCCAGTGAATTTACTATTTCCTTTGCTTCAACCGGCACAAGATCTAACTTACTTAGATCATTAAGCTTTACCCAAGTAAGCTCATAGCGGTTACTGCTGCTTTGAGTTTGACGCTCTGGGCTATGCAATGACAATTTAGGCTCAAAAAACTGAACATTTACGAGATAGAAATGCTCCTTTCGTCCACGGTTCACGACTGAAAATATTTCTTGATAGTTGTCGATTCGCAGACTGGTTTCTTCAAAAACCTCTCGTACGATTGCTTGCTCAAGTAGTTCTTCTGGCTCTACTCCACCACCGGGAAAAACCCAGTAATTTCGTCCCTCTTTAAAGCGTTTAATGAGGAGAATTTCTGCGTTCTTGCGATTAAGTATTAGAGCACTAACTCTTTGTTTCTGCATTATCTGCTCCAAGGATATAACGCCTTGTTAAGGTGTGAGGCACGCAATACCAAAGCTTACGCATACCACCTTAACCACTAAAACCAACGCATAGTAAAAATGCCACGCGTGCCGAATCACTCTTGAACAATTTGTTAGCCCTTTTTCAAAAGGTTAAGACTTGTATACGACAACCAAACCACCAAGATTGCCATTAAGTTTAGAGAAACTGTTACTTCATTAACATTCACACTTATCGGTACTTCAACTCCAAAAGAAAAGGCTAAGGAAAAGTTAGGTGTCTCTATGTCTATAATCTGAATTAAATAAAGAACGATCATTAACTTAAATACCCAAAGCTTCTTTTTTAATAACCCGTAAAAACTAGACAAATTCAAACTTAGCATCACTAAAACAATTGCAAATGTGAGAAAAAGACTCGAAGAGCTCAATTGATTTACTTGGGCAAGCAAGGTAAATAATAGAAACAGAGTAACTGCAACAGATATACCCTGCAAAAACAGCAAGAACTTTGTTCTTTTTAAATGATTTTCAAACAATTTTTTATATTCTCCTTGAGGGCTAACGCCTTGTTAAGGTGTGAGGCACGCAATACCTAGTCTCTGCATACCACCTTAACCACTAAAACTAACGCATAGTAAAAATGCCACGCGTGCCGAATCACTCTTGAACAATTTGTTATGCTCGTTCTTTTGGGATTTGTAAAAGACTTACAAGATCCAAAACTGCGGTAGTTTCAAAGCGATCTAGTTTTGGTAAGACATAACTATCGTTCACCGTTTTTAAAGTAATTTCTTTGATCACTGCACCGTCCCTTGAGTAAGTCGTATCATAGGACTCAACATCACATACACTCAAATGCCAAAGTGCGCTATTTCCCAGTTTAAGACTAATACGCCCACCTAGAACCTCGATGCTGTAAAGACCATTTTTATCCGGAAACTTTTGCTGTAACAATAAGCTAATTGCGACTATCGAGCTCAAACCTAGCGCTACAAATAAGCTTCCTGATGCAATAGAAATAACGATAATACCTATAGTGCCGATTAAAATTGCACCTTTATTCAAAGCTTTATCTTTTTCCCTGAGATACACAACTCCCTCCTGAGAGCATAACGCCCAATTAAGGGGTGAGCAACGCTACCACCCAACCTAACGCATTGTACCGTAACCACTAAAAATGAAGTAGAAGCAAAAATGCCAAGCGTTGGGAATCCCTCTTAAATTGTTTGTTATGTTTTACCACAAATGACTGATTTACTTGGCAAAGAACTGCTTTGTTGAACGCATTTCAAGAAGTCAGTCACACGCTCAAACTCACTTGGCCGCCAGAGGCACGAAACACCAAGCGCGTAAGTCCACTTCCCTGCCCAATGAGGCAACCCGACTTAGCTTCAACAAGCGCCCTCTCTTTCCAACCAAAGCGCAGAACAATGGCAAATTGCCGAGGCAACTGCCGAGGCAACTGCCGAGGCAACTGCCAAGCCGACATGCTACTTGGCAAATACGCTCAAAGCGACTTAGAGCCAGTGAAACTTGAAACCAACCGCCACGACCTGAAAATGAAGCAACCCGCGAACATTGACATGTTTTACGGGTTGAGAAATTCACGAATTTAGGCCGACAATACGGATTTGCTGAGGCAACTCGAACGAACTGCCAAAGGGGCAAATAACATAGTTCGAAGAAGCTTTAAGCCACTGAAATACAAGTAAACATAACGCCCTATTAAGGGGTGAGCAACGCAATACCGAAGTCGCCGCATACCGCCTTAAACACTAAAACCAACGCATAGTAAAAATGCCACGCGTTGCGAATCCCTCTTGAACAGATTGTTATGCGACTGGTGATGATAGCTTTGAATTTGCCATTCTTACGATCTGGCGGACGGGCTGCAAATGAATTTCAGCAATAATTGCGGATACAAAACCCATTATCACTACGGGAATGCCAACCGAAAAACTAAACCACATTGCGCCACTTAACTCTGGCTGTCCCCACTGACTATAAAGCGACGATAGAATTGAAAAAAGTGCCAGCGTCAAAGCGATAAGCTGAGTCCAAGTATGAGTAGACACCACGAAAGTATTTGAATAGGCACTTTTCCGAATAATCGCCTTACCCGTTAATGCCCCCATTTTCACTCGAATACTTGAATTGCTACCAGAGACTTCATAGCCCTGAGCAACTAACTGATCAATTATTTCTTCCACTCGAAACTCCTATTTCTGGGTCGCATAACGCTCTGTTAAGGTGTGAGCAACGCAATACCGATGCTTCCGCATACCACCTTAAACACCAAACGGAGCGCATAGTAAAAATGCCACGCGTTGCGAATCACTCTTAAACAGTTTGTTATGATAAACTTATTCGCTTAATCTTATTCTTAAAATAATATGGAGACACAATTAGCACTAGCATCAGAATACAATCACCTACTATTTTTAAAGCAGGGTCACCAGCAGTTTGAGTAGTCATGAAATTTAGTAACCATGCTCCAAACTCGCTGTGCTGATCTAAAAGCTTGATGAATGTGCCCATAGATAAAAGCGTCACCAGACCGAAAATGTCACGTTTTAAGTTGAAAGACTTCTCTATAATATTATCTATTAATAACTTGACAATAATACAAGTTATCAAAGCCCCTGCTATAAAAGAGATAACCTTGCTTAACAAAGAATAAACCCAAGATTCCAATCCATAACCTAATAATAAAACCGATAATAACATTAACCATGAAGAAAAAAATAAAGATGGTATATATACATAGTTAGAATAAAATGCTTTCAAGACTTGAATCTTATCTTTCCTATCAGAAAAGTACATTACCACCAAGATTAATGACACGATAAAAGCACCTATAGTTTCAGAATCAATTCCTATATCCAATTCTTAGTTCCTTCATTAAATTAAAGTTAATC
>NZ_JAMPZF010000028.1:0-6067 GCF_024747315.1 Vibrio sp. HS-50-1 | reverse complement strand
TTATATTAAGCCTCAGTCGAAAGACTGGGGCTTTTTTCGTTTTGGTTACCCGACTTACCTTAACCTCATTTCCATATTGAAATCTTGCATCGAGAGGCAGACTTCCCTCTTCGCTATGCTTTCTAAGCCCTGCCATGACGAGGTGTTGCGCAATTCTGTGCGGGGTCCCAGTCTCGAGGGCTAGTTTTGAGCTCCTGTGCAGACTCATTAAAGCTCCCCTTTATTACGAGTTAGAAAGCTTATTCACTAGCGTAGTGTAAGAAAGAGTAAGATCGGAAGACTGAGTTATTAAGCACCTAGCTACTAACTCATGTATTGCCTTTCTAGATTCTAGGTTGTTGCGTTTGGGGTTAAGTTGCGTCTCGCAAGCTTATTTTACTGAAGTCTACTAATATAGAGGTCTAATAGAGTATTAAGCTGTTGGATCCAGGAATAATAAAAAAGCCCAGCAGGAAAATGCTGAGCTTTGAAGCTAACTATGCTTATAAGATGCGTTTTAAAACCCCATCTGCTTTTAGGCGGGTTATTTTTCTTACTAACCGCTGCACCCCTATCGGATAATCTTCCACTTTTTCTAGCTGTTTATAAGTACAGATAAGATGGGTATGCTCAAGGATACGCGAAACTTCATCTTCGAACTTCTCAGTGAGCTTCGCATAATTGTCTTGGATGAGTAGCCCATTTTCTAGATCAAGTGACCAAGCCCGAGGATTTAAGTTATTCCCCGTCAGTAGCATATAGCGTTTATCAACCCAAATGCCTTTGAGATGGAAGCTATTATTGTCATGCTTCCAGAGGTGAATTGACAGTTTACGCGCAGCGATATTCGCTTCATTTGCTTTCGCAAAGCGGCGTAGGTTTACTTCATACAGATATGGAAGTCCGCCAATGGTTTTAAAGTCTTCCTCAGGGGCAATATAAAAGTCGTTTGCTGTCTTGTCGCCCACAACAATAGTTACTTTCACACCGCGTTTCATGGCTCGCTTCACTTCACGATGCAGCGCTTTAGGGAAGTTAAAGTAAGGCGTACAGATAAAGATTTCGTTTTGGGCGGCCGCTAGTAACTTTACAATCTGTTGATTGAGCAGATTGCGGCGTTTGCCTAGACCAACTAGCGGGGTGATTTTTACACTTTCCTCTGTTGCAGGTTGGTCTTCAAACTGATAATTAGCTTGAGCAAGTGAAGCTCTCAGTTGACGAATCGCCGACTTAATTTCTTTGGTTTCTGGCTTATCTTTTCCAGCAAGATCATTGACAGCTGGGTGAGCAATCATCTCTTCCTGAATGAATTGCACCATTGAATTAGCTAAAGACTCATGTCGAATCACATGGTAACGATCAAAGCGATAGCGTTCGTGATAGTGCAGATAAACGTTATTTAAGCTTGCCCCACTGTAGATGACAGTATCATCGACAATGAAGCCTTTTAAATGCAGTACCCCAAAAACCTCTCTGCCACGCACAGGTATACCATAGACAGGGATCGGGTGTTGGTACTTATTGGCATACGCTTTGTAAAGCGCAGAATTACCCTCAGATGTTTCCGCACCAATCAGGCCACGCTGCGCTCGATGCCAGTCGACACAGATATTGATGTCCAACCCAGGATTGCGCTGTTTCGCTTCATAAAGCGCAGTGAGAATTTCACGTCCAGCTTCATCATCTTCCAGATATAGAGCGACTAGGTAAATTCGCGACGTTGCTTTGCTGATTGCATCCAAAAGACGAGTCCTGAATGATTCTGCTGAATACAGAACATCAAAGTCTTCCGGATTGACAGCGAGACTTGGCAACTGTTCGAATGGATTCCTACTTACTATCATATCGGTATGAGTACCTTAGTTTAGTGCAATATTGCGAACCTGCCATTTTATCAAAGATATGATTTACCTGGCTACAAAAGCGCGCGTTTTGATGTCGTTGAAGAGATGAATTGCATTGGAATGAGATCTTTACCGCTATCTACATAGCGTTGAAATGCCATTTTTAGCGGGTGTGGTAGCTCAGAGCAATCAATGGTTTTGAATCCATGCTTGGAATAATAGGATTCGAGATGTGTAAACGCGAAGCAATAATCGCCATCAGTGAAAACATTGTTTTTACAATGAGTTAGTAGTTCTTTTCCAATGCCAGCTCCCCTAAGTGTTGGAATGACCAGCATTCCCGTCAGCAATCGAGATCTATCTACGGTTTTTAAGCGTAGTAACGCAACGATTTCACCTTTATGGCTCGCTGTAATGATCAGTTCATCCTTTTTTGCTCGACCCGAAGGGTAATGCGCTTTGTACAACCTCTTAATGAGAGGGAGCTTGATAGGATTTAACACTTCTATGATTAATGAGTCAGGTATTGTCACTGCGGTTAAAAGATAACTAATGTAGAATGTCGACAGTTTAAGAGAATCTTATCTGACGTTGCAAACCTACTATGCAAATTAAAACAAATGCAAGCCTTAAGGCTTACCATACTTTTGGGATTGAACAGTCGTGTTCCTATTTAGCGACCATCGAGTCGCTCGAGGAGGTTATCCAACTATTTCAAGACCCGAGATTCACCCATTTACCGAAACTTTTTTTAGGTAAAGGAAGTAATGTTCTTTTCACTGAGCATTTTGACGGGTTAGTGATCGTTAATCGACTCATGGGTAAAAATGTGACGGAAACGGATGACCAATACCTATTGCATATTGCAGGTGGTGAAGACTGGCCTGATTTGGTTTCCTGGTGTGTGAGTCAGGGAATTGGTGGGTTAGAAAACCTAGCCCTGATCCCTGGCTGTGCAGGCTCGGCTCCTATTCAAAACATTGGAGCCTATGGACTAGAGCTAAAAGACATTTGTGACTACGTGGATGTTCTTGATCTAACTACATTTGAAAATAGAAGAATGAGCGCCAGAGACTGTAACTTTGGCTACCGAGACTCCATTTTTAAACACGCTTTGCATGAAAAGTGCTTTATTACTGCACTAGGGCTTAAGTTGGCTAAGCAATGGCAACCGATTAATCAATATGGTCCTTTAAAAGATATTCCGGAAGAACAACTTAGCCCAGCAACAATCTTCGAGCGAGTTTGCCAAGTGCGAACGGAGAAACTGCCGGATCCAGTCAAGGTAGGTAACGCAGGAAGTTTCTTTAAAAACCCAGTGATCACTCAAGATCATTATGATCGACTCATGAAGCAACATACTAATATCGTGGCCTATCCAACTCCTGGCGGAATGAAAGTCGCGGCTGGTTGGCTGATTGATCAGTGCGGATTAAAGGGGAAGTCTGTGCATGGTGCACAGGTCAACCCTATGCAAGCCTTGGTTTTGACCAACATGGACAACTGCAGTGCCGATGATGTTGTCGCACTTGCTTCCCTAGTGAAGCAGGCAGTGTGGGATAAAT
This sequence comes from Vibrio sp. HS-50-1, assembly GCF_024747315.1. Classification (NCBI taxonomy): domain Bacteria; kingdom Pseudomonadati; phylum Pseudomonadota; class Gammaproteobacteria; order Vibrionales; family Vibrionaceae; genus Vibrio; species Vibrio sp. HS-50-1. Next base: position 2,679 of record NZ_JAMPZF010000028.1, on the reverse strand, counting down.
ACCGAATAGAACTTGAGCATGAAGTTCGATTTCTGAACCGTACCGGGGAAACCAACCTGGCTCAGATCGAGGCGTTAAGATGAGAAAAGATCACTCTACGAAACTTCATATCTTAAAGTCATTAAGTAACGGCGAGTTTCATTCTGGAGAGGCGCTGGGCGAAGCCCTGAATGTATCCAGAGCGGCAATAGCTAAGCATATTAAAGGTCTTAGTGAGTGGGGCATTGATATTTATCGAGTGCAAGGGCGCGGTTACCAGTTGGCATCACCATTGCAGTTGCTAGATGAAGCTCTCCTTACTGCTAGTGCGGAGTCACTTGTTGAGCTTGTTCCTGTGATTAACTCAACCAACCAGTATTTGCTTGATAGAGTTGCAGAGTCAGAAAAGGGCCGTGTTTGTATAGCTGAGTATCAAGCACAAGGACGTGGTCGCCGCGGTAGACAATGGATCTCTCCATTTGGCTCTAACTTATACCTATCCATGTACTGGCGATTAGATGCGGGAATGGCCGCGGCAATGGGCTTAAGCCTTGTTATTGGTATTGCCGCAGTGGAAGCACTAGAAGAAATGGGCATACAAGGCGTTAAACTCAAGTGGCCAAATGACCTGTATTATCAAGATAAAAAACTGGCAGGAATCTTAGTGGAGATGTCAGGGCAGGCCGGTGGTGCTGCTCATCTTGTGATTGGGATGGGGCTCAATATTGGAATGCCTGATGAGCAACCTGAGATTGATCAACCATGGACAACATTGAATCAGGTAAACGAGAGTCTCGTGATCGATAGAAATGTCCTAGCGACGACGCTTATCAAGCATTGGAATTCCGCACTTATCGAGTATGAACTGAAAGGGCTTACCAGCTTTGTCGAACGTTGGAATCGATTAGATAACTTTCTCAATCGTCAAGTCAAGCTGCTCATCGGACCTAGAGAGGTGCACGGCGTCGTACGCGGCATCGATCATCAAGGCGGGATATTACTCGAAACCTCGCAAGGGCTAGAGACTTACATTGGTGGCGAAATCTCGTTGCGTAAAAGCGATTGACGTTCAATTACTTTCGTAAAGACACCTTATCAACCAAGTGGTTGACGCCTTTGTGTAGAATCAAATGGGCTCTTTCTCGGGTGGGAAGAATATTCAGCTCCAAGTTGAGCCCATTAATATCATGCCAAATTTGTTTCGCTTTTTGCTTTGCTTCATCGACTGACAGTTGCGTGTAGTGACTAAAATAAGAACCGGGTTTAGTAAAAGCCCCTTGGCGAAACTTTAGAAATCGTTCCACATACCACTGTTCAATTGTCTCTGTTTCAGCATCGACATAGATCGAAAAATCCAAAAAATCAGAGACAAAGACGCGATGTGGATCATGCGGATAATCCATTCCACTTTGTAGAACGTTTAAACCTTCAATGATAAGAACATCCGGTCTATCAACTTTTCTTAGTTCGTCCGTAATGTCATACGTGATGTGGGAGTAAATAGGTACTTCAAGATCCGGCTTACCCGCTTTAACGTCAGACATAAACTCAACTAAACGTTTGATATCATAGGACTCAGGAAACCCTTTACGATGCATGATACCGCGTTCTTCTAGTACCTTTTTCGGATATAGGAAGCCATCTGTAGTGACCAAGGACACTTTGGGATGATTCTCCCAACGAGAAAGCAATGCGGTCAGAATACGAGCTGTTGTACTTTTGCCTACAGCGACACTGCCGGCGATACCAATCACAAAAGGAGGGGCATGTTCTTCCGTATTCAAGAATTGTTGTAATACGGAGTTGCGGCTTTGACGGGCTTGGACGTACAGATTCAAAAGACGAGACAAAGGAAGGTAGATTTCTACCGCTTCCTCCATGGTTAGGTTTTCATTAATGCCCTGAAGCGCAGTCAAGTCGTCTTCAGAAAGTGTCATCGGTACAGAGTTTCTTAACTCGGCCCAATTTGCACGGTCAAATGACAAAAATGGACTCATGGGTCTCTTTTATCCTTGGTTTAGTAGAAGCAAGAACATACATCAAGCGAACTTCAAAGCAAACGACAAAGGTCGAAGTTTACTTTAAAAAAGCCAAGTTTGTACGAATTTGCAGCAAACGAATCTAAAAAATCGAATTTTATGATTTTTTTTAAAATTACTATTGCAACCTCGAAAATCATTCAATAGAATGCGCACCACTTATGCCGACTTAGCTCAGTAGGTAGAGCAACTGACTTGTAATCAGTAGGTCACCAGTTCGATTCCGGTAGTCGGCACCATTCTTTCCTTTAGTAGTCTGAATGGCTTGAAAATTTGGAGGGGTTCCCGAGTGGCCAAAGGGAGCAGACTGTAAATCTGCCGGCACTGCCTTCGATGGTTCGAATCCGTCCCCCTCCACCATATTCTTTAGGAAATAGCTCTCAGAGTTACGTGTTGCGGGCATCGTATAATGGCTATTACCTCAGCCTTCCAAGCTGATGATGCGGGTTCGATTCCCGCTGCCCGCTCCACTCTAATTTGAGTGCTGATATAGCTCAGGTGGTAGAGCGCATCCTTGGTAAGGATGAGGTCGGCAGTTCGAGTCTGCCTATCAGCACCAGCTCTCAAGTTTATTTCCTTTTGATATTAGATTTACCAATTATCTTTTTTTGGTTGCGTGGTCAATTTGGGCCACCTAAATCCGTACCTAGAGGGACCACTC
>NZ_JAMPZF010000027.1:0-31392 GCF_024747315.1 Vibrio sp. HS-50-1 | reverse complement strand
CGCCGCTCGACGCCGTTATCGTTCCCCGAAGGTTCAGATAACTCGTTTCCGCTCGACTTGCATGTGTTAGGCCTGCCGCCAGCGTTCAATCTGAGCCATGATCAAACTCTTCAATTTAAGATTTTGTTCGGCTCAATGAATACTGAACATTACATAAAGTAATGTTTGAATTGACTGTGCTGAATCCGAAGATTCAATGGTCACTTCGTATCATTGAAACCTAATTTGATACCGAGGTATCTAATTGGATTATCATCAACGAGTGCCCACACAGATTGATAGGTTTATATTTTTAAAGAGCTTTTCTAACTTATCCAGCAACTTAGTTGCTCGTCGTTAGGGGTGCGTATCTTACTCCGCACCGTGAGAGAGTCAAGCATTTTTTCAAATTTCTTTTTCTCTCACTTCCGACTCGCTGTGTGACTTTCGTCTCACTCCGTGTCGGTGGATGCGCAGTATAGGGGGTTGAGAAATTAGCACAAGCGTTTTTTGCAAAAAAACCTTCAACCGCACAAATAACGAGCATTCTGCATAGATACTCAACGATCTTGTCTAATATTTCGGGTTGCAGAGGATCTTTTCATGATGAAACACCTGACTTCTGCATTAAAAGATCGCCGATTTCTTTGTGATTTCGGTTGCTGACCTTATCTCTCTTGGTTCTGTTTTCTCTTTCTATCTATATAAAGACGAAAAAAAGAGCAGAACGATAACGAACTGCTCTTTGGTCTTTGCTTTTTACTTGGGGTACTTCAGGTGAAGTCTTGGAAATTGCTTCTTCTATATAGAAGAAAAGATCAGAGCATCCTTGCCCTTCTCTTTTACGACAGATTAGCTAGGGGTATATCTAAATGTCGTGGTTGTTCGATGACACATTGAGCTCGTAAGAGTGGAGCATGCTTGCATTCCCAATGGCGTCATCTTCGAGAGGAACTTAGTTCTTCAATACTTTTACGGTGTAGCTACCATCTTTTTGTTGGTATAGACCGTGGATGTCGGTTTCGAAACCTGGGTAATGCGCACCGATCTCACAAAGCATCTCTAGGAAGTCCAGCACAGGGCGAGACTCTTGAGTCACCATTTCACCAGGAAGTACTAGTGGCACACCTGGAGGGTAAGGAAGGATCATGTTCGCACTTACGCGACCAACCATTTCTTCCAGTTTGATTTCTTCTACGTTACCGCGAAGCTCTTCTTGCCATGCTGCGTGTGGTGTTACTTTCATTTCAGGAAGAACATCGAACGCTTTGTACATTAGCTCTGGTAGATTGTATTTCTTAGTTAGGTTGTGAATCGCTTGTGCTAATTCTTGAACGCGCATGCCTTCATAGAAGCTTGGGTCTTCATTATATAGCGAAGGTAGGAAGCTCTTGATGGTTAGGTTCAAGTCGTACCCACGTTTAAATTCAGTCAGACCGCGTAGCAATTGCATTGCTTTTGATTTGTCGATACCGATTGAGAATAGGAACAACAAGTTGTATGGACCTGTTTTCTCTACCACGATGCCGCGCTCGTCTAGGAATTTAGCCACCAGCGAAGCAGGAATACCTGATTCTTCTAGTTCGCCTTCTTTATTCATCCCCGGAGTCAGTAGCGTGACTTTGATTGGGTCAAGATACATGTGGTTGTCATCCATGTTCTTGAAGCCGTGCCATGTATCGCTAGGGTCTAGTTTCCAACATTCTGTGGTATCGATGTTTTCTGGTTGCCATACATCGAAGAACCAGCTGTCACTTTCTGCTTCTAGGCGTTTGATCTCTTTACGGAAGCGAATTGCGCGATCGATAGAGTCTTGCATCAACTTCTTACCTGTGTTGCCGCGCATCATTGCCGCTGCAGTTTCAGTAGAAGCAACAATGCCGTACTGAGGTGAAGTTGAAGTGTGCATCATGAATGCTTCGTTGAAAGATTCTTTGTCAAAGTCACCTTTCACGTGAATCATTGAAGCTTGTGAGAACGCTGCCAACAGTTTGTGTGTTGATTGTGTTTCGTAGAACACTTTGCCTGGCATCGCTTCACCACTCATACCACATTTACCTTCGTAAATTGGGTTGAAGTTAGTGTAAGGCACCCAAGCACTGTCGAAGTGGATATGTTTACAATCTAGCGACTCTTTGATGAATTGCGTGTTGTACAACAGGCCATCGTAAGTTGAGTTAGTCACTACCGCGTAAGATGGCGCAGTTGCACCTGGTGTTTTCGCCACTTTCTCTGCAATGACATCGCGGCTGAATTCGCTTTGTGGAATACCACCAAGGATGCCGTATGCGTTACGAGTTGGGCGGAAGTAGATTGGTGTCACGTCGCTCATCATCATTAGGTGAGTCAGAGATTTGTGACAGTTACGGTCAATCAGTACTGTGCTGCCCGCAGGTGCTGAGTACATACCAACGATTTTGTTCGATGTAGACGTACCGTTCGTTACGATGTACGAGCTGTCTGCATTGAATGTACGTGCAATGTATTCTTCTGCATCTTTATGTGGACCTGAGTGGTCTAGCAGAGAGCCTAGTTCAGGCATTGAGATTGATACGTCCGCTTTAAATGTGTTTGGACCGTAAAAATCGTAGAAGATGCTACCAGCAGGGCTTTTCTGGAATGCAGTACCGCCCATGTGACCTGGAGTACAGAAGGTGTATTTACCTTCTTCTACGTATTTGAATAGCGCTTTAGTGAATGGAGGCATGATGGCATCTTTGTATGCCTCAGTCGCTTGGTTGATTTTGATAGCGATGTCGTCAGCCATACCTAAAGCGTACTCGAAGAAGCTCACGTTTAGACGTAGGTCTGTTAGTGAAATGTCTAGAGTAGACTGTTCGTTAGCAAATGCGTGAACAGGCAGTTTTTCGTTGATTTGGCTGATACGTTCACATAGCTCTAGTGAGTATTTATCCCAGTCGAACAGCACACCGCAAATACGTGGGTTCATCTCAATCATTTTGATCAAGTCTTTATCATCTACTGGGTAAACCACTTCGTAGCCCGCTTTCTCAAGAGCAGCGTGAAGTTGACGAACTGGCTCTTCTTTAAAGAACACACCCATGTGGTTCAAGATAGCGAAAATATTCATTTGGACATCTCCAAGGCGAATGAAGGCGCTCTCTGCCATTTACAGGCAGTGAGTAAGGTGAGCGCCGAGTGAATTTGTTTTTTATTGGCTGGCACCGAAGTGCCAGCGTTTGGGGATTAGTTGCTTGCTTGAGCAGGCATGTCGTCAGCGTGTAGCTTCATGTACTGAGCTAGGCCGGCTTTTTTGCTGTAGAACATCAAGATAACGAGAGACACGATGAAGGTTGCTGTTAGCGTACCGCCTTCTGCACCAGCAAGGGCAATGAAGCAGAACAGACAAGCTACACCAGAGAACAACATTACGAAGCCGTTGCGTGTTGTCATACCTTCGAAGCGAATCAAGTTAATGCTTGAGTAGAAGTAAGGCAGCATAGTTAGTAGTACTGCGTCAGTTGTTAGCTGGTTGAACAGGTCTGATGCGTGTGCTGTTTTAGAGCTAAAGAACATCAGTACAACCATTAATGCTGTCATCTTGATTGACGCAAGGATTAGACCTTTCTTAGGCACACCGTTTTTGTCAGTTTCGCCGTAGATTTTAGGGAAGTTGCCATCGCTTGCTGCACGTTTACCAGCCTCGCCCACCAGCATCATCCAAGAACCTAGCGAAGTGAAACATGCTAGTGCTGTGAATGCTGATACGAATGGTGCTGTCCAGCTACCGAATAGCTCAGTGGTTGCTAGTGCAAATGGCGCACCTGATGCCGCAACTTCAGAAGCAGGGAACATGCCGCTGATCATTTGAGTTGATAGGATGTAAATCACACCTGCGATACCAGTACCCAGCATGGTTGCTAGCGGTACGGTACGTTTAGGGTTTTCTACCATACCAGTCGATACCGCTGCTGATTCCACACCAACGAATGACCATAGACAGATAAGAACCGCTGTCACAATCGCATGGCTATCCGTACCCGCAGATACGTTCCAGTTTTGGCTGTATAGCGCAGTATCGAAGTGCGTCCAACCAAATGCGGCTGTACCAACAACTGGGATAAGGATAAGAACTAGACCAAGCGTACATAGACGGCTTACCCAGCTACCACCAAGTAGGTTAACGAAAGTGAAGATCCATACCGATGCAATCGTCGCAATACCTGCTGGGATTGGGTCATTAAGCACAGGGAAGAATACTGAAAGGTAAGAAACACCTGTAATAGCAATAGCTAGGTTACCAATCCAGTTCGCGTGGTAATAAAGCACGCCCGTTTGGAAACCAAAGACTGGGGAAACTTCGCCAGCGTAAGCGATAGGACCACCTTCTTGAGGGTTTTTGGTTGCCAGACGAGCGTAAACAAACGCAAGACTCAGTGCACCGATCAAACAGATCAGCCAACTGAAAATTGAAACAGAGCCTACTGAAGCTAGGCTAGAAGGTAACAGTGCAATACCACTACCCATCATGTTACCGGCGACTACACCCGTACAGGCAATTAGGCCGATTTTTTTCGTATTCGATGACATAACATCTCCAAATCTATTCTACTCAAGTCAACGTGACTCAAACTGAACGGTTATTAGCGAGATGCTATGAAGTAGATACTTGCTCGACCTCGCTAAATTTCGAAGTGAAGACTACGCCCAAAAATCGGGAAAAAAATAAACTTGGCGTTATCAATAAAATGATTAGTTAATCAACATCAAGTTGAGATAAACATGATAAACACAAAAACATAAAACTATATTATTCATGCAGTTATAAGAAAAAAATCAAGCCTTCTACCGATAGATAAACTTTCATCAACTCGTTGGTAATCGCGATAAAAATTATCAACCTCAATCAACTTCCCCGTCCCGAAGGGTTGATTCCCTGAACCTGTTGATTCCATAAACCTCTCCCTGATCGCGCTTTTTGACCCACATCAATATTCATCTCGCCTGCAAGAAAGCATCAGAATCATTCTCGCCAAATAACTCAGCCAGACACCCCATACAATCAATAGAGATAGAGATAGAGATAGAGATAGAGATAGAGATAGAGATAGAGATAGAGATAGAGAAGAAAACCGGATATGTCTTCCCGTTGCAAGCTTGCGTTACTGGCTCCTTCGTAAGTCATTACCCCACCGCCCACCCTTTTCACTTTTCGACAGCTACAAAAAAGCCCCTCACCGAAATGAGGGGCTAGTATTAAACTGACGTAGAGTGCGAGAGAATTAAAGCATTCGAACGACAGAAGGGTGAACAGCGCGATACATGGCGTAATCAATCGCCTTCATGTTACTTGGGAAGACCAAGTTTTCGCACAGCAGGTACGTCTCAACCGACGTATCAATATAGAAAGCTTCGCTGTAAGACTCACTGGCCAAATCCAGATCACCATCCAATTCAGCGTGCTTACCACGAATCACATAAGACAGCACCGAATCACGTAACCTCAAAGCCTGCCCAAGATGCTGCTTGGCTGAAGCCATGTCACCAATAATGGTTTCGTGCAGGGCTAAAGCTTCATAAATTCGCGGTTGAATTGGCCCAACCATCATTTTTACGTTAGTTTCTAGTGCGTCACTCAACTGCTGCACTCGCCCTTTCTTCAACTCCTGTGAAAAGTCGAGCACCTTCTGCACGTGGTAAGCAATCAATAACTCTGCCTGAACGTAAGCATTATCTGGCTCAATTTCTAAAATGTTTTCCAGCAAGTTGACGCCTTGGCGAAACTGCTTGGCATCCGAGACATTGAGATAATGGTTAGCTTGAACAAACAGCTCCAAAGCATCTGGGTTAATTGGCATTCCCGCCACCAGCATCGTGGATTTCAGCTTGGCATCCGGCACTTTCAGAACTTGCATCAAGTCTAACGACGCTTGTTGAAGCACTGTCTTTAAATGGCTGCTGGTTAACGCGTATTGACGACTAAACAACACCTTTTCAGATGAGTTATTCCGATATTCCACCTCTAAAAAGCTGCCACCCTCATTTTCACGAACCCGCACCACAACCGATTTGCCCGGCACAATACCCGAGGTAAACGACGTCTTCTTTAGCATGACTCGGTAATCGCTCACTTGAGCAATGTCGGACATCAACTTTTGGGCAAACCCGTCTGCCAAGTCGTAGCTTAACCCTTCGCTCGTGAAGTTATCTTGAAACTTGAATTCGATAAGGTGAGTATCGATGGCTTGAGTAATACGCACTTCCGATTGCTTGTAGGTAAACACACCCATCACCACAACCAAAACACTGATCCAGATGAAGTTCATGATCCCCAGGCGCCACGGACTGATTTTATTTTTTTTCGGAGGGGCCTTTTTCTCTTTAGACATCTCACAGACCGCGCGAGTCAGAGGGCCTGCAGGAAAGGTGACGGCAGGTGCGATAGGTGGAGTCTCTTCTTCTGGTTCATCAACAATAGGAGGAAGACTTTCTGAATCACAATGACGACTTGCGAGGAATTCCTCGAGTGTCATTGGGGTCACATTCGCCACCAGCTTGTAACCACGTTTCGGCACTGTAATGACGTAGCTGGTATTTTCTTCCCGACCGTCACGCAGTAATTTACGTAACTCAAAAATGGACTGAGTCACCACTTGATCGGTCACAATCGCCCCTGCCCAAACGTATTGGATCAATTCCTCACGATTGAACACCTCATTCGCATGCTCCGCTAGGAAATGCAGAAGATTAATTAAGCGTGGCTCAACAGTAACTTCCCTATCTTGTCGATACAGCTTATTTTCATCAACGCTTAAAACCCAGTCATTGATTTGAAAATAGACTCCAACCATGTATGAAAACTCTCGTATCTACAGACAGCGCTACGGCAGGAATCAAACAATGGTCAATTCCTACAGGTAACTAAAGGCGAGATTATAGGTGGGAAAACGGCGTGCACCTAGAAAAGCAAGCCGCCAAAAATGCAAACTTAAGTTAAGTGATGCAGAAATGAGACTACTCAAGTGCTGCAAGGATAGAACAATGAGTAGCATCATCATCCGTATGACCGCAGCAAGCATCATTGATCTTCTTCAAAGCTCGACGAATTTTCGTTAGCTCGTTAATTTTTCCATCAATCAGCTCTAACTTAGCAGAAGTAATAGCTTTAACCTCTGCACAGCTGTGTTCTGTTGCTTCTAGTTTGATTTCTAGTAGCTCTTTAATCTCATCCAGGCTCAGGCCCAGCTCTTTACCTTTAAGGATGAAGTGTACCTGCTTTTGATTCTCTTCATTATAGAGACGATAACCTGATTCACTTCGACCTGCGGGCTTTATCAGCGCGTTTTTCTCATAAAAACGCAGCGTATCTGCCGTCACACCACAACGTTTTGCCAGTTCACCTATCTGAAACATAACTTTCCCTATTAACTATCTCGTTACTTTTAAAGCTAAAGAACCTCTTTTTCACAATTATTTTTGAGATACCAAACGATTGCGCGAGCTTTTTTGTAATAAATTGGTTAGAATACGCGCCATCAAATGTGGAGACTGTTTTCTAACCAGAAAACATCCGGCAAAGGTCTTTACCAAAACTGGCCAATATTTTACCCCAAGAGGTAAAAACAAGTTCATTTTTGGCAAACATCTTTAACTCCGTGAATTTGAGGAAAATGGAAGCATGAATAACGCTCGTCCTATTCGCCGTGCGCTTATCAGCGTATCAGACAAAACAGGTATTGTTGAGTTTGCACAAGCTCTTGCTGAGCGCGGTGTCGATATCCTATCTACTGGTGGTACAGCACGCCTACTTGCCGAACAAGGCATCGCAGTAACAGAAGTCTCTGACTACACAGGTTTCCCAGAAATGATGGACGGCCGCGTTAAAACGCTTCACCCGAAAGTTCACGGTGGTGTGCTTGGTCGTCGTGGTCAAGATGACGACGTGATGGCAAAACATGGCATCAATCCAATCGACATGGTCGTTGTTAACCTATACCCATTCGCAGAAACCGTTGCAAAAGAAGGCTGTACACTAGCTGACGCGGTTGAAAACATCGATATCGGCGGCCCAACGATGGTTCGCTCTGCAGCGAAAAATCACAAAGACGTGACTATCGTTGTGAACGCTCATGATTACGATCGCGTTATCGCTGAAATGGACGCGAACGAGAAATCTCTAACACTAGAGACTCGTTTCGACCTTGCTATCGCAGCATTCGAGCACACTGCTGCTTACGATGGCATGATCGCAAACTACTTCGGCACTATGGTTCCATCTTACGGTGAGAACAAAGAAGGTGATGAAGAGTCTAAATTCCCACGTACTTTCAACCAGCAATTCGAGAAAAAACAAGACATGCGCTACGGTGAGAACAGCCACCAAGCAGCCGCATTCTACGTTGAAGCAAACCCACAAGAAGCATCTGTTTCTACTGCTCGCCAAATCCAAGGTAAAGCCCTCTCTTACAACAACATTGCAGACACTGATGCAGCACTTGAGTGTGTGAAAGAGTTCAACGAGCCTGCATGTGTAATCGTAAAACACGCCAACCCATGTGGCGTTGCGCTAGGTAAAGACATCCTCGAAGCGTACAACCGCGCTTACCAAACTGACCCAACGTCAGCGTTCGGCGGCATCATTGCATTCAACCAAGAGCTAGATGCAAAAACGGCTAGCGCTATCGTTGAGCGTCAATTCGTTGAAGTGATTATCGCACCTTCTGTTTCTGCTGAAGCGATTGAAATCGTTGCAGCGAAGAAGAACGTACGTCTACTAGAGTGTGGCGAGTGGTCAACGAAGACAACGGGCTTTGACGTAAAACGCGTCAACGGTGGTCTACTGGTTCAAGACCGCGACCAAGGCATGGTAAGCCTAGACGATCTTAAAGTCGTGTCTAAACGTCAGCCGACAGAAGAAGAGCTAAAAGACGCCCTATTCTGCTGGAAAGTAGCGAAATACGTGAAATCTAACGCGATCGTTTACGCGAAAGGCGACATGACTATCGGTGTAGGCGCAGGCCAAATGAGCCGCGTTTACTCCGCGAAAATCGCAGGCATCAAAGCTGCAGACGAAGGTCTACAGGTTGAAGGTTGTGTAATGGCATCAGATGCATTCTTCCCATTCCGCGACGGTATCGATGCCGCAGCAGAAGCCGGCATTAAGTGCGTAATTCAGCCAGGTGGCTCTATGCGTGACGACGAAGTTATCGCAGCAGCAGATGAGCACGGCATGGCGATGATCTTCACGGGTATGCGTCACTTCCGCCACTAATTTCCTCATCGTATTTGGCACTGTGGCATTGTTAACTGCTTTCGCCCACCCCGGTTACGTAGCTGGCTATGTTTCCGAGATGGGCTCAATTGTTGCCTAGCCACATCATCAACTACTTTGAGTAAACAGTATTTATAAGATTAAGGATTTTCATATGCGAGTTTTAATCATTGGTTCAGGCGGTCGTGAACATGCGCTAGGCTGGAAAGCAGCGCAAAACCCAAATGTTGAGACTATTTTCATTGCTCCAGGCAACGCAGGTACGGCACTAGAGCCAAAACTAGAGAACGTAAACATCGATGTAGAAGACATCGCTGGCCTTGTTGCTTTCGCCAAAGAGAAGGTAATTGAACTGACTATCGTTGGCCCAGAAGCACCATTGGTTATTGGTGTGGTGGATGCGTTCCGCGAAGCGGGCTTACCAATCTTTGGCCCTACCCAAGCCGCAGCGCAGCTTGAAGGCTCTAAAGCGTTTACTAAAGACTTCCTTGCTCGTCACCAAATCCCAACCGGTGCTTACGCAAACTTCACAGAAATTGAACCAGCGCTTGCTTACGTGCGTGAGCAAGGTGCGCCGATTGTGGTGAAAGCCGACGGCCTTGCGGCTGGTAAAGGCGTGATTGTGGCAATGACGCTAGAAGAAGCCGAAGACGCAATCAAAGACATGCTAGCAGGCAACGCATTTGGTGACGCAGGCAGCCGCGTGGTTATCGAAGAGTTCCTCGATGGTGAAGAAGCAAGCTTCATCGTGATGGTGGATGGTGAGAACGTTCTGCCAATGGCCACCAGCCAAGACCACAAACGCGTAGGTGACAAAGATACAGGTCCTAACACTGGTGGCATGGGCGCGTACTCGCCAGCTCCTGTGGTCACACCAGAAATTCACAACCGCATCATGGAAGAAGTCATTTACCCAACGGTACGTGGCATGGCGTCTGAAGGGAACCCATACACAGGTTTCCTATACGCGGGTCTGATGATCGACAAAGATGGCACTCCGAAAGTGATCGAGTACAACTGCCGCTTCGGTGATCCAGAGACACAACCAATCATGATGCGTATGGAATCGGATCTGGTTGATCTTTGCTTGGCTGCGATTGACCAAAAACTGGATCAAGTGGAATCAAAATGGGATCCACGTGCGTCGATTGGTATCGTACTCGCAGCCGGTGGTTACCCAGCAGCGTACAACAAAGGCGATGTGATCTCTGGTCTGCCACAAGTTGAAATTGAAGGCGAGAAAGTCTTCCACGCGGGTACAGACAATAAAGATGGCAACATCGTAACAAATGGTGGTCGCGTATTGTGTGCAACTGCGTTGGGCAACATCGTATCAGAAGCGCAGCAACGCGCTTACGAGCTTGCAAAACAGATCAGTTGGGACGGCATGTTCCATCGCAGTGACATCGGCTACCGTGCGATTGCACGTGAGCAAGAAAAATAAAAACAACTTAAGTTGGCTAAAAAACAAAAGGCGCATTCAGCGCCTTTTTTATTACTCTGTCAGCAAGTAAGTCTCACCAAGCTTACTCAGCGAGTAATGCTGGTCGTGGTACACAATCAAAGTCATCATCATTGAGCATCAACAGTTCATCAACCGTTGCTTTAGTTCGTGACTGCTTGCCGACAAAAGCCACGTAACTGTCTACAGATGAGAGACGCTCGATAATAAATTTTGGCAACGTCTGATTAAACTCGAGTGTCGAGAACGCTCTACCTTTGCAGGTTTCAAACGATTGGCCATTCCAATAACCTTGAATGAGGCTCTGACTGTTACGAGACTGCGCCTTAACCGACGCCACTACATCATTCGCTTCTGTCTTGTAACGTTCTAATTGTTCATGCTGAAGTGGTAAGACTTTACGATTAACGCGATATTGTTGGTAAACCGCTTCGCCATCTTTATTAAAACGGATGTGGATTTGAAAAGGCACCAACTCTTGCTTGGTATCAGCTTGCTCACCTTTTCGAATCAACTCTCGAAGCTCACCTTCATCCCAACGGTAGTCACTTTGAAACCAGCCATTATCCCCCATCGTTACGTAGTCCGCAGCCGTACTCACGCGAGTGAGTTTCTCGGTCATCCAGTACAAGCTACTTGCGTCTCCAGCAACTTTGCCGCCAGAGAAGTGAGTGAATTGTTCTAAATTAGGAGTTTCAACCGACGAACAGCCAAAAAGGGTAAAGCTAGATAAGAGAAGTGAAGCGAGTAGATGTTTTTTCATAAAGTTGCACCGAGGCAGGATACCTCGGTGCATTCTAACTTAGTTTACTGATTCTTTCAGCGCTTTACCTGCTACGAATGCAGGTACGTTAGCTGCTGCGATTTGAATCTCGTCACCAGTCTTAGGGTTACGACCAGTACGTGCAGCGCGGTGGTTTACTTTGAATGTACCAAAACCAATTAGTTGAACTTGGTCACCCTCTTTAAGTGCACCAGTTACACCATCAAGAGTCGCTTCAAGAGCAGCTTTTGCTTGTGCTTTTGATAGGTCTGCTTTCTCTGCGATAAAGTCGATTAATTGGGTCTTGTTCATTAGGTTTCCCTTCTCATAGGTTATCGAATTCGTCTCACTCTAAAACATAAATGCCCCATCTGGCAAAGGTTTGTAAGCGATCTTTCGATTTTCTGACGTACTTTTAGCCATAATATGAGTAATAACTCACAATTTGTTACCACATACCCCCTGAAAACCCTTGCTTTCCAAGGTATTTGGACCAATTTATAAGGCACTTTTGCGGTTATAATAGCTGCAAATAACCACTATCAAACTACATTCAAGGGCAACTATGCTGCTGTTATCCATTTATATCTCTATTGCAATCGGCATTTCGTTTATCTGTTCGGTGCTGGAGGCGGTACTGCTGAGTATCAGTCCGAGCTACATTGCGCAGCTCAATCAACAGGGGCATCCCGCAGCTGGGCAACTGGCTAAGCTAAAATCAGATATCGACCGGCCATTGGCATCCATTCTGACTCTAAACACCATCGCTCATACCATCGGCGCGGCCACTGCTGGTGCACAAGCTGCGGTTGTATTTGGTAGCGAAGCGTTAGGTATCTTTTCGGCAGTGCTCACACTGGCGATCTTGGTGCTTTCAGAAATCGTACCGAAAACAATTGGCGCAACTTACTGGCGTCAATTGGCGCCAACCGCGGCAGTCGCATTACGTTGGATGGTATGGGCGCTAACGCCATTCGTATGGTTTTCAGAGCAAATCACCAAGCGTCTTGCTCGTAACCACGAAGCTCCGAAAATGCGTGATGAACTGTCTGCAATGGCGATTCTAGCACGTGAAAGCGGTGAATTTGCCGAGGGTGAATCAAAAATATTAAGCAACTTGCTTGGCATCCAAGATGTACCTGTAACGCAGGTTATGACGCCACGTCCTGTGGTATTCCGTATCGATGCCACGATGACCATCAATGAGTTCCTAGAAAAACACAAGGATACACCTTTCTCCCGCCCATTGGTTTATAGCGAGCAGAAAGACAACATCATTGGTTTTGTGCACCGCCTTGAGTTGTTCAAACTGCAACAATCAGGTTGTGGACAGAAACAACTGGGAGCAATCATGCGCCCGATTCAAGTGGTGCTAAACAACACGACTTTACCGAAAGTGTTTGACCAGATGATGACTCATCGCCTACAGCTAGCCCTTGTCGTTGACGAATACGGTACTGTGCAAGGCTTGGTGACGTTGGAGGATATCTTTGAACACCTCGTGGGTGAAGAAATCATCGATGAAGCGGATAAAAGTACCGACATGCAAGAGCTGGCTTACCAACGCTGGGAAAGCTGGAAAGAAATGCACGGCGTAATCGAAAGCCGCGATGACGATGAAGAAGAGGAAGAACTGGAGAAGCATCACAAGGAGCCAGAAACTCAAGAAGCGACAAAACCAGATTCTAAAGAATCGTAATCAACATTGGGCATAACCGCTCAAACGTCGCAAACAAAAAGGCATCCATTTTAGGATGCCTTTTTCTATCTATTCAACGACTAAAGTGCGATACCGATATTGCTCACACCTTCTTCACGTAACTCTTCACGTAAATCTTTAATCAAGCTGATGTCACGCTCTACCGCTTCACGCAGTGGACGGAAAATAGCCCACTGCACGTCCCATTCTTCACATACGGCTTCATTTTCTTTCTGATTGTCGTTGGTGATTGGCTCTGCACCTTGCGCTTGCTCTAGATCAGCAACGGTTTGTACCGACTGTTGGCTCACTTTAAGCATTGAATCGAAAAGGTAGTCGCGATCCAATAGGCCATGCAGTAACGTAGACAAACCCTGACACGCGTCCATCGCTGGGTAAACCCCGTAAAAATCGAACTCATCCGCACTTGGGAACAACTCTTCTAACTTCTCTAATTGACGTTCGAAGTTAATTTTCGCGTTCTTAACTGTCAAAATTTCCCATACACTATCAAGAATCGCTCGGTAAGCACGCGGGTCAGCAAATTCTGTGTTCTCACAAAACATCGCATAGTTTGGATACATGCGTTCACATAGACACGCCATAAAGGTAATTTGTTGCCAAGGTTCTAGTTTTTCTAAACGAACCTGAAGAGGATTCTTAAGCATAGTCACTCAATCATTGAAGAAAAAAACAGCGAAAGTGTACTTGATTCATCACAGGGAAAAAAGTTAATGCCGCATTCAAATCAGATTTTCCTGCTCTCAGAGCATCGTGACACCTACGAAACGTTATTGACGGAGAGAAAGCTACCAGATCTGAGCATCACTGATAAGCCAGAGGAAGCTCAAATAGTTCTTGCCGATCCGCCATTACTATCCAATAGATTAGACGAGTTTTCACAGCTTGGGTGGGTACAATCGACATTCGCCGGCGTCAATGCACTAATGCTACCTAACCTTCGTCAGGACTACACCCTGACCAATGTTCGAGGCATCTTTGGCCCACTGATTGCCGAATATGTGCTGGGGTACAGTATTGCCCATTACCGCCACTTCAACCGATACCACCAGCAACAACAAAACAAACGATGGCAGCCTCATCTCTATACATCATTACAAAGTAAAACCATGGTGATTCTCGGTACTGGTAGCATTGGGTGTTATTTGGGCAACGCAGCTAAAGCAATGGGAATAAAAACAATCGGTATGAACCGCATAGGTATTCCGACCTCAGGTGGTGAATTTAATCAGACCTTTCATATCAGTGAACTAAGTAAGGCATTTGAACAAGCCGACATTGTTGTGAATACCCTACCAAGTACACCGGAGACGCAACAGTTACTTAATCGTCAAACACTCAGCCATCTAAACAAGGCGTTATTATTCAACGTGGGTCGCGGCGACGTACTGGATGAGGCAGGGTTGCTCTTCGCTCTGAAAAACCGTTGGGTAGAACACGCCTTCTTAGATGTGTTTGAGCAAGAACCGCTATCGGTAGAACATCCGTTTTGGAAACTTCCGCAAGTAACCATCACCCCTCACATCGCGGCGTTAAGTTTCCCCGAGCAAGTGATCGACATTTTTGCAGACAACTACTTGAGTTGGAGGGACGGTTTCTCTCTAAATAATCAAGTTGATTTCGACAAAGGGTATTAGCCGTTTTATGTCTCTAGAAACATTGCTTCAACAAGTGCGCGCCTGTCAGATTTGCGCGGATAATTTACCTTTGGGCGCAAACCCTGTCGTACAAGCCGCAAAAGACGCACGCATCCTAATCATCGGTCAGGCCCCAGGCACACGTGTGCACAAAACCTCGATACCTTGGAATGACCCAAGTGGTGATCGATTACGCCAATGGCTCGATATCGACAAAGACGTTTTCTACGACCCAAATAAAATTGCCATTGTCCCAATGGGATTCTGTTATCCAGGCAAAGGGAACTCTGGTGATTTACCGCCTCGTAAAGAATGTGCGCCCACTTGGCATAAAAAGATTCTTGAGCAGCTGCCCAATATAGAGCTCACTCTACTAATTGGTCAGTACTCGCAGCAGTACTACCTGGCCAATAAGCCCAAAACACTCACGCAAACTGTTCAGCGATGGCAGGATTGGGAACCTGATTTTATCCCGCTTCCTCATCCTTCTCCACGTAATACATTGTGGTTAAAGAAGAATCCTTGGTTTGAATCTGAAGTCGTGCCATACCTTAAAAAACGCGTTCACTCGATGCTTTAGGTTACCCATGATCTAATTGCTTTTTTATCTGTACAAGAAAATAAGCACACAAACACAAAACCACTAAGCTGTTGTTTATAATAAGATTAAACAATAAGCGTACAGACTAAATAGTAATTAGGTCATAGTAGGCCAAATACTACTAGAGCTGTACAGCCTTGAGTCTCAGATAGAAAAACTGAATTTTAGGTAAAAAAATACCGGCACTGAATGCCGGCATTTGATTTCAAAAAATCTAACTTACTTGTGGTATGGCTTAGATAACTCGTGTACCGCATCCACAAACACGCCTGCGTTTTCTGGCGGCACATCCAAGTGGATACCGTGACCTAGATTGAACACATGACCAGTCCCCGTATCACCAAATCCTTCTAGGATATCCGCAACTTCTTCGCGGATGCGCTCTGGCGAAGCGTAAAGCATGGATGGGTCCATGTTACCTTGCAGCGCCACTTTATCACCGATACGTGCTTTCGCGTCTGCAATGTTGATTGTCCAGTCTAGACCAACCGCATCACAGCCCGTTGCTGCGATTTGCTCAAGCCACATACCGCCATTCTTAGTAAACAGTGTGACTGGCACGCGACGACCATCGTTTTCACGAATCAGACCATCAACGATCTTGTGCATGTATTGTAGCGAGAACAGATTGTAGTCACGAGGCGTCAGTACGCCACCCCATGTGTCAAATACCATTACCGACTGCGCGCCTGCTTTAATTTGCGCGTTTAGGTACTCGATAACGCTGTCTGCCAGCTTATCTAGAAGTAAGTGCAGAGTTTGTGGTTCCGCGTACATCATCTTCTTGATCTTGGTGAAGGCTTTAGAACTGCCACCTTCGATCATGTACGTCGCAAGAGTCCACGGGCTACCAGAGAAGCCAATTAACGGCACTTCACCCTTAAGGTCTTTACGGATCTGACGTACTGCATTCATTACATATTGCAGTTCACCTTCTGGATCTGGCAAACCAATTTTTTCCACGTCAGCTTTGCATGTAATTGGGTTATCAAAAACAGGTCCTTCACCCGCAGCAAAACGCAAACCAAGCCCCATGGCATCTGGAATCGTTAAGATGTCCGAGAATAAGATCGCAGCATCAAGAGGAAAACGGCGTAATGGTTGAAGTGTCACTTCGGATGCTAATTCTGCATTTCGACACAAAGACATGAAATCACCCGCTTCTGCACGAGTCGCTTTGTATTCTGGTAGGTAACGACCTGCCTGGCGCATCATCCATACTGGCGTGTAATCTACCGGCTCTTTTAAAAGCGCACGCAGATAACGATCATTTTTTAATTCAGTCATTCCGTAATTCCAACTGTTAGGCTTTCTGTGAAAGGGGGTATTCTATCACTGATTTAAGTCCAATAGCTGTGTGCTTTGCAACCTGGATCAAGTTATTAACTTTTAAATCAATGCTTAATTTGCACCCAATCGGTATCAGTGTTAAAAATTTGTTCGCTAGCGAAAACTACAATTATAAACTGAGTACCCAGTACTCAGCATCTCATAACGACATCTTACTTACCCCTCCCTCTCGGAGGGTTTTTTTTATCTATTTATCAGATAATTAGAATCAATATCTTGTAGCGTTTGTTCGATAAGCGCTCTTGCAATCGTTCCTTTAGGCGCAACAGGCGGCATCTCGTCAATACCAAACCATTGTGCATCAGACAGCTCAGTGTAGTCTGGACTTAACTCTCCCGATTCATAGTCAGCTAAAAACCCCATCATCATACTCGATGGGAAAGCCCAAGGCTGGCTGCCAAAGTAACGAATATTTTTAACGAGAATTCCCGTTTCTTCATGAATTTCTCGAGCCACACACTCTTCTAATGTCTCACCAACTTCTAGAAAACCCGCAATGACGGTATACATACCATTTCGATGCCTAGGATGTTGGGCCAATAAGATCTGGTTCTCTTTACGCACAGCAACGATAATACACGGAAATATTCGAGGATAATGGAGAGTACGGCATTCGCCACACTGCATAGCTAACTGGTTATTATTAAGAAAGTTTCTTCCACCACACTGTGGGCAAAAACGCAGACTTTGCGTCATATGCCCATACTGGACCGCTTTACTTAACAACATAAATAATGGCTCAGGAAAATGCAGGCAGTCGCGCAGTGAGACTAATGGTAGATCATGCTCCAAATCAGACAAATTAAGCCACATGACGGACGAACCAGAATACTCACCAATGGGTCTTGCACTCACTTCAGGCAGTGATAACTGCTCTGCAGACCCGAAAGGCACAGCACCATCCACCAGCCAAATTTCACTTCCTGCAACAACACACCAGTATGCATTTATCGCGCGGTTAACATCACCTTTTCTTAACATTACACCATCCCTTTGCTTGAAGTTCGTTCATTTTACTGGCAATCTAATTTCATACTAGAGTTTGTCGTTAAGTAAATTTGCACTCTAAATTCTAGTAAGGACAAGAGTTTGTAATAACTTTACTAACTTTGCTTTGCAAAGGATACGTTCGCCAACAGGCGATCAGATCATGAGGGCATGGTCATGCTAAAAAAATTCAAACAAACACAAGACCAGTGGGGTGGCTCAAGTGATGTCATTGATCACTGGTTAGAGACAAGACAATCCCTGATTGTTGAATATTGTAAGCTTGCAGCACTGCAACCTTGTTCGAAAACCAATGTTATTGAACTCCCATCTCCTTCCGAATTGCAGGATTTCTGTCAGCATCTCGTTGATTACATCTCCGAGGGCCATTTTAAAATCTATGACATGGTTATGGATCGCTGGAAAGCGACTGGCTTTGTCGTGACCAATGAAATCAATCAAACTTATGGTCAAATAGTCCTGACAACTGAACCACTATTGAACTTTAACGATAAGTACTCAGAAGTTACTGAAGATGATGAATTAGATGATTTCGATTCTGATATGTGTCTCATTGGCGAAATTCTTGAGACTCGATTTGAAGTCGAGGACTATCTGATACAGCAGATCGCAGAAAGTCTGTCTATGCCCCCAGGGGCTTAGTGTTTGCGAACATTCAGAGACTGAAGGATAGAAAAGACTGACGATCATCGTCGGTCTTTTTTGTTTCTAGCCTTAGCACTATTACCTTCTCTAAGAACCCTCTCTAAGAACCCTCTCGAAGAAAAAGGCAGGATAAAAACTAAAAAGGCACCCGAAGGTGCCTTTTTTCTTAAGCTTCTAACGATTACTCGTTAAATGGCTTACTCTTCAGAAGAGAAACCAGCGTTTAGAAGTGCCGCTAGGTTGTCCGTTGCTTGCTCAGCAGAAGGACCATCTTGCGCTTCAGAACGTTTAGCTTGACGCTCTTGGTGGTATGCGAAACCAGTACCAGCTGGGATCAGACGACCAACAATTACGTTCTCTTTCAGACCACGTAGGTCGTCACGCTTACCAGAAACTGCTGCTTCTGTTAGTACGCGAGTTGTCTCCTGGAACGATGCCGCAGAGATGAACGACTCAGTCGCTAGAGACGCTTTAGTGATACCTAGTAGTTCACGTTCGAAACGTGCAGGCTCTTTGCCTTCAGCTTCTAGGTTACGGTTAGCAATCTTAACTTGTGAGTACTCAATCTGCTCACCAGGTAGGAACTCAGAGTCACCAGAGTGAGTAATAGTACACTTACGTAGCATCTGACGAACGATAGTTTCAATGTGCTTATCGTTAATCTTAACGCCTTGTAGACGGTAAACTTCCTGTACTTCGTTAGCAATGTACTGCGTTACCGCGTGTACGCCACGTAGACGTAGGATGTCGTGTGGAGACTCTGGACCATCTGCGATCACGTCACCACGTTCAACTTTTTCACCTTCGAATACGTTCAACTGACGATGCTTAGGAATCATCTCTTCGTAAGCTTCACCGCTTTCACGTGTGATCACTAAGCGACGTTTACCTTTGGTCTCTTTACCGAAGCTCACAGTACCTGTGTGCTCAGCAAGGATTGCAGGCTCTTTCGGCTTACGTGCTTCAAATAGGTCAGCAACTCGTGGAAGACCACCGGTGATATCTTTGTTACCGCCAGACTTCTGAGGAATACGTGCTAGTGTCGCACCAACACCTACTGCTGCGCCATCTTCGATGTTTACAATCGCTTTACCAGGTAGGAAGTAGTGAGCTGGCATATCAGTACCAGGGATCATTACATCGTTACCTTGCTCGTCAACAAGTTTGATAGCTGGACGCATATCTTTACCTGCTGAAGGGCGAGCTGCTGGGTCAGTTACTTCGCTTGAAGATAGACCAGTTAGGTCATCAGTTTGACGAGATACTGTTACGCCGTCGATCATATCTACGAACTGGATGCGACCTGCTACCTCAGTAATGATAGGTAGTGTGTGCGCTTCCCAGTTTGCAACTGTTTCGCCAGCTTGAACTGTATCGCCATCGCCTTTGCTTAGTAGCGTACCGTAAGGCAGTTTGTGTTTCTCTTTCGTACGACCAAACTCATCAATAATAGTTAGCTCTGTCGCACGAGAAGTGATAACGATCTTACCGTCATCTGCTAGTACAGATTTAGCGTTGTGTAGCTTGATAGAACCGTTGTTCTTAACTTGAACACTGTTCTCTGCCGCTGCTGTCGATGCCGCACCACCGATGTGGAACGTACGCATGGTAAGCTGTGTACCTGGTTCACCGATAGACTGAGCAGCGATAACACCTACTGCTTCACCTTGGTTCACTAGGTGGCCACGTGCTAGGTCACGACCGTAACACTGTGCACAACAACCGAAGTCAGAATCACACGTTACTACAGAGCGCACTTTCATGCTGTCTACTGAGTTCTCTTCCATGATTTGACACCACTTCTCATCGATCAGGGTGTTACGTGGAATAAGAACGTCTTCAGTGCCAGGTTTTAGTACGTCTTCAGCAACAACACGACCAAGAGCAAGCTCAGAAAGTGCAACTTTAACATCACCACCCTCGATGTGAGGCATCATGTCAACACCCTCGTGAGTGCCACAGTCATGTTCAGTTACAACAACGTCTTGAGCAACGTCTACTAGACGACGAGTTAAGTAACCCGAGTTCGCTGTTTTCAGTGCCGTATCCGCAAGACCCTTACGAGCACCGTGCGTTGAGATAAAGTACTGAAGTACGTTTAGACCTTCTTTAAAGTTCGCTGTGATCGGCGTTTCGATGATTGAACCATCTGGACGCGCCATCAGACCACGCATACCCGCAAGCTGACGAATCTGTGCTGCAGAACCACGAGCGCCCGAGTCCGCCATCATGTAGATGCTGTTGAATGACTCTTGCTGTTCCTCTTCACCGTCACGGTTAACTACCGTTTCAGATGAAAGGTTTTCCATCATTGCTTTCGCAACACGGTCGTTGGTCGATGCCCAGATATCGATAACTTTGTTGTAGCGTTCGCCCGCAGTAACAAGACCTGATTGGTACTGTTCCTGGATTTCACGTACTTCTTCTTCCGCTTCTGCGATTTCAGTGTACTTAGCTGCTGGTACAACCATATCGTCGATACCAACAGATACACCAGAAAGTGCCGCGTATGCGAAACCTGTGTACATGATTTGGTCAGCGAAGATTACTGTGTCTTTCAGACCTAGTTTACGGTACGCCTCGTTAAGTAGGTTAGAGATTTGCTTCTTACCTAGCTTTTGGTTAACGATGCTGTACGGTAGACCAGCTGGCACGATTTGCCATAGCATTGCACGACCAACAGTGGTGTCTACCATCTTGGTCTCTGTAGTGCTGTTGCCGTCTTCGTCTACAACAGTTTCTGTAATACGTACTTTAACGCGTGCGTGAAGCTCAGCTTGTTTAGTGCGGTATGCTTTCTCAGCCTCTTCTGGGCCAGAAAGGTACATGCCTTCACCTTTCACGTTGATCTTTTCACGAGTCATGTAGTACAGACCCAATACAACGTCCTGAGAAGGTACGATGATCGGATCACCTGACGCTGGCGACAGAATGTTGTTTGTCGACATCATCAGAGTACGAGCTTCAAGCTGTGCCTCTAGAGTTAGAGGTACGTGAACCGCCATTTGGTCACCATCGAAGTCCGCGTTGTACGCCGCACAAACAAGTGGGTGTAGCTGAATCGCTTTACCTTCGATCAGTACAGGTTCGAACGCCTGGATACCTAGACGGTGAAGTGTAGGTGCACGGTTCAATAGTACTGGGTGTTCACGGATTACTTCGTCTAGGATATCCCAAACGACCGCTTCTTCACGCTCTACCATTTTCTTAGCAGCTTTGATTGTAGTCGCAAGACCACGAGTCTCTAGCTTGCTGTAGATAAATGGTTTGAATAGCTCAAGTGCCATCTTCTTAGGAAGACCACACTGGTGTAGACGAAGGTATGGACCTACTGTGATTACAGAACGGCCAGAGTAGTCTACACGTTTACCTAGAAGGTTCTGACGGAAACGACCTTGTTTACCCTTGATCATATCAGCAAGAGATTTCAGAGGACGCTTGTTAGAACCTGTGATCGCACGACCACGACGACCGTTATCGAGTAGCGCATCAACAGACTCTTGCAGCATACGTTTTTCGTTACGTACGATGATGTCCGGAGCAGCTAGCTCTAGAAGACGCTTCAAACGGTTGTTACGGTTGATCACACGACGGTATAGATCGTTTAGATCAGAAGTCGCAAAGCGACCGCCATCTAGAGGTACTAGAGGACGTAGATCTGGCGGAAGTACTGGAAGTACAGTTAGGATCATCCACTCTGGGTTGTTACCCGATGCGATGAACGCTTCTACCAGCTTAAGACGCTTAGTTACTTTCTTACGCTTAGTTTCAGAGTTTGTTGTCTCTAACTCTTCACGCATTTGTTCTGCTTCAGCGTGCATATCCATAGAACCTAGTAGGTCCTTGATAGCTTCCGCACCCATCTTAGCAGTGAACTCGTCGCCCCACTCTTCTAGACGATCTAGATACTCTTCTTCAGTAAGCATCTGACCTTTTTCTAGATCAGTCATACCTGGTTCTGTTACTACGTACATTTCGAAGTAAAGAACACGTTCGATATCACGTAGAGGGATATCCATCAGTAGACCGATACGAGACGGTAGCGATTTTAGGAACCAGATGTGAGCTACTGGTGAAGCCAGTTCAATGTGGCCCATACGGTCACGACGAACTTTAGTTTGTGTAACTTCTACACCACACTTCTCACAGATAACACCACGGTGCTTCAGGCGCTTGTACTTACCACAAAGACATTCGTAGTCTTTAACTGGACCAAAGATACGCGCACAGAACAGACCATCGCGTTCAGGTTTGAACGTACGATAGTTGATCGTTTCAGGTTTTTTAACTTCACCAAAAGACCATGAACGGATCATGTCTGGTGAAGATAGACCGATTTTGATTGCATCAAATTCTTCGGTCTTATGCTGTGCTTTTAGAAAGTTTAATAAGTCTTTCACAATCAGCTCCTGTAAGGAGTTAAAAGGAGCTCACTCGCTAAAGTGAGCACCTTCTTCCAAATAATCGCTTTGATTCTCTCGACTTTCATCAAGAGAGAAAGGATTACTCTTCGTCTTCTAGCTCGATGTTGATACCTAGCGAGCGGATCTCTTTCAACAGTACGTTGAACGATTCTGGCATGCCAGGTTCCATGCTGTGGTTACCGTCTACGATGTTCTTGTACATCTTAGTACGGCCGTTAACGTCATCCGACTTAACCGTTAGCATTTCTTGTAGCGTGTAAGCAGCACCGTATGCTTCTAGTGCCCATACTTCCATCTCACCGAAACGCTGACCACCGAACTGAGCTTTACCACCTAGTGGCTGCTGAGTTACTAGGCTGTACGAACCAGTTGAACGAGCGTGCATCTTGTCATCAACAAGGTGGTTCAGTTTCAGCATGTACATGTAACCAACAGTTACAGGACGCTCAAACGCATCACCTGTGCGACCATCAAATAGCGTTAACTGACCTGATGTTGGTAGATCTGCTAGCTCAAGAAGTGCTTTGATTGACTCTTCTGGAGCGCCATCAAATACAGGAGTCGCGATTGGTAGACCGCCACGCAAGTTCTTGATCAGAGTACGTACTTCATCATCAGATAGAGAAGCAATGTCTACTTTCTGGCGAGTGTCGCCTAGGTCGTAAACTTTTTGTAGGAACTCGCGGAATTTCGCTAGTTCTTGCTGCTCTTTAACCATCTGGTTGATCTTATCACCGATACCTTTCGCAGCCAGGCCTAAGTGTACTTCTAGGATCTGACCGATGTTCATACGCGAAGGTACACCCAGTGGGTTAAGTACGATGTCTACAGGCTGACCTTTCTCATCGTATGGCATGTCTTCAACAGGGTTGATCTTAGAGATTACACCCTTGTTACCGTGACGACCTGCCATCTTATCACCAGGCTGAATGCGACGTTTAACCGCTAGGTAAACCTTAACGATCTTCAGTACGCCAGGTGCTAAATCATCACCTTGAGTGATCTTACGACGTTTAGTTTCGAACTTCTTATCGAAGTCAGCTTTTAGCTCGTCCCACTGCTCAGCAAGTTGCTCAAGCTGAGTTTGTAGTGCGTCATCTTCTAGCGTTAGTTCTAGCCACTTCTTACGATCAGTCGTGTCTAGTTTCGCTTCAGAGTAACCGCCTTCAATCAATACAGCTTTAACACGGTTTAGAAGGCCACCCTCAAGAATCTGGAATTCTTCAGTTAGGTCTTTCTTCGCTTCTTTAAGCTGCATCTGTTCGATTTCAAGCGCACGCTTGTCTTTCTCTACGCCATCGCGAGTGAAGACTTGAACGTCGATGATCGTACCTGATACAGAGTTAGGTACACGTAGTGAAGTATCTTTAACATCAGATGCTTTTTCACCGAAGATAGCACGTAGTAGCTTCTCTTCAGGCGTTAGCTGAGTTTCACCTTTAGGTGTTACTTTACCAACTAGGATGTCGCCACCCTTAACTTCAGCACCGATGTAAACGATACCTGACTCGTCTAGTTTAGACAGAGCAGATTCACCTACGTTTGGAATATCAGCTGTGATCTCTTCAGAGCCCAGCTTAGTATCACGCGCCACACAAGTAAGTTCTTGAATGTGGATTGTCGTGAAGCGGTCTTCTTGAACTACGCGCTCAGATACTAAGATCGAGTCTTCGAAGTTGTAACCGTTCCAAGGCATGAACGCGATACGCATGTTTTGACCAAGCGCTAGTTCACCAAGGTCTGTTGAAGGACCATCAGCAAGAACGTCACCGCGTGATACAGGCTCACCTGGCATCACACATGGGCGCTGGTTAATACATGTGTTCTGGTTAGAACGTGTGTATTTAGTCAGGTTGTAGATGTCGATACCAGCTTCACCTGGTACTAGCTCTTCTTCGTTTACTTTAACAACGATACGAGAAGCATCTACTGACTGGATTACACCACCACGTTTCGCAACTGCAGTTACACCTGAGTCAACTGCTACGTTACGTTCAATACCAGTACCAACAAGCGGTTTGTCAGCTTTCAGTGTCGGAACTGCCTGACGTTGCATGTTCGCACCCATCAATGCACGGTTCGCATCATCGTGTTCTAGGAACGGGATAAGCGATGCAGCGATAGATACAACCTGGTTTGTCGCAACGTCCATGTACTGAGCGTGCTCACGAGGGTGTAGACCAGATTCACCTTTCTGACGAGCTGTGATCAGCTCATCTGCAAAAGTACCATCTTCGTTTAGCTTAGCGTTCGCCTGTGCGATAACGAATTGGCCTTCTTCGATTGCAGATAGGTAATCTACTTCGTCTGTTACTACGCCATCTACAACGCGACGGTATGGTGTCTCTAGGAAACCGTACTCGTTACAACGCGCAAACGCAGATAGAGAGTTGATCAGACCGATGTTTGGACCTTCAGGCGTTTCGATAGGACATAGACGACCGTAGTGCGTTACGTGTACGTCACGTACTTCGAAGCCAGCACGTTCACGAGTTAGACCGCCAGGACCCAATGCAGAAATACGACGCTTGTGCGTTACTTCTGATAGCGGGTTGTTTTGGTCCATGAACTGTGAAAGCTGTGAAGAGCCAAAGAACTCTTTAACTGCCGCAGAAATTGGCTTCGCGTTGATCAAGTCTTGAGGCATGATTGCGTCAAGATCGCCTAGGCTTAGACGCTCTTTAACTGCACGCTCAACACGTACTAGACCTACACGGAACTGGTTCTCAGCCATTTCGCCTACAGAACGGATACGACGGTTGCCTAGGTGGTCGATATCGTCCACTTCGCCCTTACCGTTACGGATCGCGATCAGCTTCTTCATCACTTCGATGATATCAGTTTCATCAAGTGTGCCTTGCTCTTGAGCATCTTCACGGCCGATAGAGCTGTTGAACTTCATACGACCAACAGTCGATAGATCGTAACGCTCTTCAGAGAAGAATAGGCTTTCGAATAGAGCTTCTGCAGCTTCTTTTGTTGGCGGCTCACCAGGGCGCATCATGCGGTAGATTTCTACCAATGCAGAAATACGATCAACCGTGCTGTCGATACGTAGTGTTTCTGACATGAATGGACCGTGGTCTAGATCGTTCGTAAATAGAACTTCTAGCGCTTTGTGGCCAGCCTGAGATAGATTCGCTAGTGCTTCCAGGCTGATTTCCTGGTTAGCGTTAACAATGATCTCGCCAGTTGCTTCATTGATGTAATCTTTTGATGCAACTTTACCTACGATGTACTCAACTGGTACTTCGATGTGATCAACACCATCTTTTTCTAGTTGGCGGATATGACGAGCTGTTACGCGACGACCTTGCTCTACGTAAACTTTACCATTCGCTTCGATGTCGAATGACGCAGTTTCACCACGTAGACGATCTGGAACCAACTCCATCAATAGAGTTTGGTCTTTCACTTCGAAGTTCACTTTCTCGAAGAAGAGATCTAGGATTTCTTCTGTCGACTTACCTAGTGCACGAAGAATGATCGATGCTGGTAGCTTACGACGGCGGTCGATACGAACGTACAAGTTATCCTTAGGATCAAACTCGAAATCAAGCCATGAACCACGGTAAGGAATAACACGTGCGTTGTATAAAACTTTACCTGAAGAGTGGGTCTTACCCTTATCGCTGTCGAAGAACACGCCTGGGCTTCGGTGCAGCTGGGATACGATAACCCTCTCGGTACCGTTAATAACGAAGGTACCATTGTCTGTCATGAGTGGAATTTCACCCATGTAGACTTCTTGTTCTTTAATGTCTTTTACAGTACCTGCTGGCGCGTCTTTATCAAAGATAACTAGGCGTAGTTTTACACGTAGTGGCTTTGAGTAAGTTACACCGCGGATTTGACATTCTTTAACGTCAAAAACTGGCTCACCAAGACGGTAGCTAACGTATTGCAGCTCAGAATTGCCGTTGTAGCTCTGAATCGGGAATACAGAACGGAAAGCGGCTTCAAGACCGTATTGACCTTCAGGATCCTGTTCGATGAATTTGTCGAACGAATCGAGCTGGATCGATAGCAGGTATGGAATGTCCAAAACTTGTGGACGAGTACCAAAGTCCTTACGGATGCGCTTTTTCTCGGTATAAGAGTAAACCATGGGGTTCCTCAGCTCGCTGATAAGTGACCCAAACTGTCCGCCCGCTCCTAGTTACTTAAGGGGGGTAAGGGACAGTGACTAATATAGCTGTTTACTGTAGTGACATTTCATTTCGTAAGAATGAAATGTTTTTTGCATGGATATCAGGCGCTTAAACAGCGGGAAAATTCGCCTATACCCTACAGCGCAAAAAGGCCGGTGGTTAAAAAACCACCAGCCAATTAGCCGTTAGGCTAAGAAACTATGCAATAATTACTTAACAGCAACAGTTGCACCAGCTTCTTCTAGCTGAGCTTTAAGAGCTTCAGCTTCTGCTTTCTCAACACCTTCTTTAAGAGGTGCTGGAGCGCCGTCTACAAGAGCTTTAGCTTCTTTAAGACCTAGGCCAGTTGCGCCACGTACTGCTTTGATTACAGCAACTTTGTTACCGCCAGCAGCTTCTAGGATTACGTCGAATTCAGTTTGCTCAGCAGCAGCTTCGCCGCCAGCAGCGCCGCCAGCTACAACAGCAGCAGCAGCAGAAACACCGAATTTCTCTTCCATTGCTTCGATTAGTTCAACAACTTGCATTACAGACATTTCTGCAACTGCGTCTAGGATTTGCTCGTTAGTAATAGACATAACAATTCTCTTTTAAGTCAACAATAAGTTTATTAAGCAACCAGTAAAAAGCAAGGCTTATGCCGCTGCTTCTTGTTTTTGATCGCGGATAGCTGCGATAGTACGCGCCAGCTTGCCAGCCGAAGCTTCTTTCATGCACATCATTAGGCGTGCAATTGCTTCGTCGTAAGTTGGTAGTGTTGCTAGTACTTCAGCGTCAGTTAAAGCGCCTTCATAAGCAGCAGCTTTGATCTCGAAATCTTTGTTCTCTTTAGCGAAGTCTTTGAAAAGACGCGCTGCAGCACCTGGGTGCTCATTAGAGAATGCGATTAGTGTAGGACCAGTGAAAGTGTCAGTTAGACACTCGTACTCAGTACCTTCAACCGCACGACGAGCAAGAGTGTTACGAACAACTCTCATGTAAACGCCAGCTTCACGAGCTTGTTTACGTAGAGAAGTCATCGCGCCAACTTGAACGCCACGAGAATCAGCTACAACTGCAGAAAGTGCACCACTGGCAGCTTCGTTGACTTCAGCAACAATTGCTTTTTTGTCTTGAAGGTTTAAAGCCATCTTGGATTTACTCCTGGTTGTCGTTACACCACTCACTATCATCACGACAGTGAGAGCTATTGAGGTGCTTCCCCAGAAGAAAGTTAACTATATTACATAGAGCTTTCTGTCAGTTCGGGCACCATCTACGTAGGATAATTAAGTTTGCTTTTACACAAACACCTACGGTCTTGGACGGAGACTGGGTCTTAATTCATTTCGAACTAGGAGACAGTTCAAAGAACCAAAGTTCAGCCCCAACCACAAATATTAGGCGCAAAATTATACACTAATTTTGCGCCTAAGCAAATAAATTATGCTTGAGTGTTCAGGCTAGCCTGATCAACAGCAACACCAGCACCCATAGTAGTAGAGATGCTTACTTTCTTCAGGAAAGTACCTTTCGCTGAAGATGGCTTAGCTTTCTTCAGAGCAACTAGAAGTGCTTCTAGGTTCTCTTTGATCTGCTCAGCAGAGAAGTTTGCTTTACCGATAGTAGTGTGGATGATGCCGTTTTTGTCGTTACGGTAACGAACCTGACCAGCTTTAGCGTTTTTAACTGCTTCAGCAACGTTAGGAGTTACAGTACCAACTTTAGGGTTTGGCATAAGACCGCGAGGACCTAGGATAGTACCTAGTTGACCTACAACGCGCATTGCATCTGGAGAAGCAACAACTACGTCAAAGTTCATTTCGCCTTTCTTAACTTGCTCAGCAAGATCTTCCATACCTACGATGTCTGCGCCAGCTTCTTTAGCTGCTTCAGCGTTAGCACCTTGAGTGAACACTGCAACGCGGATTTCGCGGCCAGTACCGTGAGGTAGTACAGTTGCACCACGTACGTTCTGGTCAGATTTACGAGCATCAATGCCTAGGTTAACAGCAACGTCTACAGACTCAACGAATTTCGCAGTCGCTAGTTCTTGAAGAAGAGCAACAGCTTCGTTGATTTCGTATTCTTTAGTTACGTCAACTTTTTCGCGGATTACGCGCATGCGCTTAGTTAGTTTTGCCATCTTATTAACCCTCTACCACTAGGCCCATTGAACGAGCAGTACCAGCGATAGAACGCTTCATCGCTTCGATGTCAGCACCAGTCATATCAGCAGCTTTAGTTTCTGCGATTTCTTGGATTTGAGCGTCAGTTACAGTACCAACTTTTTCAGTGTTTGGACGACCTGAACCAGACTTAACGCCAGCAGCTTTCTTAAGAAGAACTGCAGCAGGTGGAGTCTTAGTTACGAACGTGAAAGAACGGTCGCTGTATACTGTGATAACTACTGGAGTTGGTAGACCTTTCTCAATAGATTCTGTTTTTGCGTTGAACGCTTTACAGAATTCCATGATGTTCACACCGTGTTGACCTAGTGCAGGACCTACTGGTGGACTAGGGTTAGCCATACCAGCAGCAACTTGTAGCTTGATGTAAGCTTCAACTTTCTTAGCCATGATAATTCCTAAGTTTGGGTACAAACGCTAATCGCGGATCAGCTCCCCGTTTGTGTAAGAAACTTTTTACTTCACTTGAAGTAAAAAGGCGCGAAATTATAGTCATAATCCGCGCCTTATACAACCCTAAAAAGGTGATTTTTTATACTCTTTAACGAAGAGTCTTAGTCCAGCTTTTCAACCTGACCAAATTCAAGCTCAACTGGTGTCGCACGACCAAAGATCGAGACAGACACTTTCAGGCGGCTCTTCTCGTAATCCACTTCTTCAACAGTACCGTTGAAGTCAGCAAATGGACCTTCGTTAACACGTACCACTTCACCCGCTTCGTACATTGTACGTGGACGAGGCGCTTCACTCGCTTTCTCAAGACGATTAAGAATCGCGTCAGCCTCTTTATCCGTGATAGGTGCCGGACGGTCTGAGGTACCACCAATGAAGCCCATGACACGCGGCACACTGCGTACTAGGTGCCATGATTCATCGTTCATAATCATCTGAACAAGGACGTAACCTGGGAAGAACTTACGCTCAGATTTGCGACGCTGACCCGCGCGCATTTCTACTACTTCTTCAGTAGGAACCAGTACTTCACCGAATAGCTCTTCCATGCCGTGCATTTTGATATGCTCGCGCAGAGATTGAGCTACACGACCTTCAAATCCAGAGAAGGCTTGAACCACATACCAGCGTTTTTTTGGAGCTTCACTCATGAATAAAAACCCTCTATACCCCAGTTGCTAGAGCTACTAGACGAACCATAATTCCGTCAATACCCCATAGCACTAGAGCCATTACAATACTTACAGCTAAAACGATCAGTGTTGTTTGCATGGTTTCTTGGCGAGTAGGCCAAACAACTTTACGTACTTCCATACGCGATTCTTTTGCAAAACTGATCGCTGCTTTACCTTTAGTCGTTGTTGCTGCAACGCCTAAGGCAGCTGCAATAAGAACAACAACGCCTGCAGCACGAACCACTACAGACATTTCACCATACAGGTAATTACCCACAACAGCGGCAGCTGCCAATACGAAAGCGGCTAACCACTTAAACGTATCTGCTGCGTTTGAGCTATCAGGAGTTTCAGCATTATTTGCTTTCATAAAACCAACCTGTTACAAGTCTTAATATAGACGACAACAACCCCGCTGTTGCAGGGCAAACTCCATATCGCTGAAAAAATCAGCGTACTCTTCTTAAGATTAAGCATCTTTGCTTAATCTTGCTCTGCGCCCAACCCACTTCTGAACAAGAAAACAGCAAAAATAATGTTGAGTGCAGAAAAAGGGCATCAAATGATGCCCTTTTTGCTACTGGTTCGTCAAATCTAATTCAAGATTTTCCGAAAGCATCGCTAATTCGCTATGAATTAGTCGAAGATCTTAGCAACAACACCAGCACCTACTGTACGGCCACCTTCACGGATCGCGAAACGTAGACCTTCGTCCATTGCGATTGGTGCGATTAGCTCAACAGTCATCTGAACGTTGTCACCTGGCATTACCATTTCTACGCCTTCTGGTAACTGGATGTCACCTGTTACGTCAGTTGTACGGAAGTAGAACTGTGGACGGTAGCCTTTGAAGAATGGAGTGTGACGACCACCTTCATCTTTAGACAGTACGTATACTTCTGATTCGAACTTAGTGTGTGGAGTGATTGAACCAGGCTTCGCTAGTACTTGACCACGTTCAACTTCGTCACGCTTAGTACCACGTAGAAGTGCACCAACGTTCTCACCTGCACGGCCTTCGTCTAGAAGCTTACGGAACATCTCTACACCAGTACATGTTGTAGTAGTTGTTTCCTTGATACCTACGATAGCAACTTCGTCACCTACAGTTAGGATACCACGCTC
>NZ_JAMPZF010000026.1:0-52286 GCF_024747315.1 Vibrio sp. HS-50-1 | reverse complement strand
TCCTAGGCATTACTCACCCGTCCGCCGCTCGACGCCGTTATCGTTCCCCGAAGGTTCAGATAACTCGTTTCCGCTCGACTTGCATGTGTTAGGCCTGCCGCCAGCGTTCAATCTGAGCCATGATCAAACTCTTCAATTTAAGATTTTGTTCGGCTCAATGAATACTGAACATTACATAACGTAATGTTTGAATTGACTGTGCTGAATCCTAAGATTCAATGGTCACTTCGTATCATTGAAACCTAATTTGATACCGAGGTATCTAATTGGATTATCATCAACGAGTGCCCACACAGATTGATAGGTCTATATTGTTAAAGAGCAACTCTTCTTTGTGATTGACATCACTTCGGAAGAGGCGGCCATTCTAGCGAGATAATTTATTGTGTCAAACACTTTTTTCAAATTATTTCGTTTTTCTTTTCAGCCTTATCAACTTTGCTTAAACCCTTGTGAGCCCTTGCCCTGTCGACGAGGAGGCATTATAGAGATCGCGCTCACATTGGCAAGCGTTATTTCTCAAAAATTGCAAAAATAATGGTTAAGCGATGAGTTTTCGATCAAAGCTTTATTTATTCAACTTTACCCCAAGAACTTGCACAACTTATCCACAGAGTTATTCTATAAAGCGTGTTTTTCGGATGCTATAAATAAAGAAAGCTGCTTTATTACAGCTTTCTTTATTTACTCTAAACTCGATTTAAAGGTCACTATGGTTATATGCCGGACCCATCTTGTTCTGAACCATCATCTTCATGTAAACCACACTCTCGTTTTAAACCAAAGAATCGAGTTTCTTCCTCTGACATTCCCGGCTCCCATTTACGAGTGGTATGAGTATCACCAACTGAAAGGTAACCTTCATCCCACAATGGGTGGTATTTAAGGCCGTGTTGTTCTAAGTAGTAATGAACGTCTTTATTAGTCCAGTCAATTACTGGCAAAAACTTAAACACACCGTTCTGAATTGATAGTATCGGTAAACCTGCTCGTGATTTACTTTGCTCTCGACGTAGTCCAGAGAACCACGTTCCAACATTAAGCTCTTTTAGCGCTCGACGCATTGGCTCCACTTTATTGAGCTTGTTGTATTTTTCAATTCCCTCTACACCCTGCTCCCATAACTTTCCATATCGAGCCTCTTGCCAATTCGCACTTTCTTTCGCTCGATAAACTTTTAAGTTTAGGTTGAGAGCATCTGTCAGCTCATCAATGAATTGATAGGTTTCAGCAAACAGGTATCCTGTATCGGTTAGAATGACGGGGATATCCGCTTTGACTTGAGTCACTAAATGAAGCATAACCGCGGCTTGAATACCAAAACTAGAAGAAACCGCAAACTCGCCCTCTAGATTTTCTAAAGCCCACTTTACTCTATCTTGTGCCGAAAGCTTTTCGAGCTCGACATTAATTTGAGCAAGACGGAGGATTTGCTCCGTCTTTGTTAATGTCAATAACTCTGTAAGCTCAAGCCTGGATGCTACAGAATCAAGCATGAAAGTCCCTCTTTGATACGAGCACTTCTTGGATAATACCAGCACGAATTGTGAAATCGCCGAAGGCTTCGCCTTCTTCACGCTCTTTCGACCATCGAGCCACCAGCAGATCAATCTCTTCTAAGATTTGCTTATCCGTGATGTTCTCTTTGTACATTTTTGGTACTCGAGTACCAGCACGGTTACCACCTAAATGTAGGTTGTAACGACCTGGCGCTTTACCAACTAAACCAATTTCAGCCAACATGGCGCGACCACAACCGTTTGGACATCCAGTTACACGCAAAATGATGTTGTCATTTTCTGGTAGGTTGTGCTTTTCCAAAATCCCCTCCACATCAGTAACAAACTGAGGAAGAAAACGCTCTGCCTCTGCCATTGCTAACGGACACGTTGGAAAGGCAACACACGCCATTGAATTTTTGCGCTGCTCACTGATATTGTCATCCATCAAGCCATGTTCACGAGCGATCTTTTCGATCTTCGCTTTTTCGCTTTTAGGTACCCCCGCAACAATTAAGTTCTGGTTGGCAGTCATACGGAAATCGCCTTTATGGATTTTGGCAATTTCAGCAACACCCGTCTTAAGTGGTTTACCTGGAAAGTCTAATAAGCGACCGTTTTCGATGAAAAGCGCTAAATGATATTTACCATCAATTCCTTCTACCCAACCAATACGGTCACCACGCTCAGTAAACTCGTACGGGCGGCTTGCTTCAAACTGAATGCCTGCTCGCTTTTCGACTTCGGCTTTAAAGACATCAGTACCTACACGGTCAAGTGTGTATTTGGTTTTGGCATTCTTACGGTTTGAGCGATTACCCCAATCACGCTGAGTGGTAACCACCGCCGCTGCAACATCAAGCGTTTTCTCTAATGGGATGAAACCTAAGTCGTCAGCGCGGCGCGGATAAGTTGACGTATCACCATGTGTCATCGCTAGGCCGCCGCCAACTAAAACGTTAAAGCCTACCAACTTGCCGTTATCCGCAATTGCTACGAAGTTAAGATCATTGGCGTGCACGTCTACGTCATTTTGCGGTGGGATAACCACTGTGGTTTTAAACTTACGTGGTAAGTAGTTCTTGCCTAGAATCGGTTCGTCTTCTTCAGTGCTTTCTACTTTCTCACCGTCCAGCCAAATCTCTGCATAAGCGCGCGTCTTTGGTAATAGATGCTCACTGATCTTCTTCGCCCATTCGTAAGCTTCTTGGTGTAACTCTGACTCCACTGGGTTAGTGGTACACAACACGTTACGGTTTACATCACCCGCGGTTGCAATCGAATCAATGCCAATACTGTTGAGCGTTTGATGCATCAACTTAATATTCGGTTTTAATACCCCATGAAACTGGAACGTTTGGCGAGTCGTCAGACGAATACTTCCATATAAAGAGTGCTCCGTTGCGAACTTGTCGATCGCTAACCATTGCGTTGGCGTGATGATGCCTCCAGGCATACGAGCACGAAGCATCACATTATGTAATGGTTCCAGTTTTTGCTTTGTGCGTTCATTACGGATATCACGATCGTCTTGTTGATACATACCGTGGAAACGAATTAACTGGAAGTTGTCGGCAGTAAAGCCACCAGTAATACGGTCCTGTAAATCTTGCTCAATGGTGCCACGTAATAGGTTGCTTTCTCGCTTCAGGCGCTCGTTATCAGATAGCGGCCCTAGCTCTTCGCCTAATACAATCTGCTTGTTATTTTCAGTAGAAAAAGTCATTAGTACACATCCCTCTGATAACGTTTCGCTTTACGTAGGTCATTAATAAATTGTTCTGCATCGTCACGCGGCATCTTGCCTTCTTGTTCAGCAACGATAACCAGTGCGTCGTGCACATCTTTTGCCATACGCGTTGCATCACCGCAGACATAGATATAAGCGCCTTCTTGGATCCACTGCCACACTTGAGCTGCGTTTTCTAAGATGCGATGTTGTACGTAAACTTTTTCTACTTGGTCACGACTAAAGGCAACATCCAATCGGCTTAGTACTCCTGACTTGAGGTACTTTTGCCATTCCACTTGGTACAAGAAGTCTTGAGTGAACGTGCGATCACCAAAGAACAACCAGTTTTTGCCTTCAGCATCACGGTTTTCACGTTCCTGAATAAAGCTACGGAATGGTGCGATCCCAGTGCCCGGACCAACCATGATAATTGGAGTGCTATCATCTTCCGGCAGTTTGAAGTTGTTGTTATGCTCAACGAATACTTTAACTTCATCTCCCTCTTCGAGACGCTGTGCTAAGAAGCTAGACGCACCACCATATCGTTTTTCGTCGTTTTGTTCGTACTCAACCAAAGCAACCGTTAGGTGTACTTCTTCATCGACCTCTTCTTGGCTTGATGCAATAGAGTAAAGGCGAGGAGTAAGACGACGAAGCAAACTAATCAACTCATCTGCGGTTAACTTGGTTTTCTTCTCTGCCAATACATCAACAATTTGAGTATTTGCAGAGTACTCGCGAAGTTTATCTTTATCGTCAACCAGCTTTTGTAGCTTCTTGCTACCGGATAACTCGGCAAACTTTGTAATGAGCTGTGGGTTAGATGTTGTGATTTCATATTTACTCACGAGAGCACTATGGATTGACAAGCTTTCGCCATCAACATCAACGGTTTCAACCCCAGACAAACCGACCTTACCAAGAATGGCATTAGCAAGTTCTGAGCTATTTTCAAACCACACACCTAGCGCATCACCAGGCTGATACGTTAACCCCGAACCTTCCAAGTCAATTTCTATATGACGAACATCCTTTCCAGAATCACGACCCGTGATTTTTTGACTGGTCAGTAACGTCGCTGTGTATGGGTTTTGTTTATTGTAAGGAGAGTGCGCGGTCGCCGCCTGACCCACTGGAAGTTGAACCACATCCGCTTCAGTGCCAGAAGAAAGCGTATCTTTTACCTTACCTAACGCATTCTTACGCCATTCAGCTGCTGGTGCTTCATAATCCACATCGCAATCAAGACGATCGATAAATGGGGTCGCACCTAACTTTGATAGGTAAGCGTCGAAGTCTTTACCAGTTTGGCAGAAGAATTCGTAGCTCGAGTCACCCAGAGCAATAACGCCATATTGAAGGTTTGACAGCTTAGGAGCTTTCTTAGATTGCAGAAACTCGTGTAGCTCTATAGCGTTATCTGGTGCTTCGCCTTCGCCGTTCGTCGATGCCACAATAATGACATGCGTTTCTTTGGCTAAGTTTTTACCTTTATAATCACTTGCATCAAAAAGTTCGACAGCAATTCCTTCTGCTTTTGCTTCCTGTTCTAGAGCTTCAGCAACGCCTTTAGCGTTGCCAGTTTGGGAAGCAAAAATAATACTCAACTTGCCTGCAGGCTTCGCTGATACGGCTGCCGTCGCTTGTGCAATTGGCGCTACCGCTGTATTTGGTTGATTTTGAGCTAATCCCCAAAAATACCCACTGACCCAAGCAAGTTGCTGTGAAGACAACTCAGAGACAGTTTGTTGGAGTGAGCTAATTTGTTGGTCATTCAGAGGGCTTGCGATTGGAGGATTTCCTCCTTGCCCATTATTATCTTCAGACACATTCTTGTGAGAATACTCATTCTTTTGAAAAGACATTATCACGACATCCCTATTCATTGCGTGATGATAGAGTACCCACTCTCCTTAATAACAAGAAAGAATAGAAGTGAATGTTTTATAACTTTTTGGAAGTAAGAACGGCTTACTTTTTGCTCATCGATCTTCAATGCGGACTTGTTGAAAGCCTACTGCCATTGCCGATTTTGACGCTGCATCCAAATCTTCATAAAGACATTCTTCACCATGACTGTCCGTCAGAAAAACAAAACCACCGCGCGCATGTCTGAACTCCACAACCCAGCCACCCTCTTGGATTGCAGGTTCAATAATCGCTTCGACAAGCTGGTTTTCACGGAATAGATGTCTTAGTTCGTTTATTGTCATCGCTATCCCTGCTTTAACTTTCACATTGCTCCTAGGTAAGCATGGTCTAAGTCAGCAAAATAGGCAGAAAATTCGATTGAATATAATGAAGTGATATAAAAAAACGCCGCTTATAAAGCGACGTTTTAAAAAATCGAGTATCTAATCTGGCTGCATTTAGAATGCGTATTCTGCACTCACAAAAAAGCCGTTAGCAAAAATAAACTCTTTCCCTAGATCCGACATGAATTTCTCGGACTCCAAATCAATCACGCGGTAACCACCACGAAAAGCCAGTTGAGCTTTTTCGAGCGGTACATGGTATTGAACACCTGCCATGAAATCAGTACTTTTGATACCTTTGTTGTCACCAAAGTTTATCTCACCAATCACATCAAAATTTGTGTCCGGAACTTGAATCTCTGCGTAACCGTACCAAGCCCAAATCAGCTCATCAAACTCTTCTATACGCTTGTTTGAGCCAGCATCAATGTATTTAGTGTCACTTAAATTACTGAATGTAACACCCGCATCAAAATGCAATAAATCATGCTCCAGAATTTGGTAGTACATGGTGAAATC
Source organism: Vibrio sp. HS-50-1 (assembly GCF_024747315.1). NCBI lineage: Bacteria > Pseudomonadati > Pseudomonadota > Gammaproteobacteria > Vibrionales > Vibrionaceae > Vibrio > Vibrio sp. HS-50-1. The sequence goes on along the minus strand of NZ_JAMPZF010000026.1, from coordinate 46,281 downwards.
AAGCTTATTGAACCCCATATAATCCGCATCAATGCTCGAGTAACGAAGACGCGCATTAGGAACGTATTTCACATCATGCTCAATCGCCGCGTAAAATGCGCCTGTTGTGCTGCTATCTCGTCTTACTTCATTTACTTTAGTGTCAGCAGCCCAGATCTCTGCGCCGACTTTCGTCGATACAGAATATTCTGCAAAAACAGGAAAAGATACTGCCAACGATAATGCTGTTAAAGCGATGGTCGCTTTATTTGTCATGTAGTGTGTACTCCGAGATAGCTGATGTTCACGTTGAAGACGTGAGAGGAAATATACCATACTCTCACGTCTCTCTATCAACTAAATCATGTCACTCGTTATTTATAGCGGGGCTGGGCAACGTAATTCTTGAAGAACCAAACACCCAATGCAATCACGATTAACCATGGCAATAGTTTGAGTACCGCTCCGACCATTCCCAGTAAAAACATCACAACTAACGCGATACCGGTTGCTGCGAATACGGTCATCATTGTGATACCGGTAACCAATAGGGTCGCCGCAAAGACTAAAATAAAGATTAGCTCCAACATAATCACTTCTCCATTTGTTTATAATAAACAGAGCAGTTTCCATACCAACTTACCAAGATGACGATAACACAATGATTTTTATTCAAAAATAAAGCCAGAGGCATTTCTGCACTCTGGCTTTATCATTCTTTAGTTGGCAATTTTAGCCAACCACTGGTGAATTTTACACATTCAATTCTTTTGGAATCTTCGCTAACGCGTCTTGCAGCACTTCTAAACCAGAACCCGGCTTGTGCGCATTTTCACTGATATGACGACGCCATTGACGAGCACCTGGCATGCTTTGGAATAAACCTAACATATGACGGGTAATATGACCAAGGTACGCACCTTTCGCTAATTGCGCTTCAATGTATGGGTACATTTCTTCAACAATTTCGCTGCGTTTCTTCACTGGAGCATTAGAGCCAAATAACTCTTGATCTACCGATGCCAGTAGATATGGGCTTTGGTAAGCCTCACGACCAATCATCACACCATCAAGGTGCTGAAGATGTTCTTTGGCTTCTTCTAGTGACTTTACACCACCGTTAATAGCAATGGTTAAGTGAGAAAAATCTTGCTTCAATTGGTAAGCTCGTGGGTAATCCAATGGTGGGATCTCACGGTTTTCTTTCGGACTAAGACCACTTAACCAAGCTTTACGCGCGTGGATAGTGAACTGCTCACAGCCTCCCTTTTCTGAGACAATAGAAACAAAATCCGTTAGGAACTCGTAAGAATCTTGATCATCAATACCAATACGAGTCTTGACTGTCACAGGAATATCAACCACATCCTTCATTGCAGCGACACAATCCGCAACCAACTGTGGTTCCGCCATTAGGCAAGCACCAAAGCGACCGTTTTGTACACGGTCAGACGGACAACCCACATTGAGGTTAACCTCATCGTAGCCACGCTCTTGAGCCAGTTTGGCACACTTTGCCAAGTCTTCTGGGTTTGAACCACCCAACTGAAGGGCCAACGGATGCTCTTCTTCGTTGTAAGCTAGGAAATCTCCTTTTCCATGAATGATCGCACCTGTCGTCACCATTTCAGTGTACAGCAGGGTTTCTTTGGTCATTAAGCGATGGAAGTAGCGACAATGACGATCGGTCCAGTCGAGCATTGGTGCTACGGAGAGCCTGCAAGAATGAGTCATGATATAAACACCCGTTTTTATGTTGCCAAGGTCGAGCGCAGCAGTACGCTCAAAAAATAAGTCGGGTATTGTATACCCAAGCACCTCTAGGTGCTAGTTTCAGCGAGAATGATTTGGTTGGCTGGCTAGCCAAATGCTTAGGAATGCGCAGCAGTAATACGAATCTGTCACTCGTTGATTCATTCTGTGATGACTATTCCGACTTCACACCACCACCGACTTGCTTTAATTCATGATTTTCGTTCTGATAGTGGGTAAAATGAAGCATTTCTAAACGAACTTCGTATAGAAATGATTTATCATAGAGCACGTCCGATAGTTATGGTGAAAGGTTTGAACCCAACAATCATTGAACAAATTGAAAGTATCTGCGCAGAGCGTGGAGTACGATTGACTCCGCAACGCCGACGCGTATTTGAACTCATTTGTTCTAATCGTCGCGCCTCAAGTGCGTATGAGCTATTGGAGCAACTAAAAGAGAGTGAGCCTCAGGCTAAGCCTCCCACTGTTTATCGAGCATTAGATTTTCTCCTAGAGCAAGGCTTCATCCACCGAGTGGAATCGACAAATAGCTTTATTACTTGTTGTTCTTTCAATACTCAGCAGCACTTTTTCCAATTACTAATTTGCGATAAATGTGGTGATGTCGTTGAACTCGAAGATGAGACGCTGATATCCTTGTTAGCCGAAAACGCCGAGAAGCATGGATTCAAACTGACCAACCAAGTTATTGAAACTCATGGTGAATGCCAGGCCTGTTCCTCCGAGACGAAAGAAAAAGTATAGAAGAACGTTATGCGCGCTGAATTTGTAAACCCGTTTTTAGCTTCTTTAATGAACGTGCTAAAAACCATGGCTTCTCTTGAGCTGAAGCCACAAAAACCGCGAATCAAAAAAGATGAGATCGCACGAGGTGACGTTTCTGGTCTGATTGGCATGGTAGGTCCACAAACTCGTGGTTCAATGTCGATTACCTTTGATGAAGCGCTAGCTCTAGAAATTATGCAGAACATGCTTGGTGAGCGTCCAAATGGACTCAATGAAGAGGTCACCGATATGGTGGGTGAGATCACCAACATGGTTACTGGTGGTGCGAAACGCATTCTGGCGGAAAGTGGTTTTGATTTTGATATGGCAACACCGGTAGTGGTTTCTGGCCGAGGCCATACCATTCGCCACAAATGTGAGGGCTCAATCATCATCATGCCTTTCTCTTCCCAGTGGGGAAATGCCTTTATCGAAATCTGCTTCGAATAAAAGAGAAAAAATAGGTTGGCACTGGCCAACCTATTTTGTTTCTGCCTCAGGCAATAAAAAAGGTCAGCACTTGCTGACCTTTTCTTTATCTATTCAAACCAAACATTAAGCTTTGAACGCTTTAAATGCGTTGATTAGACCATTTGTTGAGCTGTCATGCGAGCTGATTTGAGACTCGTCTGCAAGCTCAGGTAGGATTTGGTTAGCCAGTTGTTTACCTAGCTCCACGCCCCATTGGTCAAAGCTGAAGATATTCCAGATAACACCTTGTACGAAAATTTTGTGTTCGTACATTGCGATCAAGTTACCTAGCGTACGAGGCGTGATTTGCTTCACTAGGATAGAGTTTGTTGGACGGTTACCTTCAAACACTTTGAATGGCGCAATCGCTGCCACTTCTTCAACGTTCTTACCTGCTTTCACCAACTCTTCTTTCACTGTTTCTTCACTCTTACCAAACGCTAGTGCTTCAGTTTGCGCAAAGAAGTTGGACATCAGTTTTTGGTGATGATCGCTAGCTGGGTTGTGGCTGATTGCAGGTGCAATGAAGTCACATGGGATCAGCTTAGTGCCTTGGTGAATCAGTTGGTAGAACGCGTGCTGACCGTTGGTACCTGGTTCACCCCAAATAATAGGGCCCGTTTGGTAAGTCACAGCATTGCCTTCACGGTCAACGTATTTACCGTTTGATTCCATGTTACCTTGCTGGAAGTATGCCGCGAAACGGTGCATGTACTGATCGTAAGGTAAGATAGCTTCTGATTCCGCACCGTGGAAGTTGTTGTACCAAATACCGATAAGCGCAAGGATCACAGGGATGTTGCTTTCTAGGTCTGTTGATACGAAGTGCTTGTCCATCTCGTGAGCACCTTCAAGCAGCTCAACGAAGTTGTCGTAACCTACCGCTAATGCGATTGATAAACCGATTGCAGACCATAGTGAGTAACGGCCACCAACCCAGTCCCAGAATTCGAACATGTTCGCGGTATCGATACCGAATTCAGACACGGCTGTCGCGTTCGTTGAAAGCGCAGCAAAGTGCTTAGCCACGTGCGCTTGATCGCCAGCTGACTCTAGGAACCAATCACGAGCAGTGTGCGCGTTAGTCATGGTTTCTTGCGTTGTGAACGTCTTAGACGCGATCAAGAATAGCGTCGTTTCTGGGTTAACTTTCTTCAACGTTTCAACGATGTGAGTACCATCAACGTTAGATACGAAGTGAAGGTTTAGATGATTTTTGTATGGTGCTAGAGCTTCCGTCACCATGTAAGGACCAAGGTCAGAACCACCGATACCGATGTTCACGATATCTGTAATTGCTTTACCTGTGTAACCTTTCCACTCACCGCCGATAACGCGTTCAGTGAATGATTTCATTTTTTCTAGAACCGCGTTCACTGCTGGCATTACGTCTTCGCCGTCTACCATTACTGGTGTATTCGCGCGGTTACGTAGTGCAGTGTGAAGAACAGCGCGACCTTCTGTTTGGTTGATCGCTTCGCCACTGAACATCGCTTCAATTGCAGATTTCAGCTCAGTCTCGTTCGCAAGAGCGAAGAGGTGCTTCAGAGTTTCCTCATTGATGAGGTTCTTTGAGTAATCGACTAGGATGTCTGAGCCGAAACGTGCAGAGTATTTGTCGAAACGCGCTGCGTCTTGAGCAAATAACTCTTTAAGATCCATATCTTGTGCAGATTCGAAATGCGCAGTTAGCGCTTTCCAAGCTTGTGTTTGCGTTGGATTGATATTTTTCAACATGGTCTTTATCCCGATGTTACAGTAGGTTCCATTCCTTACAGTCTAGCGAAAACTGTGGAATCCCCGATTTAGCAAATAGAATATTAATTAGATGTTTGGGCGAATTGCCACAAAACAAGTCTTTGTAATTTTTTTTCAGGTGCCAATTATGACTGAGAGTATTTACACTCACATTGAGTTAGGTCACGTTCCCTGCCCTGAAAATGAACAATTCATTTACGATGACAAGAATCATATCACTTACTAATGACAGGCTCTAATTGGAATAGGATAGACGCCAATTTATAAATTTCCAAAGGAACACGTATGTGGGCACAAAAAACACTGCAATTAAAAGCGAGAAGCCGCGGTTTTCACCTAATAACTGATGAAATTGAACAACAATTACCACAAATAAACGAGCTTTCGGTAGGTTTATTACACCTATTTATTCAACATACCTCCGCCAGTTTGACCTTAAATGAGAATGCTGATCCAACCGTGCGTATGGATATGGAAGCGCACTTCAATAAGTTTGTGCCAGAGCGTGCTCCTTATTATCAGCACACCTATGAGGGGGATGACGACATGCCAGCACACATAAAAGCATCCCTACTTGGCAGTAGTGTGACGATACCAATCCAAAATGGTCGATTAGCTTTAGGAACATGGCAGGGCATTTACTTGGGTGAGCACCGAGACTTTGGCGGCGGCCGCCGCGTTATTGCTACGATTAACGGTGAGTCGATAAAACAAAGGCTAACCTTAGGTTAGCCTTTCGCTGTTTATTTTGAGTACTCCATCTCGACGCGAGGCGTTAGCTTAGTCACGAGTTCATACGCAATGGTACCAATGTGACCCGCCACTTCTTCTACTGGGAGCTCTTTCCCCCAAAGAATCGCTTCGTCGCTGACTTTATCCGTTGCATCTGGTCCCAAATCGACCGTCAGCATATCCATAGAAACTCGACCTGCGATAGGTACTTTACGACCATTTACCCAAACCGGAGTGCCATTCGGGGCACTTCTTGGGTAACCGTCGCCATACCCTACTGCGATGACACCGACTTTTGTATCTCGCTTACTGGTCCACATACCGCCGTAGCCAACACTTTCGCCCTTCTTAACTTCACGTACCGCAATAAGATGGGATTTAAGTGTCATCACGGGTTGATACCCCAGATCTTGTGCGGTCTTGTCATCAAATGGCGATACACCATACATGATGATGCCCGGACGAACCCAATCCAAATGGCTTTGAGGCCATGCCAACAACCCCGCAGATGCAGCAAGTGAACGCTCCCCCTGACAACCAGAGGTCAACGACTTAAACAGCTCAATCTGTTGGGGAGTGATATGGCTATCCAGCTCATCTGCACAGCCAAAGTGACTCATGTAACGTAACGGCTTGGCTACGTTTGGACACTCTTTCAACCGCATGACAAACTCATCATATTGCTCAGGGCGAACGCCAAGACGGTGCATCCCACTGTCAATCTTAAGCCACACGACAACCGGAGTTTCAAGGTCGGCTTGCTCCAAAGCGATAAGCTGCTCTTCACAATGCACCACGGTTTGGATGTTGTTCGTCACAAGAACAGGTAAGTCACCTGGAGAGTAAAAACCTTCTAGCAATAGAATCGGCTTTACCACGCCACAAGCGCGCAGTTGCAACGCTTCTTCAATGCGCGCAACACCAAAGGCATCCGCATGGTTGGCATGTTTTGCAACGTGACGTAATCCGTGACCATAGCCATTGGCCTTCACTACAGCCATCACTTTACTTTGGGGCGCTTGCGCTTTCACGCGCTGTAAGTTGTGCTGCAACGCAGACAAATCAATGCACGCCTTGGCCGCTTTCATATAGCTCATGGGGTTACTCATCATCAATATCGAATGCAGGACCCGCGTAGTTGTCAAAGCGCGAGTGTTGACCTTGGAAGGTGAGACGTACAGAGCCGATAGGGCCGTTACGTTGCTTACCAATGATGATTTCTGCCGTACCTTTGTATGGGCTATCTGGGTGATATACCTCGTCACGGTAGATGAACATGATCAAGTCGGCATCCTGCTCGATAGAGCCCGACTCACGCAAGTCCGAGTTTACTGGGCGTTTATCTGAACGTTGCTCTAGGGAACGGTTAAGCTGAGACAGCGCCACGACGGGCACATTCAGCTCTTTTGCCAGCGCTTTCAGAGAGCGCGAAATCTCCGCGATTTCCAGCGTACGGTTATCAGAGAGTGCAGGCACGCGCATAAGCTGAAGGTAGTCGACCATGATCATCGACAGACCGCCATGTTCACGTGCGATACGGCGAGCGCGTGAACGCACTTCGGTCGGAGTTAGACCGGAGCTGTCATCAATGTACATGTTTTTCTTCTGCATCAAGATACCCATAGTAGAAGAAATACGCGCCCAGTCTTCGTCATCCAGCTGCCCCGTACGGATCTTGGTTTGGTCAACGCGAGACAAAGAGGCCAACATACGCATCATCAACTGCTCGGCCGGCATCTCTAGCGAGAAAATAAGCACAGGTTTCTCTTGTTGCATGGCCGCATTTTCACACAAGTTCATCGCAAAGGTCGTTTTACCCATCGATGGACGCGCCGCGACAATCACCAAATCAGAACCTTGCAAACCTGCGGTTTTCTTATTGAGGTCAGTGAAACCTGTGTCGACACCCGTTACACCATCTTGCGGTGTTTTATATAACAACTCGATACGTTCTAACGTCTTTTCGAGGATGTTATCAACATTTTGTGGCCCTTCGTTTTCACTGGTTCGTGACTCAGCGATGGCGAAAACTTTACTCTCCGCCATATCAATCAGATCTTCCGAACTTCGACCTTGAGGATCGTAACCCGCATCCGCAATCTCATTCGCGACACCGATCAAACCACGGACGATCGCACGCTCAGCGACAATATCAGCGTACGCATTAATGTTAGCGGCACTTGGCGTGTTTTTCGCCAAATCTGCAAGGTAAGCAAAACCGCCCACATCTTCTAATTGCTCGTGACGCTCCAAGTATTCCGATAAAGTAATAAGATCGAGAGGCTTGCCCGCTTCAAGAATGGTTTTTACACCTTCAAAAATTAGGCGATGCGGACGACTATAGAAATCACTGCTTACAACACGTTCGGCAACGGTGTCCCAACGTTCATTGTCCAGTAAGAGACCACCAATTACTGATTGCTCGGCTTCTAGTGAGTGAGGTGGCACTTTGATTGCGTCGACCTGACTGTCTGAAGGTTTGCGATTTCTGTTTTCCGCCATGACTTTGCTCGATAACTACTATTGACCCACGATTATAACCTTAACCTAACTGAGATGCTTCCCCGAAGCGACAATTACTTGTTAAGAAATCAACATGCGAACCGCACAAGTAATAGCCTGGTTCTTCCGCCCAGCTCTAATAAAAATTAACCTACCATTGACCCAACAAAATATCTGTATCAGTATCATGCCCCTCCTTTTTAATTACGTTCGAGGTTGATGTGTCCCGATACTGGTTACTTAGCTTTAGCCTACTATGCGCTAGTGCATCGTATGCTGACGAATCAGTACAGCCAGAGCAAAATATTGATGTGCCCGACCCATTAAAAACCGAGGTGGAGTTCGGCTATCAAGCTCACACAGGTAACACGGACTCTCGTTCCCTGAATGCTCGTTTGAGTGCTGAATATACGTCAGGTCGACACCGTTCTAATGGTGAATGGAAGTACTACAACTTGTACAAAGACGGTGAAGAAGACAAACGCTCATCCACCTACGCCCTACAGAGTGACTACAAGTTAGGTCCTAAAACGTATTTGTATGGCAGCTTTAAAGGGGTGGATTCTCGTTACAGTGCCTATTTTAAAGACTACACCTTATCAGGTGGTTTGGGTTACCAGTTTTCCTACACTGAAAACTTCATTTTAGAGGTAGAAGTCGGTCCTGGTTTTCGTTATCAAGAACCAAATTTAGATGAGATAGATGATGACGACATTGTCTTTCCCGATATCGTTCGAGAAGGCATTTTTCGAGGGAATATCAATACGACTTGGCACGCACTAGATAATTTGAGTTTCGCGGCTGATATTACGTTGGTAACAGGTAAAAGTAACACTCGGGCCGATAGTGAGCTCAGCGTGACCAATGATATTACTGAAGATATCGCACTAAAACTGGCACACTCTCGTCAGTATCACGATAAAGTGCCTGAAGGCTTAAGCAAAGCGGATAGCGTATTTTCCGTTAATTTACTCTTCGCTTTTTAACCCGTTTTTTTTCCCAGTTTTAGAAATAAAAAAAGCACCTCCGAAGAGGTGCTTTTTAGTATTTCGTCTTGATACTGAATTACTCAGCAGCAACAACTTGTAGGTTCACAGTTGCGAAAACTTCAGAGTGAAGTTGAACGCTGATCTCGAACTCACCAGTTGTACGTAGAGCACCTTCAGGAAGGCGAACTTCGCTCTTAGCAACTTCAACGCCTGCAGCTGTGATAGCGTCAGCGATGTCACGAGTACCGATAGAACCGAATAGTTTGCCTTCGTCACCAGCTTTAGAAGCGATAACTACAGCTTCTAGAGCGTTAACTTTCTCTGCGCGAGCTTCTGCAGCAGCTAGTTGCTCAGCAACTTTAGCTTCTAGTTCAGCACGACGAGCTTCAAACATTTCAACGTTAGCTTTAGTTGCCATAACTGCTTTACCTTGTGGGATAAGGAAGTTACGAGCGTAGCCAGATTTAACGTTTGCAGTATCGCCAAGACCACCTAGGTTACCAATTTTATCAAGTAGAATAACTTGCATTGCTTAATCCTCTTTCTTAATAAAATGAACCGATTACTGATGCTTGTCAGTGTACGGTAGTAGAGCTAGGTAGCGTGAACGCTTGATAGCACGTGCTAGTTGACGCTGGTACTTAGCGCTTGTACCAGTGATACGGCTAGGTACGATTTTACCAGCTTCAGTGATGTAGTTTTTAAGAGTTGCTACGTCTTTGTAATCAATCTCTTGTACGCCTTCTGCAGTGAAACGGCAGAATTTACGACGACGGAAGAAACGAGCCATGGGCTATCTCCTGATCTTAAATTTGAGTAATGTTGTCGGCGTGTAACACTAATTTTCCCACGCCATTTCGGCCGGTTTGATAAGTGACAAAACCACTTACCTTAATGTTACTGCCTTGAACTAAATTCTGAGTTAGTGCTTGTGACCCAAGCCCGCTGACGACTACCGGCATACGACAATAAACTTGTCGAGGTAAGTCAGCTTCGATAATAGTAGAGCGATGCTCCAGCCAAAACCGACAGTGTTCAATGCCACCAGGGCTTTTACTACGAATGGGCGGTTTGGCAATGGTGCCGCTCAGCTCCATTCGATTGGCCATAAGAAAACTTACTCAGCAGCTTCTGACTTAGCTTCAGGCTTAGCTTCAGAACGCTCTTCACGACGTGGAGCACGCTCTTCTTTTTGCTTAAGCATGATAGATTGCTCAGTGATCGCTGCTTTAGTACGCATGATCATGTTACGTAGAACTGCATCGTTGAAACGGAAAGCAGTTTCTAGCTCATCAATTACAGCTTGGTCAGCTTCAACGTTCATAAGAACGTAGTGAGCTTTGTGAAGCTTGTTGATTGGGTAAGCCAGTTGACGACGGCCCCAGTCTTCTAGACGGTGGATTTTACCGCCAGCTTCAGTGATTGAACCAGTGTAACGCTCGATCATGCCAGCAACTTGCTCGCTTTGATCTGGGTGCACCATGAATACGATTTCGTAATGACGCATTGGTTGCTCCTTACGGATTATTCAGCTTCCACAAATGGCTCAGTCGTCCAGAGGAAGCAAGGAACTAAAGATAATTGACTGAGTTTAAGGAGCACGAATAGTACAGAAAGGGCGCAAAATAGGCAAGTGATTATTTGCTCAACGCAGGGGATATTTTATTTCATCCAACGCTAGAAATAACAAAGGCTGCCAATAAAGTGACAGCCTTTAAAATCAGGGCATTATCGCGCGTATATCGGGACTTATTTTACTTCAGCCAGTTCCGTGCGCATTTGGTCGATCACTTGTTTGTAATCTGGCTGACCGAAAATCGCCGAGCCTGCAACAAACATGTCTGCGCCCGCTTCTGCGATTTCACGAATGTTGTCAACCTTCACACCGCCATCAATTTCTAAACGGATATCGCGACCAGACTCATCGATCATCTTACGAACTGCACGCAGTTTATCTAGCGTGTGAGGAATGAATGATTGACCACCAAAGCCAGGGTTAACCGACATCAGTAGAATCATGTCGACTTTGTCCATGATGAACTCAAGGCTCGCAAGTGGCGTTGCTGGATTTAGTACCACACCAGCCTGACAGCCGTGCTCTTTAATTAACTGCAGTGTTCGGTCTACATGATCAGAAGCTTCCACATGGAATGTAATCATCGACGCACCCGCTTTTGCGAAATCAGGAATAATGCGGTCAACCGGTTTCACCATTAGGTGAACATCGATTGGTGCGGTGATGCCGTAATCGCGTAGTGCTTTACACACAGGTGCACCAAAAGTCAGGTTTGGTACATAGTGGTTATCCATAACGTCGAAATGCACCACATCCGCACCCGCTGAGAGTACTTTCTCGACATCTTCACCGAGACGAGCAAAATCTGCCGATAAAATGGATGGAGCAATAAGAAAATCTTTCATACCTGACCTCAGTAGTAATGAGCAAACAATCTGCGCGCAATTCTACCGAAGCCTGTGGGGAGATCCACTATTTAGATTTAATAGTGTGAGAACTAAGAGCTTGGTTGATCCATCTCAGGGGCATGAAAAAGCGCAAGCAGCTCATCGACTTTATTACGACCACTGCCATTTCGGCTAATGGTGCGCTTCACTTTTACTACATTGAGATCCGCACCGTGATACAACCGACGCGTCAGCGTAGTGTCGTGGTTAGAAATCAAAACCGGAATACCACGCTCAGTCGCCGTTCTTTCAGCAATGTCGGCTAATGCAGCCTGATCATCCAACGTGAAACCATTACCTGCGTATGAGGTGAAATTTGCCGTGTTTGAAAGCGGTGCATAAGGAGGATCGCAATACACCACACTCCCCTTACGTGCTCGACGAAAAGTTTCTGGATAACCTTCACAAACGAACGTGGCTTTCTTGGCTTTTTCGGCAAAAAACTCCAATTCCGCCTCTGGGAAGTAAGGCTTTTTATATGAACCGAACGGAACGTTAAAACCGCCTTTTTTGTTGTAACGGCATAAACCATTAAAACCAAAGCGGTTCATGTACAAAAACGCTAAAGAGCGGTACATCACGTCATCGGTTTTATTAAACTCAGCGCGAATGTGTAAGTAGGCTTCTTTACGGTTATTCTCGGCAACAAACCAACGCTTCGCTTCAGAGATGTACTCTTCCGGGCGCTCTTTTAGTAGGTTGTACAGATTGATCAAATCTGGATTGATATCTGCCAGTAGGTAATGGTCATAGTCGGTATTCAGAAACACTGAGCCCGCACCAACAAAAGGTTCAACTAGCTTTCGAGCCGGTGGTAAATGACGTTGGATGTCTTCAACCAGTCCGTATTTTCCTCCTGCCCATTTAAGAAAGGCTCGTTGCTTTTTCATCTACTGCTCTATCTATCGACCAAAAATTAAGGCTGCGGAATGTAACATATTTTTCAGCGAAGCTCAGGTTTATTTCACGCGATCAATTTCGCGATGAACCTGACGGAGTGATTTTGCCCAAGGACTCACCGACTTAACCGAATCAGGCAAGCTTGCAACGGCATCGCGAGCCATTTGAATTGTCGGATAGTCTTGGTATGTGATGATATACCACTCGGTGTCATTGCGAACGGTAGGATAAATTCGTACTTGATCATTCAGCTGATGCTCATCGAGGAAGGCTTGTACATCGTCCATTGACGTCATAGCAGCAAGCTGCAGTGTATAGGCTCTTGGTGATAGTGCTTTTAATTCTTCGCGAGCAAATGAAAACTTAACCACAGACAGCTTCGCACCGTCTTCTTCTGGCTGAGCAGAAGTTTGCGTCATACCTTGATTTGGTTTTACGACTTTTATTAGGGGTGAGCTGGTTTCATCAGTGGCGTCTTGATTCTCAACGCCCACGACATCATCAATCGCTTTTGTGTCTGCTGAATCAGCTTTACCTTCAAGCAATGCATCGACCACATTCGACTCAATCACCACTCTCTGTTGATTGTCATCACTGCCAACGCTCGCCACTTCTTCCGTTACTGCTGGCGGTAATGAATCAGAATCATCAATCGCGCCAGAGCCATCAAGGCCACTGCTAGTGTCATCAGTCACAGATTGTAGTGAAGACTGCGCAGCACTGATTCCTGACTCTTCAAAAGTTGGAATAGCCGTTTGCTCTAAACTACCAGCAATTTGCTGCGCTTTATCATCAGGGCTTGGTTGATTATACATCCACCAATAGCCACCAGCAGCAAGCAACAGTAATGCTAATACCACTAACGCAATATTCAGCGGTGAACCGACAATCGAGCGGATAATGATCCTTTTTTCCACTTTCATCTCTCCTAACGCCATGATGTCACCCGGTACTGGGTCAACTTTTTTAAATGCATCTCGAACCCGCTTCTCCGCCTCATCATCAACATAGCGCGCAACAAGTGATTCAAAGAAACGACGGGCTTCCACTTCGGACAACATATCAATATCAAGCTCAACAGGCTTTATCTCTTGTCCGTAACTGAGACGTGACAGCAATCCTTCTAAGCGCCCAGCCTGCGTAAATAATAAGACATTGATGGTCCAATTCGGCTTATGATGCGCCTCTAAAACCAGCATCCAAAGCTCAGAAACGAGCGTCTCACTTAATAAATGCGCATCATCAACCACAATCGCGATATCACAAGGCTCATCACCCAATAGTCTTTCGAGGCTATCAAGTAAAGGCTCTTGCTGATTAAACAATGCGTCCGAAACCAGTTGACTCAAAATAAGGATGCGGCGCTGCACATCATCTTGATTAGAATGACAAAGTAACAAACATTGATTCTTGTTACTGGCACCCACTTCAAGGTATCGCTGCGCTAACCAAGATTTTCCATAACCATCATGACCATTAATCGCAATGAAGTTGGAACCAAAATTAGTCAGCAATCCTAACCTATCAAGCAACTCGATTTGAGAATCTAATTCCAGAACGTGAGCAACACTCATCTAATAACCTTAATACACTACAAGAATGACGCCCAAAGGCGCCATTACAAGGTTAAATATCGCGACCGAAGTCTATCGCCTGTTTGAGTACGTCTTGTGTCGTATCAGCAATGACCTCGGCACTACCAATGCCTGTAGGTAGAACTAATCTTAATTGACCAGAGAGGACTTTTTTATCTCGCATCATATGTTTGAGGAAGTCATCGAAGCTCATACTGTCTGGAGTATGAACAGGCAGTTTGGCACGACGTAAAATCGCAACAATACGCTCAAATTGCTCTGCTGAGATAAGACCGCGCAGATGCGAAGTTTTGGCCGCCATAACCGTGCCAGCAGAAACCGCTTCACCATGCAGCCAATTGCCGTAGCCAAGCTCAGCTTCAATCGCATGACCAAAGGTGTGACCTAAGTTGAGCAGAGCGCGGATGCCCGATTCTTTCTCATCCTGAGCCACCACTTCCGCTTTTATTTCACAGCAACGTGCAATGGCATAAGTTAGCGCTTCTTCATCCAACGCGTACAAGCGTTCAAGGTTTTCTTCCAACCATACAAAAAAGTCTGCATCGTAAATGATGCCGTACTTAATGACTTCTGCAATACCTGCTGCGAATTCACGCTCAGGCAACGTCGATAAACAGTTGGTATCGATGATCACGGCTTTAGGTTGGTAAAACGCACCTATCATGTTCTTACCCAACGGATGGTTAACCGCGGTTTTTCCACCCACCGAAGAATCCACTTGAGATAGTAATGTCGTTGGTATTTGAATAAAGTCGACCCCACGCTGGTAACAGGCAGAAGCAAAACCCACAAGGTCGCCAATAACGCCACCACCTAACGCGATGATCACAACATCACGAGCGTAATTCCCCTCGAGGAGGAAGTTCATCACTTGGTTAAACACATCCAAGTTTTTGTACTGTTCGCCGTCAGGCAATTCTAACAAGGATGCACTACAACCGAGCTGCTCGAGTTGCTTTAAAATTTTGTCAGCATACAAAGGCGCCACTGTGACATTACTGATCACAACAACTTTTTGTTTTGCATTTTTGTTTGAGAGAACTTGAGAGAGGTACGCCGGGTCCTCAAATAACCCGGCGCCAATAGAGATTGGGTAGCTACGCTCAGCTAGGTTGACCGTAATCCGTTCCATCGGTTTGCTCCAATTAAAAAAAAGATAAAAACTTATCTCTCTTCTAGCATTTTTACGATCTGGTTGGCTACCACTTTTGCACTCTGATCGTCAGTGCGAACAGTGTAATCCGCTACTTCTTCATACAGAGGATTACGTTCTTCAGCTAATTGCTCCAATACTTCGCGAGGGTTGTCCGTTTGAAGTAGAGGACGCTTCTTGTCACGGTTTGTGCGCGCAAGTTGCTTTTCAATCGTCGTTTCTAAGTAAACAACAACACCACGTGCCGAAAGACGATTACGGTTTTCTTTGCTCTTAACAGAGCCACCGCCAGTCGCAAGCACGATGCCTTGCTCTTGTGTTAGGTCTTCAAGTACCGCTTCTTCACGCTTGCGGAAGCCTTCTTCACCTTCTACATCAAAAACCCAAGAGATGTCTGCACCAGTGCGTTCTTCGATCACTGTATCGGAGTCAACAAACTCCATATGCAGTTGCTGTGCTAGATGTCTACCAATTGTACTTTTGCCGGCGCCCATTGGGCCAACAAGGAAAATATTACGTTTCTCAGCCATGTTTAGCAGTAATTTACAACATTGATTCAATAAGATCGCCACAAGAAAACACAGCTAAATCGCTGTTCTACAAGGCTTGTGGCACCAGTTCCTCACAGATAATTCGTGATAAGACCCGAAATTATCCAAGCATGGTGCCACTATTGCAACTTTATTTTTGATTTAATCAGTTTTTCACGAGGTAGAACTACTGAATCACCACCTTAGGCGTGACGAAAATTAACAGCTCACTTTTGCCAACATTTTCATAACTTCGACGGAAAAGCGCACCTAATAGTGGCAGATCGCCTAACAAAGGCACTTTGTCCACCGAGTTAGTAATGCTGTGCTGGAAAATACCACCAAGAACGACGGTTTCACCGTTATTTACTAACACTTGCGTCCCGATACGCTGAGTATCAATCGCAACGGCTTCACCAGTGCCTGTTTTCACGACTTGTCCAGGTCTATCTTGCGTAACGCTTAAGTCCAACACAAGACGGTTATCCGGTGTAATTTGTGGCGTCACCTTCAAACTCAATACTGCTTTTTTGAACGTTACCGTCGTAGCACCACTTGATGAGGACTCTAGATAAGGTATCTCGGTACCTTGCTCAATATAGGCAGGCTTCTTATTGGTAGTGATCAAACGTGGGCTTGAGATAATCTCAGCTTTGGACTCTTGTTGCAGCGCAGAAAGCTCGAGGTCTAACAAGGTGTCTGAGCCTAATTTTGCAACCTGAAAAGCAATGCTGGTCGCGTTTGGACTGGTTGCAGCTAAGTTTACGTTTAGAAAGTCATCGATACCTACTCCATCACCGTCACCACCGTCTTCTCCTTCACCACCACCGTTATATAAACCGATCGTGGCAAGGTTGTTTTCGATAGAGCCACCAACCGTGTTATTGCCATTAATAGAGGTAAAGCCCCAGCGAATTCCCAACTCGTCCATGTTGCCTTCATTGATGGTCACAATACGCGCTTCAATTTGAACCTGCTTCACCGGGATATCCAAAGATTCAATAATTTCTCGAATCACTTCAATGTTTTCAGGTAGCTCACGAATCAATAACGAGTTAGTCCGCTCATCAATGGTCATACTGCCTCGCTCAGACAACATACTGATGTTCCCTTCTCCGTTGATCATCTCTGCAATATCTGATGCTTTAGCGAAGTTTACCTTGATGATTTCAGACGAAAGCTCTCCCATCGTTTGTTCTAGCTGCTGCTTTTCGAGTTGCTGTTTTTCGCGCAGATCAAGCTCATCTGTTGGAGCAACCAGAATCACGTTGCCATCAACACGCTTATCTAACCCCTTAACTTGCAAAATAATATCCAGCACTTGCTGCCACGGAACACCATCAAGACGAAGTGTGAGGTTGCCTTCTACGGAGTCTGAAACAACCAAGTTGAACTGGTTGTAGTCAGCAATCAGCTGTAACACGTTACGTACAGGAATATCTTGGAAGTTAATTGAAATGAGCTTGCCTTCTTTTTCTAGAATGCTTTTATCCGGGGCTTTCTCATTGGGTTTGATCTTAGCCACTTTGATTTCCAAGAATCGCCCCGTTAAACGGTAATCATGCGTATATTCTTCATTAATGTGCGCAACCAAGCGCGTAGTTGAGGTATCGCGAAACACCTCTACGCTTTCAACCACAGTCGAGAAATCTTTTACGTCTAGGAGATACAGTTGCTCGTCTTTTACCGAAGTATTAAGCAAATCGATACTTAACCCTTCCTGTACGCGTTTGACATCAACAATCGCGGCAGGTGACGCCAGTTCAACGACAATAACGGCGTCTTTATCTTTATTAGTGCGAAAATCGATACTCTTTAAGGCATTAGACGATACTTCTTCTGCTGCCACTAAAGGGGCTAAAAATACAAACAACCATAAGGAGAAGAGCCCAGTTAGTATCCTTGGTGTACGTGTTAATCCTTGTCTCATTTTCATTACTCAATATCAAAAATAAATGGGGCTATCTCAAAGCCAACTTAACTTTACGCTTCTGCCAACACCCTAAGCCGTCGGGCAACGTTTCATTAATTAACAAATAGGAATGGCTGACGTGGGTCACTTTGCCATTGTTGCGTCCGAGGTATTGCCCCGGCTTCACTTTATAAACGGTGCCGTTGGGTGCCTGAACGAGACCAGAAACCGTATTACCCATGCCCATAACTCCTTTCAAACGTAATTGGCTTAATGGGAATTTTTCTAATTTGCCAGTGCGCCTTCTTGAAGGCGGTTGCCAGCAATCTTTTCTTGCAACGGGCTGAGTGGCGATCGTGGCTTCTTTTGGTAACTCAAAGGGCGCACGCTGTACTTCAGGTGCGTACGTGACGGCAACATACTTATCTGCAGGCTTAAGTTTCTCGACATCTCGACGCGCCTGACTCTCTACCCCTCGAATAAAATCCGTTAATGACTCATCATTCGCCTGACATCCAAGTAGCAGAGACCCCATCAGTACCAGTAACAAATGCTTACTTGTCATTGTTCGTCTCCTCTGGCTTAAACTGATAGGTATTGGCTCGTACCCTAAAGTGCAGAGTTTCACTTTCTTGGCTGACACGCTGCCAAGTCACATCTTTAAACGTGATGATTCGAGGTAGCGTTGCTATCGCCTGAGAAAAATGTCCGATATCATGAAAATCTCCCGTTAACTCAATGTTTAAAGGAAGACGATAGAGGAAATGCTCTGATTGCTTTTCACCCCAGTCGATACGGGTAAAGGTCAACTTATTGTCGATACCGAGTTCATTCACCGAAGCGAGCATCGTAGCCAACTCTTTTTGCGCGGGCAGTTGTTGTAGCAATAACTCGTAACGCGTGGTGAGTTCATCCAATTGAGATTGAAGCTGAGGCAATGCAGCTACTTTGTTCGCTTTGATCTTCAGTGCTACCTTGAGCGTCTGCTCCTGCTGGACCAAGTTATTCAATTGCTCTTCTTTTGGCTTAAGGTAAAACCAATAGCCAAAACCTTGAATGAGGAAAATCAGCAGCGCGATAACCACAAGCTGAGGCAACAATGGCCACTCTGCCATTTCATCTATTTCGAGATCCTGCCAATCAACCATGCTGGGCCTCCGCTTTCTTCTCCGGCACTTTGAACATGAAAGACACTTTGAACGTTTGGAACTCTTTTCCAAAACGCGCTTTTCCGTGAACGATGGAGTGCATTTCTACATCATTCAACTTGGCCGAACGCTCCATGTTGTCCAGCATCGTGGCAAGTTTTGGAGTGCTATCAGAGATCCCTGAGATCTCAATTTCCAGATCATTCATTTTGATCTTGTCGACATATACACCTTCAGGAATGACGGCTGGCATCAAGTTCATAAACTCGGTCGTTTTGTTTCTACCGTTTTGTAACCCTTCAACCACTTTTAAACGTTCGAGGATTTTGCTGTGCTCTTGCTCGGCGATTTTCATTGCTTCAATACGCTGGTCAAGCTCAGCAATGTAGTGAGTAAGGTAATCAAGCCGCTCCTGCTGCTGATCTTGTTGGTACTCAAAAAACTTTCCAATACCCCATTGAATACCAATAGCGACCAACATGCCTAACGCGACCAAGCTAATGAAACGACGTCGGTGCTCTTCTCTTTGGTTCTCTCGCCAAGGAAGTAAATTAATGCGATAAAGCACGCGCACCTCCTAGCCAATGAATGCCACGAATCGCGAGTCCTGCGGCTGTAGAGAAATGCTGCCAATCCGCGGCACGACGTTTACGTTTGGACACCTTCATCTCAAATAGCCCTAGCGGGTTTAGCAATTCACACTCTAGTGACAGTTGCTGAGATAACTCTTCCGCGAGCATTGGTGTCGAAGCTCCTTCCCCTGATAACCAGATACCTTTGATATTTTGCGAGCCATTAATTGAGGTGTAGAGCTGCATCTGACGTTTCACCCGTTCCACGATTTGGCGATTAAACAGTTCTGTTTTCTCCTGAGCATCATCGGACATCAAATCATCTTGAACAGGGCTGTTTGCTCCTCGAGTGCCGCAAGCAAACTCTTTGTGAAACAGCTCACCTTGTTCGGTAAACATGGTAAAGGAGCTCGATGAGGTGCCAATATCGAGTAAGCAGTACTTATTTTTGTCAGGAAAGCGATCGGCGGTGAGCTTCCAGATATGACCAAGACTTTGTGAATGCACGTCCACTAAAACGGGTTTTAGTCCGGATTTTTGTAATGCATCCACGCGACTATCGACCACACCTTTTCTTGTCGCAAACACTTGATAGTTATCAGTCCCACGCAACCCATCTTCGGCACGAAGACGGACGAAGTCTAAACTCAGCTCTTCGACAGGGAATGGCGATTGATGAGAAAATGCCTGAATCACAGCAAACTCAACTTCGCTATCTTCAAGATTTTGTTCTATTTGCAGTTTTTTACTGATCACCGAATTATCAGGCACTGAAATTGCGACCTTTTTAGCACCAAAAGGCAGTTCTTTTTTAATCAGCTTTAGGGTCTTTACAATTTCTTGATGATTTATAGTGTTATTTTCAGCGACAATACCTTCCTTTAGTAATATTTCTTTGTAACCCAACAGAGCGTAATTGTTGCCTGTGGGTTTAAGTACTACGGCTTTGAGGCTGTTATGGCCTATATCGATGCCGGTAACGATTAGCTTATCCATCTCTTACTCTCGCTCCGAAATTTCTTCGTGCAAAGGTTGTTATTAGCACCCAAATAAGAGTTAATATCTCTATGTGCTAAATTTTTGACCTAAGAGTACAAGGGTTTGCCGTTACACAGCCTCAACCAATCAGGGATTCTCCGGTGAAGTTCATAAAGCGTTTATTATTTTTAACATTGATTTGCATAATTCTTGGAGTCACCACAATATTTGGCTTCTATCAGTACGTGAAGCCTGAATTGCCAGATGTTGCAACTCTAAAAGACGTTGAATTACAAACACCTATGCAGGTGTTTAGTCAAGACGGGAAGCTGATCGCACAGTTCGGTGAAAAGCGTCGTATTCCTGTTACTTATGATGAAATTCCTCAAGACTTAATTCATGCGCTAATCGCAACCGAAGATAGCCGTTTTTACGAACACCCAGGTATCGATCCTATCGGCATCACTCGTGCAGCCGTTGTAGTTGCGATCTCAGGTTCAGCCAAGCAGGGCGCAAGTACCATTACGCAACAGCTAGCGCGTAACTTCTTCTTATCTAATGAGAAGAAGATCATGCGTAAGATTAAAGAGATTTTCATTGCTATCCACATTGAGCAGCTTCTGAGTAAGCAAGAAATCATGGAACTTTATGTCAATAAAATCTTCCTTGGTTACCGCTCATATGGTTTTGGTGCGGCCGCTCAAGTTTACTTTGGTAAGAGCCTTGATGAATTGACGTTAAGCGAACTTGCGACACTCGCAGGGATGCCAAAAGCGCCATCAACGATGAACCCAATTTACTCTCTTGAGCGTGCGACAAAACGCCGTAACGTCGTGTTAATGCGAATGCTTGATGAAAAATACATCACGCAAGAACAGTATGACGAAGCACGCAACGAACCTATCGTGGCGCGTTACCACAGTGCTGAAATTGAACTTTCCGCTCCTTATGTGGCAGAACTAGCTCGTGCATGGGCCGTAAAAGAGTACGGTGAAGAAGAAGCCTACACCTCTGGCTTGAATATCTACATGACGGTGGACTCTAAACTGCAAGATGCCGCGAATACATCCGTGGTAAATAATCTGCTGTCATACGATGAACGTCACGGCTACCGCGGTGCGGAGAAAGTGCTTTGGAAAGAAGGTGAAACCGCTTGGAACAGCGAGCAAATAGAAAAGCACCTTAAGAAGCAGCCAACTTATGGTGACCTTTACCCTGCCGTCGTGACAAAAGTCGATGATAAGACTGCACAAGTTTGGGTTAAAAACCATGAAGAGCAGACCATTCCTTGGACTGGAATGCATTGGGCACGTAAATACATCACCGAAAACCGCCAAGGTTCAACACCAAAATCAGCGCATGATGTGCTAGCGACGGGTCAACAAGTTTGGGTTCGCGAAGTGAGCGAAACCAATGAAGATGACAACACGACACAAAGCTGGAAACTGAGCCAAGTGCCAACAGCGAACACCGCGTTTGTCGCGATGAACCCGGAAAATGGTGCGATATTATCGTTAGTGGGTGGTTTTAACTTTGTTCATAGTAAGTTTAACCGTGCCACTATGTCAGTGCGTCAGGTTGGCTCAAGTATCAAACCATTTATCTACTCAGCTGCAATTGACAAGGGACTTACCCTGGCCACTCTGATCAACGATGCGCCAATTAACAAATGGGACGCAGGTTCTGGTTCGGCTTGGCGACCTAAAAACTCACCACCAACCTATGGCGGTCCAACTCGCCTTCGCCTCGGCTTAGCTCAGTCAAAGAACGTGATGGCAGTGCGTACGCTGCGTGAAGTAGGCCTTGATGAGACTCGTCAGTACCTTACTCGTTTTGGTTTTGATATTAACCAAGTACCACGTTCAGAGACCATCGCGCTCGGTGCTGGTAGCTTAACACCAATGAAAGTGGCACAAGGCTACTCTGTATTTGCGAACGGAGGTTATTACGTCGAACCGTTCTACGTAGAACGCGTGGAAGATGCATTCGGTGAAGTGCTGTTTAAAGCGAATCCAAAGAGCGTTTGTCATAAGGATTGCCCACAAATGAGCGATGAGCCAGACAATCGCTATGCCGATGAGTTTGGCGAACAAGACGTCGCGATTGATGGTTTGGCAACAGACAACGCACTGGAAAATGATGAACCTCAATATGCTCCACAAGTTATCTCTGAGCAAAACGCATTCTTGATGCGTGAGATGATGTACAGCAACATTTGGGGTGGTGGTAACTGGCGTGAAGGTACGGGGTGGAACGGTACTGGCTGGCGTGCACAAAAACTGGGGCGTCGTGATATCGGTGGTAAAACGGGTACAACGAATGACTCCAAAGATGCTTGGTACAACGGCTATGGTCCTGGTGTTGTTGCCATTGCTTGGGTTGGTTTTGATGATCACTCACGCGCCCTTGGTCGCACAACGGTTAATAGCAACCTAGGCAAAGGCCAAATTTCCGGTGCTGAATCGGGTGCGAAAACCGCAGAACCCGCTTGGATTGACTTTATGCGCGTTGCACTAGAAGAAACACCTGAGCAAAGTAAAAATATTCCAGATAACATCATTCGTGTTCGTATTGATCGCAACACTGGCATGCTAACGCACAAAGTAGACAGCACATCGATGTTCGAATACTTTGAAAAAGGCACTGAGCCTACCGAATACGCTGGAGACCGTTTGGAAGACAGTATTTATTCTTCCGGCTCTGGCGCAGAAGAGCTGTTCTAAATCACTAAAGCAAAAGGGAGAGCATTCGCTCTCCCTTTTTTATGTCGGCTTTTACGCCGCGGCGTTCAATGAAGGATAAGAAGCCAATACTTCTTTAATCTTCGCCGCCAAAGCTTCAAACCTTGCACGCAGTGGTGAACCCGGGCGATATACAAGGACTATATTGCGCGAAGGCGTAGGGTTAACGGCTGGTACATAGCACACGCCATCTTTTTGCTTCTCATTGGGGATAGAAAGCTGAGGCAATAACGTAATCCCAGCACCAGCAGCGACCATATTCCGCAGTGTCTCCAAACTGGTTGCCTTAAAGCGTTCATCGTCTTTCGCTCCGGCAGCAAAACAGAAACCTAACGCTTGATCACGCAGACAGTGACCGTCTCCTAGCGCTAAAACGGTTTTACCATTCAACTCCAACATATCAACATGGTCGAGAGAGGCCCACTCATGATCACATGGCACCGCAACGCTTAACGGCTCGTTATACACTTCGATTTCTTTAAAAGGTGCCGTTTCATCAACCGAAGCCAAGACCAAGCAGTCCAATTTACCCTCTTCTAATTGACGCACCAACTGATGTGTTTGAGCTTCGTGCAGGAACAGCTCCAGTTCAGGAAATGCTTCTTTTATCTGCGGCAGAATTTTGGGTAGTAGATACGGACCTACCGTCGGGATGAAACCGATATGCATAGGCCCAGTCATTGCTCCGCTCTGACCACTCGCCATATCTTTAAAAGTTTTCACTTCACTTAAGATACGCTTAGCTTGCTCCACCAACTGCAACCCTGAATCGGTAAACAAAACGCGACGGCTGCTTCGCTCTAAAAGCGTGGTACCGAGTTCATCCTCTAGCTTACGAATTTGTCCACTCAATGTTGGTTGGCTAACAAAACATGCTTCTGCCGCTTTGCGAAAGTGCTTATGTTCCGCAAGTGCAACTAAGTACTCAAAATCTCGAATATTCATAACTCACAATTCGCTTCTTTTAACAATAGCTAATACCTATCAAAACCATAACACCAAACGATTAGATCTATCAAAGGATTTTTACAATAATGGGCTCAACAGAACGAAACAGAGCAAAGAAAAACGCTAAGCTCTATACGCATAATTTAAAATAGTTAAAGGAAATCATTATGTTTGTATCTAAAGAAGGTCAACAAGTCCCTCAAGTTACTTTTCCAGTTCGTCAAGGTGACTCTTGGATGAATGTAACGACTGATGAGCTATTTAAAGGTAAGACCGTTATCGTATTTAGCTTACCGGGTGCATTTACTCCAACCTGTTCATCAAGCCATCTACCTCGTTACAACGAATTGTTCCCTGTATTTAAAGAGCACGGAGTGGATGAGATTATTTGTGTCTCAGTCAATGATACGTTCGTGATGAATGCATGGAAACAAGACCAAGAAGCAGAAAACATTACCTTCATTCCTGACGGTAATGGTGAATTCACCGATGGCATGGGTATGTTAGTGGATAAAAACGACATCGGCTTTGGCAAACGTTCATGGCGTTACAGCATGCTAGTAAAAGATGGCGTAGTGGAAAAAATGTTCATTGAGCCAAACGAACCAGGCGACCCATTCAAAGTGTCAGACGCAGACACCATGCTGAACTACATTGCGCCAGACTACAAAACGCAAGAGTCCATCACGGTATTCACTAAGCCAGGCTGCCCTTTCTGTATGAAAGCGAAACAAAACCTGATTGACCACGGTCTTCAATATGAAGAAGTGATTCTGGGTAAAGACGCAACGACAGTTAGTCTACGAGCTATATCTGGTCGCACGACTGTTCCACAAGTCTTTATCGGTGGCAAGCACATCGGCGGTAGCGAAGAGCTAGAAGCGTATCTAGGCTAAGCTGTCCATAGCCTACACCCTCGGTCTCCGGTGCCTTTGGCTCGGAGGCCAACCCTAACTCACTTCTTCTACTAGTCTAGATAAGTAGTCGTCTACCGATAAGGTGACTCCTTATACAGATTCAACGACCCAATTCACTCTCCAAGCTCAATGTAGCTAGCTTGGCTTAAAAACGAAAAGCGAGAGTTCACGATGAAACAAGTTAATGTCGACGTAGCGATTATTGGTGGTGGTACTGCTGGTCTTGGCGCTTATCGAGCAGCAAAAGCTCATACTAATAGCGTAGTAATGATTGAAGGCGGCCCTTACGGAACAACCTGTGCTCGCGTCGGTTGCATGCCCTCTAAGCTGTTGATTGCGGCCGCAGAAAGTGTCCACCAAATCGAAAAAGCGCCTGGATTTGGGATCCATCCGCAAGGTGAAATACGCATTAACGGACAAGAAGTCATGGATCGTGTAAAACGCGAACGTGATCGTTTTGTTGGCTTTGTGCTTGAAAGCGTCGATGATATTCCCGCAGACGACAAGTTGTCAGGTTACGCGAAGTTTGCCGATGATCATACACTTATCATAGATGACCATACTCAGGTCACCGCAAAACGGATTGTGATCGCGACGGGCTCTCGTCCTGCTTATCCAGCAGCTTGGAATGAGTTGGGTGACCGTCTCGTAATTAATGATGATATCTTTGGTTGGGATGATTTGCCTGAGTCCGTTGCGGTATTTGGCCCTGGAGTGATCGGTCTTGAACTCGGTCAAGCATTGCACCGCCTAGGGGTGAAAGTGAAGCTCTTTGGTCTTGGTGGTCAAGTTGGTCCACTGACAGATCCAGAGGTGATGGCTTATGCCGATAAAACTTTTAAAGAAGAGTTCTATCTTGATGCCGATGTAAAAGTAGAAAGCATGAAGCGCATTGCTTCATCAGACAATGACAGCGAAGACAAGGTCGAAATCCAATTCATCAACCACGATGGCGAATTAGAAACCTTTATTGTTGATTACGTTTTAGCAGCCACTGGACGACGTCCTAACGTAGATAAGCTAGCGATCGAGAACACCAATATTACCCTCGATGAACGCGGCGTACCAACCGCAGATCACTATACATTGCAAACTTCGGTAGAGAGCATCTTCATCGCAGGTGATGCAAGTAACCAAATTCCACTGCTGCACGAAGCCGCTGACCAAGGTCGCATTGCTGGTGATAATGCTGGTCGCTTTCCGGATATTCGTGCAGGTCTGCGTCGTTCGCCAATTTCAGCTGTATTCTCCGATCCGCAAATAGCTATGGTCGGTGAAACTTTCAAACAACTGGAAACTCGCTTAGGAAGCTGTGGTTGTTTTGTTACTGGCGAAGTCTCGTTTGAGAATCAAGGACGTTCGCGTGTCATGCTACGAAACAAAGGGATGTTACATGTCTATGGCGAGCAAGGTACTGGACGCTTTTTAGGTGCAGAGATGATGGGGCCGAACGCAGAACACCTCGCGCATCTTTTGGCTTGGGCACACCAAAATAGAATGACGATTTCTGAGATGCTAGATATGCCCTTCTATCATCCAGTGATCGAAGAGGGTGTCCGCACCGCTCTACGTGATTTGAATGCAAAACTACACTTAGGGCCAGAAATGGTGAAACATTGCCTTGACTGTGGGCCTGGTTGCTAACGCTTTCATGCTCAATCGAGCCAGTCTTTACATACCAAACAAAACAGAAAGCCTCGTGATTAACGAGGCTTTCTGTTGACTACTTTGAGGCGATTACATAAGTACTACACTGCCATCATTGCGTAACGACTTACCATGATGATCGCGACTACACCGATCGTAAAAAAGCCACCAGCGATACTCAGCGCAAATTTCAATTCTGTCGACATGATTATTTTTCCTATTAAAGACTGACAGCGCACCATACATCAATCACGTGCCACATAAGCTCTACAAAGCTAACTTTCCATTTTTGGTTGTGTTCCTGCGCTCTAAGCTGTGACAAAAAACGCTTTCTCTCTTTGTGTTGGGTATATAATCTGAAGCAACACTGATGCCTTGGAAAACACTATGACTTGTCGCCGTTGCGAGGAACATTGGTTTTGGAAAAAGCTTGGGCGTTGCCAACGATGCTTGGATCAGTTAACGGTGCTTTCGGTACTGTGCTGGATTGTGTGGTGGTTTGCGTTCAAAGATGATCCACAAAGCATCGAGTCGATCGCTTTGATCTTTGCTGGTTTCGCTTTCAATATTTTATTGTTTTTGCACTTATGGATGCGTTTTGTCATCTTGCCGTGGCAACGTCGGCGAGGACGAAAAGAGACGGATAAAAAAGAGTAAAGTGGCAGATAGAAAAAAGCCCCAAAACCAATATCAGTTCTGGGGCTCTCTTAGATTCTTCTAAGAAAAAGCAGTGGTACTTTAATAGACCGAGCTTCCTCTCAAAGGTTCCAAATTTTTTCGATTTTTTTAGCAAATACTGATGTAAGTGAATCAGAAAATAACTATGTCATTGAATGCTAATAAAATCACTCCGAAATTTCAGCTCATGCCACATGCGATTTTTGGATCACTTGCTCCATTAAATTGATCTCTAGCGCCACTTCATCACACGCGTGCTGACGTGGACACTGATCGCAATCTTTCAAGACTTTTTCTGGCAACAGCGACTTCGATGTTGGTAAGAAGCTCTGCTTCATAAAGAACTCTGGCGTTCGAGTGAGGACAAAGACCTTCTTTATCGCCATTTGACGTGCTTTCTCAACCAAGTGATTTACGATTGCACTGCCCTGCCCTTGGCCTTGCCAGCCCGCTTCGATACCAAGAGAGCGTATTTCAGCCAACCCTGAGTCATACACATATAGAGAAGCGCAACCTGTCACTTCACCATGATGCTCAGCCACCGCGAAGGAGCCTATATCTCTCACGAGCTCATTACGAGAGCGGGGTAGATTCTCACCGAGGTTCGCCCAATAAGCCACCATGCCCTCTAGTGTTTCAATGTCCGTCAAACGTGCAGGACGCACTTTCACTGCCGAGCTGTCACGCTGGCTCAGACGTTTATCCGATTGCTCTACCGCATAAGCGACTTGGTGAGGCGAAACGCCACCCAGCGCACAACGTTTTTCCAAACAAGACTCTATTGTCAGAATGTCATACACATCATCTTCAATCACCTCAGAGAAGGCTTTTAGCTCTTGCAGAGACAATTCTTCCAGCGCGCAGCCTTTGTCAATTGCCCCTACCACCGCTACGCCCACAATATGGTGCGCCTCACGGAATGGGATGCCTTTCGCCACTAAGTAATCAGCTAACTCCGTCGCGTTCGCATACCCTTGCTTCGCAGCTTCAAGCGTACGCTCACCATTCACTTTAATGCCATCAAAACACAACGCTGCCATTTCCATGCAATCATTCCATGTGTCTAACGCATCAAACAACCCTTCTTTATCTTCTTGCATGTCTTTGTTGTACGCCAATGGTAGGGCTTTCACTGTCATCATCATGCTCGATAATGCGCCATAGACACGCCCTGTCTTACCACGGATCAACTCAAGTGCATCCGGATTTTTCTTCTGTGGCATTAATGACGAACCAGACGTCACCGTATCCGCTAACTCAATAAAGTTAGACTCCCCTGAGTTGTAGAAGATCATATCTTCTGCAAGACGAGAAAGGTGCAACATAGAAATCGACGCCACCGACATCAGTTCCATCACATGATCACGATCCGAAACCGAATCGAGTGAATTACGCGTAGCGCGGTGGAAACCAAGGTTATGAGCTAATTGTTCACGATCAATCGGATAAGCCGTGCCAGCTAAAGCACCCGAGCCAAGTGGACAAGTGTCGAGACGCTGTAAGGCATCATTCAGACGAGAGTAGTCACGCTCGAACATTTCAACATAAGCCAAACACCAGTGAGCAAAGGTGACAGGTTGAGCGCGCTGAAGATGAGTATAGCCAGGCAATACAGTGCCTTGGTGCTGCTTAGCAACATGAACCATTTGTGCTTGCAGACGATCTAAAGCAATCAACAGTTGCTGGCCTTGCTGACGACACCAAAGTTTTAGGTCTGTCGCTACTTGGTCATTACGAGAACGCCCAGTGTGGAGCTTTTTACCTAAATCTCCCACTTTACTAATCAGCTGCTGTTCAACCCAAGAGTGGATATCTTCTGCATCTGAACGAAGAATTTGATGAGGATCTTCCATCACTTCTAACTTCAGCTCGTTTAAAGCAAGTTCCAGCTTTTGCTGTTCTTCTGCCGATAGAACATCTACAGAAAGCAGAGCTTTAGACCATGCGATTGAACCTACGATGTCTTGCTCAGCCAATCGGTAGTCAAAACGCAACGAATCGTTAAACTCTTTAAATCTAGTGTCTGCCGCTTGGGTAAATCTTCCGCCCCATAATGCCATTGCGTTTCTCCTGATGACTATTGCTTACTCTAACGTTCTCGAATGAGTAGTAACCAATTTGATGGTCATTTGCTCACTTTTTCTTATGGGTCAACGTTACGGCAATTTCGACAAAAAATAAAGTATAAATTCAATATTTTTACATATATATTCAAAAAGAATGCATTTGCATCTTTGTACTCATAGACGTAAGCCAACAAAAAAGACCTGCTATCCAATAGCAGGTCTTTACTCAATCCGAGATGTGGAGAGATTATTTCTTCTGGCTGTTCAACGCACGGATACGGCTTGATAGCGAGTAAAGACGGATGAAACCACCCGCATGACTTTGGTCGTAAACCTCATCTTCACCAAAAGTCGCGAACTCTTCTGAGTACAAGCTGTTGTCAGAACGTTTTTGCGTTACCGTGGCTTGGCCTTTGTAGAGCTTAACAACCACTTCGCCATTCACGTCTTGCGCTAACTCTTCAGAAGCGGCAAGGATCGACTTACATAGCGGCGTAAACCAACGGCCATCGTATACAAGGTGAGACGCTTTTAGACCTAGCTCCTCACGGAATTCGAATGATGATTTGTCTAGCACGAGCTGTTCAACGGCACGCAGAGCTTCCATCATGATGGTGCCTCCCGGTGTTTCGTAGCAGCCACGAGATTTCATTCCTACTAGACGGTTTTCAACGATATCGATACGACCAACACCGTGCTTCGAACCTTTTTCGTTTAGATAAACCAACGCGTTGTATGGTGTCATCGCTTCACCATCAACTTCGACCACCTCACCTTTTTCTACTTTCAGCGTGACGTATTCCGCTTCGTTTGGTGCTTGCTCTGGGTCTACAGTCCATACCCAGCAATCTTCGTTTGGTGCGTTCCACGTATCTTCTAGGACGCCACCTTCAGTGGAAATGTGCCATGCATTTGCATCACGTGAGTAGATCTTAGTAAGAGACGCTGAACAAGGAATGTTACGCTCAGCTAGGTAATCTAAACATTCTTCACGGCTCACTAGGTCCCATTCACGCCAAGGTGCAATCACTTGTAGATCTGGTGCTAGTGCTGCGAATGCGCCTTCGAAACGAACTTGGTCATTACCTTTACCTGTACAGCCGTGACACAATGCGTCCGCGCCCACTTTACGTGCGACTTCAACCTGTGCTTTAGCAATAATTGGACGCGCCATTGATGTACCCAGCAGGTACTTACCTTCGTAGTACGCGCCGGTTTTTAGCGTTGGGTAAATGTAATCCGCCACCATCTCTTCTTTCAGATCAGCGATGTAACACTCAGAAGCACCTGAAGCTTTTGCTTTCTCTTCAATACCTTCTAGCTCTTCTGCGCCTTGACCAACATCGGCAACGAATGCAACGACTTCACAATCGTAGTTCTCTTTTAGCCACGGGATAATTACTGAGGTATCTAGACCGCCTGAGTATGCGACTACCACTTTATTTACGTTCACTTTGCTCATCTTTCTTCTCCAAACTTAACTGGCGCTGCGCTCGGCGGTCAGTGCCAACTACTACTTCCTAATATTGAATTCTTTTGCTGATGCTTATTGAGGCAAAAATTGCGTTCCAATACTTTCACCAGCGAATAGCTGTACTAATTTTTCTGGGTAACGCCAGGTGGCGACTTCGATAGGACGCCCAAGATCATTGGCCGCCTCCAAAGCAGCTTTAACTTTGACGATCATGCCGTCTGTGATCACATGTCCATCGATCAACGAGTTAGCTTGCTGCTCTGACAGGGTTTTGATCAAATGGCCTTTTCCATCTAGTACACCACTCACGTCTGATAACAGGACCAACTCCGCATCTAATGCGCCCGCAACCGCGACTGCGGCTTGGTCAGCATTCACATTCATCATCTGGCCATCTGTGGTTAAGCCAATTGAACTGATGATCGGCAGTGCGCCTGTGTTTAGTACCGCTTGTAATAGCGTTGAATCACCCGGTGATGCTTTACCTACCGCGCCCAACTCTGGGTCAAGTTCTTCAACAAGACACAAACCACCATCCGCAAGGCTAAGACCCACAGCGTTAAGACCGTCCGCAATCGCTTGACCTTGAAGCAGCTTGTTTGCGGTACCTGCAAGCGCGCCTGCAATCACCGGAATTTGATCGTAAGGCGTTACGCGTAAACCGTTTTTCTTTACGGTTTCAAGCTGAAGCTTTGCCATCAACTCATCAACTAGGTAGCCACCGCCATGAACGATGGCGATTTGTCGCTGTGCCGATTTTTGGTAAGCCGCAATGGCACCAAACAGTTGGCTTAAGGTTTGAGTGCAAGATAGAGCAGCACCGCCTAGCTTAATGACTAAAGGAGCTTGATTGGTTTGCGTCATCGCATTTCCCTCTTTCAACGACTACAGCAACGCTGTCAGTTCTGGGTAACCATAATGAATATTGAGACATTGCATCGCTTGACTTGATGCACCTTTGAGTAGGTTGTCGATGGCTGAAATCACAATGATGTGTTCGCCTTGTACCTTCCAGCCGATATCGCAGAAAGGGGTATTTTCGACATCCTGAATACGTGGAATGCCATCGCCTTTTAAACGCACGGCTGGCTTTCCTAGATAAGCTTGTTCAAATGCTTGAGCGACTTGTGGCTCTGTAACGCCTGATGCTAGCTTCATGGTGATCGTGGCAAGAATGCCGCGTTTAAAGTTGCCTAGGTGCGGAGTAAAAATCACATCGCAACCTAAGTGTTGAGCAATTTCTGGTTGGTGACGATGAGTAAATACACCATAAGGTTGCAAGCTCACTTCACAGAAACTGTTCACCATAGAAGCTTTACGCCCAGCTCCGGACACACCGCTAGTCGCGTTAATGACAGGCCATTGATTGGTATCCACTAATGCATTTTCGAGTAGAGGTTTGATGGCTAACTGCGAAGCAGTCGGGTAGCAACCTGCTACAGCAACTAAGGGAGCAGTTTTAATTGATTCCTGGTTCCACTCTGCTAAGCCGTATGCAGCTTTATCTAGCCAGTTATTATGTTGATGCTCGAAGCCATAAAAGGTGTTGTAAAAACCTTCACTTTGGACGCGGAATGCCCCCGATAAATCGAATACCTGACAGCCTGCCTCCAAGAAAGTTGGGGCTAGATCGTGGCTCACCTCATGAGCCGTTGCTAAAAACACCACATCCGATTCTTGAGCGATTTGCAGTGGTTCCGTTAGTGGCGAGACCGGCATATCAATGATGCCTGCTAACTTACCGTGCAGCTGCGCAATATTCTTTCCTGCATCAACACTGTTGGCGGAGACGTATAAACCTGATAGCGTGAGTTGTGGGTGTTTATTAACCATTAACGCTAACTCTGCGCCGGTGTAACCGCTGGCTCCAATAATCGTGGTTTTTAGCATTGTGTGACATCCATATACTTAAAGGCTTAAATGACTATTCATATTTAATTTTTGCTTTATTTTGATTTTTTATTCATTAAATATGATTTAATATGTGTTTTACATTTTTGTGGTCTGTCTGTCAACAGGAGATTTGAAGAATCCATGCAATTACCAACTTTTCTAGAGGTCTATGAAGGACTCATCAGCACCTCTTCTATCAGCTCCACGGATCCGAGCTGGGATCAGGGCAATGCAAAAGTCATCGAAAAACTCGCATCTTGGTTTAAAGATCTGGGTTTTAGCGTTGAAGTGATCGAGGTCGAGCCAGGCAAGCACAATATGATTGCACGTATGGGTGAGGGTGAAGGCGGCCTTTTACTTGCGGGCCATAGTGATACCGTGCCATTCGATCAAGGACGATGGAATTTTGATCCACATAAACTGACTGAAAAAGACAACCGCTTTTACGGTTTAGGCACGGCAGACATGAAAGGCTTTTTTGCCTTTATTTACGAAGCCGTCAAAAAAGTCGACTGGAGCAAGCAGACCAAGCCGCTGTACGTATTAGCCACTTGTGACGAAGAGACCACCATGTTGGGTGCACGACATTTCACCGTAAACGCCCCTTTTAAGCCGGATTACTGCATTATTGGTGAGCCCACCAGCCTCATTCCTATTCGCGGCCACAAAGGTCATGTGGCGAATGCAATTCGGGTCACGGGTAAGTCAGGCCATTCATCCGATCCTGCCTTAGGCGTTAACGCGATTGAGATCATGCATGAAGTGATGTTTGCCATGATGCAACTGCGCGATAAATTGGTGAAAGAATACCACCATCCGGGTTTTGCCATTCCAAGCCCTACCCTAAACCTTGGACACATTCACGGTGGTGACAGCGCTAACCGTATTTGTGGTTGCTGTGAGCTGCACTATGATGTTCGCCCACTACCAGGGATCAGCCTGGATGGCCTAGAAAATATGCTGCGCGGAGCATTAAAAGAAGTCGAAGCAAAGTGGCCTGGACGCTTGGAGATAATTCCCTTACATGAACCAATTCCGGGTTACGAATGCCAACATGACCACCCATTTATCGGTGGTGTTGAAGAGATCTGCCAAACCAGTTCAGAAACCGTGAACTACTGTACTGAGGCGCCCTTCTTACAACAGCTCTGTCCAACCTTAGTTCTCGGCCCCGGTTCAATTGACCAAGCGCACCAACCGGATGAGTTTCTCTCATTTGATTTTATCGATCCCACAATTGATGTGCTTTCAAAGGCAATGGTCAAGTATTGCTGTTAATACACGAATAAACCCAAAAGTCAGTGCAGCTCGATTGAGCTGCATCTTTTTATCTTCACAATTTAGCGCTAGCCTTAACACTTCTTTAACTTGTTATTTTGTAATTAATTTTCACTTCTTATTCTACAGCTGCCGTAAATTTGCTCTAAATCAGGAGACAGCGGAATAATTGCAAACTTAGTCTGCTTTATTTGACTATAACTGGTGCTTTTCGCTAGATTGGAGTCTTAACAAGGACAATGGATGTAGTTTTTTTACGAGGCAGGACGACAATGAACGAGAAATACGCCGCACTCAAAAGTAATGTGCGCATGTTAGGCCACTTATTGGGTAACACCATTCGCGATGCCCATGGCGAAGAAATCTTCGAGAAAGTGGAAACCATTCGTAAATTATCCAAATCAGCTCAAGCAGGAAATCAAGCAGACAGGGACAGCTTGATCGAAGAAATCAAACATTTACCTGATGAGCAACTAACGCCCGTTACCCGTGCGTTTAACCAATTTCTAAATCTCACCAATATTGCTGAGCAATACCACACGATTTCACGCCACTGTGAAGAACACATCTGTGAACCAGACGCGATTAACTCGCTGTTTTCTAAACTGGTACAAAACGATGTGAGCAAACTGGACACTGCGCAAGCGGTTCGTGATCTGAATATTGAATTGGTATTGACGGCTCACCCAACGGAAATCACGCGTCGCACGATGATCAACAAATTGGTCAAGATCAACGAGTGCTTATCAAAGTTGGAACTGAGTGATCTTTCTTCTAAAGAGCGCAAGAAAACCGAGCGTCGCTTAGAGCAACTTATCGCACAAAGCTGGCATTCTGACGTAATTCGTCAACAACGCCCTACTCCATTGGATGAAGCGAAATGGGGTTTTGCCGTAGTAGAAAACTCACTGTGGGAAGCAGTGCCAGACTTCTTACGTGAAATGCACGATCGCTTGAAATCTTACTTGGGTGAAGGTTTACCAATTGATGCTCGCCCTGTGCACTTCTCTTCTTGGATGGGGGGTGACCGCGACGGTAACCCGTTTGTCACTCATAGCGTGACACGTGAAGTATTGCTTCTGTCTCGTTGGAAAGCCGCAGATCTTTATCTCAATGACATCAACGAGTTGATCAGTGAACTGTCTATGACGGTTTCAAACGATCAAGTTCGTGAACTTGCTGGCGAAGATCAGCACGAACCATATCGTGCGATCCTGAAACAACTTCGCTCACTATTGAACGAAACCAAAGATATTCTCGATGCTAAAATCCATGGTCAAAAACTGGCCGTTAAAGCTCCGTTGCAAAAAGTCGAGCAACTTTGGGAACCTCTGTATGCCTGTTACCAGTCGCTAAATGAATGTGGCATGGGTGTGATCGCAAATGGCTCTCTACTAGATACATTGCGCCGCGTAAAAGCATTTGGTATTCATCTTGTTCGCCTTGATATCCGCCAAGAGAGCACGCGTCATTCAGACGTATTGTCTGAATTAACCCGCTACTTAGGCATTGGTGATTACGAACAATGGAGCGAGCAAGATAAGATTGCTTTCCTAACCAACGAACTCGCATCTAAGCGTCCTCTTCTGCCTCGTGATTGGGAACCATCAGAACCTGTCAAAGAGGTTTTGGACACCTGTAAGATTATTGCAGCACAACCGCGTGAAGCATTCGGTGCCTACGTTATTTCTATGGCACGCACTGCATCGGATGTGTTAGCAGTCCACCTACTTCTGCAAGAAGCTGGCTGCCCATATCGTATGGATGTTTGCCCATTATTCGAGACGCTAGACGACTTGAACAATGCAGAATCGGTCATCAAACAGCTGATGGGTATCGACCTATACCGTGGCTTTATCCAAAACCACCAAATGGTCATGATTGGTTACTCTGACTCAGCGAAAGATGCGGGTGTCATGTCTGCAGGCTGGGCTCAGTACCATGCGATGGAATCGTTAGTAAAAGTGGCGGAAGAAGAAGGTGTTGAACTGACTCTATTCCACGGTCGTGGCGGTACAGTAGGCCGCGGTGGCGCGCCAGCACACGCTGCACTTCTGTCTCAACCACCAAAAAGCTTGAAAGGTGGTTTGCGCGTAACAGAACAGGGCGAGATGATCCGCTTTAAACTCGGTCTCCCAGACGTCGCCGTAAACAGTTTTAACCTTTACGCGAGCGCGATTCTAGAAGCCAACCTATTGCCACCACCAGAGCCAAAACAAGAATGGCGCGACTTAATGGAAGTGCTATCAGAAGTTAGCTGCGAGTCTTATCGCAACGTAGTTCGCGGCGAGCCTGATTTTGTGCCTTACTTCCGTCAAGCGACACCAGAGCTCGAGCTCGGTAAGTTGCCACTTGGCTCTCGTCCTGCAAAACGTAATCCGAAGGGCGGAGTGGAAAGCTTACGTGCAATCCCGTGGATCTTCTCGTGGAGCCAAAATCGTTTGGTACTTCCAGCATGGTTAGGTGCGGGTGAAGCGATTCAATACTCGATCGATAAAGGCCACCAAGCGTTGCTCGAAGAGATGTGTCGTGAATGGCCGTTCTTCTCGACTCGCCTTGGCATGTTAGAAATGGTGTACTCGAAGTGTAATATCGATATTTCTCGCTATTACGATGAGCGATTGGTGGATGAATCACTCCGTCCACTCGGTGAAAAGCTTCGCGCTCAGCTTCAAGAAGATATCAAAGCAGTACTGAATGTAGAGAACAACGAAAACTTGATGCAGCATGACCCTTGGGGACTCGAATCGATTCGCTTGCGCAACATCTACGTTGAGCCATTGAACATGCTACAAGCCGAGTTGCTATACCGTACACGCCAAACCGAAGAAGCATCTGCAAACCTAGAAGAAGCGCTAATGGTGACAATTGCTGGTATTGCAGCTGGCATGCGCAACACAGGCTAATCGCTTCATTTGTAATAAAAAAGCTGAGTAAGTGCTCAGCTTTTTTTTGGCGCTGGATAATTGCGCAACCAAAAGGTAGTTTAATAAACTATAAAAAACCCAAAAATTACCACGCAAAAAGAATAAAAAACCACAAGTTAACACTATTGATTATTATGTTAGTTTTTTAGGGTAATTTTGTCCTACTATTCCACTTCATGCTTATTATTTATATACTACTTGCCTGCTGAGAGCTCATAAATCCAATCATACCTGCTCCAGCCATGATGGGACTCCCCATCTCTCTAGGTGATAAACGGCTTTAAGGTGACAGGACCAACATTGTTGGTGCTACTTATACATTAAAAAACTCAAGTGCCAGAAAGAGCACAGCTGAAAGTATAAGTAGCTTGTTTACAAGTTTATTGACCATTTGGATTGAAGACATGTCATTACCACACGTAATCTTAACTGTTCTTAGCACTCGCGACGCAACCGGTTACGATATCACTAAAGAATTCTCTGCTAGCATCGGTTACTTCTGGAAAGCAAGCCACCAACAAGTGTACCGTGAACTCAATAAAATGGCCGAGAAAGAGCTGGTTACTTGCGTATTAGAACCCCAAGAAGGCAAACCAGACCGTAAGGTTTACTCCATCACAGATGCTGGTCGCAGCGCTTTAGGAGAATGGTTTGATCAACCAACTGCACACCCGACTGTTCGTGATGAATTTTCAGCGAAATTGATGGCATGTGCCGTTCAACCATCAACACCTTTCCGTGATCAACTCGCCGAACTGGTTGAAGAGTCTCGCAAACTGGTTTCTCACTACAAAGAAATTGAAGCGGCTTACTACGCAACGCCGTCAACTTTAGACAAACAAGCTCGCCTAGAGCGTTTAACGCTTCGTCGTAACCTACTGTTACGTGAAACGTGGATCACGTGGGCTGAAGAAGTCCTAACAGAACTTGAAGTGATTGGTTAATTCCTTTTACTTTGATACAACGAAAAAGGCTTGCCACTTGGCAAGCCTTTTGTCTTTTTGAAACCCGATTTATGCACCTACTACAGCGCGAGGACGAACGCCTAGCGTATGACATAAAGCGTAAGTCATCTCTGCACGGTTTAGGGTGTAGAAGTGGAAATCCTTAACGCCTTCACGACTAAGTACGCGCACCATATCAATAGCTTGGCTTGCTCCCACAAGCTGACGAGTCACCGGATCATCATCCAAGCCTTCGAACTGTTTACTCATCCAGCCTGGTACTTTCACATTGTTCTGCGCAGCAAAGCGAGAGGCTTGCTTAAAGTTCGATACAGGCAAAATTCCTGGCACAATTTCCACGTCAATTCCTGCCGCTACACAACGGTCACGGAATCGCAGATAAGACTCAACATCAAAAAAGAACTGAGTAATTGCACGGTTTGCGCCAGCATCAACCTTACGTTTTAGGTTCAATAAGTCAGACTGCGCACTTTTAGCTTCAGGGTGAACCTCAGGAAATGCGGCAACTGAGATATCAAAATCGTGACGTGATTTCAGCAACTCAACCAAATCCGAGGCATACATGTCAGGCGCACCGCCACCAGGAGGAATATCACCACGCAGAGCAACGATATTTTCAATGCCATTATTCCAGTAATCATCGGCAATATTAATCAACTCTTCGCGAGTCGCATCAATACAAGTGAGGTGAGGAGCAGCAACCAATCCGGTTGTTGCTTTGATTTCTTTAATGATGGAGTGCGTTCTGTCACGCTCGCCAGAGTTCGCGCCGTAAGTCACAGAAACAAATTTAGGTTGGAGCGTTTTAAGACGGTGCACTGAATTCCAGAGTGTCTCTTCCATCTTAGCGCTGCTTGGTGGAAAAAACTCAAATGATACATTGATGTTGTCTGACAACTCAGCAATATTCTGGTTCAAGGCGTCAATATGGCCTGCGTGCGTGTATCCCATCTTACTCTCCCTGTGGCACTCCGCCACGAAAACAAATTCCTTAAATCGACGTTTAGACGTCTATATGTCTACAGAATGTATTGAATACGATTTAATGTCAACCTTGTAATTATGAATTTTTCTCAAGTTAATAATGAGGATAGTTCAAGTTATTGCTTGAACGTTATTTCACCACTTATCACAAGCCGATACTTCAGTATGGCACTGAAGGAAAAATAAAAAACCCTGGTCGGGTTCCAGGGTTTTAGGTATCTCGCAACTTTAGAATAAACCGGCTAATCGGTTGAGGTCGGATTGAATCGCGCCGGCTGTCACTTCTCTTCCTGCGCCAGGCCCTCGAATAACGAGTGGGTTATCTTTGTACCACTTACTTTCAATGGCAAAAATGTTGTCGCACGGCAGTAGGTTGGCGAGCGCATGTTCACGAGATAACGCTTCTACTCCCACCGTCGCTTTACCATTTTTTTCTAAACGAGCAACGTAGCGAAGCACTTGGTCGTTTCTCTGTGCTTTTGTCAGGCGCTCTTGCAGTATTTCACTCAACAGTCCTCCGTTATCGAAGAAGTCATCGATGCTAAGTTCTGTTAATTCTTCTGGTACCAGAGATTCAACCTTAACGCTGCCCGGCTCAATATCGAGACCAGACTCTCGAGCCAAGATAACCAGCTTACGCATCACATCTGAACCATCTAAATCAGAACGAGGATCAGGCTCTGTTAAACCTTGCTGCCAAGCGAGGTCGACTAAATCATTAAATGGTACTGAGCCGTCAAATTGTTGGAATAACCATGATAACGTCCCTGAGAAAATACCCGATAGAGCAACGATCTCATCACCACTTTCACGTAGATCTCGCACGGTATGGTTTATCGGTAACCCCGCACCAACCGTCGCATTGTACAGCCAATAACGACCAATTTTAGCGAATGCATCTTGAACCTGATGGTAATACTGGCTATCAGCCGAACCCGCCACTTTGTTAGCGGAAATCAAATGAATGCCCTGCTGCGCAATTTCTACATAGCGCTGAGCTAAGTCTTTACTCGCTGTCACATCAAGCACTACGGCTTCATCGTAATTTTTTAGCGCTCCTAAGTGAGTCAACCAAGATCCATCGTTTGCTAGGCTTTCATCATCAAATCGTTCAGCAACACTTGCTGCATCAATACCTTGCTCATCGAACCAGTAGGTTTGACTATCCACGACCGCGACAAGGTCAAAGCTCATGCCATGACGTTTTTCGAGCTCACCTTTTTGAGTTGCAAATAAATTTAACCAACTAGAACCAATGTTGCCCTTGCCACATAAAGCCACCGCCACGCGCTTTTGCGCTTGGAACAACTGGCTATGAATCGTTTGAACCAACACTTCGGTATCAGTACGACGCAAAACGGCGACTAAACTCAGCCCCGACTCAGTTTCAGAAATAAATTCAACCGGAGAGTGTTTTAACTTCTGATAAAAACCAAAACAATGGTTGGCGTTTTTCGTAACGCCAGCGCCTACCGCCGCCAAGAGAGAGTAGCCTTCTTTGAGCTTAATCTCCGCTTCAACCGCAAGCTCTTGTAAGTATTTCAGTGCGCCACCGGCAATTTCTGCGGTATACGCCAAGCGCAACGTGTGTTGATCGGGCTGTGCCTCAAATGCCAATGGCTCCAATTGCGCTCGCTGCAACGCTTGTAATACATCATTCTGTGTTTTTTCGAAGTCGTGCCCATGCATGAAAGACAGCTGCACCAATAAAACATCATCCAGCGAGGTAATAATTTTAGCGCCACGGCCAGACGCTAAGACACGCTCAATACGAGTGGAGCCCGATTCCGGCAGATAGCTACACTTGAGGTTGAGATCCATAGTACTTTGCGCCACAGGCTGAAGTGTGCGACTGTGTAGGACTGGGGCGGCTAAACGGGCGAGTTCGCTGGCTTCATCCAATCGAAGTAACGGTAACAGACACGCGTCTGCCACCAAACGCGGATCGGCACTATAGACACCGGCAACGTCACTCC
The DNA here is from genome assembly GCF_024747315.1 of Vibrio sp. HS-50-1. Taxonomy (NCBI): domain Bacteria; kingdom Pseudomonadati; phylum Pseudomonadota; class Gammaproteobacteria; order Vibrionales; family Vibrionaceae; genus Vibrio; species Vibrio sp. HS-50-1. The sequence continues at coordinate 5,564 of NZ_JAMPZF010000026.1, read as the reverse complement.
AAATGGTGACCGTGCTCACTTCAGCGAGAGCACCAATGACAGTTGCAGAATAATCAGAGCCATTACGACCAAGTAAAATGGTTTCGCCCGCCTCGTCCTGAGCCATAAAGCCAGTAATTACCACACGTTTATGATTGTGTTGCGCGAGAACTTCTTTTATCAAAGGATATGAACGAGCGCGATCAACTTCAGGTTGAGTCCCGGCTTCCGCACGTAAAAACGCTCGTGCATCTTGTGCGACAGCGGGGATAGAACGTTGAGATAATAACGCGGCCAATAGGCGAGCAGACCAAACTTCTCCGTGTCCTAGTACAGCGGCTTTTTGCGCGCCAGTGAGTGGTGCTGTCAGCTCAGATAAGGTACTGAACTCATCATGCAGTAACGCTAATAGTTCTTCTTGTACTTCATTTTCCAACAAGTTTTCTATTAGCTCCGTTTGGAACTGCCTTAGGCTTTGAAGTGCTTCATGCGCGATTCGGCCATCTTTGTCTAGCCCTTCCAGGAACTCAATCAAGCGGTTAGTGGTTTTTCCTGCCGCCGAGACGACCACAAGATCATTTTCCGTCGAATACTCCTTAAGAATATCCACAACGCGTAAATAGCATTCTGGGTTTGCTAAGCTACTGCCACCAAACTTATGCAGCTGACGTTGTACAGTCATTATTCTCGTCTCCTATTGTTGGGCAGCTTTAGAGAATGCTTGCTCTAAATCCGTGATGAGATCTTGCGCATCTTCCAAGCCAACAGACAAACGCAATAGTTGATGTGACACCCCCGCTTCTGCCAGTGCTTCCTCTCCCATAGCGCGATGCGTCATGGATGCCGGATGACAAATCAAGCTTTCTACTCCACCTAATGACTCAGCCAATGAAAACAGTTGGAGCTCTTTAACGAACACTTTTAACTGCTCAAACGAACCGGCAAACTCAAAGCTCAGCATAGAGCCAAAGCCCGTTTGCTGCTTTTTAGCAATGTCATGACCCGGGTGCTCCGGCAGGCTTGGATGATAAATGGTTTTAACTAACGCTTGCTTCTGGAGATAAGCCAGTACCTGCTGTGAACTCTCTTCATGCACTCGCATGCGAGCACCAAGTGTACGAATGCCTCGCAACGTCATATAACTATCGAAAGGTGTGCCAGTCGCACCAATGCAATTGCCCCACCATGCAAGCTCTTCTGCATGCGCTTCTGTTTTGGTGATGATCACGCCACCAATCACGTCTGAATGACCGTTGATGTACTTCGTTGTGGAGTGGATAACAAAATCCGCACCTAGCTCTAAAGGTTTTTGGTACACGGGTGTCAAAAAGGTATTGTCCACCGCAACTAACGCGCCGACTTGTTTCGCTTTTTCACAGGTAGCTGCAATATCCACTACGCGAACCAGAGGGTTTGACGGAGTTTCTAGCAAAATGAGTTTTGGTTTTTGTGCTAATGCTGCATCCAAAGCTTGCTCGTCTGATTGATCGACAAACTGAACCTTAAAATCGCCTTTGTTGGCTCGGGTATTAAAAAGACGATAGGTGCCGCCATAACAATCGTGAGGAGCAATAATGAGATCATCAGAGCCAAGAAAAGCGGACACCCATAAATTTAATGCCGACGTACCGCAGTTCGTGACAACCGCTCCTTTTCCAGACTCGAGTTCAGATAACGCACTTTCCAACAGTCCGCGGTTTGGATTTCCAGATCGCGTGTAATCATACTTAGGTACTTCACCAAAAGCAGGAAAACCATAGTTAGTGGAAAGATAAATAGGTGGAACGACAGCGCGATATTGGCTGTCTGATTCAATACCAGTGCGTACTGCAATGGTCGCAGGTTTGCGAGAGCTCATGGGTGTATCCTTTCACGGGTAATGACTTCTAAATAGGAATGCGCTATATCTAATAAGTAAAATAAAGTGATCAACACGCTTCCTTTGCTGTTCTGTTCACTTTACTCGTCAAAAAATAAGACGTCAACACTTCTAGACGTCTATATGTCTTTGCTTATGGCGGTAAATGCAGCTAAAATCAGCACCTAAATTATTTTTAACCGATTACATAAATGAAGGTGTGCAATGGCTGACTGGAATGGCGAATACATTAGCCCATATGCAGAGCACGGCAAAAAAAGCGAACAAGTAAAAAAAATTACCGTCTCTATCCCGCTAAAAGTTTTAAAAGTGCTAACTGATGAGCGTACTCGCCGTCAGATCAATAACTTACGCCATGCAACCAATAGTGAATTACTATGCGAAGCATTTTTGCACGCGTACACAGGTCAGCCACTTCCAACAGATGAAGACCTTCGTAAAGACCGTCCAGATGATATTCCAACAGAAGTAAAAGCACTGATGACGGAAATGGGCATCGAATTTGAGTCGTTTGACGAAGAGTAAAAAAGCGAGGCTTGAGGCTTCAGATAGCAATTCTTATCTCGAGCCAAAAGAATGACATAAAAAATGGGACGCGATTGCGTCCCATTTTTTGTACATCACATCTAATAGATATATTACTCTGCCATGTAGTTTTCAGGCATCTCGATACGAGCAACACCTGAATCAACTGCCGCCTGAGCCACAGCTTTTGCAACACGTGGTAGTAAACGTGAGTCCATTGGTTTTGGAATGATGTAGTCTGCACCAAACTCAAGCTTATCGACGCCTGCGGCCTTCAATACAGTTTCAGGTACAGGCTCTTTTGCTAGCTCACGAATCGCCTCAACGGCTGCAAGTTTCATTTCATCATTGATTTCACTTGCGCGCACATCAAGAGCACCACGGAAGATGAATGGGAAACACAATACGTTGTTTACTTGGTTCGGGTAATCACTACGGCCAGTCCCCATGATCAAATCATCACGAACAGCGTGGGCAAGTTCCGGCTTAATTTCAGGATCTGGATTCGAACATGCAAATACGATTGGCTTATCTGCCATCAGCTTCAACGCTTCCGCTGGCAATAGGTTTGGACCAGATACACCTAGGAACAGATCCGCGCCTTCAATCACGTCTTCTAATGTGCGTTTGTCCGTGTTGTTTGCGAATAGCTGCTTGTATTCATTAAGATCATCACGACGAGTGTGGATTACACCTTTACGATCCAGCATGTAAATTTTTTCGCGCATTGCACCACATTTAATCAGCAGCTCCATACACGCAACGGCTGCAGCGCCAGCGCCAAGACAAACGATCGTTGAGTCTTCAAGCTTCTTACCTTGAAGTTCGATCGCGTTCAGCATGCCTGCCGCTGTTACAATCGCAGTACCGTGCTGATCATCGTGGAATACTGGTACATCACAACGCTCAATTAGACGCTTTTCAATCTCAAAACAATCTGGTGCTTTAATATCTTCAAGGTTGATACCACCAAAAGTGTCTGCAATGCTTGCAACAGTATCAACAAATTCATCGATCGTGCGGTGCTTAACTTCAATATCAATCGAGTCAAGGCCAGCAAAACGTTTAAACAGTAACGCTTTACCTTCCATCACTGGCTTAGATGCAAGTGGACCTAGGTTACCTAGACCCAGGATAGCGGTACCGTTAGAAATAACAGCAACCATGTTGCCTTTCGCTGTGTACTTGTACACGTTATCAGGGTTTTGTGCGATTTCACGCACTGGTTCTGCAACACCTGGGCTGTAAGCAAGGGCAAGATCACCCGCCGTTTCCGCAGGTTTTGTCAATTCGACAGCAATCTTCCCTGGAGTTGGATAAGCATGGTAATCCAATGCTTTTTGGCGATGTTCTTCTTCTGGAGTGGCTGCTTGGCGATTGTCTTCAGACATGGACGTTTCTCTTTTTTATTTTTAGGTAAGGGGGGATAAATTCTATCGGATAGAAATCAAACTTCATAGGCAAGATTGCGAGCAATATCCTTAAAAAGCCGATAATAAAAGAGATTAGACCAGATAGCGGGGATAAGCACCTGATTTTCGAGTCAGGTGCTCTTTTCTTCTTACAATTGAAGTACGCAAAATCCTGGACGCTATTACTCTTCGTCTACGTATTGCGCTTGGAGGTAGTTCTCAATGCCAGACATTTCAATCAAGCCAAGTTGCGTCTCTAGCCAGTCAACATGCTCTTCTTCATCTTCAAGAATATCTTGAAACAGATCGCGAGACACATAGTCTCGAATGTCTTCAGCATAGGCAATCGCATCTTTTAAATCTGGAATGGCGGCCATTTCAAGCTTTAAGTCACACTCGAGCATTTCTTTAGTATCTTCACCTATCATCAACTTGCCTAAATCTTGTAGATTCGGTAAGCCCTCAAGAAACAAAATACGCTCAATCAGATGATCGGCATGTTTCATCTCATCGATAGATTCGTGATATTCCTTATCTGCTAGGTGCTTTAACCCCCAGTCCTTATACATTCGAGCATGAAGAAAATACTGATTAATAGCGATGAGCTCATTTCCGAGCACTTTATTGAGATGTTGGATGATGATTGGATCGCCTTTCATGACAAAAACCTCCTCTTTAGCTTCATTTAAATGTAGAAGCAAATGAGAAGGTGTCAAAACGCTAGGCAAATAATTACTTAATTACCGCATGCTCACAGTAATTAGCTAGCTTGTTTGAATACCGTGTAACTGGTTTCCGCTAAAATATCCTTGGCCTGTCTGATGCACTTACCACATTGGCTACCCAATGCTGTGCATTTTTTGATTCCTTTAATATCCGTTACGCCTTCATCTATCGCCAACTTCCTAATTTTCTTGTCGGAGACCCCATGGCAAAGACAAACGTACATACTCAAAAACCTATTAAATTAACCTGTGGCAACCAATATAAACAAGAATAGTTCTTGTTACCAGTCGCATTGATAGGCCTGTTCAGAATATTTTGTTATATAGATTTGGTGACAGTAGGCAAAGATCAGAGGGTTAGGTGTTACGACTAAAGGTGTTGAAAAATAGAGCCGGTAATATTCTGTTTTTAAATTAAAAAATTAACGTATTTCCTACGAACACTTATAACCAAATATAATTTAGATATAAAAAAGGGAAGCCTAAGCTTCCCTTTCTCGATGCGCTTTCTTCATAAAGAAGCAGAGTGCAAGATTTCGTTTAATTCGTTATGAATTAGTCGAAGATCTTAGCAACAACACCAGCACCTACTGTACGGCCACCTTCACGGATCGCGAAACGTAGACCTTCGTCCATTGCGATTGGTGCGATTAGCTCAACAGTCATCTGTACGTTGTCACCTGGCATTACCATTTCTACGCCTTCTGGTAGCTGGATGTCACCAGTTACGTCAGTTGTACGGAAGTAGAACTGTGGACGGTAGCCTTTGAAGAATGGAGTGTGACGACCACCTTCATCTTTAGACAGTACGTATACTTCTGATTCGAACTTAGTGTGTGGAGTGATTGAACCAGGCTTCGCTAGTACTTGACCACGTTCAACTTCGTCACGCTTAGTACCACGTAGAAGTGCACCAACGTTCTCACCTGCACGGCCTTCGTCTAGAAGCTTACGGAACATCTCAACACCAGTACATGTAGTAGTAGTAGTGTCTTTGATACCTACGATAGCAACTTCGTCACCTACAGTTAGGATACCACGCTC
>NZ_JAMPZF010000025.1:0-1572 GCF_024747315.1 Vibrio sp. HS-50-1 | reverse complement strand
TAAAGGCTGGATAATGGACTCAACACGCCACCAGCCCCGCGCTCGATAACGTGAGTATAAATCTGGGTGGTTTTTACATCGGTGTGACCAAGCTGCTCTTGTACTGTTCTAATGTCAGCACCAGACTCCAATAAATGTGTGGCAAAGCTGTGCCTGAGTGTATGGCATGTTACTGTTTTCTCGATACACGCATCCGTTGCAGCGCGCTTTACCGCTCTTTGTATTGCACTTTCATTGATATGATGTCTTCTGAGCTCTCCGGTGTCCCGATCTGTACTTAACTTTGTTGATGGGAATAAAAAGTGCCAGTTAAAATCTAGCTCCGCTTTTGGGTATTTACGTCGTAAACCTTCAGAGATGTATACGCCCGCATAACCAGGCATGTGTCTATCTTTAAAATAGTAATCTCTTGCTAAATTAACTTGAGCTTTGAGTGGTTCATGCAGTTCTTTGGCTAATGTGACTGTACGATTTTTACCTCCTTTTCCTTGCCAAACGCGAACTGCACCATAATCATAATCGATGTCTTGAACTCTTAAGCGCAAGCACTCCATGACTCGAAGCCCTGAGCCATAAAGCAGCTGAATATGGAGTTTATACCTCGGGTCGATATGTTGAACGAATCGTCGGATCTCCTCCCTGGTTAACACAACGGGAAGTTTCTTTTCGGTCAGAGATTTCTGAAATCTCATATCAAGTGATAGTGGAGTTTTGAAATAATCACGATATAAAAATGATATTGAGTTCAGTGCCAAAGCTTGCGTTTTTACCGCAACTTTTTCTTTTACCGCTAAGTAACTCAGGAACTGAACGACATCATCTTCTGCTAGTGTTGAAGGGTGGGCAAGCTGGTGGAAAGTGATAAAGCGTTTTATCCAAAATAGATAACTTTCGATGGTTTTATTCGCATAATGACGAGTAAGCATGTGCTCTTTTACACTAAGTAAAAACTGACTTTTCATGATAAAATTTACCTGTTTATTTATACAGCCCCTTCAATCTATCAGCTCTTTTGTAATTAGCGTGCATTGCGCCGTCTAATTGCGCGCGCGACCACACATATTCATACTGTTTTTCTATTTGTTTCATGTATATAGGTGCTACGATTCATAGCGCTTTTGATCATAAAGAGGGCGGTAGCTTGCCAGAAAGGAGGCAAATTGCCGTATAGAAAGCGTTATTTCCGCAACGGATCTCTCAGGCTGAATGTACGTGATTGTAGCCTAAGAGTGAAAGTGGCGGGGTAATAGGGTGGAAAAGCGGCGAAAAGGGCGAATATTGGTCATTTCCATGCTAGCCTTAAAGCGCTTTAAGCGCACCTTAATATGGCGCAGCAATTAAAGAGTGACGCTAAAGCGATTTAAGGTAGTGAGCTGCCAAATACTTCGGCTTCGATTTTTGCCTGCATACCGAAAATTTCTCGTCATATCAAAAGATTAGGTGTAAACATAGCCGACTTTAGTTGCGGAATAACAAGACGTTCAAGGCGATTCGAAACGCATTGGGGTTTTAGTGCCCAAACAGGCACGGATTTATCAGAGTTTATTTTAGGTTAGGGTGCATGTGCGTCTC